>JBBIVW010000003.1:115916-233832 GCA_037439525.1 Anaerolineae bacterium
GGTCTGGTGGATCTGGCCGCTGAGCGCGCGCGCCTGGAGAGCGAGTTGAATGAAGTCCATACGCACATCCAACGCCTAGAGCAGTTGCTCGCCAGCCCGTTTTCAGAAAAAGCTCCTGCAGAGGTGGTGGACAAAGAGCGCGCCAGGCTGGAGGCTTACCGCCAGACAGCGGAAAAATTAAATCAGCAACTAAAAGAACTGGGTTAGGCGGACTTTACTGAAACTGCTGAACAAGGGAGCATCGCTGAATCTTAGGTAAGACAATCCCGGCAGCAGAGTTCGTCTGCATTGTGGAGGTGAGATGAAAATTGGAATCGTATACCCGCAAACTGAAATCCACCATGAGCCGATTACGGTGCGCGACTTAGCGCAAACTGCGGAGGATTTAGGCTTCAATCACATCCTGGCATATGAACATGTGCTGGGCGCGAACCCCAAGAGACCCGGCGGCTGGCAAGGACCCTACACCTTCGAAGACCCCTTCATGGAACCCTTCGCCCTGTTTAGCTTTATGGCCGCGGCCACCCAGCGGATTGAGTTCACCACCGGCATCCTCATCCTGCCACAACGGCAAACTGCCTTGGTCGCTAAGCAAGCTGCCACTTTGGATGTACTCAGCGGAGGACGGCTGCGGTTGGGGATTGGGATTGGCTGGAATGCGGTGGAATACACCGCCCTGAACGAGGACTTTCACAACCGCGGACGGCGGGTAGAAGAGCAGGTGGAGGTACTGCGCCTGTTATGGACACAGCCTCTGGTGACATACAAAGGCAAATGGCATACCATCGAAGATGCCGGACTGAACCCTCGGCCGGTGCAGCAGCCCATCCCTGTTTGGTTCGGTGGTCATGCGGAGGCGGTGTTGAAGCGCACCGCGCGCCTGGGAGATGGCTGGATGCCCAACTATCGCCAGGCAACCGAAGCCCAGCCCTCCCTGGAGAAAATTCAGCGCTATCGCGAAGAAGCAGGTAAAATCAGCCAACCTTTTGGAGTGGAAGCCAGAATCCGCTATGTCGAGGGAAATCCCAAGGATTGGCTAAAAAGCATACGCGAATGGGAGCAGGTGGGAGCGACGCATATCTCCCTCAACACTATGGGCTGCGGATTCACCACCCCCCAGGAGCACCTGAAAGCGATCCAGGCGTTCGCTCAGGCGTTGGGGTATCCTGGATAGCCGCGCTAAGCCCGTGGAGAGGAGCAACCAAACATGCCTGACAAAACAGGTCGAATTGCAGCCTTTTTCGATGTCGATGGTACATTGACCAGTGAGCGCACTTGGAAAGGAATCATCGGCTATTTCCAAACGTACAATCTGCGGCGCACAACCCATGCCGTTTTCCTGGGTCTGCATTACCCTCTATATTTTCTGCGGAGGATGGGCTTGCTTTCAGAGAGTCGCTTTCGTGCCACCTGGGCATCTCACCTGGCATGGTATGTGCGAGGATACACTCTTTCTGAGGCAAACAAGGTGTGGACCTGGGGCATCGAAAACTTCCTAAGCCAGCACTGGCGCGAGGACACATGCACCTTGCTTCGCCAACATCAAATAAAAAATGATTTGGTCATGCTGGTCTCATCTGCCCCCCAACCATTTTTAGAAGCTATCGCAAACCATTTGGGTGTTCAACACTGCGTGGGCACCCGCCTGGAATCGAATGACCAAGTTTATACGGGAAGGAGTCTGCGTCCAGTGTGCATTGATGCGTATAAAGCCATCCTGGTGCGTGAATATCTCAATAACCTGGGTATAAAGGTGGATTTACACAGGAGCTATGCATACGCCGATTCGATCGCCGACCTGGCTTTGTTAGAGATGGTCGGCAACCCGATTGCAGTCTATCCCGATCGCCTGCTCACACAAACCGCCAGACAGCGTGGGTGGGCGATCTTCCCCGAGGTTGAACATGCCTCCTAGCGCCACCCTGCTTGCTCTCGGGACTGTAGGGATGTGGAGCTTCCTGGCATATCTGGGAGCGCGCCTCAGCCACCTACATCCATTTCTTGTGGTGGGCATCGCTCTCTGCATCAGCGGTTTGCTCAGCTTGTGGAGCATCCACCGGTGGAAGGTCTCTTTGAAAATCCTGGCGGTCGGCGTCGGGGGCATCTTTGGCTACCATTTTCTATACTTCTCCGCCTTTCAACACGCCCCCGCGGTGGAAGTGAATCTGATAAATTACCTGTGGCCACTTGCGATCGTGTTGCTCTCGCCGCTCTACCTGCCAGGAACCAGATTGCAAGCTCACCATATCCTCGGCGCGCTGATGGGACTGGCTGGAGCAGGTCTGATCATCAGCGGCGGGAAATTGGGATTGGACATCGGTCATTTTATCGGCTATCTCCTGGCGGCAGGCGCAGCGCTTGTCTGGGCGAGTTATTCTTTGCTCAGTAAACGTATGGCGTCTTTCCCCACCGCGGCGGTAGGCGCTTTCTGCCTGCTCTCCGGCATCTTCTCTCTGCTGGCTTTTGGGCTGACGGAAGGTGTTTCCAGTTTGGTTGTGTTGGAGGCCAAAGACTGGCTCTCGCTTGCTTTTTTGGGGGCGGGGCCAATGGGTGCGGCTTTCTTCACTTGGGACGCAGCCCTGAAGCGCGGCGACCCGCGAGTGATTGGCTCGCTGGCATATCTCACACCGCTTAGCTCGACTCTCGTGCTGGTGACACTCGGCGGGCATGAACTCACCTGGACCTCAGCCCTTGCCATGGCGCTGATTGTGGGAGGTGCTCTGGCTGGCTCGGCAGAATTACTGCGCAAGACTGCCTCGCCGCCCAAGGCAGCGAAGAGCACTGATGCGCAAAACCAATAAAAGGGAGGGAGCACACCATGCGTAGAAAGATCAACGGCTTTGTCATGGCGTTTACTCGGAAAGGAAGTGGAAGGCCGCTCTTATTGGTGCATGGCTTTCCACTCCATCGCCAACTGTGGCGCCCTCAAATTGAAGCCCTCAGCCGTGTAGCACAGGTCATCGCCCCAGACCTGCGCGGGCATGGGGAATCGCAAGCTGCTCCTGAAGCGTTTTCCATGGCCCTCTTCGCGGAGGACCTGAATGCCCTGTTGGATGCTTTGCAGGTGAAGGAAAAAGTGGTGTTGTGCGGTCTCTCGATGGGAGGGTACATTGTTTTTGAATTTTACCGTCGCTACGCAGAGCGTGTGGCTGGGCTGGTGCTCACCGCGACGCGCGCTGCGGCCGACACAGAGGCAGGAAAAACCGCGCGGGATCAAATGGCCGCGCTTGTGCGCCAGGAGGGCATTGCCCCTGTTGTGGAGGCATTGAGCACCCGCCTGCTCTCTCCGAAGACGTTGCAAACCCGGAGGGAGCTCGTCGAGAGCGTGCGCCAGATGATGAGTCACATTTCGGCACACACTGCTATCGGAGATCTGGCGGCGATGAAACACCGGGCGGACTCCACGCCTATGCTACCCACCATCACCGTGCCCACGCTCATCCTACATGGAGCAGAGGATCAGATCGTGCCCCTGGAAGAAGCCAAACAAATGGCGCGAAGCATACCGAAAGCCCAGTTCATTAGCCTACCAGATGCAGGCCATCTGCCCAACCTAGAACAAGCCGAACGGTTCAATAGAGCGCTGCAAGAATTCATCCTGTCATTGCCCTAAGCTACTGCTTAAGGCCTTACACAACCCAAAGAAACAGCGCGCCGTTGCATGGTTCGGCGCGCTGGTTGGTTTATTGAAAGTGCGGTGACGATCAGTTCTTCGAGGCGATATCCTTGGCTGTGCCCTCGATCATCTTTTGAGGTTCGGCGCTCTTCACCTGGATGCGCTTTGGTTTCGCTTCTTCCACTTTCGGCAGATGCAGAGTGAGGATTCCGTTTGCGTATTGCGCATCAATGTGGTCAGCATCTACCCAGCTTGGCAAGGAGATACTGCGAGAAAATTTGCCATAGCGGCGTTCGCGCAGGTGGTAGCGGCGTTCCTCGACCTCTTTGTCCTCTTTCACCTCGCCTTTTATGGTCAGCACATTGTTGTCCAGGGTGATCTCCAGATCCTCAGGGTTGATGCCTGGCAAGGTGGCTTTCACCAGGATTTCATCATCGTTCTCCGAGACATCCATGGCAAAGCCCCACGGAGAGGGTTGCAGCCAGCCGAACATTGGGCTAACAAAAGCGCTCTCGAAGAGCTGATCCATGGCGTTGCGCAAGCTCATCATTTCGCGGAAAGGATCCCAACGTGTCAATTGAGTCATACGGCACCTCCTACACATATCATTCAATTGGATATATCTACCAATAAGGTTTGATCTTTCAAGCTGGAGTTTAGCGGAAGTGCGTAAAAATAAAATATGAGGGAAGTATGCGATATATAAAAAATCCCCCATCGAGGGCTCAGGCACGCACCAACGTGCCCAAAGCGACCCCCGAAAAAGCCTGTAGGAGGGCAGCGGGCTCCTCCGCGGAGAAGATGCGCACCCTCAAGCCGGGGTTCTGCCGCACCAACTGCAAACATGCTTCTACTTTGCCGAGCATGCCCCCGGTGACATCCATAGCTGCAGAACTGCTTACACCATTCTGCCGCCATGAGGCATCTTCAAGTCTGATTTCCTCGATCAAGCGAGTGCACTTCGGATAATCGACCCACACACCCGATTCTCTACCGGCAAACAGGATGTTTTGCGGCTGCAGGTGATGGTTGAGGTAAATGAATAAATCCTCAGTGGATAAGACTGTGCCTCCCAGAGCGCGGTCAAAGGCCACATCCCCAAAGACCACGGGCACCAACCCTCTGACAAGCGCTGACCGAACGGGCTCTAGGGGCCAATCGGCCACCCTCCCCTGCTCGGCGATCACGCACGCAGAGGGCGGAAAAGAAATTGCCGGCAAGCCAGCACGATGAAACGCCTGCATGACAAGATAATGCAGGTTGGCAGCGGAATGCCCCACTTCGGCGAACCCTTGCCATTCCTGTGTAGTATGCACACCCTGTCGAGTGGCATATTTTTGAGCCACAGTATGGCCAAAAGAGCCCGATCCGTGCCCAATGAGCAAACGCAACTGAGGGTTCTCCTTTCGAACGAGGTGAATTTCCTGCGCCAAGCGCGTCAATACCTCCAATCGCGGTGTGAAGGGTTTGGATTTTTCAGTGATGAGAGACCCCCCTAGCTTCAAGAACCATAACTCCAAAGAAATGTCAGCTTTAGGCACGCCTACCTCCAATCGCAGAGGTGACACGCGTGACGATCACGCGCACGGCACCCGCCTCAGTGAGAGCAAAGATCAGGCTTTCAACCTGGTCTTCCGGGGAAAGTACGATGACATTCCCTCCACGCCCCCCTCCGGAGAGTTTCGCTCCATAGGCGCCCATCTTACAGGCGACATTCACCAGGCGATCTAGCTTCGGGGAGGAAACGCCAATTTCGCGCAGCAGGGCATGGTTTTGGGTCATCAGAGGACCGAGCTGTTCCGGCTCTCCGCCCTCGATCAACTGGCGCGCCGCCCGTGCGATTTCACCCATGGCACTAAAGAGCGCCTCATATTTCTCCTTGTCTGCCTCCCAGCGACGGCGTACCTCTGCCACGGTAAGGGCCGTTGGGCTGGGAACGCCGCTGTCGGCGATGAGCAAACTGAATGGACGCGTGACTTTTAGCCGTTCCAGGGGCAGGTCCTTGCGATAATAAATGGGTTGCGCATACGCGATCACAGTATTGTCAATACCCGAAGGAGTGCCATGGTGTAGCTTCTCGACTTCAAATGCCAGCGCGCTTACGCGTTCAACGGGTAAGGGGTGTCCCAGGAAAGCCGCCAGGGCGCGTATTGTTGCCACTGCCGCGGCGGCTCCCGATCCCAAGCCTGCAGCAATTGGGATTGTGGAGGTCAATCGCAGGCGAAATGCGGGAAACTGGCGCGCACCGCATTCCTGAAAAACCAAGGAAACACAACGCCTCAATGGATGATCTTCAGGCAAGTGTGCCCACTCGTCGTCGAGGTCGATTTGTGGGGCTTGAATTCTGGCAGTGCTGGGAGGGCGTTGTGGTTCTGCCCGGACGACCGCACGCGTACGAACACCCATGACGGGAACCGCGAGCGCGGGCTGTCCATAGACAACGGCGTGTTCTCCGCATAATATCACCTTACCAGGAGCAGTCGCGGTAAATGCAGGCATCAGAAATAATCTCAACTGCTAAGCCTAAAAGATATAAAAGATCACCAGGATGGAAAGACCCCAAAGCAGGATGGTCGCCTGCAGGGGTTTGTCTTTCAAGATGATTTCCTCCGGCGTTCCCCCGGAAGGTGAGTCTTTAATCACCGCCAAATAGCGAAAGATGCCATAAATCACGAAGGGAATGGTGAGCATCATCACATGGTTATCCGGAAGGTTCGGCGCCGAAAATGTGTACAGACAATAGGCGACCACCGTAGTGCTGGCAGAGATGGTAATGAATTGGTCCAGTAAGGGGATGGTGTACCCATCCAAGACTTTGCGATGTTCGTTTGCCGATTCGGCCAACAAACCTAATTCCGCGCGGCGCTTACCAAAACCAATATAGATTGCTACTAGCGTGGTCACGACATACAACCACGGCGAGAAGCGGGCGACATGGATAAGGGTAACACCAGAAGCCACGCGGAGCACAAAGCCCGCAGCAATGGATAGGACATCTAATAATAAAATGTGTTTGAGCCACTTCGAGTAAGCCAGGTTTAGAACCAGATATAGGGCGGTGATCATCGCAAACCCGGGCGAAAGCAAATAAGCCAGGGGGAAAGCAACCAACAGGATGCCCAACGCAGCAATGCGCGCAACCGGGATCGGCAGTTGCCCCGAAGCGATCGGGCGATGACGCTTCTGAGGATGGTTGCGATCCGCTTCCACATCCGCGATATCATTGATCAAATAAACCGCACCAGAGACAAGGCAAAAGATGGCGAACCCAGCCATTGTGCGCAGGAGCGGCGGGAAGTTGTTGAAACCCAGCTGGCGGTCAAAGACGATGGCGGCAAATACGAAGACGTTCTTCACCCACTGACGGGGGCGCATCGTCTTAAGCAAAGCTAAAAGCATAAGCCCTCTTCTCCACTACACTTGGTGATTCGCGCGCAGGCGAATGATAGCATAAACCCCTTAAAAATGGCATGGCGCGACAAATTTGTTAGGTAAATTTATGTTAAAATATGCTTATGAGCAAACAACGGCTGGATGTGATTATGGTGGAACGCAAGTTGGTCACAAGCCGCAACATTGCCCAACGCATGGTTATGGCTGGCGAAGTCAGGGTGAATGGTGAGGTGGTGCTAAAACCATCTACCATGGTGCCCGAGGAGGCGGAAGTAACGCTAAAAAACCCTCCTCGATTCGTCTCGCGAGGTGGCGATAAACTAAAAGCCGCGCTGGATGCATTTCAGTTGGATGTGGCGGGCAAGGTCTGCGCCGATGTTGGCTCCTCCACAGGCGGATTCACGGACTGTTTGCTACAACACGGAGCTGCGCGTGTATATGCGATTGATGTGGGACGGGGCATTCTGGATTGGAAGTTGCGGTACGATCCCCGTGTGGTGGTCATGGAAGGAGTGAACGCCCGATATTTAGTTAATCTTGCAGAGCCGGTGGAATTAATTACCATTGACTTATCCTTTATCACAATAAAGACGCTTCTCCCGGTGATTATTGGTTGGTTTCCAAAACAGCAGTCTAACGAGGAACAATACCCCGCAGGTGAAATCGTTACGATGATCAAACCCCAATTCGAGACCGGACGCAAAGAAGCAGCGCGGCGCTCGGGGGTGATACGTGACCCGGCCGTGCATCGTCGTGTGCTCATCGATGTGCTCAACTTTTCAATGAACCTAGACTTCGAGTTCAAAGGGCTGATTCGATCTCCCGTTAGAGGCCAGAGGGGCAATATCGAATTCCTTGCCTGGCTGAAGTACCCTCGAGGGCAAGCGGACCCAATCTCTAAGGAAGAGCTGGAAAGCGCGGTGGAAGCTGTCCTGCTAAAAGATGAGGCGGACGAGGGCAGGCGCGTTTCAAAGCGCTTAGAAGAAAAAGAAACTGAAACTTGATAAACCGAAACCTGTGCGCGCAATAACCACTGGCTGGCAAATCGGATTGGCCCAGCCAGTGGGTTATGCTGGATGACGGTTATCTCGCTTTAAATTAAAAAGCCCGCTTAGTAAGTGACAATCCCTGGGAGCCTCTTGGCCTGTGCCACCCAATCGGCAACCTGATGGCGCGTGGGCATGCGGCGCACAAGCTGCTTCTTTTGGTTGACTTCCACCATTTTCTCGAAGAGGTTGTCAGGGTTGCGTTGAGCTAACTCACGAACGGTATCTACTCCAGCCTCTTCGAGCAAGTCGGAATACTCCTCACCGATGCCTTTTATGCGAAAAAGATCGGCAAGGTTGACCCATTCCAAAATGAGAGATGGGCTGATGCCGGTCTTTTTAGCCAACTCCTCTCGCCCTTTCGGGGAAGCACCTGTTTCGAGCAAGGCTTCGGTGGTAGTGATGCCCGCTTCTTTGAGCTTTTGCTTATAAACGGGACCAATACCTTCGATTCTTATAATTCGAGCCATTATTCCTCCTATTTCTGAGCATCTCTTTATTATTGATTTTGGACGCCTGTTTCCATGGCAAAAAAGGATGATACACCTGTGATGCTCCTTGTATTATAAACGATTTATACACCTCATCCTAAGCTTTTTGGGGGTTAGCGGTCATGTCCACTCTGGAGGGTTCCGCGTCCCTAAGGATATCCACAGCAATGAAATCCGGCAAGCAATTGATACGCAGGGGAGGCATTGCTGCGCCGATCCCGCTGCTGACAAACAAATGGGTGTTTTCAATAGAATAATGCCCATGCAGGAAACGCCTACCATATCTGGAGGGCACGACCAATGCGCCGAATGCAGGGAGGCGTACCTGCCCCGCGTGGTAATGTCCCGTAAAAACCATAGGCACCTGATTTCGGACAAAAGTATAGATACGGTCTGCAGAATGAGCCAGGACAAGACGAAGTTCACCTTTTGGCGAATGTTTATCTACTGAAAGCGTCTTGCCCCACGGCGCCTCACAGCCTCCTAAGAGCACACTCTGCTGAGCCGAAATGGTAACCCGCGTCCATGACCCTCCGATAAAACGAACACCAAAATCCTCTACCGCGCGCTGCACCTCGCGAGCGCAACACCAGTAGTCGTGATTCCCTAAAACAGCGTATATCCCTACAGAGGCACGCAGATTACCAAGAAATTGACTCAATAAAGAGATATGCGACCCCTCTGAAACAAAATCCCCGCCCAATAGAACAATTTGAGGGGATAAAGCATTGACCTCTTCAACGACAGATTGGAAATAACTTATGGGAAGGCGCCGGTTTATATGGAAGTCGCTTAGAAAGACAAGGCGTATGCCCTCATCGGGCATTTCAGGCAAGGTGATTTTATAACGCAAGCTGGCAACCTCTGTGGTGGTTATGGGGTGAAATAAGTTTATGTTGGGAATCCTCGAGTCCGCGCTTGGAGGGTTCCAGTGCACATGATGAAAAACCACCCGCCGCCTCTCCCCTAAGAGCATGGCTGCAAGGGTGACCAGGACAACGATTCTTCCTAAACCCTGGGGGCTGAGCAAAGCCAGCCAGAAAAACCCCACCATGGTCATCAATAACATTGGAAGGATGAGGGCAGCTTTCAGGCGGCTACTTTTGAGAAAACTCAAAAGGCGATTGAGCAGCCAGATAAATGCGCCAAAACCCGCAATTGTCCCTAAAATTCCCCAAACCACCACCATCCACATTGCCGCGTCGGTGAAAACGTCTGCCTGGGTGCGCTTTAGAGACTCAACGGAACACCTGCCTGGCGATTGTACGCATTCCAGGCAGCGGCGTACAGGCGGTTGACAGGTTTGTTGATGGATGTATGCTCAACGTCTTCAATCCATCGTTGCAATGCAGCCTGCGCCTGAGCAAAACTATCTACCTCCAATCGCTGACGGAGGTCTGCAGGCGCCTGTAATGCCTGGAAGGCCTGGGTGATGAATCGCCGTTCCAGGTCGTCGCGTTCCTGGCGAAACTTCTCAACCCTGGTGGGGTAATCACTCAAGACCAAGCGATGCAAGTATTCGTGTTTCCAAAAGAGCGTGTTGGGGTTGTATCTGCCTTGCGGCTCTTCTCCCATATCCGGCAAAGGCACATCCATCCATAGGGGTTTGAAGATCGATATGCACGGCGCGGCCGTTGCCGTAGCAAAGTGCAGGGGTGAAGTTGGATGCAAAAAAGACACCAGCGATGCTGTAGTCTGAGAAATGCGCACCGGCCCAAATGCAGCATGCATACACACATCAGCCCCCGTCAACCCTCGATCAGGTCGCCATCCTCCTGGAGCATCCCGATGATGGCGCAACACAGCGATCACCTCTTCAAGGGTAATACGCCCCTCTTTTTCTCTGAGGATGTGATGCGTCCTACTGCAACGCTGGCGCCCGGCGCTAAAGGTTGTAAAAATGAAGTCCGAGTAACAGCGGGAGAAATCAAAGTCCTCTCTTCCTTTGCACCATCCCCGGCTTTGAGCGAAAGAGATGAGATTAGGAGAAGCCAGGTCAAACTGGTTGCCCAATGTCAAGCAATTCGAAATCGAATAAACCCCGCTCACGCGGCGTGCAGCCCATTCTTTTCCCACGGTTTCTAACACCCAGGCTTCGCGCGCATCCGCAATGAGGAAAGAATTATGATAATAAAGCTTATGTTGGAAGCCACAGTTCCCACCCTGGCCAAATTCCTCCAACAAAGTGGTGATGACCTGAACCGCTTGAGGTGCTGTTTCGGCACGCTCCAAGCCCAAACGCAACAAATCCATGCCGATCAATGCCGGCTCTTTTTGTGCAGGCACTTTCGAGAAAATCGCTTCGTTACCGATGGCCACGCCGTGTTGATTGACGCCCATCTCCGCCCCCCAAATCCAAAATGGCTTGGAAAGGAGCACGGCGTTCGTGTGAGGGACTTGGGGGATTACGATGTACGTACACTTCAACCGATCTCCCTTTTTATGTTCCATCTCAGGGAGATAACACAGATGCTGCGCCTCATTGGGGTCACGATCAGAGTTTTTAGCGAAGAGCATCACCCCATCGGCTGAGGCGTCTGGCGTAACAACGATGGTATCGCACACAAGAAACCTCCTTCAAAGTCAGGATTAGATCTTCTCTTTCGCTCGAATGAACAACTATTCGTTGCGGGGCAATAACGATTGCGCCTTTTGGATGATCACCGGCATGAGAGCAGAAGAACCCGGAGCCTCCTCTTCAAGCTGAGAAATAGTATAAGGGCCGCTAAAGGCCACTCGAGGCACCAGGTCGAACTTGCGGGAGAAGAGCATCTGCTGTAACACCTGGAAGATCTCTGCCGTCTGCAACCTTTGTTGTGTATCTTTTAAGAACCTTTGAAAAGGGTTGCGCCAGGCATTAGGAGAAAGCACGTTGCTCACCATCGCGACCACAACCCGCGTTTGCGGAACTTTACGCATAATGAGCTCAACGCTGGGTGACCAACGCATCAAAGCCTGCTCCGCTCCGGGCAAATGAGCTGGATCGGGGTCGAGTTTTCCGCTGGGGTAGATGAGCAATGACTTCCCCTCGCGCAATTCGCGAATCATACGTCGGATCACCATCATGCGTTCATGGGCGTTTAGGGTGGTAAAAATCAAGTGTTGGCTGGTCGCCGGCAGATTGCGCAAGAAGTGAATTAACCCACTGGCAATGATGCGAATATCGTTGCGAGGCAGGCTGGCAGTGATGACAAGGCTATCATAAGTGCCCGGATGGTTGGATACAACCAATAAGGGACCTTGTCGCGGAATGTCATCATTGCCAGATACCTCAACCCCTCGGATAAAGCTGGGAATGATCTGGCGCATGGCTTCATGAAAACCGCTGGAAGCCACCAGGTGGTCAAAACGCTCAGCAAGCAAGGCAAAGCGCTGGATGGGCAACCAGAGTAACGGGACAAGCACTTTGCGCAGATAATTGCGAGGAGACATTCCCAGCACTTTAAAAATCTCTTCATAGGCTGCGGCACGCAATTGTCCTGCCAAGGATGGTTTGGATTCCATTTCTACAATCACCTCTTTGCATCTCGATGTAAGTAATTTCGCTTGCCCTCATCCCATTATAACCAAGGAATAAACAGAATCGCAGAGCGTTTGCTCAATCGCCACTGATGTGAAAGTGGCACAAATCTGGCAACTGCGATTAAGACCATACGTCTCGACCAAGAGATCATAACAATGGCAATTCTTCTAAAAACGTTTGGGAGTCTCGATGAAAAAAGTGCTCATTAGTTTCATGGTGCTTCTTATCATCATAATCTTCGCTTCACTGGCGTGCAAGACCAGCATCTTAGGCAGTGAAAGCGTGAGAACAGTAAAAATTCAAGCCGAGGTGCAATCCTTGCTTCAAGAAGCGACGCAAGCAGCACAGATCACCGCCACATTTGGCGCAGAACGTTTTCACCTCCAATTAACGGCAATTGCCGAACAAGAGCCTTGACTTCGGAGTTTCATTATCTTACGGGGCGAGGCCCCATAATCGAATGCTCCCATCCAATCCACCAGAGGCAAGGAGCTCTCCTCCCGGGGCAAAGGCAACGCTACATACGCCCCGTTCATGGCCTTTCAAAATGGATGCAATGGAAAAGGTATCCATATCCCACAGAATCACCCTCCCATCCCCACCAGCAGAAGCCAATAAACTGCCATCTGCATTGAAAGCCACGCTCCATACCAAACTGCGATAAGTGCCATCCTTGCCTAAATGCCCCACTAAAAAGCGTGGTTCAATGGTTCGCTCTTGTCCACTTCGGTAAGCCTGGTCCAGGCTCCAAATAGCCACGCGATTGTGGATGTCCCCCGCGGCCAGGAGATCTTGCATGGGATGGTAGGCAAGGCTATAAAACCAAGTCGCATAGCGAAATGTGCCCACGATATTACCCGCCTCTGCATCGCGCAGACGGATGACGTCGCCATTCACTAACGCCAAAGAATTCATCCGAGGGATGAACATAGCCGCGGGGACTGCGTACGTTCCTCCAATGATCTGTTGTAGAAGTTCTCCGCTTAGCGGTTGCCAAAGGCGCACAACGGCGTCATTTCCACCGGTGATCAAGATGTCCTCAAGGGGGCTAAAAACCAACGTATTGACCCCCTTTCGGTGCGCCTGATATTCAGCCATTTGGATCATTGAAACGGTGCCTTCTAGGGTCTCCTGCACCTGCCAAATGCGCACTAAGCCATCCTGACTACCCAAAGCCAACAGATTCCCCTGTGTGTTGAAGGCAAGTCCGCGGGAAAATGCGCCAATCTCGATGGATTGAACCACCTCCAGGCTATCAGCTTCCAGCAAAACCAAACGTACCCCTACGCTGGCTGCCAGGAATGTACCATCTGGCGACCAGGCGAGCGCCAAAACCAATTCCCAGGGGTTGAATGTGAGGCTGTGCAACTCTTGTACATGCGCTGCATTTTCGGGAGTGATGGCGGTGATCTGGGCGGGAAACAAAGCGCGCCATTGCCCGCCGGTGAAAATTCCGGCAGAAAACGGCCTGAACGCGAATACACCCAGGCTGAACAAAGTGAGCCAGATATACCAGCGCGCCAAGCCTCGCCTGGTTTTCAAGGCCAGAGACCCCATACGCGCATCATGCCATCGTAAGAGGCGCTTACCAAATAATCCCCATGCGGAGAAAAGAGCAGGCGCGTTACACCAGCCTGATGCCCTTCCAAATGCCTTAGCAATTGACCACTGGCAACTTCCCAAATTTGCACCGCGCTGGAGCTAAAGCTGCTCCCGCTGGCGATTAGCGAGCCATCCGGGCTGAAAGCCAGGCACTCGACTACGCCCTGAGCCTGAAACTCTACCAACATCTCGCCGTTATCCATATTCCAAAGGCGCACCATGCCATCATAGTGCCCACTGGCAAGGTAGTTCCCGAAAGGCGAAAAAGCCAGCGCGCTCACCGCTCCGGTGAACGAGGTGGGGAAATTCCACAACCACTCGCCATCCTTCAAGTCCCATACCCTGATGGCATAGCGATCAGGTGAGGCAGCAAAAAACCTGCCATCGGGCGAGAATGCAATTTGGATCGCGGATTCCAGTTGCAAGGTTCGGGTAATTTGCCAACGGCTGGATATCCAAAAGTCAACGATGCTTGGCGCGGGGAGCTGGCCAGGATAGGCCACAGCCAGCACCGCGCCATCCGCTGAAAACGCCAAGGCGCTCAAACCTTGAGGGACATCGTACATGATCCCACGAGGTTTCCAGTCGGGCCCCTGCCAGAGTTCCAGCTTGCTGATGTAACGGTCGCCTTCAATGGTTTGACGGCTGCCGACAACCAACCATTTTCCATCTGGGCTGAATGCCAGGTCTACAATTCCGTTAGCCTGAGGATACAAAGAGCGCAACACGCGGCGAGAAAGCACATCGTACAACGCGATTGTGGAGTCTCCCGCCACTGCCAGGGTAAAGCCATCTGCGGTCCACTCCATATCGCGTACCGCTTCATACTGCCATGAGGCAAGGGCGCTAACCTGGTCAGCGTTCTGAATAGTGATGTGTGGCAAAGTGCCTGGCAAGGGGGTGCCTTCAAGAGCAAACAGCGTCGGTGTGGGGGTCAAGGTATGGGTGGCAGTGGGGGTAAGTGTGGGTGTGTTTGTAGGAATGTGGGTAAAAGTGGCCGAGGGCAAAACGGGGAGCATTGTCGATGAGGGGAAGTGCTCCATAGCCGTTGGGGTTGAAGAAAGTGCTCTAGACCCACACCCCCCTATGAAGGCAGAGGCGAAGCAAACAGCCAGGAACAAAAGGAGTCTAGGTAAATGGTGGTCAGCCTTCATGGATACCTTGTTTTCCTTATCTATTTTACTTTACTAAGCCCAGGTGCTGTTTCGGGCAACCGCATCTATAAACTTCCCATTTATTTGTCTTTGCAAAGCGTTAAACAACAAAACGCCATGTGGGTTATAATGAGCGCGCTTTTGAAGGCTTATGTTTGCCATCGCAGTGATATGGCGAGATCATAGAGCAAAACCGAAGAAAGGTGCTAAAATAGCGAAAAGGATTTGTCCAAAACAACCATGTCTTGAAATCTGCCCATGCCTAAAGACCGAGGCGTGACACGCAGATCACGGTTACACAATCTTACGCTTATGGCTCAAGAAACCAACACCCCACAAGACCCGGCGGAACACGAAACTCCGCAGGCATCCGAGCAAACTAGAAGAAAACGCGCGGGTATTGTCATCCAAAAAATCGGCTTAGTGCTGATCAGCGCAGGGTTTCTCGGCCTGATCCTCTTCGTCGTATGGGAGCGGTACCTGCCTGCGCACGTGAAAGCGGCGCTCCACCCAGACGCCGAAGAAGCGGTCGCGTTCGCAGGGGGAGGCGCGTATGCCACCGCCACCGCAGAACCGCCCCTGGTGGCGCTTTCACCGCTAGCCACACCCTCCTCGCTGCTTCAATACGGGATATCGCGCAATATCGATTTCAAGACGATCATCCCCTCTCGCCCAAGGGTGGAAGTAATCACATATACCGTTCAACCCGGAGATACTCTGTTTAGCATTGCGCTGAAATTTGGGCTGAAGCCAGAGACGGTGCTGTGGGGGAACTTCGAAGTATTGGAAGACAATCCACATCTATTGAAACCCAACCAGGTTCTCAACATCTTGCCAGTGGATGGAACATATTACCAATGGAAAGAAGGGGACAACCTGAACGATATTGCCGCGTTCTTCAAAGTCGAACCCGAAGCCATCCTCAACTATCCGGGAAACCATTTCGACCTCACCGAAGTGCTCAACGGCGAAATCAACATCACCCCAGGCACATGGCTGATCGTTCCCGGAGGGAAACGCGCCATCAAAGACTGGGGGCCGCCTGCGATTACGCGGCAAAACCCGGCTTCGGCGCGCTATTATGGAGAAGGACACTGCGGTGACGTTTACGAAGGCGCCTATGGCACCGGTACCTTTATCTGGCCAACCACGGAGCGCACGCTCTCTGGCTACACCTATGATCCAGGCGTAC
Organism: Anaerolineae bacterium; assembly: GCA_037439525.1. Classification (GTDB taxonomy): domain Bacteria; phylum Chloroflexota; class Anaerolineae; order Anaerolineales; family UBA4823; genus JBBIVW01. The sequence goes on from JBBIVW010000003.1 coordinate 131,934, forward strand.
ACCCGGCAATCGACATTGGGGGGCAAGAAGGCAATCCGGTGTATGCTTCCGATAGCGGTGTAGTGGTATATGCCGGATGGAGCAATTATGGCTATGGCTATCTGATCGTCATCGATCATGGAAACGGTTGGCAAACGGCATACGCCCACCTGAGCGCAGTGGCAGTAAGTTGTGGTCAAAGTGTGTATCAGGGCGGCTACATCGGAGCACTGGGGAGCACAGGCAACTCTAGCGGACCCCACCTGCATTTCGAGATGGTCTATAATGGCGTCAAAGTCAACCCATTAGATTACTTACGCTAAGCCACCCCAAGAAAAGACCCGCATCTCACAGACCTGTAAGGGGAAAGCCACCCTCAGGTCTGTTTTTTCTGCTTATGGGGACAGGCGATGGGTTTTTAGGGCATCTTGGGCATCCATCGTGTAGATTATAATCACTGCAAAATCAATGGATCGTATCCCTCAGTATCCGCAAAAAGACGAAAGAGGAAACAAGAGTGTACCGACTATGGAGGCGAGCATGAAGCTGACCACTGTAAGTATCGAGAAGCCAGAAACGATCAACTTCATTTTGGGTCAAACTCACTTCATCAAATCTGTCGAAGATATTCATGAAGCGATGGTCACCAGCGTTCCGGGCATCAAGTTTGGCTTGGCGTTCTGCGAGGCTTCGGGAAAGTGCCTGATTCGCGCCAGCGGAACAGACGAAGCAATGATCGCCCTGGCGAAAAAGAATGCTGAACAAATCGCAGCAGGACACACCTTTATCCTGTTTTTAGGAGAGGGCTACTACCCCATCAACGTGCTGAATACGATAAAACTCGTTCCCGAGGTGTGCCACATATTTTGCGCCACAGCCAATCCCACCAAAGTGATCGTTGCTGAAGACGAACAAGGTCGAGGTGTGCTGGGGGTGATCGATGGTTTTCCACCCAAAGGCGTCGAAGACGAGGAAGGCGTTGCCTGGCGTAAAGGATTCTTAAGGATGATCGGTTATAAGGCTTGAACGAATGACGAAGAAGACCGAAGGAGTCCTTCCAGTTGGCAAGTTGCCTGTAGAGCTACTAAAAGAAATCCTTGCAGAGGCACCAACGAACGATGCGCGCCTGTTATTGGGACCGGGAATTGGACTTGACTGCGCGGTAGTCGAACCAGGGCATGAGCTGTTGGTGTTCAAGACTGACCCAATCACTTTTGCCACCCACGAGATCGGATGGTATGCTGTGCAGGTGAATGCCAATGACATTGCCACCTGCGGAGCGATACCTCGATGGATGCTGATAACCCTGCTCTTACCCGAAAAGCATGCCACTCCGACATTCGCCAAGGCGATCTTTGACCAAATCTATCGCGCCTGTCGCCAGATGAATGTCACTGTAATTGGAGGGCACACAGAGATCACTGCCTCGTTCGAGCGCCCGATTGTCATTGGCACCATGATTGGCGAAGTAGCGCATGACCAGTTCGTCCACCCTGGCAAAGTTCGAGCCGATGATCACTTGCTACTCACTAAGGGGGTACCCATCGAAGCCACCGGACTGCTCGCCAGGGAGTTTCCCGACCGTCTCCTAGGAAAAACTACCTCGATCCAGAATCCTCCCGGATTTACAGCCTATCTCACAGCTGAAGAAGTCGAAGAAGCACAAAATTTCATTTACAGTCCTGGTATTGGTGTGCTTACCGAAGCTCAGATCGCGATCACCTGCGGCGGAGTACATGCCATGCACGATCCCACAGAAGGAGGGTTATACGCCGCGGTGTGGGAGTTTGCCGAAGCCAGCCAGCACTCTATGGCTATCGAGATCGATAAAGTGCCGGTGTTCCCTTTGTCTGAAAAAATTTGCCACCTGCTCGGTTTAGACCCTCTAGGGGCAATCGCTTCGGGTGCCTTGCTCCTGGCAGTAGCCGAAGAGCAATCCTCGTCCGTACAAAGCGCAATAACCCGCGCGGGCATCCTTTGCGCCGACATCGGGCGCGTGTTAGAGCCATCGAACACACCCCAGGCTTACGCGATCCGTGCCGATGGACGACAGAATAAGCTGCCGTGCCCCGAACGGGATGAAATTGCCCGACTCTACGAGAGTCTCTCATGAATAGAAAAATGCACGTTTTAGTCACCGGAGGTGCAGGTTATATTGGCAGCCATACTTGTGTTGAGCTGCTTCAGGCCGGGTATGATGTTACCGTGATAGACAATTTATGCAATAGCAAGTATGAAGCACTGCGCCGTGTTCAAAGCCTGACTGGGAAAAAGCTCGACTTTTTTCAAGTGGATTTGCTGGAGTATGAAGCTCTAAAACCGATCTTCGCTTCGCGCTCGTTTGACGCAGTCATCCACTTCGCCGGGTTAAAAGCAGTGGGAGAATCCGTCCTGGTCCCCTTGAATTACTACCACAATAACCTGGTGGGGACGATCAACTTATGCCGCCTGATGGCAGACCATGCGGTCAAAAACCTGGTGTTCAGCTCTTCGGCCACTGTGTATGGAGACGCAGCGCAGGTGCCGATTCCAGAAACCTTTCCCTGCAATCCTACCAGCCCTTATGGACGCACTAAATGGATGATTGAGATGATCCTGCAGGATATCTACCGCGCAGACAACACCTGGAACATCATCTTGCTGCGGTATTTCAATCCAGTAGGGGCTCATCCCAGTGGAGCAATCGGCGAAGATCCTCAAGACATCCCCAACAACTTAATGCCTTATATTTCTCAGGTGGCGATTGGTCGCCTGGCTGAGCTCAAAGTGTATGGCAACGACTACCCAACGCCAGACGGCACGGGCGTGCGCGATTACATTCATGTTGTTGACCTGGCTTTAGGGCATATTAAAGCCTTGGAGAAGATGAAAGAGAATCCAGGGATAGAAATCTACAACCTCGGCACCAATCGTGGACATAGTGTGCTGGAAGTCATTGCCGCCTTTGAGAAAGTTAGTGGGAGGAAAATCCCCTATCGCATCGCCGCAAGAAGGCCAGGGGATATCGCCATAAGCTACGCCGATGCCGGCAAGGCAAACCGCGAGCTTAACTGGAGTTGCACCAGAAGCCTGGAAGATATGTGCGCGGACACCTGGAACTGGCAATCCAAGAACCCCTGGGGTTATTCCGATTCTCATTGAAACGAAAGGGATCATTTATGGAATACCGTTTTCTTGGTTCGACCGGCTTGAAAGTTTCCTGCCTCTGTCTTGGAAGCATGCAGTTCGGTTGGACAGCAGATCGAAAAACTGCATTCGATATCCTCTCTACAGCCTATGAGGCCGGAATCAATTTCATCGACACTGCGGATATTTACTCCAATTGGGTTGAAGGAAATCCGGGAGGCGTGGCTGAGGAGATTATCGGGGATTGGATCAAAGCTTCAGGGATTCCACGCCACCGATTGGTGATCGCCACAAAAGTGCGCGGCAGAATGGGAGAAGGAGCGAACGATGAAGGGCTATCTAGAGCACACATCCTCGCGGCCGTCGAGGCCTCGCTGAAAAGGCTCAAAACGGATTACATTGACCTGTACCAGACCCACTGGTTTGACGCGCAAACACCAATCTTAGAAACCCTCTCGGCTCTGGATGACCTCATTCACCAAGGGAAAGTTCGCTACATTGGGTGCTCGAATTACCCTGCCTGGCGGTTGACCGAAGCCCTGTGGACTGCGCGCCATTACCACCTGGCGGCATTTGTTTCCCTTCAGCCGCACTACAACTTGGTGCATCGCCAGGAATTTGAAAGCGAGTTAGCCGATGTTTGCCGCGCGTATAGCCTGGGAGTCATCCCTTATAGTCCATTAGGCGGTGGGTTCTTGACCGGGAAATATCGGCGAGAGGAGCAGCCTTCCAGCGTGCGCTTGCGTAACGTTAGCCGCTACTTCACTGAACGCAACTGGCAGGTATTAGACACACTCGACGCGCTGGCGCGGCAAAAGGGCAGCACGATTTCACAAGTCGCCCTGGCATGGTTGCTGGCGAACCCGCTGATCACCAGCCCCATCATCGGGCCGAGAACGCTTGACCAGTTGAAGGACAACCTGGGTGCTGTCGGGTTGCACCTCGAGGCATTCGAGATTGAGAAGCTCGACGAGGTTTCCCATTGGCGCTGAGACGCTCGAACGGATCTGCCTCCTCATGAAGTCTTATTTTCGTTAGATAAAAAATCTTCAATGTCACCCCAGGCTGCGCAAAGCGCGGCAACAATTGCAGGATCGTACTTCGTGCCGCTACATGCCTCTATTTCCTTTAGCGCTTGTTGGGGCGATACTGCTTTCTGATACACACGTTCAGCAGTCATGGCATCGAAGGAGTCGGCTACAGCGATAATGCGCGCACCTAATGGAATCTCTTCTCCCTTCAACCCATCAGGATAACCCCGTCCATCCCAGCGCTCGTGGTGATTGCGGATGATGGGAATGGCGGGGGTCAGGTAAGAGATGTGCTCAATGAGTTGTGAGCCATAGATCGTGTGTTTCTTCATTTCGGTCCATTCTTCTGCGTTCAGTGGACCCGTCTTGGATAGCACGGTTTCGCGAATGTAAATTTTCCCGATGTCGTGTAAGATCGCCCCGAAACGCAAGGGCTTCATGCTCGATTCCGGGAGGCCTAAACGGCGGGCAATAATCAGGGCGATGTTCATCACCCTCTCGACATGACCGCGTGTATAGCGATCGCGCAACTCGATGGCGTTGGCCAGCATGATCAGGCTGGTTTCATATGCCTGCTCTAACTGCGCCAGTAAAAGCTGATGTGTCCTTTCCAGGCGCGAGCGGATTGTGGTCAACAATTCCTGCCGATCAACTGGTTTCACCAGATAATCTTCCACTCCAAGCTTCTTCCCCGCAAACACATCGTCGCGTTCGCCGCGCGCAGTTAAGAAAATAAAAGGAATGGTCACCCACTCGGGTCGGGTGCGCACATGCCGATAGAACTCAAAACCGTCCATCTCAGGCATGGATATGTCTGACAAGATCAAATCCGGGCATATGGAATCCATCTTGCTAAGCGCCTCTCGGCCATGTACCGCAGAAAGCGCGCGAAATCCCTCGGTTTCCAATAGGATTTTTAGACCCTCGCGCAGTAAATCGTTGTCTTCAACCACTAAAATTACTTCGTTTGGCATCGATGCTCCTTAAATCGGCAACCAGATTTGGAAAACAGAACCTTTGCCAATTTCACTCTGCACATCGATCTTTCCCCGGTGCAGGTCAACAATTTCACGCACAATCGCCAGCCCCAAGCCAGTGCCATGAATGCTCGATTGGCGAACGTTTTTGCCACGGTAAAACCGGTCAAAGATATGTGGAAGGTCTTCTTCAGGAATGCCCATGCCCGTATCTCTGATCGATAAACAGGCCATCTTATCTGCACTTCCGGTTTCAAGCTGCACCTTTCCTTCGGGTGAATAGCGGATGGCATTCGTGATCAAATTGGCAAGCATGCGCGAGAGCTGGTTGTACTCACCCTGGATTTCAAGCGGTGTGGCTCCAGGTGTAAAGGTGACCTCTACACCGGCAGCTTCAGCCATGGGTGCATGGGCGGTGATCACATCTAAGACCAGCTTGTTCAAATCCACCGGGGCAAACTCCAGTTGAGAAACGCGTGCCTTAGTAATGCGAGATAGATCGAGGATATCTTCAACCAGTTTGGTCAATTGAAAGCTTTGCTCGCGGATCACCGCCAGATATTGGGCATGTTTTTCGGGCGGGGAGCTTTCAAGCAAGTCCAGGTAGAGGTTGATGTTCGTGGTCGGCGTGCGTAGCTCGTGAGAGACATCGGCAACAAAGATGTCCTTCATGCGGTCCAGTTCTTTTTGATGGGTTATATCGCGTTGGCTACCCACATAGCTGACGATATGTCCGCTCTGATCTCGCACAGGCGCGATGGTCAGTAGAATGTCATACAAGCGTCCATTCTTACGACGACTAAGCAACTCGCCACTCCAGACCTCCCCCTGCTTTAAACAGGCTTTTACTTCCTCGACTTTCTGGGCTTCGTTATATTCATTTAGAATACTGAAGAAGTCTTGACCCACAAGGTCATTAAAGGTAAACCCCGATTGTCTTTCAAAGGCGCTGTTGATGATCTCGATTTGACCATTCAAATCGGTCACCACCACTCCCTCTCCAACACTGGCAAGTATGGCTTCGACGCGCTCTTTGGCGTTGAACAATTCAGCAGTACGCAATTTTACGCGATGTTCAAGCTCAGCAGCATATTGACGCAAACGCGTCACCAGATGCAAATTCTCTAAAATCGGGGCAATTTGCCGCGCCACAACGCGCATGATGTCGATATCCTCCGAGCTGAAAATATCCCCCCCCAATTTGGGTCCCAAAGCCAGGAGACCCTGGATCTTGGCATGAGCAATCACAGGCACCCATAAATGAATCTGTTCACTTTTCAGCAGTTGGAGCTCTTCTGCAGATAGAGCTACTTCCTCCAGAGCTTTGCGCAAATTGTTTTTTTCAACCACGCCAAGATTCAATAAAAACTCCAGGCTGCTTCGAGGCAAGTGTGGATAATGGCGTGGCGGTTGCTCATCCAGATTGTAACGCGAGGCCACCTCGACGATCGAAAACTCTCCATCTGCGTCTCGAAAGAAGACGCATGCTTCTTCCAGGCGCAGGATGTTCACCAAGCGTTGACCCACGATTTGGGCTAACTCGTGGTAATCGTTGACCAGCTCAAGCCCATGGGTGATATTCATCACGCCTAAACGGTAATCGTACCAGCCACCATAGAACATGGTGTCTACAAACTTCTGAACACGACTGTGCAAAGGAATGAAGACCGTCGCCAGGAATAATACCAAGAGCGTGTCCAGGATGCGATTTTCCCCAATTTCTTCAGGCAAGAATCGATGTAATAAGAAGAAGAGGATGAGATATGCCGCCCCCATGATTGAATACACAAGGATATAAGTTGCGCCTCGGTTGACATGGCGTTCAATTTCGATTAGATGCAGACGAAAAATCGCATAACCGTAGGAAATGGGGATAAAACTCAGCAGCGCAAAAGCGAAACGATACGGGAGAATGGTATTTTGAAAAAGCGCATCTGGCAAAATCGTCAGTGTGACAATGAGTAAAACCGTCAGCCCGCCTCCTAGAGCAACCAGGCGAATGCGGCTTCGCACCCCTGGAGACTTCGGTCGCATATACGCATATACGAGCAACACGCCGACAACAAGCAGGTTGATTGCCAGGTAAAATCTGCCGATAGTTACCAGTTGAGGAAACCAGGGCATAACACGGAGATTCACTCCAGAAAAGATCGAAATTAGGTGCGGGGCGGCGCCGATGAGTGCCAGCGCGTAGAAGAAGGCGACGATCCAATTCTGTTTTTTACTTGCAGTTTTTTGGGGGAAATGAAAATGGAGATGAATGGACAGTGGGCCAATGAACCACACCAGGGCGTTAAACAAACTGGACGCCCAACGAGGCCCCAGGTAAGATGCCACGCCTGCAGTGAGGCTTACGGCACTCACCTGACACCAATAAAAGAATATGCTCGCTGCGCTATCTGGAGGGCGAAATGTCTGCACGCCTAAGCCGATGCTCCAAAAGATCAGGGCCACCAAAATCGGGATGAGGCGAAAGAAGATCTCCACCGCATCTGGTTGTACCAGACGAATGGAGATGTGCATTTCCCTCCCGCCACGGTCAATGACAAAACCAACCAGGTCGCCAGGATGTTTATCGTAATAGGTCGTGATGCGCGTCCCCCAAGGCTGTCCATCGATTTCTTTGATCACATCCCCTTTGAAGAGCAAGTTGTCCGCTGGGCCACCGGATTCTATCGCTCCAATGGACCCGTCTGGATGAAGGGTCTCGATGCCATCATGGGGGTAGGCAATCACCTGCACAATCGTCCATAAGATACCCAAAAGAACAACGACGGAGATGGCAAACGGCAAGCTCAACCACCACTGGCGACGAACGGTTTGGAAGATTGGTCGCTTGATCGTTAGCATATTTCGTATTTTAACATAGGCGCTTGTGATTGCCTCCATAACCCCCTAACAATTAGGCAAGTGGCATTACGCGCTTAGAATGTCTAGAGTTTGAACGAGGCTGTGTAAAACCTGTGCGGGGGCCGCGTTCGGGTGGGCTTCCGCCAGGCATTGGTTCGCCTGTTGACGATATTTTTCGAGTTGGAGAAGCAGAAACACACTCGCTCCACTGGTTTCGACCAACTCGAAAACGCGCTGCAAAGCGCGTCGATCGCGCGCGGCGCGCTCTATTTCTTGACGCAAATCTGCGCATTGGGGCTCTGGAAGAACCGCCAGCGCGTATCTCACCGGTAAAGATCGTGAAAGCCCGCGATAATAAGCCAGGCTTCGCTCTTCGGTAAGGGGCTTGAAATCTTCGAGGTCATCGAGCAACTGTACGGCAATACCGATATTTTCACCAAATTGCTGATAAGCTGCCAACTTTGACGGCTCCGACGTGGCAAGGGATGCGCCCAAACGACACGCCAGGGCGAAAAATGCGCCGGATTTCTCCCGCGCACGTGTCCAATAGCTATCTAACGAAGGATCATGCTGCAACAGATCGCGGTGCTGACCTGCGCACATGACTAAAAAGCGTTTATAAAATTCGCTTAGCAGAGTTGGATCCAAGGATTGGGTGAGAGGCGATCGACTTTGGGAAAGAATGACTGAGGCGCTGAAATAAAACCCAGAGGCGATATTGAGCGCTGCTCCGCTTCCTATAGAAGACCAATGTGGATCCGGCTCGTCCTGATCTTCTATGGTGTCCATGATATGCGCGGCGACATAGTACAACAGCCACGCCGCAGCGAGGTCATCTGCCCAATGCATTTCCCCTCCGGCAGCCTGGCAACATAACCCGGGCAAGAACGCCCAACGCAGCGGGGAACGCCGATCGACCTCAGTGTCTTCGTTAAAATGCGGCAGAGTCAAACGCATGGCATGGACAAACTCATGCCACGCGCCTGACTCCGCCCAAACTTGTTCGATTCTGTCCCAAATGGGCTTGAGCGTAAGACGGCTCAAGAAGCCCGCGGGGTCACATCCAGGATGTCGCTTTAATGGCGAGTTCAGAGAGGCGGACGCTCCCGCTCTGAACGGTTCCTCCAAGTCCAGCGCAAAGGAAATTCATTTCCTCGCGGCTCAGTTGGAATCCTTTGTCTTTCAATGCAGCTTCGGGATCGTTGCGCCATTTTTCCGCAAATTCAGCATTATTGGTGATGTGATAAACGACCTGTGCGAGTGACATATGCATCTCCTTTGTCTTTACAATATTGATAAGACGCCTGACATTTTTGCAAGGTACTGTAAGTTTAGCATAAAAAAGCCTCCTTGTCAAGCGAAGCGCCATACATTGGGGCAAGAGTCTGATTATCCCCTACATATATGCCAAATCGGGTAGGAATACGATTTATTCGGAGTAAAATCATCAATTTTTGCCTATAACAGCAGAGCCGCAAGGGGAATTTCAGTGAAAAATTTATGGTATAATTAAAGTTTGCCTTTTTTATATGATAGAATTTAAATATAATAATTTCCGCCTTTAATTCGTTTTCCAATACCTGGTGGTATTCCTTCCTCGATCAACTCTCACGCAAAGGTACCTTTTATCCATATGACAAACCATTCCGTGGCAACACTTGATCTGAATTTCATGAATATGCCGGGTGCAATCGCGGCATATGCGCTACCCCATGAAAAGGGGGTGCTGCTCATCGAAAGCGGGCCCGCTTCGACAATCAAAAACCTCGATTCCAATCTCGCCAAAATGGGATATTCGCTTGCTCAGGTGACTGATGTGTTTCTCACGCACATCCATCTCGACCATGCAGGCGCAGCCGGTTGGCTCGCCAGAACTGGCGCGCGCATTCATGTGCACACAAATGGTGCGCCCCATTTACTCAATCCAGAACGTCTGCTCAACAGCGCGTGGAGAATCTATGGTGACGCATTGGAAGAACTATGGGGAGAATTCATCCCGGTGCCCGAGGACCAACTCCAATCCCACGAGGATAATGAGGTAATCGACATCCATGGGATAAAGATTCGCACGATAGACACCCCAGGCCATGCCTATCACCACTTGAGCTACATTTGCTTGGATACCTGTTTCAGCGGCGATATCGGAGGGGTGCGCCTCGCTGGAGGCAAACACATCCGCCTGCCCATGCCTCCGCCGGAATTCAACCTCGAACTCTGGCGAGAAAGCCTCCACCGCCTGACCCTCGAACGATCGAAGGGAGTCTTTTCGAAAATCGCTCCAACGCATTTTGGCATTTACGCAGACGCCGATTGGCATCTTCAAGCAGCCCGCAAGGCGCTTGATGAGGTCGAAGAATGGTTGGAATCCGCAATGCAGGATAACCCTGACGTAGAACAACTCAACACGCGGTTCCTCACCTGGACGGAACAACGCTCGATGCGAGAAGGCGCCTCGAGCGAAGATTTGCGCCTCTTTGAGACCGTCAATCCATCGAAAATGTCTTCGTATGGCCTCTATCGCTACTGGCATAAAGTGCGCATGAGCGAACACAATTGAAGCACATTCCCCATTGAATGGTGGGGGTTGCTTTATAAGTCACACCTTTACCGAACAAGCTTATAGAACTGCTACGCCAGGCAAGCAAGTAAGCTTTTAAGCCTGCTTGCTGGCACGGGTGGGCTAGAAGAGAGTGGTGCACCTACCTCCAGGGAGACGAAAACAAGCCTCTGGCAGCTATCCCACAGAAGAGTAAGCAAATCCACAAGATTTGCGCCACATCAACCCGGTTTGGTGCTGGTATCTTTGGCGATGGAGTGTCGTGCGGTGGTATAAATTCTGCTCGGATTGGTGAAGTAAACCTGGCAAACAGGTCGTTAGAAATTCACGGCATCCGATTAAATCTGCTGCAATTGATAGGTGTATCCACCTTCCAGGGATAACTGTTCCGAAAGATGTCGCCTGAGGTATTGCCCACAATTGCTGCCAATCAAGTTCTCCTCGAGCTCTCCAATGCTCACTATGACCTCGTACCCCGCCTTACGTAAAGCCTCAAAAAGCGCATCGCCTTCATTTGACTCGTATGGATCGACATATGACGTAAGGTTGTGTTCTCTGGCGCGATATGTTGGGTTTAGTGGGGTGATTTTGATGAGGAACTTTTCAGGCGAGAAATATGCGCGCAGTTTTTCAACCTCCACAGGATACCCTTTCGCAAGGGCAAAGTTCAAGGTAACTTTGCGGTCTCCGGGCTGGTAAAAACGCTCTCCATAGGCAGCCATTTCGGTAAAACCCCACTTTTTTATCGGGATGATGCAGTCGCGCAATGCCTCATCGGTTGTATGGATGGAAAATTGAAATTGAAACTGACCGTTAGGATACATATCCCTTTTGATTTCTAGCAAGCGCTCAAAGAACCGCTCGCCCCGGGATGGCGCCACCGTCGATATGGAAGGCATTAACCCTGGGGCGTTAAGGCGCCGAGGCAACTCTTCCAAGACATCCAAGACAGCGAGATTCAAAGCCGGTTCCCCCATACGAGCGAATTGAATCTTGAATTGTCTGCAAGGCACACTCGCCTGCGGGTATCTTCTGTGCACCAGAAACTCAATCTGCTCCATGATCTCGTCCTTGCTGGCAACACCTTTATACCCCCCACCCGCATCGCACATCAGACAGCGCACCGGACAACCGAACATGGTCGAAACGAGCAACACCCACTTGTCCTCACGGGGCAAGGGAGGTTGTATTGCTTCCACACATTCCAGATGCTTGCCGTCACCAAACTCTAGGATATAAACCAGGGCAACTTCTTCTTTACCCGTTGAGGCAATCACGCGCATAGCTCTGTCTCCTTCAAAGTCCGATAAATCTGCATAGCGGCTAAGAGACCATCCCCGATGGCAATGCCTGTTTGCCGGTATATGCCACGATGTACATCACCAATGAAATACAATCTGCCCGCCTTTAACAATTCGGCTTTCAACAATTGTATCTTATCCGTAAGAAAATCGAGGCGGGGTTCTCGCCCTAAGGCACACAAGAGCACATCCGCATGAAACTCAAACTGCTCTCCTGCTCTTTGCCCGGATAAGAGCAACCCCGCCGAGGAATCAAAAGCAACTTTCACGATGTTTGTGTTTGGCACATAGGCGATACTCTCTATTTGGCGGGCGCGTTGCCATAACAATGGCAGGCACTTGAGGGTACTACTTCTATTTATGATCGTGATACGGTTACGTGGCGCAAGATTAAGGGCGTAATCAAAAGCCGCATCCCCTGCACCGAGGATCGCCACCTTTCTGCCGATCAAATCTCGCAACGGGTAAACTTCATAATAAACGTATCGCTCAGCACCCTCTTCCAGCATGTGCGCGGGCAATTGCCGTGGTTTTGTCCCACTGGCGATCACGACGATGCGGGACTGATATTCATTTTGCTGAGTTGTGAGCAGAAAACGCCCTTTTTCATAGTTAAGCGCCAGGACTTCTTCATAACATACATCAACAGCCAGAAGTTCAAATTGCCGAACCATTTGATGCACCAATTGAGGTCCGGCTATTCCACCCGGAAAGCCGGGGTAGTTTTCGACCAAATTCGCATTCCAAAGCAGCCCGCCGAGACACGTGGCTTCAATCAACAAGGGGTCAAGGTCATAGCGCTTCATCTGGAGCGCCGCGGTCATCCCTGCCGGACCACCGCCAATGACCACCACATCCCGATAAAGACCAGCGCTCATGACATCCATTCCAAAAGGTGAGTGCTCATTTGAGGGATCGCTAACCCATGAGACAAAGTGCGCAATGAAGATAGATGCAATTCAGCCGTGTAGGTTGCCGTGGCATCCACAACAAAGTAGACGGTGTAGCCGCGCACAAATGCAGCCCGCGCGGTGGTCTCGCAGCATAAATGGGTCATCACGCCGGTGATCACCAGGCTGTCAACGCGCGCGGATTTGAGCAGCGCATCCAATGAGGTGTCATAAAACGCATCGTATTGGGTTTTATCCAGCACCAGGTCTGTGGAGAGGTCAACTTCCAAATCTGCATGTAAAGATGCCAAGGGGTGGTTGGGGGTGATCAGTTCGCGCCACCAAACCGCCATCATCCCGGCGTTTTCGTAGGTGTTGACATGGCGGGTGTAAATGACTGGTCGATGCATGGCTTTGAACGCGCGCACCAACGCATTGATGTTCTGTAGGATTGCGGGGGCGCTGGGCACAAACGCATGTGAAGAGGGGGTAAGAAAATAGTCTTGCATATCCAGAACGAGCAAGCCGGCGTGCTGGGGGCTAAATGGAAATCGAGAAAATATTTTGCGAAAGCCAACCTGCTGGTAAAAAACCTCTGCCTGGCCTGCCAGCGTCTCAGGTGTGTAATAGGCTTCTTTCATTGACATATCTCAACGTGTATAACGGTTCACCATCCAAACCCCAAGCAGGATCAAGCCACCGCCAATAATCGTCGCCAGCAAGATTTGCTCTCGGAGCATTCGGGCAGCGATCAGAACGGTGACCACCGGCTCCAGGTATAAAAACGCGCCCACTTGTGCCACAGGAAGCCTTTGTAACGCGTCAAACCAAAAGATGTACGCCAGCCCAGAACAGGCAATGCCTAAAAAGGCAATGCCTCCCCACCCTGCGAAGGACAAAGAGTGGACATCCGTCAGCCCTGGTCCGAGAATGAACAAGGCAGTGGTAAACAACCAGCCAAAAGCCATCACGTAGAACATCATCCAGGTCGCCGAAAAAGATTGCAAACCACGCCGCGAAAGCGCAGAAAAGACCGCCCAGTTTACCGCGCTGATGAGGATCAGGCCATCTCCACGCACCCCAAAGCGACCGGCAAACAGCGAGGCAAAGTCCCCTTTCGAAACCACGGCTAAAACACCCGCGGTCGCCAATAGGATGCCCAAAGCCTGCATCCAATTCAGCCTTTCATGCAACGCCATCCAGCCCAACAAAGCCATAAAAATGGGGGTGGTGGCAACAATCCAGGCAGTGGTTGTCGCCTGAGAGGTGACCAATCCATTAGACTGCAGCCATTGATGAAAAGTGATGCCCAAGAATCCTAAAAGCGCAAAATAGCCCAAATCCTTTACACGAGGTAAAGATAATTGATGACGCACAGCAATGGTCAAGCCCAAGATTAAAACCCCAATGGCAAAACGTAGCCAAACGATGGTTGCCGGCTGTGCCTCGCGCAGGGCGATCTTCGTGGCAACAAAAGAGCCTCCCCAAAAAATCACCGCCAGAGTGGCTTCAGCGATGGCAAGACCCTTCGCCCGCGCTTGTGGGAGATTAGCCATAGGCGGCAACCTGGAAGGCAAACAATATGTACCCTAAAAAGAAGGAAGCCAGGGGCGTGTCCATGGCATGCCCAGCGCGAGCAGTGCCCCTGCTAAGAGGAACCAGAACAAGGCACGTCGATGTTTCTGGATAGCTTCAGGGGCTTTGCGGGAAGAGATGCTGCCTAGATGGGCGAACACCACTGCCCCAAACATATATAGCGCATGTTCCAGGGAAAAAAAGCGCAGGCTGCTCTCGCGCATGGCAGCCGAAAAGTTCTGCAGGGCGATTTGCGTCAATGGGCTATATACCAAGTACAAAAGCGCACCTAAGAGCAATTGAACATCCAGGGAAACGGTGAAAAACATACTTAATAGACGATGTTGCTTGTTCCAACTCTGCTTTCGAAAAACCCCCCAAGCAGCGCTGCCGATTGCCAGTACACCGGTAACGACAACGACCCAACGGATAAGATTATGTAAAGCCAAAACAACCGGGTACATCTATCACATCTCCTTGCTTCCAGAGTGTAAAATGCCTTCAACAGATAGCCCAATGATACCAAAGCCCCCAAAGACTGTCTATCGGGAATTCGCCCTAACCTAGAAGTGTCAGGAGTGCCCAGGAGCAGATTTATGTGATACGATTACCCCGGAAAGGAGCTGGAACGCAAAAAGCTTATGGAAGAAATCGCAGATGCCGATATTCTGAGTACCTGTTTGAAGCACAGTTTCTGGACATGGTCTGCACAGGGAAAAGTAAGCCCTATTCCAGTAAAGCAGGCAAAAGGCGTATATTTTTGGGATGTATCCGGCAAACGCTACCTGGATTTCAATTCAATGGTCATGTGCGTGAACATCGGTCATGGGAATAAGCGCGTCATCCAGGCGATTATTGAACAAGCGCAAAACCTGGCCTATGCCGGTCCACCCATGGCAACCAAACCCAGAGCCACTTTAGGGAAGATATTGAGCGAGATCACCCCTGGGGATATCGACCATTTCCTGTTCACCTTAGGGGGCGCGGACGCCAACGAGAACGCCATCAAACTTGCCCGTGCGTTTACCGGAAAACACAAAATCCTCGCCCGCTATCGCTCTTATCATGGCGCTACGGCAGGAGCCATGGCAGCCACCGGCGACCCGCGGAGAGTCGCCTGGGAACCCAACCTGATGCCTGGAGTGGTCCATTTCCTCGACCCTTACCGTTACCGTTCCACTTTTCATCGCACCAATCCGCACATCTCCGAAGAGGACTTCAGCCTGGATTATCTCAATCACCTTGAGGAAATAATCCAGTATGAAGGCGCAGAGACCATCGCAGCCATCCTGCTAGAACCGGTAACGGGGACAAATGGGATAATCATCCCTCCGGCGGGCTATCTGCAAGGGGTGCGCACTCTATGCGACCGATATGGCATCCTGCTGATCGCGGATGAAGTGATGAGCGGCTTTGGCCGAACGGGTAAATGGTTTGCTGTGGACCATTGGGATGTGGTGCCGGACCTGATCACGATGGCAAAGGGATTGACTTCCGGCTATGCCCCGCTCGGTGCAGTAGGCATGCGTCCAGAGATCGCCTCATTTTTCAAAGAACGTGTGTATTGGAGCGGGTTGACTTACAACGCCCACCCCATCTCGCTGGCAGCAGCGATTGCCAATATTCAGGTAATGCAAGAAGAGCATCTGATCGAACATGCCGCAAAAATGGGCGGCTTGCTTCACCGCCTGCTCACCGACCTCGGGGAACAACACCCTAGCGTCGGCGAAGTGCGTTCCATCGGTCTATTTGGAGTCATCGAGTTGGTGCGCAACCGAGAGACCAAGCAACCCATGGCGCCATTCAACAGCTCTAGCGCAGAGATGAACGCCCTACGTCAGTACCTGCTCGACCGCGGGGTGTACCTGTACACACACTGGCACACCCTGCTGATCATTCCGCCACTGATCATCCAGGAAGAGCAACTGCGCGAAGGCTTCGAAATCATCGACCAGGCATTGGAAATTACGGATCGAGCTGTGCAAATCTAAGCTTCAATGCGGCGAACATGGTGGAGATTCCCGCGGCTTTTCTGAGGCGCTTCAAAGATCTATTGGGAGAGGAGTTTCCGGCTTTTTCAGCCAGTCTGAATAGAGAGCCAATACAAGGTTTGCGTGTCAATACATTAAAAACCGAAGCGCAAAAGCTCAGCCAGCGCCTGCCCTATCTCCTCGAAGCAGTGCCATGGTCTCCCTGCGGTTTCGTCATCAAGGAAAACAAGGAACTCTCAGCCAGCAAACACCCCTTCCACCTGGCTGGCGCATATTACCTTCAGGAGCCCTCCGCCATGGCTGTGGCAGAGGTGCTTACCCCCGAACCTGGCGAGCGTGTCCTCGACCTGTGTGCCGCACCAGGAGGGAAAAGCACGCACATCGTGTGCCTGATGAAAAACCGGGGACTTCTGGTAGCCAATGAGACACATCCCCAAAGAGCCTGGGAGCTGGTGAAAAACCTGGAGCGTTGGGGGGCGCGCAATACGGTCATCCTGAACGAACACCCCACACGCCTGGCAGCCCTATTTCAAGACTTTTTCGATAAAGTGCTGGTAGATGCACCATGTTCTGGAGAAGGTATGTTCCGCAAGAGCGAAAATGCTCGCCGGGAATGGTCATACGCGCAGGTGCAGAGTTGCGCTTTGCGCCAACTTGCGATCCTGAAACAAGCTGCACAGACCGTGCGCCCCGGAGGCACATTGGTTTACTCCACCTGCACTTTCAACCCTCAGGAGAACGAAGAGGTGGTTTACGCCTTCTTGAAGGAGCAACCTCACTTCGAATTAGCCAATATACCGCAGGCTATCGGGTTCTCTCGCGGCAGGGCAGATTGGATCCACGTCTCCACGGAGCGCGTTCCCCTCGAGCGTGCCATCCGCCTCTGGCCACATCTTTGCCAGGGGGAAGGTCATTTCATTGCCGCGATGGTCAGGCGACCTCAGCTAGAGAAGACGGCGCTGGCTTCCCACATACATGGAGATCATCCTGCCAAATTGCCTGTGCAAATGCAAAAGATCATAAGAGCTTTTTTAGAAGAGCATTTCACCGAAGATGCCATCGCCGAAATCGAAGCGCATCAAATGTACATCGACAAGGACGGAAAGGTATATCTCCTGCCCGAACCCTCCATCAACCTGGCCGGCTTGAGCGCCCTACAACCAGGCTGGTGGCTAGGTAGCCTCATACCCCAGGCTGGAAAACCTTCAGCCCAATTTCTCCCCTCTCACGCGCTGGCTATGGGCATCCAGGCGCAGGATTTTCGCTTCCTGCTCCGCATGAGCATTGGGAGCGATGAGTTGCAATCGTTCTTAAGAGGGGAAAACCTGCGTCACAACGCACGAAATGGTTGGTTGCTCGCAGTGCTGGATGAGTTCTCTCTGGGGTGGTTGAAAGGTGTTCAAGGGGTGTTGAAAAATCACCTGCCACGCGGATTACGCCTGCCTTGAAGGCGCGCGAGTTCGAGGTCAAATATGCGTCGTAGTATCGCCAGAGCCGAGGCGTAGGTCGAATCCATACCATAGTAGGAGAGGCTACCAGCCCCCAGGTTCCTGCCTTTGCTCAGCGGTGTATCCGAAGCGTAATGGAGAATGCCTATATCAAACGGCAAGCTGTACAGGTTGACGATCTCATTAATCGGGTGGCGCTTTGGACGATACATTTCATAAACTGCAGAAAGGTATGGCCCGGATTCCATTTCAATGTCCGTATAGCCCTCGCGATAAAAAACGTCCATATAGCGGGCGTTTTGCAGAAATGTGCCCATGACGCTCATCGCCTTCTGGTTATCCAGGACCGAGCCATACACCAGATGAGGGGAAATGTCCGCGGCGCTAAAACAATTCTCAAACAGATAGGTGTTCTTAGAGTGCTCGTCATGGACTACATTGGGGATCATGACATCTCCTACCACAGCGTTCAACGTAGCAGCTTTGCCCATGATATAAACTCCGAGCACGGAGCTGACACGAGAGGCGACTTCGGTGAGGATGTCGTAGGCAGCCACCCCCAATGGGTAGTCGATGTTAACGATCAGCGCCTCGCTTTTCGAGAGAAGGCGATCATCAGCGTGAGTTTTCAAGCGTGGATCGATGTTTGCATAATCCAGAGAAGATAGCTCGATCACCTGTGCTTCAACATCAAAGGTGCGCATGCTCGAGACGCGCGTAATCCCCATGGCTTTCTCCAGTTGCGCCTGCTCTTCCAGGCTATCCAGGCCTTCATGCGCCTGCTGATACTTCCTGAGGAGGTAGTAGAGGAAGTTCTCCCGGCTAGAAGGAACCCTCCCCAACACAATCTCTCTCCATTCATTTTGTAACCCAACATTCCCGGAATTCTCCAGGTAAGCAATGAGTTTTCTTTCGTTCTTCAATGCAAAGCCGGTAAGAAGATTACGCATGCTATGCACATTACTAGAGACAAAATAAATCGGCCGCGAGCGTACCTGAGGGGCAGCAGCTTCGATGTTTTCCCACCAGGCATGGCGCGCTTTGCGGTACTCATTCAGAGAACCACTCAGTAAACGCACGCGCAGGTCGAGTGGAATATCTGCGATACGACGTAAATTACAACCAAAATCATCCCCCCAGATGGCAAACAAGCGGTCAAAATCCTCTATAGGCACATCCATCAGTTCTGCCAGGCGAGAATATCCACTGGGGCTCTCACAAAGCTCATCGAAATTGACAGTGGGAGCAATGCGCCTTAAACGTAGATGCAGCTTATTCCATTCGATTTGTAAGGCGGTGAGCATCGGGATCATGTCATCGATATCCGAACGGCTGGCAATAAAACACGCCAGCACCCCACGGCCATCGAAGTAACAACGTCGACGACGGGCGATTGCCGCCGCCTCTTGCCACGAGGTCAACGCATGAAAACCCGCACGGGCAAAGACTTCATCGCTTTGCCCCAAAACCACCAACTGCACCTGAGGTAGACACGTGGGTAAGCGCAGCAAACTGTAGATCAACGCCGAAGTGTCAATTTGGGGCGTGTTGGCCTGCAAGTGCAACAGCGAGTGCATGCCTGCGTGAGCTTCTTCAAAAGAGCGAATGCGCACCTCTGCGGTCGAACGCAGCAAAGAATAGTAGGTGCGCATGTAGAGTTCGATCTCTTCAGAGGCGGTAGTGGGTACGGTCCTTTCCATAAGTAGTTACGCGTCTCCAAAAAGGCATACATTCATATCCGCCCCTTCCGAAGGAGGCGCGGAAAAAACGGGTATCCTGAGCAGGCGGCATCAACGGCGTCTGCGCCGTGGAGGAGGGCGGAGTGGTGGTGCATCTAATGGGCCGTATCGAGGAGGCCCGATGAGGCTGTACACAATGGTGTAAAAAGCCACCAGCAGGGCAAAGCCCAATAAAGAAAGCAGCACCGTGACTACAAGGTTCGCCAACAAATGCGGTATCGGTTCTCCAAGCGGAGGATATAGAAGGCCAACAAGTGGGATGCTTATCGGGCGCATCAGTGGATAAGGTGAGGGCAGCCAACCATTTTCGGCGTTCATCTCAACAAGAATAGCCGAGGCAGCATACGCCATGATCGGAATGAGCAGCAACAAAAGACACCCAATGCCTCGCCAAACAGGGTGAATCTGCCAGGGACGAGGTTTATCCAAAGGGGATTTATGATATCTCTCGAATTTAGACATGTCTTCACTCCCACTGGCTGGCGCGTTCAATGGCGCGCACAATCTTGTAATACCCCGTGCAGCGACACAAATTGCCCGTGAGAGCTTGTTGCACCTCTGCGTGGCTGGGGTGAGGCTGTTCTTCCAATAGATTCGCGGCGGCCATAATAAACCCTGGCGTGCAGTAGCCACATTGCACCGCACCCTCTTCGATAAACGCCTGCTGCACCGGGTGCAGCTGTCCATCGTGCGCCAAACCTTCAATAGTGACGATTTCTGCACCGTGTGCACGCGCTGCAGGCACCAGGCAACTCATTACCGCCATGCCATCCAGAAAAACGGTGCATGCGCCACATTCTCCCTCGGCGCATCCCTCCTTTGTGCCGATCAAACCTGCTTCTTCACGAAGCAGGCGTAACAAAGTCTTGTTCTGACCACTGGTAAAAGTATACTCTTTGCCATTGATGCGTGTGACAATGGGCGTATCCCCTTCGTGTTTCAAGCTATGACTCAATGGCGTCGGAGCTACACCTTTGCCCCAAAGCAGCACGGGCTTTTGAGGGAAATCGCGCCGCTCTTCGCCCCGCCAGATTGACCTTAATAGACGCGCCACAACGACGCGCACCATTTCGAAACGATATGCAGCGCTGCCGCGAAGGTCGTCGATTGGGCGAGCGGCGTTGCGCGCCAGAGTGGCTGCTTGGGCAATGACCTCTTCAGAAAGCACTTTGCCTCTCAGAAAAGCCTCTGCTTCGGAAGCATGGATGACCTGCGGAGCAACAGCCCCCAAGGTAATGATTGCCCGCTGAATTGGGCGCTCGGTGAACTCGGATGTGTGGGAAGGTTCAAAGTGCAACACCACTGCAGCGTTCACCACAGAAATCGCCTGAGCGCGGCGCAAGCCCAGCTTGTAAAACGCGCCGCGCGCGTGGGGTTGCAACGCCGGGAACTCGATCTCACTAAGCAACTCATCGGACTGCATCACCGTTCTGCGCACGCCAAGATAGAAATCACTTAATGGCACCCAACGCTCCCCATGAAGAGAAACCAACTTCACCCTTGCGTTCAAAGCCATTAGAGGAGGGATGGTATCATTCGCCGGCGAAGCGGTGATCAGGTTGCCGGCTACGGTGCCACGATTGCGGATTTGAGGTGCACCGACTTCCCACGCGGCTTGCGCGAGCGGAAAGGCTTTTTCGCGGATCACAGGCGAAGCCGCAACCTGGTTGTGCGTCACCAACGCTCCCAGGTGAACATTGCCCGAGTCATCCAGCCAAATGCGATCCCACTCCGGGAGGCGCGTCACATCAATGAGCACTTCGATGCCCTTTCGCACACCCCTCTCCATTTCAATGAGCAAGTCCGTTCCACCGGCGATGATGCGCGCCCGCGCGCCATATTCTGCAAGCAGTCGAAGGGGTTCATCTACTTGATGTACACTGTAATAAGCCTTCCACATCGTTTCCGTTCTCCTGACATTGATTATGTTTCATGATGCTCTAACATCGCCACATCATTGGCTGCATGCGACATGGCTTCACCGCTACCGCCCTGGCGTAGCATGATGACTTCCGCCAGGATGCTGACCGCAATTTCCTCGGGCGTTTCTGCCTGGATCTCCAAGCCAATAGGCGAACGCACGCGGTCGAGTTTCTCTTGAGGCACACCTTGAGCAAGCAACTGTTTACGCGTTGTAGCCCAACGTCTTCGAGACCCAATGATGCCGATATAAGCTGCAGGGCTATCCAACAATGGGGGTAACCCCGGAACATCGATCGTCACCCCGCGGGTGGTCAAGACAATGTATGTCCAGGGGGTGATTTCCATTTTGCGGGGAATCTCTGCCATGGGCATGAGCAGGTATTCGTGAGCCTCTGGTACAGCTCGAGGGTTGCAGAACTCGGGTCGGTCGTCGCTGAGGACAACGCGAAACCCCAGCCAGTTCCCCAAATGCACCACAGCTTTACCGACATGCCCGCCACCGATGACCAACAAAGTCGGCTTAGGTAGAATAGGCTCCAAAAATACCTCCAGTTGTCCGCCGCAAACGCCCGGATCGCCGCGTTCGGGGTCCACCATATTATATTCCAGCAGTTTGGGGCTGCCATGGCGAAGCGCTTCAAGGGCTTCGTGAATCACGCGATTCTCCAACTCCCCCCCGCCTATGGATCCCACAATGGCACCATCCGGGTAGACAAGCATCTTACTACCTGTATGGCGCGGCGTGGATCCGCGGCTGCGGATTAGGGTGCACAACACACCTGCTTTTCCCTCCGCCTCCAATCGAGCAAGCGCCTCATAAATCGACATCTCAGTCCTCCAATAAACCCAAAACTACCGGTAAAAGCTGCTTTTTGCGCGAAACAACCCCTTCCGCCAGCCAGGTGCCGTCCGGTTGGGGCAAATAAGGCAACTCATCAAGAACGGATGGCGGATTGACGGGCAGCAAGCGACTGGCATTGTTGACCACATCCGTAACCATCAACATGGCAAAATCCAACCCCTGTTTCTGGCGGAACTCATCCAATGCGCTTCTCAGGCTAGACAAATGTTCATCCATCTCCAACAGGTCGGTGACTTCTGCTTGAGCGATGGCAAATTGAAACTCGCCTGCCTGGTATATTTTCATGTCCGTGGTGACGATTTCATGCGCCTCGCGCGTTGCCAGCCCTGCGCTCGCGGCAAGCACTTGTTTCCCATAATTCTCCAAGTTTTCATGGGCTAAAGGCCCATTAGCGACAAATGCCCAACGCGCCAGTCGTTCGGCAGCATACCGATCGCGCTCGGTAGTGGTTGGAGATGTCAGGGTGAGTGTATCCGAAAGCAACCCGGCAAGCAACAAACCGGCGATCGGTGGAGGGGCGCTCAACCCAGCTTCCTCGGTGCGCTCAGAGATCAAAGTGCTGGTGCTGCCTACCACATCCACTGAAAAGCGAATGGGTGCATGAGTAGGCATGTTTCCTAGGCGATGATGGTCCAGAACCTCAATCAACTCGGCTTCATCCAGCGAACCCAGCGCTTGAGACGGTTCATTGTGATCTACCAGGATCACGCGCAAGCGAGGCGGGTTAAGCACATCCCGTTGGCGGCAGACTCCCAAATAAGCACCATGTTCATCAACAATGAGAAATTCGTTGTGTTCTTCGCGCAGGATGCGTTGAATCACGTCGCGGATGCGCGTTTGGGATTGAAAACGCGGCACACTGGTGTCGCAAACCTCACGGCAGGGGAGTTCCAACATCTCCGCCAGGCGGGTTTCCTGCAGAGGCGGGCGCGGTCCAACCATCCGAGCGAGACGCTCAAACAGGCTCCAGCCGGTGATCAGCCCCAGCGGTTTGCCGGTTTTGCCATCTACAATTGGCGCGACCCCACCGGCGCGGTTGAGGATTGCCCAGGCATCCCTTAATCGGCTATCTGGCGCGGCGGTATCCAGGCGCCGGGTGATAGAGGAGAAGCGCGGCGAGGCATCGGTAAGCAACTGTGGGGCTTCCAGGTTCAGGCGCTTCAGCACCCATTGGGTTTGAGGGTTAATCGGGCCAGCGCGCGCGGCAACCGTCTCCTCACCATCGCGCGCTTGCAACAGCCAGGCGTATCCCACCGCAGCGGCAATGGAATCGGTATCCGGGTTGACATGTCCAATCACATATACCGGCGCCATGTTCACCCCTGCACCTTGAGCTGCAAGCAGCGCCATACCTTTTCAGGCGTGAGGGGGTTGGCATCTATATCCGCGCCACAGGCATCATACACTGCATTAGCCACCGCAGGCGCGACGCCATCCATGGGTATTTCGGCGACTGCTTTGACACCAAAAGGATGCGAAGGTTCCTGAGTTTCGATAAAAATCGTCTCCAAAGCAGGCATTTCGTGCGCTTGAAAGATGTGGTAATCGCGCAGATCGTGCTCGCGCGCCCTGCCGAATTCGTCGTAGCGCATCTCTTCGCATACAGCGTAGCCCAAAGCTTGGGTCATTCCGCCTTCGATTTGCCCGGAGGCGGTCAAGGGGTTGACAATGACGCCCGAATCGACCGCCATCACCAGTCTATCAACTACAACCTGACCGGTTTCGATATCCACGGTGACTTCAGCGAATTGGGCGGCAAATGGTGGAGGGGAGACCGGCGACATGAACGAAGCCACAGCCATAATCTGTTCCTGGTCGGTATGATGCAGAGAATGCAATGCCACTTCCGCCAAGGTGACGGCGCGGCCGTCGGGTGCTATGGCTTGGCGCTCTGCAAGCACAAGGTCCTCTGCTTCCACCACAGGCAGTCCTTCTTCTGAGCGCGCGTTGAGAATGCGCGCCGCGCGCTGGCGGATCTTCTCCGCCACCTGCTGCGCAGCTTTGACAACCGCCCCCCCAGAGATGTAGGTGGTGCTGGAGGCATAGGCACCTTTATCAAACGGAGTGAAATCCGTGTCTGAGGAATATACTATGACATCCTCCAACGGCACGCCCAACACCTCGGCGGCCATTTGAGCCAGGACCGTATCCGAACCGGTGCCTAGATCGGTCGCACCCACCAACAAGTTGAAAGAGCCATCATCATTGAGCTTGATGCTCGCCGCACCCATGTCCAGATAGGGGATGGCAGTGCCCTGCATCACCAGGGCAACCCCAATGCCGCGGCGTAAAAAGGGTTTGCCCGGTATGTGATGCCAGGCCGAGTTGTTAAACTTTCCATCCCAGCCGATCAGCGCCTTCCCTTGACGTACACATTCTTCTAATCCGCAGGTGAGGATGGTCTCGGGGCGCGGTTCGCGCCCCTCGCTCCAGGCAGTGCTGAAGGGGTGCAGCTCCCCGGCGCGCAGGGCATTTTTCAAGCGGAACTCCAGAGGGTCCAGATTCAGCGCGCGGGCGATTTTTTCCATGTGGCGCTCCACCGCCCAAAAGCCTTGGGGCACACCGTAACCGCGGTACGCCCCTGCCGGAGGGTGATTGGTGTACACCACATCGGCATAAAAGCGGATGTTCGGCGATTGACGGTATTTGCCATCGCCGACATAAAGCGCCATGGATTTGTGTCCCGTGTTGCCGGTGACGGTAAGCGCATGACAGCCATAGGCGCCGGTATCGGTGAGCACATGCATGGCATTGGCGGTGAGGGTACCGTCCTTTTTTACCCCGGTCTTCATGCGGATGCGCATAGGATGGCGCGAACGTCCGGCGATGAACTCCTCCTCGCGGGTGTACTCATAATACACGGGCCGACCGGTTGCAATGGTCAGGTGTGCAGCCACATCTTCAATGAGCACCTCCTGCTTACCACCAAAGCCCCCGCCGATGCGCGGTTTGATCACGCGAATGCGCTTCATCGGCAAGCCCAATACCGGCGCCAGAATGCGCCGCGCATGAAAGGGCACTTGGGTGCTGGTGCGAATCACCAGCCGATCGTCTTCGTCCCAGTAGGTGATGACTACATGCGGCTCAATGTGCGCCTGGTTGACCTTGGGGACTTCGTACTCAGCCTCAAAAATGTGGTCCGCTTCTGCAAAACCCTGCTCCACATCCCCAATGTCGATGCGGATCTCTGCAGCCAGGTTGCGGTGCGGGTCAGACTCGGCGAAATTGACGTACTCTGGCTCATCGTGCAAAATGGGGGCACCCGGCTGCATTGCCTGACGAGAATCCAACAAGGCAGGTAGAATTTCGTATTCGACTTCGATAAGTTCCAATGCCTTTTCGGCGATTTCGGCGGTTTCAGCGGCCACAAAAGCCACCCGGTCGCCGACAAAGCGTACCTTGTTATCCAGGGAAAAGGTATCCAGGGGACCCGGGATGGGGTCGGACTGCCCGGCGGTGGAAAATGCCACGCGGGGGATATCCTCCCAGGTGAGCACTGCAGCCACTCCAGGCAAGGCGCGCGCTTTACTGGCGTCAATGCGTTTAATTCCCGCATGGGCATAAGGGCTGCGCAACACACGCGCAATCAACAAATCGCGTTTCTCGAAGTCGGCAGCGAAAGCCGGATTGCCCTGCACCAGTTTATAGGCATCCACCTTCACCTCGGGCGACCCGACGCGTTGCAAGCGCGGCATCTGTTCCGCAAGATGGATACGAGGCATAATCCGCGTGCGTAACAAGGCAGGGGAGATTGGTCCACCAGGCAAGTCTTCCGCCTCACCTCCCAAGTCATCCTTTGGCAACCACTCTGACGGCGCGGGGATCAACTCCTGTTCCCACTCTTCATCATCTACGGGCGGCACATCTTCGCCGCGCAGGCGCGCCGCGGCGCGTAATACCGCCTGCACCGGCTTGAGATATCCCGTGCAACGGCATAGCACGCCAGAAAGGGCTTCGCGCACCTGCTCCTCGTTGGGGTCAGGGTTTTGCTCAAGCAACTGACGGGCTGCCAGCACCTGCGCGGGAGTGCAATAGCCACATTGAATGGCTCCAGTTTCCACAAAAGCATGTTGAATCGGGTGCAATCCAGAGCTGGGCTTCCAGCCACGTTCGGGATGCTCGCCAAGCGCCTCGATGGCTTCAATTGAATGCCCTTCAGCCTGAGCAGCAAGGATCAAGCAGGCATTCACCGCTTTACCATCGAGTAAAATCGTACATGCGCCACATTCTCCGGTCTCACATCCATGTTTGACACCGAAAAACCCCAATTTGCGCAGCACGCCAAGTAGCGTGTCCTTTGGAGAAGCGACGAGTGAGTGCTTTTTATGGTTGATTTCCAAAGTAATTCTCATATTGTTTCCAATCTCGACATCTGATCATGAAAAATGACAAACCCTTTGAGCAAACCTCCAGGGGTCAACAGGCATAAAAAACATTGAAAAGCCTCAAAGCATATTTTACCCTCTTTCTCACCTAAACAGCCTGCCGCAAGCGTTAGAGCCATGGGTATAAGCCAGCAAAAGTCGGTTTCAGAGCCCCTTTTTTGGACGAGATTGCGTCCAGAAATTTGATATTAAACCTTGACAAAATTTAGACATCATGTTATATTCTTACATCATCAGTACCAAATCTGAGGATACCTAAGCCTCGTAATCAATAGGAGAATAAGATGAACACTCAAAAGCCAAGCCTCGGCGAAATCGACAGATACGCCTCCCTGCGTCGCTTCAACCTCATCATGGGGTTTTTACATTTGATCCAAGGGGCGTTTATGTGGGTGGTCAGCAACGACACCACCTATCCAATTTTCACCAACTTCCTTAAGTTTGACACAGCAACATTCTCGCTCAAGCCGGATTCTGAATTGTTTTATAAACTGCCATTAGGCCCAGCCGTGGCGATCTTCCTGCTTCTTTCTGCAGTGGCACATTTTTACCTCTCCACCATTGGCTACCAACGGTATGTTGCGGATTTAAAAAGCGGGAAAAATCCAATTCGATTTTATGAATATGCCCTCAGTTCATCTTTGATGATCGTGTTGATCGGCATGCTCGCAGGTGTCTGGGACCTGGGCGCCATCCTCCTCATGTTCGCCTTGAACGCGACGATGAACCTGTTTGGGTTGCTCATGGAAAGCATCAATCAATACACCGAAAAAACCGACTGGACTCCATTTACGTTCGGCTCCATCGCGGGCATCATTCCCTGGGTGGTGATCTTCATCTACTTCTTTGGCGCAGTTGCCTCTGGCGGCGAGGCCAAGCCGCCTGCATTCGTGTATGCCATCATCCCGACACTTTTCGTCTTCTTCAACACCTTTGCGGTGAATATGTATCTGCAGTACAAAAAGGTTGGGAAATGGCGAGACTATCTTTACGGTGAACGAGGCTTCATTGTACTCAGCCTGGTATCAAAATCCGTGCTCGCTTGGATGATTTTCGCGGGTACGCTTGCGCCAGTTTAGAATAAACCATGAGCATATCCATACTCACTGACAGCACCTGCGACCTTCCTGAAGAGGTCATCCAAAAGTACCAGATTGAGGTCGTCCCATTGTTCATTCAAATGGGAGAAAAACAACTGGTTGACGGGATGAATATCACCAAAGAAGAATTCTACGCCCGTCTGCCGGATTATGATCCGGCGCCCACTACAGCATCGCCAGGCCCGGATATCTTCAAAGAAGCCTACCGGCGCCTGGCTGCCCAGGGTGCAGAAACCATTCTCTCGCTACATATCTCCGAAGCCCTAAGCGCGACGATCAAGAGCGCTCGTATGGCTGCGCAGGAGATGGACCGCGTTGCCGTGCAAGTAATCGATTCGGGCCAACTCAGTCTAGGGCTGGGTTTTATGGTTGAAAGAGTTGCTCAGATGGCGCATCGTGGGGCAAGCCTGGAGGAGATCCAGCACGAGATCAAAGAGATGCAATCCAGGACATATGTCTTCGCCGCGTTGGATACATTGGAATACCTGCGTCGCAGCGGGCGGATGCACATTGCCCTGGCGCGCTTTGGGGAGATTCTGCAATTGAAAGCCCTCCTGTACATGCACCAAGGGCGCCCCGAAGCTCATCGCATTCGCACAACCAAAAAAGCAATGCACAAGATGTTCTCCTGGCTGGAGCACCGCGCGCCGTTCGAAAAGCTGGCAGTCCTGCACGCAGGTGTATACGATAGAGCAAAAGCCTTGCGAGAACAGGTGCAAAAATACCTCCCTAGGGAAGAGATCCCAATTACCCAGATCACCCCGGTTTTAGGGGCGCATCTGGGTGTGGGGGCTTTGGGTTTTGCCTGTATGTCACAAACGAAAAGGTGAACGAAATGAATTTCATGACACTATGGCTTGAAGCGGGATTAATCATCCTGGGGTTGATGACTACACTCTGGTTGCTCAGCCTGGTGCTGAGAGATTCGAGTATCGTAGACATCTTCTGGGGCACGGGTTTTGTGGTCACTTTTTGGGCTGCGGCCGCCCTGCTGCCAGATGGGCTCTCCCCGCGCAGCGTCCTATTGGGCATATTGGTTACCATTTGGGGAGTGCGCCTGTCTGCATATATCGGCTACCGCAACATCGGGCACGGGGAGGACTTCCGCTACGCCCAATGGCGGCAGGAAGCCGGCTCTTCCTGGTGGTGGCGTAGCTTTTTCAAAGTCTTTTTGCTCCAAGGGGTGATCATGTGGCTGGTGGCAGCTCCCCTTCTGGCAGTGCAAACCTCCAAAGCAAACGCTTCCATCGGTTGGATGGATCTGCTCGCCGTACTGGTATGGCTAATCGGTTTCATCTTCGAAGCTGGCGGTGACCTGCAACTGGCTCTTTTCAAACGCAATCCTGAAAACAAGGGGAAACTGTTAACCAGCGGGCTCTGGGGGCTAACCCGCCACCCGAACTATTTTGGAGACGCGTTGCAATGGTGGGGATTTTACCTATTCGCCCTGATCAGCGCAGGATGGTGGACGGTGTTCAGCCCGCTGATCATGACTTACCTGCTGCGAAACGTATCCGGCGTTGCCATGCTGGAGAAATCGCTCAAAGACGCCAAGCCGGGCTACGAAGAATATGTCAGGCGCGTGCCGGCGTTTGTTCCGCGCATACTCCCGAAAAAAGGTGAATAACATGAGTATATTGAAAATCCTTCAAATTGTCGGTGTCATCGGCACCGTGCTTACTGGCTTGATCGCCTTGTTCTTTCCGCGCAATATCCAAGGCTTTACCGGGTTAACCGCACCTGGTGCGCGCGGCATCACAGAATTTCGCTCTGTCTTTGGCGGTGCCTTCATCGGATTGGGAATTGCCATTTTGGTTCTGGGAACACGAGAAGCCTACCAAACACTCGGCTTGATGTATCTGGCTATTGGAGTCATTCGGGCGATCTCCATGGTCGTGGATAAATCCTTCGAACAATCCAACTGGATCAGCCTGGCAGCAGAAATCGTCTTCGGTGTAATCCTGGTGCTGTGATGCGAACCGCCAAAATTATCGCTCTACTAGGGCTGGCCGCGATGAGCGCAGCGTTAATATTCGGCTTTACCGTAGGAGATTTTATCTCCGAGGGAGGTCAACTGGTTTCCATGCCGTGGGGGATTGTCTCCCTGGTGGATTTGTACACAGGCTTTGTGCTTTTCTCGGTGTGGATCATTTTCCGGGAAAAATCTCTTCCTGTGGCTATCCTGTGGACCATCGGAATGCTGGTATTAGGGTTTTGGGCGGGAAGCCTCTACTTTTTGCAAGCCCTATACTTCAGCAAAGGCGACTGGCGCAAGTTCTGGTTGGGCAAACACGCCTCACGCGGGGATTAACTCCCGAAGTGTTTCTGGGCAATTATTATGAACAAAGCACACGAGCTGTGGGCCGAATTAAAATCAGTGCTCGGCAACCGACTGTTGGATGTAATTCTGCCGCCGCTATTTTTCTTGCTTATCAATGGATTATGGGGGCTGGCCACCGCAATGGTCACTTCGCTCTTTGTTGCCGCGGCAATTTCCTATGTTCGCCTGCGGCGCGGGGAAAGCCTGCGATATGCACTGGCTGGTGTGGTCAGCCTCCTGACGGCCCTGGCGCTTACCTGGATATTAGGGCGCGCAGAAGGTTATTTCATCCCCGGATTGGTGAACGCCGCCCTTACTTTCGGGATCTGTGCTCTCAGCTTGTTCATCAAACGCCCTCTGACTGCCTGGAGCAGTTATTTAGTACGCCGCTGGCCTTTGGAGTGGTATTGGCACCCTCGCGTGCGCCCAGCCTACACCCAGACAACGCTGCTCTGGACAGCCTTTTTCGGCGTGCGGTTTCTATGGCAATACAATCTTTTCCGCGATAACCAGGTAGAAACATTAGCTTGGGTAAATGCCCTCTTGGGGTGGCCAGCCCTGATCATCCTGTTAGTCATCACGTACCTGGTCGGGATATGGATGCTCCGACGTTTAAAAGGGCCGAGTGTAGAGGAATTTCGAGCAGGTACCCCACCCCCCTGGCACAGCCAGCGAAGAGGGTTTTAGCAATTCTAAAATTATAAAGGAAAGAACGATGATTCGAGAACAATGGTATGTCGTTTTAGAATCCAACCAGGTTGGGAACAAACCGATTAGTGCGCTGCGCCTGGGTGAAAAGATGGTCTTCTGGAGGGACGGTCAGGGGGTTGTGCGATGTGCTGTAGATCGCTGCCCGCATCGCGGTGCAGCCCTGAGCAAAGGGAGCATAACCAATAACCACCTGCAATGCCCTTTTCATGGATTTGAGTTCAACGCTCAGGGAATGTGTGTGCATATCCCGGCAAATGGACGAGGGGGCAATATCCCTAAGTCAATGCGCTTGCAAAGTTACCCTACATACGAAGAACATGGCTTTATCTGGATTTGGTGGGGAGATTCCGCACCTAAAGATAAACCCGAATTCTTCGATAACATTGGCAACGAGTTCCAATATACTTCCGTGCAAGACGCCTGGAATACACATTATTCGCGCGTGATAGAGAATCAGCTGGATGTGGCCCATTTACCCTTCATACACAAGAAAACCATCGGTCGCGGTGGCCGCACGGTGGTGGATGGCCCGTTGGTTGAATGGCATGGGGAAAAATTGCTGTACACTTATGTGTTCAATCGCAAAGACGACGGAACACCTGCGCGCAAGCCTTCGGAGTTATCTGCTGCACAATCCAGCAGCGTGCATTTGGAATTCATCATGCCCAACCTGTGGCAAAACTATATCAGCGAAAATGTGCGCATTCTCATCGCCTTTGTGCCAGTGGATAACGATAACACCCTGCTGTACCTGCGCTTCTACCAAAAAACCATTCCCATTCCACTTGTGGGCAAGATTTTCACCCTTCTGGCAATGCCGATGAACATCTTCATCGCCCATGAGGATAGATACATTGTGGAGACACAAGAGCCAAAAGCAAGCGGGTTGAAAATCGGTGAAATTTTAATCCAGGGGGACCTTCCCATCATCGAATATCGGCGAAGGCGCGCCGAGTTGCAAGCCAAATCAAATTCCTATCAAAAAGAAAGCAAGAGTAATGAAAAATAAGTCCCTAACCGCGATCATCCTGGTCGTTTTCATCGACCTGCTAGGTTTCAGCCTAATCCTGCCCCTTCTGCCTTATTATGCAGATACCTATGGCGCCGGAGGCGCCGTCACCGGTTTGCTGGTAGCCTCTTATGCAATCATGCAGCTGATTGGCGCACCCATACTTGGGCGCTTATCGGATAGACACGGACGAAGGCCCTTATTACTGATCTCGGTCGCAGGCACCTCACTGGGCTTTCTACTTCTGGCTCTGGCGGACCCAATTGGAAATTTCCTGGCACAAAGCTTCAATTCGAATGCTGCGAATATATTTATCATCGCTTTGCTCTTCCTGAGTCGCATGTTGGATGGATTGACCGGCGGGAATATCAGCGTGGCTCAGGCTTACATTACGGATGTTACCGTAGAAAAGGAGCGCGCCAGAGGCTTGGGGCTAATTGGTGCCGCATTTGGATTAGGTTTTATCATCGGTCCTGCAGCCGGAGGCCTGCTCAGCCAATGGGGATACGCCGTCCCCGCATTTGTCGCCACAGCTCTGACCATATGCAACCTTGCGCTGATATATTTCTGGTTGCCAGAATCGCTCTCGCAACAGAGGCGAGATGAACTGCGCACCACCCCGAACACGCCGTTGACGCTAAACGCTCTGATTCGGGCACTACAAAGACCGTATAGCGGAGCATTGTTGACCACGCGTTTTTTCTTCAACCTGGCATTTTCGATCTTGCAAACCATTTTTTCGCTCTATGCTCTAGAGCGGTTCAGCTTATCTGCACAAAGTACGGGGTTTTTACTTACCTATATCGGTCTGTTATCTGTGTTTGTGCAGGGTTTTTTAGTAGGTAAACTGAATGCACGCTATCGTGATGATCTACTCATCCCGGCGGCTGTGAGCATCATGACCATCGCCATGCTCGGATGGGCCTGGGCTCCCAATATCCCCTGGCTGTTGCTCGTGCTCGCTCCGATGGCAATATCCGGAGGGCTTTTAAATACCTTGTTATCTTCCTCCCTGACCAAAGCTGTACAAAGAAATGAAGTGGGGGGTATTTTAGGGTTAGGAGCTTCGTTGGATAGCGCAACACGCATCATCGCGCCCATTATGGGCGGGATGCTCATCCAACAGTATGGCACATCAGCTCCTGGTATCGCAGGGGCGATGATCCTGGCTGGGCTGTCGATGTACGTATGGCGGATTATTTATGCCCACCCGATAGCTGTTGAAATAGACACTAGTCAAAGGAAGATACAGGCATGATTCATTACTTGAGACAAGAATTAACCGTCCCCGTTGACTTGGAGGCCATCTGGCCTTATTTCGCAACACCCCGAAACCTGAATGAATTGACACCCAGCACGATGCGCTTTGAGTTCGTTGCCGGTGGGGAGGAGCCAATGTATGCCGGGCAGATCATCGAATACAAGGTAGAGATTCTGCCCGGAATTAGGGTACGTTGGCTGACAGAAATTACTCATATGGAACAATATAAATACTTCATCGACGAGCAGCGTATTGGTCCTTATCGCCTGTGGATCCACGAGCACCGTTTTGAAGGCGTGGAAAACGGGACGCGCATCCTAGACCGAGTTACTTATGGGCTTCCGTTTGGTTTTTGGGGTGATCTTGTGCATAAGCTCTTTGTGCGCCAACGGCTTAAATGGATTTTCGACTATCGCGCCGAGCAAATAAAAGGCTGTTTGGTTAGATTTGCGTGGTGCCATAGACCCTTTTTCTTCGCACCGTTAGCAATCACTCGCCGTGACCGTGCTGTGTTGCGGGCTATATATGGACCGACCTTTAATATTCAGGCAGGAAGGATGAACCTGCCTTTCTCACCAAAGGATCGCATGTGGGGGAATTTCGGGTTAGCTCAGCACACGAGCGCCAACATGATATACGAAACGGAACGAATGGACTTGAGTTTCCAGGAAACGGTACGGCGCCCTAGCCGGCCAAGGTCATAACCCGTTTCCTGGAAACTCGCAAACTGCGCCAGTCGATCCAAGAAACGAATGCAAACGTTCCGAATCAGCGTTGTAAACCCACCCAGATTCCAACCATCCGTTGGGTTTTTCAGCTTTTTAAATGCTTGGACATCCTGTTGGCGAAGCGAAACAGTGAAGTGACACTTATCAGCTCCTGAACCTACAGGTAGCTCAAGAAGAGATCATCAAGCTACTTGGCCCTCAGGCGATAAAATGCAATTGGTTCGGTTCTTAAGGCACGGAATGCGGGATGAACAAGAGGCTACAGCCAGCTTCAGCCGCAAACGATACCCCTAGGGATTGACCCAGCTAAACACCTGACCGTTAAACCTGGGTAACGGAACTAGCTCACACGTTTGAGGGTTGATTAGGGCAGGGATTTGGCGTGGAAGGAATATATAGGGAGGGTGCACCGTCACCAGAATCCAGTCACCCTCACCCGACCATAGGGGATTGCTCAGAAACAGCTCCCCGAGCTGCAGGATCAATTGACGTTGGGAATGATCCATCAGTGAAACAAACAATCCTGCCGCAAGCTCTCCGGGGACCCTTTCCAAGTAGGCTACCCTGGTGCCATCAGGAGAGATGGCAGCTTCACCACCACGAGTGCTATCAAAAGAGAACAGACTGTGTTCGATTCCGGTGAGCAGGTCTTTGAACATCAGAGTCACCCTTTTATCTGCAGGGAGGGTGAAATAAATTCCTGTTCCATCAGGCTCCCATCCGACCAGCCCCTCGTACTCGCCATGGGAGGTCACCTGCTGTAAGCTATCGGTATATAGATGGAGTATGTAGATGTCTGCTTGGGCAGAGCGGATGAACGCCAGAGAGCCGCCGTCTGGTGACCAGAGCGGAGCATAGTCTCCCGGCTGGGTAGCGGCGAGGAAACGATCGATGCCAGAGGTCAGATCAAAGAGATGCAAACCATCGTCCGTGCTGTAAGCCACGCTTGAAACCTGTGGCGAGAGGGCATACCACGCACCTGGAGGGAGCGCCTGTCGGTGGCTACCGTCCAAATCCGCGATAAAGGCACCAAAATCTTCAAGTGTGGAGGAGTAATCTCGCTCACCCAAATGTCCGTAGACGATAACTTTGCCTCCCACGCCTGCAGGCAAAGCTGGTGGCTGAGCCAGCGTTGCCAGCCAAGCCGCAGATGAAGCACATGCTTGAAGCTGTGACGGAGGCGGCGCGTTCGGGTCAGCATCGGGTGGTGCCCAGGTCGCCTGCCAGGCACCTTTGAGGGAAATCTGGTGCACCGCAAAGGTGAATAAACCGGTTAGCTCGCCATCTGTTAGGACATACGAGCGCAGGACTCCCTCGGCATCGCGCCCCGAACCGCCACCACCACGTCCCTGACCTCCAATAACGCCGCTATCGAGGGTCACATGTATCGCCTGAATGGCCGGAGGCGCCTCCCAGGTGAGTTCAAACCCTTGCAAGTCACCCTGGCGTACAAAGCGTAAGGAACGTACTTGCACAATGTATGCGGGCAACTCGATAGGAAGTAAACCGATCTTCCAAGAATTTCCTAATTGCTGTGGGGCAGCATTGAAACCCATGGAGGCCAGGTCGATCGTGAAGGAAACCGGCTGGGCAAAGGTGATCTCGACCTGGTTCATCTTCAAAGTCAACGGTGCGCGTAAAGGGCGACCATATACTCGCCCGACCCATTGCGCCGGGGTAGTTTCGCTCAGCCCTAGCTCGTCCGCGTGGGCGGGCTCGAATGGCACATTTTCTCCCTGAGCATCCTGCAGCTGCATATTCCAGGCGCTTGAGGCTACCTCGGAAAGGCGTGTATCTTCCCATTTCAAAGCGCCAGCCAGATAATAGCCATCCTCCAGTGGGATAGACCTCTCCAAAGCGAGTTCGATACCAAATGGAGACAGCTCCTCTGCATCGGTTGTCGCATCCTCTGGCGACCAGGTCACTGTATAGACTGGCCCAGGGGAGCGTAGGATCAGCTCGGTGACCGCCAGGGTAATCTCTCCAACAGGTGGGGTTCCCTGATACTCCAGGCTGGCATGAACCATCCCTTGCCCATCCCCGCCCCCACCACCGCCCATAGGTTGTGTACCGGGGATTTCGATAGCGATACTCTCCACCTGCGGTTGTGTAGTAAATGTAAAGTCATAACCGTGGCCGGTGAAAGTTGCCGAGTCCAGTCGTACTGGAATTCCATCGATGATCACCTGATCATCCAACTCCCATTCCTGCCCTTTCTGCGGGTTGGGACCGGTATCGAATGTAAACGTTGCCTGGCTGGGGACGGAGTCTAAGCGATCGGATTGCACCGTAAAACGAAGCGGCCAGGCAATATCCCCTGCGGACAGGCGATATGCCCAAACCATATCCACTTCTTCAGGCACATCACTAAAGTCGATGTCGTTGGCAAAAACTGCAAACTGCGCTTGTCCGCGAGCATCCGTGATCTCCACTGTGGACATAAACGCGGTGAGCATACCGCCATCTAGAAGATGCACATTGGTGAAGGTAAGCAGGAAGATATATCCATCGGAATACTCTACGACACGGTGCAGTTGAAACGGAGCGGGCGATGGAATAGCCTCTGGTTGGGCGCTCGCTTCGACCGAAGGTATAGCAGTGGAATCCAACTGCGGGGGCGTGGGGGTGGGCACATCGATCACCTCTGCTATAGCAATATCGGGCGGCGCAGCGACGAAGCGCAGGGTCAATTCCCAATTTTCGGGAGCCTTGCCAGGCAGGGTACCTAAGAGGCACGGCATAACGAACGTGATTTCATCGATATCGGGGGAAATCGGGGCATACACAAAGCGGCTGGCATGCGGCGAGCCGCCACCGCTAATCAGCTGCATGCTCTCTCCGCTCGGCAGGCGCAGGAATGCCTGTCCGCTGCAGCCAGGGATATTTTCTTCAGGAGACAAAGCCTCCCATGGCACGCCTTCCACCGAGAAGAGCACGACGCTTTTGTCGGAGCTAAGCACCGCCTGATGAACCGTCAGGGTTATCCCCTGACGGGTGAGACTCACCGGTTGTTCCAGGATGCGCAATGTGGCATCCTGTTGGATCACACCTACGCCAGGGATATATCCCAAAACATTGCCCAGAGCATAAGCGACACCCGCCAGAGCGGCTAAAATCAACAATGCCAACAATACCGCTGCGACAGGGTGGTAGCGCCAGATACGCCGCAATGGCGCCTGCTTTTCTCGACTCACCTGTTCGACAAGGCGAGGGAACAGATCGAAATTGTCTGGGATGTGCGCGCGGGCAATTTCATCGAGGATTTCAGCAGATGATGGCTTCATTCTGCACTCCTTTCTACGCCCAGCAAAGCGCGCAAGCGTTTTCGGGCACCATGTAACAGCCACTTAATCGTCCCGCGAGAGAGCTGAAGCGAAGCCGCCATCTCCTTCTCGCTCATTTCCAGGTAATAACGTTGCACAACCACTGCTCTCTGGCGCGGGGAGAGCCGGCCAAGCGCAGCGAAAATCGCCTGTTTCAATTCGGCGAGTTCCACCTGAGATTCGACAGAGGTCGCTTGGTGTATCAAGCCTTCCACTTCTCTGAGGTCCACATCCAGATGCATCTCCTTCTTCTGGCGACGCAGAACATTCAGGGAAGCATTCACCACGCTGCGCATCAGGTAGGCTTCGAATGGCCGACTTTCATCGAGGCGCTGTGAGGCGTGGAAGAGGCGCAGGAAGGTATCCTGCACGACATCCTCTGCCAGCCCCTCATCCTGAGTGATCAGGAACGCCAGGCGCGCAGCCTTGAGCTGGTAACGCCTGACCAGGTGCTCCAACCCGTCAATTTCGCCACGCTTCATTTGGCGAATAGCTTGGTCATCATCCATGCATTTCTCCAAGTCAGAATTTCATGTGTTATACACCAAACGAGCAAAAAAGGTTGGGGGAGGAGCAGACTGGCTTTTTATCCTTAGGTCCATTCAAGGGCTGGTGTTACTGCCTTGGAGTTGAGAAGTTCGGCGTCTCTACCAGATGAGGGTGGAGCAATGGGAAATTTAATCTCTTCAGCACAGGATATGAATAACCTGGCTGCAAAGCTTCGCGGAATGACGTCAAGAGGTGAGGCGAATGGCTTCCAGGCAGCGTTGGGTCAGCACGCCCGCCACATGGCAACGATATTCTGCGGAAGCCCACTCATCTTCAGCTTCGCTATAGGCACTTTGCGCGGCGAATGCCAGCCCATCCGCGGAGGGACCGTCGAAAGCCATCAGAGGCGCCTCCCCGAAACCGCCCAAGGCAAGACGCACTCTTCCCGAAGGCCATTCTGCCAGAGCAGCACAAACAATAGGGCGGTCCGCAGGGGTGCGCGCCACATAGCGATAAGCCAACCGTGGATGAAGAGGCAGGGACACCCGGGTAATCAAGCACCGGCGCAGCCGTTCGACGCGCAGGGGGAGCAGATCGCCCAAGGCGATGCGTTCCTCTTCGGGCAGCAGGGTAAGTTCAGCGTCCAGAGCCAGCATGGCCGTAGTAAACGGCGAGCGTCCATCAGCAGCTACGAGGGTACCCGCTATGCTACCCATCTGACGCAGGTTATGGGTGGCTTCGTGACGCAGAGCGTCTTGTAGGGCCGTGCGCAAGCGCACCTCTTCCCCGGCCGTCTCCAACCAATCTAAAAAAGATTGCAGCGTGGTAATCGCACCCAGATGAAGCACCTCTCCACGGCGTTCGATCTTGTTCAAGTCGAGTGCCTGTAAGTCCACCACGGCGAAATCCTGCTTCGAGGGACGGTTGACCACCGTACCACCCGCCATAGGCAGGGTAAGAGGGGTCTCTCTGGAGAGCAGACGCAAAGCCTGCTCTAATGTCTCCGGGCGATGATATTCGATAATCATAAAAACATCCTCAATCTTCAGGGTAAACTTTCCAACCCAACTGTTCCAAATCCACAGCTTTGAGCGCTTCACCAGGCACATCCACCAGCAAAGCCTGCGCTTCAGCCAAAAGGCGGCCCTCCTGATCGTAGAGCGCACTCGTCGCCGAGGCAAGGCTGCGTTTGCTTTCCAAGGCGCGTCCTACCAGACGAATGGGTTGGCCAATGGGCACATGCTTCCGATAACGCACCTCCAGGCGCGCCGTGTACATGAACCGGGGGGCACCGCCGCTCATCCAGGCGCGGCCTGCAGCCTCGTCGAGCATGGCGGCAACGATACCTCCGTGCGCGACCCCAGGGTATCCCTGATATTCTTCGCTCAACACGGTTTCGGCGATCACCTCGCCTTCCGTAGTCTGATAAAAGCGCAAGCGTAGCCCAAAGCGATTCCCCATGCCACAAACAAAACAGCTTTTTGAATTGGGTTGCAATGTACGCAAGATGGCTCCTTTTTATGTTCTAAATTATACCCAAGCAGCCGGGTTTATACGACGCGCTTCAAAGTACCACAAGATGCTCAATTGGCTGCCTTTAATCCAATACGCCTCCAATTCGAGTATAATTTTTTATTCGCAGGAGAATTCAAGAACCAGGAAGGAGGTTTGCGGCAGAGAAGAACTCGGGAAAGATAGCGCATGGACTGGAGCAGGAACCTCCAGTTGACGAGGATGAGGGTTCCTGCCCGCAAGGGCAGGTTTACCGGACCATCGACAGGCTGCCCGCCTGGAGACCGGGAAAATCGAAGGATCAGCGGAAGCCCTCCGGGTGCGCACACCGCCCGACATCTTTCCCTCCACGAGAAATCCCGCCTAAACGCCACAACGGCAACGTTGCGGACAAAAAGCCGGGAAGTGTGCGGATAATCCGAACCGCCTCTGTGAAAGACAGGCTCTATGCCATCAAACGCGGAGACGGGAGGGAGACTCTTTTTGGAGGGATGCTCTATGTGTGGAATAGTTGGCTATATTGGGCCGCGTCAAGCTACGCCCATCATCCTGAATGGCTTGAAGCGACTGGAATACCGCGGCTACGACTCGGCTGGACTGGCAGTGTTGCAGGATGGCAGAATCGAGATTCGCCGCGAAGCGGGAAAGTTATCCCGACTGGAAGCACTGGTGCAAGCTCAGCCCCTAAGCGGAACAGCCGGTATTGGTCATACGCGTTGGGCCACCCATGGCGCGCCCAGCGCGCGCAATGCCCATCCACATATCGGCATGACCGGCGAAGTGGTCATCGTGCACAATGGCATCGTCGAGAACTTCCTCGAATTGCGAGAAGAGCTCAGCGCGGAAGGGGTATCTTTCAATTCGGATACGGATACCGAAGTCATTGTCCACCTGGTAGAGCGATACTTATCAGCAGATACATCTTTCGCAGAAGCCGCTCGTCTGGCATTGAAGCAGCTAAAGGGAGCACACGGCATCGTCATGCTCTCCACGCGCGAGCCCGACAAGATCATCGCCGCACGCTTGGGTAACGCTGGCGGAGTGGTCATTGGCCTCGGTCAGGGAGAGACCTTCATCGCCTCGGATCTGCCTGCCATTTTGGAGCACACCCGCGAGGTGGTCTTTCTAGAATCGCGACAGATGGCCGTGGTCACCAGAGAGGGCGCACAGGTGCAGACCCTTGATGGGGTCGAGGTGGCAGCCGAAAGTCAACACGTGCCATGGGATCCAATATCCGCTGAAAAAGGGGAATATCGCCATTTCATGGCAAAGGAAATCCACGAGCAGGTGCGTTCGCTGACCGATACCATCGCCGGGCGCGTGGATCTGGAAAATGGACAGAACATCCGCTTACCGGAGTTGAACCTGACGGCTGAGTTCGCCCGCCGCATTAAAAAGATTTTCATCACCGCCTGCGGCACCGCTGCCCACGCCGGCATGGTGGGAAAAATGCTCATCGAACGCCTCGCCCGCCTGCCTACAGAAATGGAAATTGCCTCTGAGTTCCGCTATCGCGAGGCGATTATCGAAGCGGATACGGTATTGCTGGCGATCAGTCAGTCTGGGGAGACGGCGGACACACTGGCGGCCATGGAAGAAGGGCGGCGCAAAGGTGCAACGCTATGGTCGATCGTCAATGTCATTGGCTCGCAAGCCATGCGCCTGGCGGATGGCTATATCTCCATGCAGAGCGGGCCGGAGATCGGTGTGGCTTCCACCAAGGCTTACACGGCTCCACTGGTGGACCTTTATATGCTTGCCATCCTGCTGGGAGACCTGCGCGGCACGTTAACCCAGGTGCAAAAGCATAAGCTCATCGCCGACCTGCGCCTGATTCCCGACTTGGTAGGCC
The DNA here is from genome assembly GCA_037439525.1 of Anaerolineae bacterium. Taxonomy (GTDB): domain Bacteria; phylum Chloroflexota; class Anaerolineae; order Anaerolineales; family UBA4823; genus JBBIVW01. The sequence goes on from JBBIVW010000003.1 coordinate 172,873, forward strand.
AGTGCCTGGATCGCGAGAGCGAGGTCGAAAAAGTGGCGCGCGCCCTATTGAACGTGCGCCATTGCCTGTACCTTGGGCGCGGCATCAATATGCCTACTGCGTATGAAGGCGCGCTCAAGCTCAAAGAGATTTCTTATATCCACGCCGAAGGTTACCCGGCGGGTGAGATGAAGCACGGACCGATCGCACTCATCGATCGGGAAATGCCGGTGGTGGTCATCGCGCCGCGCGACCCGTGGTACGATAAGATGTTCAATCAGGTAGAACAGGCGAAAGCGCGAGGCGGGATCGTCATCGCCGTGGCTACGGATGGAGATGTGCGCCTGGCGGAAGTTGCCGACCACGTCCTCTGGATACCCGAAACACCATGGATGCTCAGCCCAGTAACAGCAGTGATTCCCCTGCAGTTGCTGGCATACCACATAGCGGCGCTCAAAGGGCTGGATGTGGACCAGCCACGCAACCTGGCAAAGAGCGTCACCGTTGAGTGAAAATTCCATGGAAATTTAAGATTATACGTTCGTTTATCTGGTATAATGAACTTAATGTACAGGGTGACGACGTATGTACGTCTCCTTTTTCCATCCTCTGAACAGACCTATCATAAGTTTCAGAGGAACTTGAAGTAAAGTGGAAAGGAACAAACCATGGGTGAAAATGAAGATAAAAACTTACTTGAAAAAGCCCTCGACGCGCTGACATCAAAAGATGAAGAAGAGGCATTGGCTGAGGCATTGAAAGAATTAGAGGAACTAAAAAAAGCTCTTGCACAAGCCAACTCTGATGCCGCGAAAGCCAAAGCGCAGGCTGCGCTGCAAACCGCCCAAGCAAAAGCCGAAGCACTGAAAGCCCTACAGGCGGCAGAAAAACGCGCCGCGGAAGCTGAAGCGCGCGTCAAACAATTGGAAGCGCAAATCGCCAGAATCAAGTGGATGGAAGAACAGCGCGCCGCGGCTCTTGAGCGCCAGAGGCGTATAGAAGAGCAGCGAGCAGCTGCGCAGCCGAAATTTATCGCTGAGCATACCCTCACCTCGGAAGAGACTCTGAGCCACCTGGCGCTCAAATACTACGGCCATGCCACAAAACCTTACTGGATGGTGATCTACGAAGCCAATAAGGAGCTCATTGGAGATAATCCTAACCGAGTGCGCAAAGGCATGGTGATCAAAATCCCTGAACTCCCTAAAGATTTTAAAGGCTAAATTGAGAAGGAAATTCAATGTCACAAGGTCTCGATTTATCCTCTCTATTTCAGGCTGTAACGAAGACGTTATCACAAAACAAAGAATCGCTCAACCAAGCAGATGAATACAACCACGACCATGGCGACAACATGGTGGAAATCTTTCGCGTGATCACCGAAGCCATGGAAACCAAACGCGGTGCCGACCCGGCGGATCAACTGGCTTATGCCAGCGAATTGCTGAGATCTCGTACAAAGAGTGGTTCAGCAGAGATGTATGCCCAAGGGTTATCTCGGGCTGCCCAAGAATTTCAAGGCCGGAAGGACGTTACACCTGAGGCGATCCCCAGCCTTATCCAGGCAATGCTCGGCACACAACAGCCTGCTCAAAAACAGAGCCAGCCTTCCAGCGGAGACTTACTTGGTTCACTGCTCGGCAGCTTAGTCGGATCCCAAACACAACAACCTCAGCAAGATGAAGGTTTGGACCTGGGCGACTTGTTAAACGCTGGGATGGCTTTCTTGAGCGCCAAACAACAAGGTGGCGATAACTTGGAAGCGCTGATAAATGCCATAAGCTCATCCACCCAAACTGGTCAACGTCCCTATAGGGCTCAGTCTGGTGCGCTCGTGGCGAACACATTGCTCCAGTTGATCTCTAGGATGGGTAACCGCTAGATTTTCCCCAAATTCAAGCAAAAAGCCGGTGAGAAGGCAAAACCCTTTCACCGGTTTTTTTAACTCTGATTGAACCACTTCAAAGGGTTGATGTTCTTACCTTTCATTTTGTCATAGATATTGATATGGGTGTGATACCCGCAATCGCGCCCTGCGCATGAGCGCCCATTGAGGTCATAAGTGAGTCCCTGGTTGCTTTCCGCGCCAATCACCTGACCCTGCTCTACCTGCTCACCAACTTGCACAGTAAAGTTGCCGTGCAGCAGAGTGACGCGATAGCGCTCATTTTCGATCACCAGGATGGTGTTGCCATAAACATCGACCTGATTTTGGGTGACCACACCGCGGATGGGTGAGAGGATTGGCGCTCCCTTTCCTGCCGAGAGGTCCACGGCGCGATGACCATATTCAAAGCCATGCAACCCTTGAGTAACGGTGAAATGTGCGTAGGGAGGTAGGATGTCTGGGGATGTGTCGCCCGGGGATAGATCGCCGTTTCCGGTTTGTAGCTGTTCCATGGGTGGCTTTGATTCGGCAGGTGTGACAATCATACCGACCGAATCCCCTGTCGGGTAGGGAGAAGCTGGCACGCCATCGCGCAGCAACTGTGCCAACATAAAGCCACCAAAAACCATCGATACCAAGAACAGACTATCGATCTTCATCATGACAATATATTCTCTTTATTAATTCACGTGTAGAAATAATTGGAGCAACGCTCTGCTCCAGTAAAGAGGTGAAAGTACCGCTCGCTTCTAATATATCGAACATATGTTTCAATATTGTAACACATATTCGCTATGGATGCAGAGGATTTTTCTATCGATAGCAAAGTAGCCCAACCAATTCTCGGGTGCATCTGAAGTGTCGAACTCCCCCTGGCTTGCTATTTACTTGTGGTCACAACAGCCAATCGCTACCCCTGGATGCGTTCGGCCCCCCTGGCAATAACCAGAGCTAGAGCTTAAGGCTACGCCTGAGCAAAGGTGTCGATGAGCAGCTTGGGGTCACCACCCACAGGATACAGGATTGGGCATGTGCAACCATGACGGCGATATTCTTCCACCTTCGCCCAAGCCTCGGAAGGCGTTCCCGATGCGGTAATGCGCTCAATCAAAGAGTCCGGCACAAGATGTTTGGCGCGTTGAATTTGCTCTTTTGTAGCGGGCCACCCCAAGATAGACTGAATCTCTGCCACGACCTGGGGCGAGACACCCGAAGCTTTGGCGATATGCGGCTGTTGCGCCAGGTATTGGGTAAGCAATTCGCGGGTCGAATCGAAGGCGCGATCGTGATCCTCATCCACTGAACAGACCACCAACTGCGGTCGGTCGAGGTCTTCGAGATAACGACCCGACTTGCGGGCGCCGAGAGCCAAAAGCTCCAAGGCGCGATCGTTGTATTCGGGTGGTACACAATAGTTGAGAACGACGCCATCTGCGATCTCACCGGTCAGCTCTAGCATCTTCTCTCCGGTAGCGCCGATCATAATGGGGACATGCCGCGGTTCGCGGCGCCCATGGACGACATCCAATTCAATGCCTTCAACGTGATGGAACTCCCCATGGAAGGTGACGCGTTCCATGTTGAGCAAGCGCCGCAAAACCTCCACTGTCTCACGCATGGCGGTGAGCGGGTTACGCCGCTCGATGCCGACGTTGCGCGCTAAGGGATCCCACCACGCGCCGATACCGCAAATGATGCGGTTGGGCGCCAGATCGTCTAGGGTGAGAAATGTCGCGGCAAGCAAGCCGATGTTACGCGTCCAATTGTTGATCACACCTGAGCCGACTTTGATTTTCTCGGTCACAGCAGCATAGGCAGCCATAGGGACGATGGCATCCCGCACCAGGCGAGACTCTGCCTGCCAGACGGCCTCGAAGCCGCGCTGTTCAGCATAGCGCACATACTCCAATCCATCCCGTAAATCGTGTGCATCCTGCAAATAAAGGGCAACGCGTTCACTCATCTTACCTCCATTTCACCTTAGGGTAATAAAAATGCTCTTCATCAGGGACGTAGAAGCGTCCCGCAAACCTACTATCGGGCATTTAGAAGAAGCCTTCCAGAGTCTGAGAGACCAGAGCCAAATCCTCTGGCAGGTCCATGTCTAAAGCCAGAGAAGGTAACTCACAGATTTCAAGGCGCGCGCCTGCCTGGCGTGCGCTTTCACAGTGCTTTCGAAACGAGTCTGGACCAAACTCATAGGTGATCAACCCCGCGGGGCAGACCAGCAAGGCATTCGTGCCGCGATGGCGATGGTCTGGGGCAACCACAACTACAGGGGGCTGCGTTGCCCTGGCGAGCATGGCGCGTATATCCTCAGGGGTGAGGAGCGGTAAATCTGCCGGTACGATCAACACGCCGCGCGTGGTATGCGTTTGAGCGATCACCGTCGCTCTGGTAAGCGCCAGGTTGAGCTGCGGGGCGCCCATCTCCTGAACGGTGCGCGCCCCATACTGGCGCGCCAGGGCTAAAGCAGCCTGGTCGCGGCTTACCACGAGGATATGCTCGATCTCGCTTACCGCATCCAGCGTAGCCAGGGTGTGCGCCAGCAGGCGGCGATTCATATCGGCGCGCTCTTCTGCGGTTAGCACCTCAGCCAATCGAGATTTCCCCAACGACAGGGGCTTCACCGGCACAATCGCCCATAACGCCATGCGTTCAATCAATTCCTTTCACCAAAGGTTTTTGAAAATCAACTCACAGATTTTAACCCATCGAACAACACAAGTGCCTACCAGGTGGTAACAAAATCCAATATTTCTCGCGCCAGGCGTTCTCGATCGGCGAGCGAGGTCATCAGGGTATCGGTGACTAAAACTTCAAGTCCTAAACGGCGAATTTCCGCGGTTTGCGCCTTGTCCTGCCGGTCGAGCACAAAACCTCGTAGCCAAGGCTGGTAGTGTTGAGCCACAGCGAGGGCGCTGGGCTGCACACCGAGCTCTGCAAACATCTTGGCAGCAGGTCCTTTAACCGCCTGCCCCGCGATAATTGGCGATACCGCCACCACAGGTTTGCCTGCCAACCCTGCGCGCACCCCTGGCACAGCCAGGATCGGGTCGATGCTTACCCACGGATTCGAGGGACAGATCACAACCACATGCGCGGCTTCCAGAGCAGTGAGCACACCCGGCGCCGGACGGGCGCAGGCGTGGTTCTCGAACACAAACCCCTTGACGCGCGGTTGACATTGGCGCAGGACAAAATACTCCTGGAATGGAAGCAGCCCCTCATCGGTATCCACCTGGGTGGGAATAGCCTCGTCGCTCATCGGCAGGACGCATGCCTGAATGCCCAAGGCGCGGCAGAAACTTTGGGTCACCTGGCTGAGGCGTTCACCAGTCGCCAGGCGTCGCGTGCGTTCCAGATGCAGGCCCAGGTCACGGTCCCCTAAACGAAACCAGCCTGGACCTCCCAATGAAACAACGGTCTCCAGAGCATGCCAGCTCTCTTCCGCGCGCCCCCAGCCGGTGGCAGGGTTGGCAATCCCCGCCAGGGTGTAGCATACGGTATCCAAATCGGGGCAGATATACAACCCCAGATGCGTGAAATCATCTCCGGTGTTCACGATGACGGTCAGCGCCTCAGGGGGCAGCACTCTGTTCAGACCATCCACAAGCTTGGCGCCTCCCACACCTCCAGCCAGCGCCACCAGGCGGTCAACCTTCACTGCGCCTTCTCCTTTTTTTTCCCTCATGTCTCAACGAAACAAATCGAGTTCTTTTGGCCGCAGAAGCTCTTGCAAGCTGCCTTCTCGCAGAGGATACGGGAAGCCGCGCACATGTACTACTGGGGTGCCTTCGGCTGCCTGCCCCATGACCAAAGAGGCAGCCGCGGCAAGTTCATCTGCCGCGCCAACTTGAGTGATCTGCAGGCGGAAACCACACAAATCCGGAACGCCGCGCAAATCCACCAGGCCGGGCAAGCCGGATATCCCGATGGCGACACCTACTGTACCCAGGCGCCAGGCGCGACCATGAGAATCGATGATCAGCACTCCCAACTTGCATCCGTATTTTGCCTCCAGGCGTTGACGGAGGCGTTGCGCCGAGGCATCCGGGTCTTCGGGGAGGAGCAACACCCATTCCTCTGCTTGATCGTCATCGGGTGGGACATTGGAATGGTCCACTCCGGCGCTGGCACATATAAAGCCCAGGCGATGTTGGACGATCATCACCCCGGGGCGTGTACGCAGCACTTCGCTGCTCTCCCTCAAGATCAGTTCCACCAAGCGAGGGTCCTTGCCCGTTTCCTGAGCATAGCGCCTTGCCTGGTCGGAGGGATGGACCTCTCGCAGGTTCATTTTGCGCCCCTCCGCTTTTGAGACGACCTTTTGAGTGACAACCAGGATGTCTCCTTGTTCCAGAACGATGGCGTTGAAATCCAATGCCTGGGCGATAAGCTCGGCAAGATCGTCTCCTGCATGAACCAGGGGAAAGCCCTGAAGGGGCGTCAGACACAAACGTCTGGCATTTTGGTCGGGCATGGCGCGTTCTGCTTCTACCCCAAGGAGGGTGAAAGCCCTGAAATGTGCAGGGCAGCGGTTTTCACTTTATAGTGCTTATTGATGCTGATCAGCAAAGCGGTCAACCCTTCGACGACGATGGCGTTATCCAAACCGCCCGCGTAAAACGCCTGCATGCCGGCGGCTTTCGTCAAGTCGATCACTTGAGCGGCAGCTTCCAGGTCATCGGCGCACACGAGTACATCTACATCCAGGGGGGTAGCCGGGTCCTGGCGCAAGACATGGGCTGGCACGGTTTGAAAGGCAGCCACGACGCGCGCCTCCTCACCCAAGAAATTCTGCGCCAAACGAGCTGCTGATGGGGGCGGCGGAGGTAGCGGCTGCCGAAAGTCAACCCGCGCCGTGGCATCCACAAGCACTTTCCCTTGTAAACACCCGCGCAGCACCTCGAGCGCCGCTTGATGAGCAGTGTACACTACGGTCAAAACGCATATATCCGCTTGCCGCGCCGCCTCCTGATTTTCCAGGCCCATGATGGTATCGAGATGCAGCAATGTATTCAGTTCATTCGCCGTGGCTACCGCTTTTTCTAACTGGCGCGAGCCGATGATGACTGAATAACCCGCATAAGCCCAGCGCATGGCTAAGCCAGGGCCTTCCTTGCCTGTGCCTCCCAAAATCGCGATCCTGGGCTTTGATGAATTTGCAGATTGCATGATCACTCCTCAAATTGTCGCTGATATCGCTCCCAAACTGCCGGGGCAACCTCTTGGCCTAAAGTGGCAATCTCGGCTTCATCCAGAGTGAGCAGGTGACGATCGCGCATGATCACGCGGCCATCCACCAGCATGGTAGTAACCATGCTCTCATGAAAACCAAAAATGATGTGCCAGGGGAGGTTTTCCGCGGTGAGAGGCGTGTAAGGATGGTAATCCACAAAGATGATATCCGCATAGGCTCCGGGAACGATGACGCCAATTGGCGCTTCGGCAAACAACTGCCCGGCGAGCCTTTGGTGGTTATACACACCCATGCGCGCTACATCCAAACCGGACATACGGCGCGGATCGCGGCGCCATAACTTGTGTACCAGATAGGCGGCTTTCCACTCTTCCCACATGGTGTGAGAAAAGCCATCCGTGCCCAGGCAGACATTGATCCCCGCGCGCAGAAAGCCTTCCACATCCGCCACACCGACGCCGTTGTTCATGTTCGAGCGTGGCTGATGAGTCACCCAAGTGTTGGTTTCTGCAAGCAGTTGCACTTCGCGGGCATCTACATGAACCGCATGCACCACGATGGAGCGAGGCCCCAAAATGCCATGCTGATAGAGTCGGTCGACAACGCGCGTGCCGTACCGCGCCAGCGAATCGTATTCATCCGCTTCGTGCTCCGCAACGTGGATATGAAAACCAAGCTCTTGAGGCGCTGCCTGGCGGCAGGCGCGCAACGTCTCTTCCGACAATGTGAGGCTGGCATGCAATCCGAAGGTGGCCGACAGCCTCCCTGCGGCATTATCTCCTCTCTGGAGGCGGGTGAAAAAGCGCAGGTTTTCCTCGATGCCGGCGCGGGCTTTTGCCTCACCATCGCGATCCGTAACCTCGTAGCACAACGCGGCACGCAAGCCGGCACGTTCCACCGCCTCCGCAATGATGTCCAATGAGCCCGAAATGGCGTTAGGCGAGGCATGGTGATCGATAAGGGTTGTCGTGCCATGCTTGATGGCATCCACCAACATGACCAATGCAGAAAGCCGTATGGCTTCTTCATCCAAAGAGCGATCCAAAGGCCACCAAAGCTTTTGCAGGATTTCAGGAAAATCCTTGGGCGGGGCGCCCGGAATGGCCATGCCGCGCGCAAACGCGCCATAGAAATGCGTGTGCGCACAAATGTTTCCGGGCATTACCAGTTGATGGCGCGCGTCCAATTTTTCTTCGTTAGGATAGGCTTTCTCAAGTTCCTCCTGGGGTCCAAGTGCGGTAATGTGACTTCCACGGATCAGCAGAGCAAATCCCTCTAAGATGCGGTTCGGCTGTTCCCAGGTGATGATCGTGCCGTTGGTGATCAACATGTCAACACCTCCTCAAACTTCTTTTCCCGATGAGGCGATAGCCAACGCAGCGAGGATTTTCTCTTGATCCACCGGCAGGCGGTCGACGCGCACGCCGCATGCATGGTAGATCGCGTTGGTGATTGCCGGGGTAGTGGGAATGCTGACGATCTCGCCAATCCCTTTCGCACCATACGGGCCTTCGCGCGTAGGGTGCTCGACGATGATGGGGATGATCTGCGGTGTGTGTATGATGGAAGGGATGCGGTAGCGCGCCAGGCGGTCGGTGAAGACGACACCCTCTTCAACAATGAATTCTTCGGTCAACGCGTTTCCCAGGCCCATCATCACGCCTCCCTCCACCTGCCCTTGTAAGCCGAGGGGGTTTATCGCCCGGCCTACATCTAAAGCAGAAATGACGCATAGGACGCGCACCTCTCCCGTTTTCAGATTGACCTCCACCTCGGCTGCTTGAGCGGCAAAGGCGTAAGCGAAATGCATATCCCCTCCCTCTCCCAGGGGCTGGGTGGCCGGCGCCCAATACTCGTAAAGGGCACGCGGTTCACGTCCCTCGGCGCGCAGCATCGCCACAACATCGCCCAGCGGGATGGAGTGCCCATTCACTTGCGCCAAGCCTTCAACAAAACGCACGCTTTCCGGGGGTTGGTCGAACTTTTCAGCAATCGTGGAAGCGACTGCCTGGCGCAAGGTGCGTGCCGCATACAGAGCAGCGTTGCCGGTGACAAAGGTTTGGCGCGAGGCAGTGGTTGGACCGCCGTCAGGGGTGAGATCCGTATCCATGACGAGCACGCGCACCCGCTCTGGAGGCACACTGAACTCCTCAGCCACGATCATGCGCAGTACCGTGACCAGTCCCTGCCCTAATTCTGCCGAGGAAGTGCGCACTTCAAAAGTACCGTCGGAAAACAGCTCAACCTCTGCGCCGGCTTTGTCTGGCGCCCCTCCACCCAAACCGGTGTTCTTGAAAGCCGCAGCCACTCCCCAGGCACGCCGCAAATGTTCCGCTCCGGGCACCACGCGTGGACGAAAAGGCTGATCGCCAGCCACGCGCTTTAGTTCTTCTTCGAGACGGTCCAGGCACTCCAGCAAACCAACGCTCTCTGTAAGCAATTGCCCGGTATTGGTAACGCTGCCGACGCGCAGCGCGTTAAGGCGCCTAATCTCAACAGGGTCAAGATGCAGTTCGTGCGCCAGCATATCCATCATGCTCTCAATCGCAAAGGCAGACTGTGTAACGCCAAAACCGCGAAAGGCGCCTGCAGGTGGGTTATTGGTGTACATGGCGTAACAATCCGCGCGGGCATGAGGCAGATCGTATGGGCCGGTGGAATGGGTTGTGGCGCGCGTCATCACCTTTTCGCCCAGGGAAGCATAGGCGCCGGTATCTCCATAAAGCTCGGTTTGCACCGCGAGCAGACGCCCATCGCGCCGCGCTCCCAGGCGCACTTTGATTTGCGTGGCGTGGCGTTTGGGGTGCACCAGCAGACTTTCATGGCGGTCAAAAAGCAGCTTTACCGGCCGACCGGTGGCATGCGCGAGCAAAGCCGCGTGGATTTGACCGGCGATATCCTCCTTGCCTCCAAACCCCCCTCCCATGGTTTGACCAACAATACGCACACGCTCCGGCGGCCAACCCAAGGCGCGCGCCACTTGATGACGGTCTGCGTAAGGAATCTGAGAACCAACATACACTTCCATGCGCCCATCGGGTAATGGACGCGCCAGGCTACACTCTGGTTCGATGAACGCGTGATCGGTCATCGGGGTGTAAAAAGTGTGTTCCAGAAGCAGGTCTGCTTGGGCAAACCCCTGCTCCACATCCCCTTTACGCACTTTGATGTGCTTCAATAGATTTCCGGAGGCGTGCAACTGAGGCGCCTGTGGCTGGCGCGCCTGCACAGGGTCGACAACCACCGGCAATGGTTCCCATTCGGCCTGGATCAAGTCCAAGGCTTGGGTAGCGATCTCTCTGCTCTCTGCAGCAACGATGGCCAGGGCATCGCCGACATAGCGCACGCGCTCTCCTATCCCCACCATGATTGGCCAATCGTAGATCACCAAGCCGTGATTGTGCTCTCCAGGGATGTCCTCGGCAGTAAGGACGCACACCACGCCCGGCAAAGCGCGCGCCGCTTCAACATCGAGACGTTTGAGGATCGCATGGGGTACCCCGGCGCGTTTCACACGTGCATGGAGCATGCCCTCAAAACTGAGATCATCGGTAAAGCGCGCCGTGCCGCAAACTTTTTCAATGGCATCCGGGCGGATATGAGGGTGACCTACCACGTGCGTGGGTGAAGTGGGATGAGGCTCGGTGGGAAGGGTTAACGCCTCTCCGCTTTGCATACTCCTGGCTGCAGCAAGCACAGCACGAATAATGCTCGGATAGCCACCGCAGCGACACAAGGTATCCTTCAACGCCTGACGCACTTCGTCCTCGCCTGGCACAGGGTTTTTCTTGAGCAGGGCATAAGAAGCCATGATCTGCCCCGGTATGCAAAAACCGCATTGCACCGCTCCATATAACACAAACGCCTGCTGCAGCGGGTGAAGTGCCTCAAGACCCGGCGGCTGATGCGTATGCCCTAAAGAGGCAATTTCTGCCATCAGACCCTCGATAGTGAGCACCTCCCTGCCGTCGGCTTTAGCCGCGGGAAAAGTGCAGGAAAGCACTGCTTCACCGTCCACAAGCACGGTGCAGGCGCCACATTCAGCTTCGTTACAACCAATCTTCGTGCCGGTCAAGCCGAGGCGATAACGTAATAAGTCCGCCAACATTTCGCCCGGCACCTCCGCCAACTCATACCATTGATGATTTACCCGAATACGCATGGAAACCCTTTTTCTAATCTACTCAATCGAGCATATATGCTTCCGTAATTGGTTCACGCACGCATTGCCTCACGCGTTCCTGGCAGAGCGCTGCCAGGCGCGAGTCAACGTCTCTTCCAGCAGTTGGGCTGCCATCTGACGACGATAATCCTTGGTGGCGCGATGCGGACTGGTGCGGAAACTGACTTCCGCCAACAAGGCAGTGATTGCGCCCTGGAGCACTTCCGAGGTGAGGGGTTGTTGAGCAAGCGCCTTTTCTGCCTGATAAGCCCGCCTGGGCGTTGGGCCCGCCGGCCCGATTGAGATACGCACCTCTTGAATACGATTGCCCAGCCTTTTCAACCATACGCCCATGTTGAGAATGGCAATCGCCACCCCCTGGGGTCGCATGACGCGCTGAAACACAGAGGCTTCGCCAGGGCGACGCGCAGGGATATAGAATCCGACCAGAAGCTCGTTGCGCGGATGAAGCGCGGACCTGCCCGGTGCGAGGAACAGGCTTTCTATCGACTGGCGGTGCACTCCCTGTCTGTGGGCAATTTCAGCATGCGCATCCAGGCAAAGCAAGGCAATTGTGCCGTCGCCGGCGGGCAGGGCATGGGCAACATTCCCACCCAATGTGGCCGTATTGCGCACCTGAGGACCACCAATGAGGCGCGCGGCTTCTAATACCGCGTGGGCATGTTCTGCGACAAGTTTCGAAGAGATCACGCGATTCAATGGCACTGCTGCCCCAATGAACAGTTCCTCTCCACGCATTTCTATTACGCTCAATTCCGGGATATGGGTGATGTCAACCAGAGTATGCACCGGCTCATGGCGGCTCTGCTGGAGGTCTAAAAGCAAGTCTGTCCCCCCTGCGATGACCCTGGAAGGCGCCTCGCTTTGTTCTAATAGCGCCAGGGCATCGTCAATTGATCTCGCGAGATGATACTTCTTCCATAAGGGCATGGATCGGCGTGAACCCTTTCAATTAGACTTAGAACGGAGGCACTTTTCGACGGGCAGTGGATAGAGTATGCGCGAAGCCACCGCCCGACGCCGTCACAGGTATCCCTATGACGACCACCGATCCAGGGCTTATATTTTATCATGAAAGGATTAACCAAAAGAAAAGATCGAGTTATGGGCTAGGGGAGTAAACTGGCGTATGGCAAAGAAACATATATAATTTCGCTTCATGAAGGCAAAAAACCGCCACCCTGTGCTTCGGATGCACCGCTTTTTAGTGCATCAATCTTTTTACCTACTCGTCCTTTCCAGTGGGTTCGCCCTGAGCCTGTACCTGGCGCGCGCCCTGGCAACGTCGACATGGCTGATTTATTTCAACCTGGTGTGGAATCTGGTGCTCGCCTGGGTGCCGTATGCCATCAGCTTCCTCCTGGCCGCCCTGGAGAAGCTCACTCCCCGAACCTGGTGGTTGTGGCTGCCTCTGTGGGGTATCTGGCTCATTTTCTTCCCCAACGCACCTTATATCGTTACCGATTTCCTGCATCTTGCCCCGCGAGAGGTCATCCCTCTATGGTATGACATCTTGTTGTTGGCCAGTTTCTCTTGGACCGGCATTTTTCTGGCCATCGCTTCCTTACAGACGATGCAAGCCATTGTCAAAACCCATTTTGGCGGTTTGCTGAGTTGGGGCTTCGCGGCCACTGCATTAGGACTCAGTGCTTTGGGAATGTACCTGGGACGGTTCGAACGCTGGAACAGTTGGGACCTCTTCTTCCAACCACGCTCGATTTTAGCCGATGTGCTTTCACGCCTGGCCAATCCTTTTGCCAACCTGCGCTTCTTCGGCTTTACCGTGCTCTTTACCGCTTTTTTGACCATCTGCTATCTGATGTTCCTCTCGGGGAGGCGAGTGGAAGAAGAGGATCAAATCTAACATTTTTCAATATCCTGGCTACGCAAGCCATCGATAAATCCAGGGGAGGACAACATCAACATACTATTTATTAGAGATAAACGCGTCCATCAAGCCCAAAACGCTGTACTCAACCCAAGATTTCAACAGACAACATCCGAGCGATATACCTGCAAGGTCAAGTTGCATGGGCTTATGCTGCATCAATCCGGCATCGAGGCTCATCATTTACAGAGGAGCTCAATATGATGTAAGGCCGTCAATCGAAAATGGCTCCAACCATAAAACTCCATCAGCCCAAACCTATGACCGCCAATGAAGTACGATGAAGGTCTCCAACCTCACCTGCATTACCGCATCTGAATATCTAAGCGAAGGGCATGGGGTACAATAAAGCCTGGTTTTATGTATCAGCACGTCATTTCTTTTACAGGAGATACTCAATGGAAACAAAGTTGAACGCGACTCTCGATTACTTCCATGCGCACTCCGAAGCATTTATCGACAACCTCAAGCAGCTTGTGCGTATTCCTTCGATCTCTACGGATGCGCGAGCCAAAGAAGACATCCAGCGCGCCGCCCATTGGGTGCGCGAAAAGTTGGAAGCGATAGGCATGCAACGCACGCGCCTCCTACCTTCAGAGGGGCATCCTGTAGTCTATGGCGAATGGCTGCAAGCTGGAGCAGAGAAACCAACCGTATTGATCTATGGCCACTACGATGTCCAACCCCCAGAACCTTTGGAGCTTTGGGACAGCCCACCTTTTGAGCCCACCCGCCGCGGCGAAAACCTGTACGGGCGGGGGGCTTCGGACATGAAAGGGCAGGTGGTCATTACACTTTCCGCGGTAGAAGCGTGGATGAACAATGGTGGCTTGCCGGTGAACGTCAAATTCCTGATCGAAGGGGAGGAGGAGATCGGCTCTCCTCACCTCGGCCAGGTCATCGCCGAGAACAAAGTCCTGCTGAAATGCGACTTTGCTCTGAACACCGATACGGGAATGTTGGGCGCGGAGCTTCCCACCATTACCTATGGGCTAAGAGGCTTGGCATACTTCGAGATACGCGTGCAGGGACCAAAACACGATCTCCACTCAGGTATCTATGGTGGTGTGGTGCACAACCCGGCGCAGGCGCTATGCGAGTTGATCGCCGGTATGCATGATGCCGATGGACGGGTTACCTTGCCTGGGTTCTACGACCGTGTCAAGCCGTTAGACGAAGAGGAAAGGAGAGAGCTTGCCAGACTCCCGCTAGACGATAGCTTTTACCTCCAGCAAACCGGAGCACCGGCTTTGTTTGGTGAAAAAGGCTACTCGCCGGTCGAACGCATTGGAGCGCGACCGACCCTGGAGGTCAATGGGCTGCTTTCCGGTTTCACCAGCGAAGGTGCAAAAACCGTATTGCCGGCCAAAGCCATGACAAAGATCTCCATGCGCCTGGTGCCCGATCAAGACCCTGAAGAAGTGCACCAACAACTTATAGCCTACATGAAAACGCATGCGCCTAAAACCGTGCAATGGGAAGTGATTTCCATGGCGGGCGCGCCGGCTTCACTCACCGACCGCCACATTCCCGCGGTGCGCGCGATGAGCCAGGCACTGGAAGCGACCTGGGGGAAGTTGCCTGTCTTCCGTCGTGAGGGCGGTTCTGTACCCGTAGTATCCCAGATGCACACCATTCTGGGGATAGAATCGGTGCTGACCGGCTTTGGGTTGCCAGATGACAACTTGCACGCGCCCAACGAAAAAATCCACCTGCCCACCTTTCTGCGCGGCGTCGAAGCGGTTGCGCGCTTCCTGGGCGTGCTTGGGGCAGCCTGATCCGCTTCCCTGCCCGCGTTGCATTGCCAGCTTAGAATTCACTCAGAGAGACGCGGGCAGGGTTGACGGGCGATTCATCCACTAATACAATCCTTTGTCATGGAAAACAAATTACCAAACTATGGTGGTCAGGCAGTTATCGAAGGCGTGATGATGCGGGGCACACACTTCGCGGCTATCGCCATGCGCGCACCGGACCAAACAATCGTCGTCCACACGGAACCACTGGGGAAGATTTATCGCAGCAAGCTGGTGAAGGTCCCCTTTTTGAGGGGTTTAGTCACCCTTTGGGATGCGCTCGGTCTGGGAATGCGCGCTCTGACCATATCGGCTAACACACAAACGGACGAAGACGAAAAACTGGAAGGCCCTGGGCTCTATCTCACCCTGGGCATCTCTTTGGCTATCGGCATTGGACTTTTTTTCCTCCTTCCCGCGCTTGTTGGTCAACTGGGCGAACGATATTTGAGCCTGACCGCTTGGTGGGGCAACCTGTTGGAGGGATTGGTGCGCCTGGGACTACTTATCGGGTACATCTTTGCCATTGGACGGTTACCCGACGTGCGCCGCGTCTTCGCGTACCATGGCGCAGAACACAAGACCATCAATGCTTTCGAAGCAGGCGCAGAATTGACCCCCGAAAGCGTGGCGCGCTTCCCACTGCAACATCCACGCTGTGGCACTTCCTTCTTGTTGACCCTGGTGCTACTCTCGGTCGTTTTATTCAGCCTACTCGGACCGCTGCCTTTAGCCTGGCGGCTCGTGTCTCGCATCCTGATGATTCCGGTGCTTGCCAGCCTCGCCTATGAATACATCCGCTGGGCGGCGAACAACCTCACCTCACCGCTTGTCCGTTGGATGGTAACGCCCAATTTGGCTTTGCAGAACCTGACGACGCGCCCGCCGACGCTGGACATGCTCGAAGTAGCCATTCAGGCTTTCAACACCATGCGTTCCAGCGAAACGGCGTCGTCCGGTGAGCTCAGCCCGTAGTGTGGACTCACTCCCCAACGATCATAACGACAAGTTCTCGCTGGCGAGGACGGATATCGAAATCAACAAAGACGATTTGCTGCCAAGTGCCCAGAGTCAATCGTCGATTGATAAAAGGCACGGTCAATGAGGCTTTCAACAGCGCGGCGCGCACATGGCTATGCCCATTGCCGTCTCCCCAACGCGTATTATGCGCGTACGCGCCCTGGGGAGGCACGATTTCGTCAAACAGATGGCGTAAATCGCTCAAACAACCAACTTCATACTCGATCGTGGTCACACCGCTGGTGGATGAGGGGCAGAATACGGTGACGATACCATCTTGTACACCGGATTGCCGCACGGCCTCCTCCACTTGAGAAGTGATGTCGTGGATATCCGCATTCCCTTTAGAGCTGATGCGTACAGAACAGTGGAAAACAGCCATTGGTTACCCTTTAGAGTCAAGTGGTTTGCTGAACGTAAGCGAAGAAACTCAATCCACAGGCGAGACTCCCCGTGGCTAACTATGCTCGCGATTATAGCATCCATCTAAAAAGATGCCGCCCAAGCCAGAGGGTATGAGGGAAAACGTGTAATTCCATGCTTTACGAATTTAGCCAAATGTTGTAGACTTTATCCATGCAGGTTGACTTAGAGCTGTACCGCAAAGACGTTCGCCTTCCGGGGACACCACCCTGCCGCCTTTCGGTGATCGATATTGCCCCCGAACAAGCCGAGCGCAGGCTGGTCTTCGTCCACGGCTTTGGGGGATGGGCATCGCAATGGCGTTATCAACTGCAGCACTTCTCCACCTCCAACCGCGTGATCGCAGCTGATTTGCGCGGTCATGGCCAATCGGATAAGCCTATCTCCGGGTATGACATCCAACGCCTGGTAAAAGACCTGGAAGAAACTCTGACCAGGCTGGGCGTGCATCAAAAAATCACCCTGATCGGACATTCCTTCGGCGGAGCAATCGCCACCGAATACGCCAATGCACATGCAGAAGAAGTGGAGCGCCTGGTATTGATCGCTACGGCGGGAGAGTATAAGCTCAACCCTCTCTTCCGCGCCTTGCTGAGACTGCCCTCAAACCTACTTAGATTGTTCTATCCCTTTACCCGGCATTGGTTGGGTGCGCCTCCGCATGTGCTCAAAGCCTTTTACACCCAAACCTTATGCACATGGAATGGTTGGAACCTGTTTCGCAGCCTCAAGGTGCCCACTCTGGTTATTCGAGGCCACCTGGATGTCGTGTTCGAGCGACCATTCTACGAAGAAGTCACTCGCGCCATCCCAATCGTGGAAGAGGTGGATGTAGGCGCTTCAGGGCACATGGTCATGCTCGAACGCCGCCAGGCGGTGAACCGCGCTATTACGCGGTTCCTGGAGTCCGAGAAGCGTTATTGGGCGCACTCCAGCCTGGATACCACCGCTAAACAACAGTCCCTCCTATTGCAGCAGCGCCCGTGGCTGCCTTATTATGACGATGGGGTACCGTCCACCATTGCCGTGCCGCAGGTGCCCCTGCACCAGCTTTTGCGTTCTGCGGCGCGGCGGTTCCCGCGCCGCACAGCACTGATATTCGAAGGCAACCGCATCTCTTATCAGCGCCTCAATCAGGAAGTAAACCGATTTGCGAATTTATTGCGTTCTTTAGGGTTGGAAAAAGGCGATCGCGTCATGCTTGTCTTGCCGAATGCGCCTCAAATGGTGATCGCCTTTTACGGCACACTCAAAGCTGGCGGTGTCGCTGTTTTCACACTCCCAACCCAAGAAGCAGATGAATTGATCCAACAAATATACGACTCAGGGGCAAGCTACCTGGTTACCCTGGCGCAATTCGACCAACTCATCCAAAAAATCCGCTCGAACCTGGAGCCGAGCGGAAGATCCCCTCTAAAACACGTAATCTTCACCCAAATCTCTGACTATCTTCCTCTTCACAAACGGGCTTTGTTCCGGTTGAAAAGCTCCAACCACGCAAAGAGCACGGCAAAAATAGTTCTGGACGCACGCACCCACAGTCTGATGCGCATGTTATACACCCACAGTAAGCAAGCGCCAGAAGTGGAATTGCTCGCCAGTGACCTTGCAGCCATCATCTACACCGGGGGAACCACTGCTGAACCAAAGGGGGTAATGCTCACCCATTACAACCTGGTGGCGAATACACTACAAACGCGCCACTGGATGCCAGACGCCAAAGAAGGGGAAGAGCGCTTTCTTTGTGTATTACCGTTCTCGCATAGCTACGGATTGACCGCAGGGCTCAATGTGCCCATCGCCCTTGGGGCGACGCTGATCTTAAAGCCCCGCTTTGAGGTTGCGGATATCCTGCGCAGCATCCAAAAATATCGCCCGACGATCTTCCCCGGCGTGCCCCAAATGTATGTGGCGATTAAAGACTATCCAGGCGTGCGCCGGTTTGGCATTCAGTCAATCAAGGCTTGCATCAGCGGCTCTGCACCTTTACCGGTAGAAGTGCAGGAGGCGTTCGAGAAATTAACCCGCGGTCGGCTGGTAGAAGGCTATGGATTGACCGAAGCGTCACCGGTGACACACGCCAACCCGCTCTATGGCTTGCGCAAGGTGGGCAGCATTGGCATCCCCCTCCCCTCAACCGAAGCGCGCATCGTCGATCTGCGTAGCGGACGAGAAGAGGTGGAAGTCGGCCAGATCGGCGAATTGGCAGTGCGCGGTCCGCAGGTGATGTTGGGCTATTGGCAAAATCCCAAAGCGACGAAGAAAGTATTGTCCTCAGATGGATGGCTGTTGAGCGGCGATGTGGCGCTTAGAGATGAAGATGGGTATTTTCGCATCATCGCGCGCAAAGCGGATATGTGGTATCCCAAAAAGCCGGGAAAGCCCGCTTTTCCACGCGATGTGGAAGAGGTGCTGTATGAAGTCCCTCAGGTAAAGGAAGTGGCTGTAGTCGCGATTGCCGGACAACCTGTCGCATTTGTCATCCTCGGTAGAGAAAAGACCTCCGCGGAATCGCTCATAGAATATTGCAAACGACGCTTGCCCCCGGAACTGGTACCAAAACTGGTCTTTTTCGTGGATGACTTCCCTCGCACCTTCATCGGTAAAATATTACGGCGTGAGCTTGCTAAACGCTTCGATGAATCCCATGCCTGAGATATTGAGTCGCAACCCAACTCCTGGAGCCAGCCATTACGCTGTGGCGACACAACCTGGTCTCAAAGACGCAGGGCTACGTTTACATTATGTCGTCATGGGAAGAGGACACCCGGTAATCCTCGTGCACGGAATTGCTGCCTCGTTGCACGACTGGGAAGATCTGATGCCCGCCCTGGCTTCCTACGCGTATCAAGCCATTGCAGTTGACCTTTTAGGCCATGGAGAGAGCCCCAAACCTGCCGAAGTAAGCGCCTATACGAGCGAAAAGCTGTACGAGAGCTTCCATGAATGGATGGTAAGCCTGCCGATACGACCCCCCTTTTCTATCGTTGGACACTCTTTTGGAGGGTACTTGGCTCTTCAATATAGCCTGCGCGAACCGCAAAACCTGGACAAAATGGTCTTGATCGATCCATTGTTTTCACCATCCCAACTATCCCCGCTTCTTCAATGGATCAACCGACGCCCAGAGTGGGGTGCAAAAGCTTTGGAAATGGTCTCCTTAGAATTGATTGACTTTTTGCTTGGCTGGGATCCAATCAACGCGGCGCAGTTTTCACCTCAGGCGCGGCGCCAAATCGCCGTGGATTACAAACGCGCCTCGCCTCATATTCTCCGCATTCCCACCAGCATTCAAGACCTCTCGCCCTTATTAAAATCCGTCTCCACTCCAACGCTGATCATTTGGGGGGAAAAGGATCTAACACTCCAACCGGCTTCCTTTGCTTGGCTGAGCAAGCACATCCCGCAAGCCAAAGGGGTCCGCGTGGCCCATTGTGGTCACCAGCCTCACATAGGGAAACCCAAGTTGGTCAACCGCCTGATTCTAACGTTCCTTTCCGCGCAAAACGTTGTTGAAGAAAGCCTCCCCGAAAGGATCGGATGAGCGTCAAAATCACCTTACGCCAACAGGAATATGAAGTCCATGCCGGCATGACGCTGCGTCAGGCATTACTCAAGTTGGGGCTTCAGCCGGAAGCCTTTCTCGCCACGCGCGAGGGCGAGATGATCACCGAAGACGAAATATTGAAAGAGGGCGATCGCATTAAGCTCATTGCAGTTATATCTGGAGGAGCGCAGCTCGGTTCAAGATAAGTGCCTTATCGGTATGGAGTAGATTTTTATGAAGTGTCGAAAGTGTGGAGAAAAAGCAGCCATAAACATGCGCCAGCACAAGCTGGCGCTATGCAAGGAACATTTTCTGATCTGGCTTCCCGAACAAGTGCAACGGTTCATCGAAAAATACCACATGTTCACTCCCGATGAACGCATTCTGGTGGCCGTCTCTGGCGGCAAGGATTCTTTATCATTGTGGGACATACTCTGGCGAATTGGCTACACAGCAGATGGGTTGTACATCGGCTTGGGGATCGATGGCGGGGTGCATTACTCCGACCAGTCGTTGCACCTCACACAAGCTTTCGCCGCGGAACGCAACCTGCACCTGCTTGTCGAAAATGTGCCCCAGATATACGGTGAATCCATCCCTGAAATGGCAAAGCGCTCACAACGCGGTAAAGGAAAGCCATGTTCCGTATGTGGCCTGGTCAAGAGGCATATCATGAATCGTGCCGCACGCCAGGGAGGTTATGATGTCCTGGTCACCGGTCACAACTTGGATGATGAAGCAGCTGTGCTCTTCGGCAATACACTCACTTGGCAAACCGGCTATCTGGCGCGGCAAAGCCCCGTCCTGGAAGCGCACCATCCTGGCTTGGTAAAAAAGGCCAAACCGCTGTGCCGCATCTACGAGCGCGAGACAGCGGCTTACGCCTTGCTGAGAGGCATCGCTTACATATACGATGAATGCCCCTATGCTGAGGGATCGAAAACCATCTATTACAAAGCCCTGCTCAACAGCCTGGAAGCGGATCGACCTGGAGCAAAGCTAAGTTTCTACCTCTCCTTCCTGGAGGCAAAGCAATCCGGGTTGTTTTCCACTTATCAGAGCCTACAGGAGGAAGAATTACACACTTGCCCGGGTTGCGGCCAACCCACTACAGCGCCGGGTGAATGTGCCTTCTGCCGTATGGTGGCGCGCCTCACGGCAAGTGATTAAACTATGCACCCTTCGAATCGAGGCGCAGACTCGCAGTAAGATTTTTTCGCCTCAAGCCTGTTCCAGGTAGCGCTCCACCTCCCAATCGGAGACGCGCGTGCGGTACTCCTCGATCTCAGCCCACTTGGCACGCATGAAGGCGTTGAAAATCTCCTCTCCCAGAGCAGCTTTCAACACGGCATCTTGCTCGAGCTCGCGCGTGGCTTCAGCGAGAGACCCGGGGAGTTGTTCGATGCCACGCGCTTCTCGCTCCTCAGGGGTAAGATGGTACACATTGACATGATTGAGAGGTTCTGGGGGCTTGAGCTGATGATCGATGCCATCCAACGCGGCAGCTAACATCACGCTAAAAGCCAGATACGGGTTTGCCGAAGGGTCTGGACAGCGCAGTTCGGCGCGAATGGATTGATCACGCCCTTTAGTGTAGTGGGGGATGCGCACCAACGCCGAACGATTGATCTGCGCCCAACCAACGTACACGGGGGCTTCGTAGCCAGGCACCAAGCGTTTATACGAGTTGATGGTGGGGGCAACCACTGCGGATAAGGCGCGAGCATGTTTCAATTGACCCGCAATAAAGCCGTAGGCAATTCCTGAAAGGCGATACACATCTGAGGCATCGAAAAATAAATTTTCGCCACTCTGATTGAATAAAGACTGATGGCAATGCATCCCAGAACCATTGATCCCAAAGATCGGTTTCGGCATGAAAGAAGCAACCAGACCATGTTGCGCGGCGATGGCCTTTACCGTGTACTTCAGGGTGAGTACGTTATCCGCGGTTTGCAACGCGTCGGCAAAGCGAAAGTCGATCTCATGTTGGCCCAAGGCGACTTCATGATGTCCCATCTCCACATCCAGGCCCATGATTTTCAGGGCTTCCATTAATTCGGTGCGCACCTGCACCGCCTCATCGTTGGCCGAGAAATCGAAATATCCACCGACATCATGAGGTACCGGGTGGATGGTTTCCGAGTTTGTGTGTTTGAAGAGGAAGAATTCGGGCTCAGGCCCGACGTTATATACCCATCCTCTCTCTCCTAATTGAGCCAATTGACGTTTGAGCACACCACGTGGATCGCCTGGAAAAGGGGAGCCATCTGGCAGGAAGATGTCGCAAAACACCCTGCCGCGGCGCAGCTCCTGTGGCGTCCACGGCAAAACAGCATACGTCTGAGCATCGATCACCAGGCGCATGTCACTTTCCTGGATGCGCGCGAAGCCCTCCACCGACGAGCCATCAAACCAAACACCATCTTCCAATGCGGCTTCGATCCGCTGCGCGGGGATATCGACACTTTTTACTGCGCCGGTCACATCAGTGAACTGCAGCGAAACAAATTTAACTTTGTCTTCTTTGATCCTGCTAAGAAGCTCTTGCTTATTCATCGCGACCTCCTGCCGAATAAATATGCGCATTCTAGCAAAGGCAAGGGAAATCGTCAATAGTCAACCGTGAAGTTTCCGGGAAACAGGTTGAGGATGCTTATCTGCATAAAGCCTTTTTCCGTTTTCCGGTAACTGGGGGCCGGTGTATGACGGTTTGCGTGTGCTTAGCTCCAACGAGGCGCGTGTTCGCCTTAGATCGGGATCGGGCAACGTTACGGGCAGGACCGGCGCGCTCATCAGAGCAATCCTGGACGCTGGCGCTTAGTCAGCGAGGTTCTACTTGACTGGTGAGGAACGGTTAGTACAACAACCCATGAGGCTTATTTTTTAGAGTGCAACGAACCAGATAACCGAAAAAATAAGTATGACGAACCATTTCACTCGAAGAACCGGCGATGATTAGAAACAGCAAGAATGGCTTTAAGATTCACAAATACGACTGAATAAGAGTTGACACGACCTTGTTCATAAACGGCCTCTTTCCGAGTAAGACTCCAAATGATTTCATGGTATATATAACCATGCAGTCAGATGGATGCTGGATGCACCCCCATTAGCAGAGCACTTTATCCCTGGGAAATCCAGGAAGCCTTTTTAGTCTTCGCCGAACAGATCGACTATGCGCGCCTGCGCATTCATGAATGCAATTCCTTCCCCAATCATGTGCACCGCTTGGGATGTTGGCTGAAACGCATTCCCTACACAGGCACGCCTAACGCCATCACCCTGGGAAACCACTGCTATTTTCCCATCCGGCTTGCTCAGAACGTCCTGCCCCCAGAACACGCCGAATTCTACAAACTCGCCTGGCTGATCCACGAGCTTACTCATGCCTGGCAGTACCAGAGGCTGGGCTGGCGTTACCTGGCCCTGGCGCTTTATGCCCAATTCCGCAATAAAGAAAATGTATATGATTTTGGCGGTGAAAAAGGGTTGCAAGAAATTTCAGAAAAGGGTGGGGGCTTGAGCAGCCTCAACATGGAACAGCAAGGAGAATTGGCACGTACTTACTATTTACGCCTGAAAAACGGTAGCAATGTAAGCGCCTGGTTGCCCTTTATCGAAGAAATACAAAAAGGGAGGTGAGCCCTGACGTATATCGAAACCGGTCGAGGTTTATACTCGAAGTGCAAAGATGCCAAGCTTGCGCCATTTCTATATGTCTGTGCGTATCTGAGGGGGCAAAACCATTCAACCTCTCAAACACCCCTAAGCCCGGCGGTTTCCTGAGGGTTCACCTTCATCTGGCGAAAAAACCTTGTGGAAATATCGTCCTTGGGGTATGCTTATATGGCGAGGGAGTGGTTGGGTCCCGGTGGGCTCCCCGGTCTTCAAAACCGGTGACGGGTCGCGTGGCGAGCCGTGGTGGGTTCGACTCCCATCCGCTCCCGCCAGCTTTTTCTTTCTGGTACAACCCAAGCCGGTCTTCCTCCCGGCGAGATCAGCATAACGGATTATGGAATGATTATGAACATAAATGAGTTTGAAAACTATACACCCATTGTGGCGCGTTTCTTACGCATCGAAGACATCACGGCAGGCACAGCTCAAGCCAGGTACTTGGTACGTTACCGGGGAATGTTGTATATGGAAGCAGATCAGGCGTACGACCAAATGGCAAAACTTCTACATCCCCTGGGCATTACCCCGCTGTTTAGGCAGGAGGACGATAAACATGCAGTTCTACTGGTTGACGGCACGATCAACCCGCATCCCTCGAATGGACTAGTCAACCTAATTTTGTTCCTACTGACGCTTCTCAGTGTGATCTTTGCTGGAGCCTTGTCTGCATATGAAGGGCCAGTTCCTGCAACGACGACAGATTTGATGCTTTCGATCTTACGCAGCCTGCCCAAGGGCATCCCCTTTGCCATTAGCCTGCTCGCCATTCTGCTGGCGCACGAATTCGGGCACTACCTGGCGGCGCGATTTCATCACACAAAAGTCACCTTACCCTATTTCATCCCGTTCCCCCTGAGCCCCTTTGGGACCATGGGCGCATTTATCCAGTTAAAGGAGCCGCCCAAGAACAAGCGCATCTTGTTGGACATAGGCATTGCCGGGCCGCTTGCAGGATTGGTGGTCGCCATACCCGTATTGCTTTACGGGCTTTCCCTTTCTCACATCGAACCGATTCACCTTTCTGCAGGACAGGGGTTTCAACTCGAAGGCAATTCGCTGCTCTACCTGTTTGCTAAATACCTGGTCTTTGGCAGGCTTTTACCTGAGCCCAATAGTTATGGAGGGTTGCCCCCCTGGCTTTATTGGGTGCGCTATTTCTTCACCGGGCAACCACTCCCTATTGGAGGGATGGATGTGCTAATCCACCCCATCGCCTGGGCAGGCTGGGCAGGGCTGCTGGTAACTGCGCTCAACTTGATACCCGCCGGACAACTGGACGGAGGACATGTGATCTACGTGCTGTTGGGGAAAAAGGCCAAATCTCTTATGCCCTTCATCCTGGGCGCGCTTGTTCTGCTGGGGTTTGTCTGGTCGGGTTGGTGGCTATGGGCTTTCCTGATCTTTATTTTGGGGCGCATCTATGCCGAACCGCTCGACCAGATCACGCAACTCGACCCTCGTCGCCGCCTGATCGCCCTCATCGGTATTCTGGTGTTCTTGTTAGTGTTCACTCCGGTACCATTAGTGCAGGTTTTGCCAGGAATCTAGCGGCCATGAGGGTGCAATGCTTAGCAACGCTTATAGCCCTTTTCATTGTTGGCAGTTGCCAAAGCAATCCAACACCCACTTTTACCCATGGCGTTCCTACTATTGCTCCAACCACTACCCCGACAGAAACCCCATCTTCGGTGCAAAAATCCGTGGTGGTGATTTCCTGGGATGGAGGCGGCGCAGATACAGTATATGCACTGATTGACCAGGGATACCTGCCACACTTCGCCGAACTGAGGCAACAAGGCGCCTATGCAGAATACGCGCTTAGCGTTGACCCCTCCCTGACGGCTCCGGCGCAAGCCAGCATCGCCAGTGGAGTCTATCCCGATCGGCATGGGATTGTGTCCAATGCCTTTCATCACCCTGCGGATTCGTTTTACTGGTATCGCCTTGGGTACAACGAACTTCTGGAAGGCGTAGAACCCATCTGGGTGTCTGCTTCCAAGGCTGGTTTGAAGAGCGCCTGCCTGTTCTTCGTAGGATGTTCTCCAGCCAACCCTTCTCAGAACGCAGACCTGACCGTTGGTTACGGCATCCGCGATGCGTATTCCAAACTGGAACAGGTCCTTCTTCAGGAAGTGCTATCCACATGGTCGGGGGAGGCGCCTCAATCCTTTAGCCCACCATTGGAGGGTTCCTTTGTCATCCGGCAGGTCGCGCGCGTGTATATCTATGTGAGTGACAGTCAGGATGATGCCCTCTCGAATTACGATACGGCGACCATCAATGTGCGCCGCGCGTTCGACAAGAACGCAGTCTCACTACATGTGGATGAATGGGGAGAAGTCCTGCTCCTCCCCCGAAAAGTGGCAGGGGCAGATTTCCTTGTGCAAAACATTTATACGAAGGATGAGCAATGGCGTGTCTCTTTGTTTTATAGCGGGGTCTATCACAACACAGCCAGCCCGCGCTCGCTCCTAGAGGAAATCAACCAGCGATTTGGCTACTTCCCTGCAGGAGCGGATTCCTACGCTGTGGAACACAACTGGATCACCCCAGAAGAGAACCTGTACCTCATTGAGCGTGCAGCAAGCTGGATGGCTGAGGTTACGGCATGGTTATACACCACCCACCGGCCGAATGTGCTCTTCGCCTGGCAGGATGGCTTCGATGCCGCAGGTCACATCTACGGGGTAAGCCAGGCGCCTCACTCGGAAAACAATGCGGGACGCGTCAAGCAATTCAATCCCCTGTTTCTCGAAGCGGTGAAAAGCGCCGACCAGGCGTTAGCCACAATAGCCACGGCGTTAGATTTGAACGAAACTACGCTGTTTCTAGTATCTGATCATGGCATGGCGCCTGTGCACACCACGGTATATGTCAACACCCTACTAGAACAAGCCGGGTTGCTCACCTTAGATGAACGTAATTATGTGGTCGTCGATCAGTCCAAGGCGCTCGCCGTGGCATCCGGTGGCGCAGCGCACATCTACATCAACTTGAAAGGCGACGAACGCAACGGCATTGTCGAACAGGACGAATACGCACAGATTCAGGCACAGATCATCGAGTTGTTCAGAGGGCTAATCGATGAACGCACAGGACAACCGGTGTTTCAGCGAGTGCTGGCGCAGGAAGACTTGGAGGCAATTTATCTCAACCACCTCAACTCGGGCGATGTATTCGTCCAAGCTTTTCCAGGATATCACCTGGATGGCTGGCGTGGGAAGGATGAGGTCTTTGCACCTGCGCGCCTTTATGGTCAACACGGTTATGATCACACGCTTGCTGAAATGCGGCCTTTCTTCATTGTTTTAGGGGCAGGTGTACCTCCAGATGATCAGCCTCTACCCGCAGTGCATGTGGTGGACTATGCCCCCACGATCGCCGCGCTGCTGGGATTCACCCCGACCTTCACCTTGGATGGAGAGCCAATTTCCTATTTGCTAGAGATACCGTGATGATGAACAGGCGGCCATCACCCGCAATTAGAATCTCGAAGCATCCCACCCTTCAAATCTGAAGACTCGAACTTTTCATTTCCCCATTAAAATATGAGCCAGCACTCCAGATGCAGGTGAGCATCTGGCAAATGGGAAGAAGATATGCCTGAAGACAGGATGTTGCAAGAGGCTATCGCGGCGCTCGAACAAGGGCAGAGACATCGCGCCAAAGACCTACTCACGCGCCTGCTGCGCGCGGATAAGAACAACCCCGAATACTGGCTGTGGCTCAGTTCAGTCGTCGATACGAAGAAAGAGCAGATATATTGCTTGAAATCTGCGCTCAACCTCGATCCTCAAAACCAGGCCGCCAAAAAGGGGTTGGTGCTTTTAGGCGCGATGAAGTCCGATGAGGACATTCAACCTATGCCTTTGATCAAACGCCAATGGAAGGTCAAATTGCAAGAAGTGCCAAAAGAGAAAGCCTGGAACCTACCACTGGTGCGCGTGGGCTTTCTGGTAGGGGGGGTTCTTCTGATCATAGGATTGATCGTTTTTGGAATCCTCACCATTGGTGAGCTTTCCAGCACCCCCGTTGCCATCATCCCCACGAGCACAGCAGGACCTTCACCCACGTTTACCTATACGCCAACGCCAATCAACTACACCCCCAGACCCGCCACACCAACGCCCACATTTTCCGGCCCTCCGCCATTATGGACCTTACTGAAAGCCACTTATACGCCTACACCTTTATATGTAAACACCCCGCATGTGAGCGAGGCGTACCGCGTTGGGTTGACTGCTTTTACGCGCGGCGACTACTCCACAGCGCTCGAGGTGTTTCAACAACTCGTAAAAAGCGAACCCCTGGCAGCCGATGTCCACTTCTATATCGGAGAGATTTATCGCTTGCAAAAGCAGTACGTCCAAGCGCTTGAGGCTTACAACACGGCGATAAACGCCAACGCGGATTTTGCCCCAGCCTACCTGGGTAGAGCGCGCGTGCAACGCATCATTGACCCAAAGGCAGATGTGTCCGCAGACCTTCAACTGGCTCTCGAGAAAGACCCCAATCTGGCAGAGGCTTACCTGGAGTTGGTAAGCTATGCCTTAGAAGAAGGCGACATAGAAGCCGCGGCTGAATATCTGGCAGAAGCAGTAGAACATCTGCCAGCAGAATCTCCGCTGGTTTACTTGTATCAGGCTCAAATCGACCTGGCGAATGAGGACTATGAGCAAGCGCTTTCCAACGCGCGCCGCGCTCATCAGCTCGACCTGACCTCCTTGCCTGGCTACCGCATTCTGGCAGAAGCCGCGGTAAAAAACGAAGCCTATGATGAGGCGACGCAGGCCTTAGAGGTCTATCTTCAATACGCTCCAGAAGATGCGCACGGCTGGCTGATTTATGGGCAGGCACTGCTGTACACTCAAGCATATAGCCAGACGATACAGGCGCTAAACACAGCGCTGGAATTGAACCCGAACCTCAAGGAAGTATATTTGTGGCGAGGCAAAGCGTACCTGGAAATGGGCGAAGGCCAAAAAGCAGTCAACGATTTCTTAATCGCCAACCAAAGCAACCCCGGCACTTTTGAAATAAACTTCTACATCGGCAGAGGGTTGTTCGCGGCAGAACGAGAGGAAGAGGCGCTGGATCAATTGATCTTTTGCGAAAGCCTGGCCGATAGCGATGCACAGCTTGCCCTAGTGTATTACTGGCGCGCCCAGGTGTATGAGGCTTTGGGGAATAAATCGGCGGCGCGCAAAGACTGGCTGGCGTTGCTCGATCTGCCGGAGGGAAGCTATCCCGACGAGTGGAGAACCATGGCAGAAGCGCGTTTGACTCCGACGCCTACACCTACCCTGACACCAAAACCCTGACGCCAAAATCTGGATTGTAAGAGTTTCGTATAAAACTTCTGTAAACCTCTTGTCAGCGCGCCCTCTGTACGCTATAATCACTGAACGCTAAAAACCACTTTTAGCGAATCTGAGGTGTGCCATGCCAATCTATATTTATCGTTGTGACTCTTGTGGTGTGCAATTCGAGAAGCAACAAGGCTTCAACGAAGCAGCGCTCACGCGCTGCCCAGAGTGCAATCGAAAAAGCCTGCACAAAGTCTATCAGCCGGTAGGCATTGTGTTCAAAGGCTCGGGCTTCTATTCCACCGATCACCGCTCCTCGTCAGGCGCAGGCAGGAGTTCTGCACACGATAAAAAGAATGCAGATGACAGCAATAGCCACACCGCCGAGAAAAAAGAAGCGGAAGTCAGCTCCAAAGTGGACAAGGAGTAATTAAGAGACCCCAGCTTCACGCTTGACTCTCGGTTTTTCGCCACCCCAACATATCTTTTATAGATTGATGTATGCAACCTGCCGCAGTCCGCGCCAGCCAAGCTCCACATATTGGAGGTTTAGATAGGGGCGCGAAGAAAAAGAATATACATCATGCATGGCTGGGTCGTAAGCGCAAGGCTTGACACGGCAATAGCTTGCGTATATAATCCCAAAGCCGATAATCCTCGATAGCTCAATTGGCAGAGCGGGCGGCTGTTAACCGCTAGGTTCCAGGTTCGAGTCCTGGTCGAGGAGCTAATCCAGAAACGCACCTTCAAAAGGTGCTTTTTTATTTATACGCTAAGGGGAAAACGGGTAACTTACCAAGTTGTAGGGTTGAAAGCGTTGCGTTTAATTGACGCGAGCATGGCAAACAAGTATAATCTTCATATTCCTTCTCAGGGCTCGCTGAAACTGCGAGTGCACCCGAGGCTATATGGCACTGAAGGGTAATCTACGCGACTTTTCTGTGATACAACTGCTCAACCTCATCAACCTGGCGCAAAAAACAGGGGCGCTCAAGGTTGAAGGCGCGCACGAAACTGTCTTCATCTGGTTCAAAGAAGGCAAGCTGGCGTATGCCCACATCCAGGGCCAACCGAGCGACCTGGGAGCGGTGCTGTATCGCGCCGGAAAAATCACCGCGGCGCAGTATCGCATGATCCAAGCGCGCGCCGCCCAAATGAGCGACAAGGAGCTTGGTCTGTTGCTCATTAACGCCAATTACCTGTCTCAGCAAGAAATCCTGGCTGCTCTGGCTGAACATTACGTCAACATCTTGAATCTTCTGTTCGCCTGGCCTCAGGGGATATTTCAGTTCGAAAACGACCAACCCCCACCCGCCGGTAAGATCACTCTAAAAGTTGATTTGGAAAACATCATCATCGAGAACACGCGCAAGATGAAAGAGTGGGAACATCTCAAAGACGAGATTCCCAATCTAGATATGGCGCTAAAATTCACCGAACGACCCGGGGTAAACATGCGCAACTTCAATTTGAGCGCCAACGAATGGCGGGTAATCAATTACGTTTCGCCACGCAACACCATGCGCCAAATTGCCAAAGCTGCCAAACTGAACGAACTGGATTTGCGCCGTATTGTCTATGGACTGCTTCAGGCAGGGCTGGTAGAAATTGTGCGCCCTGTGGGTATGCCGGCCATGCAAATGCCTCAGGCGGCGCAAATCCCGATGACTCAACCCAGCGCGGCCGAAAAGCGCTCCCTGGTCAACCGCCTGATCCAGCGCATACGCTCGCTATAAGCAGGGTGCTAAACACATGGCAAGGTGAGGTTCAACCTTAATATGCAAACTGTCAAAATGGTCATCACAGGACCTTTCAACGCCGGAAAGACCGAATTCATCCGCACGGTCAGTGAAATCGATGTCGTTTCGACGGAGCGCAAGATCTCCAGAGCTAAGGACCGGGTCAAAGAAAACACGACCGTAGCCATGGATTTCGGGCGCATCACTGTGGATGAAGACCTTGTGCTTTATCTGTTTGGCACTCCCGGGCAAAAGCGCTTCGACTTCATGTGGGAGATCCTTTCCGAAGGCATGCTGGGATTCATTGTAATGGTGGATAGCACGCGCCCAGAAACCTTTCGCGAAGCGCGTAGCATTCTAGAGACCTTCCGTGCCTACGCGCCGACTCCTTATCTAGTGGCAGCCAATAAGCAAGACCTAGCTGACGCCTGGGATATGCAAGACATGCGCATCGCCTTGCGCCTCAACTCGAAGGTAAAACTCCTACCTTGCGTGGCAACGGACAAGGAATCGGTGAAAAAAGTTTTATTGGAACTGCTTTACAGCATCCTGGACGAGTTAGACACCCAAGAACAATAAAGTGCCTTCTTTTACGACCGATCAAGGGATCATTCACTATGAAGTCTTTGGGCGTGGACGCCCAGTCATCCTTTTGCATGGTTGGCTAGGCTCGTGGGGCTTATGGCAGGAGACCATGACCGATCTGGGGCGTAATTTCCGCACCTACGCACTCGATTTCTGGGGTTTTGGCGAATCCGACACCAAGCGCCCATCCTTTGCCGTGAAAGATTTTGTCACGCTCGTTGACCAATTTATGACGCAACTTGGTATCGAGCGTGCACCTCTGGTAGGTCACAGCATGGGAGGCACCGTGAGCTTATGGGTAGCGACACAGTATCCTCATCGGGTAACCAAAGTTGTGGTCGTGGGGTCACCGATCGTCGGTTCATCGTTATCCTTACTGCTCAAACTCTTTGGACAACGTGCGGTGGCATATGTGATCTACCACAATCTTTGGATTCTGAAGCTCGGCTTTCACCTCCTGGCGCCTTGGTATTCCCAGGACAAACGATGGCCGGAGATGATGATAAGAGACCTATCGCGGACCACCCTGGAGTCTTTTTTATTGAGCATCGCCTCGCTACGACGGACAGACCTGCGCCCACAGCTTTCACAAATTCAAGTGCCCGTATTGGGCATTTATGGTGAAAAAGACATCGTTGTCCACCCAGAACAATGGAAACTCATACAGCAGGGCGTACCTCAAGCAAACATTATCCGCTTTACCAAAGCAGGGCATTTTATCATGCTCGATGAGCCAGAAAAATTCGCTACGTGCTTGAAAGCGTTCCTCGATCACCAGGACGCCAATCTTCCGGCGCTGCAAGTGGTCTAAAGATGTATAAGATCATCCTACAAGACCCTCGGTTTATCCACCCGTTCAATGAAAGGGCACGGGACCTGCGCGTGCAAAACAAGCCTCTTTGGCTGCATCAGAGGGATGTACTGGCGCCCTTTACAACCAAAGAGTTGGAGTTAAAAGCAGGGGACACTCTGCCGGAAATCAACGAACCTTGCATCGTTTACCGTGACAATTTGTTTTTCGATGAGGAAGCCCTGCACGCCTTTCTGAGCGTGGCAATGAAAAAAGCACATGCCTGTCGAGCGGCATTTTCGGCCAACGACCCCGCCTTTCGCGAGCATGCCTTACCATTGGCAACCTCATATCAACAGGCTGGAGACGTTTATTTCGCCGAATTGTGGTACCTGCCCCAGGGGGTCAGGCGAGGAGAGATGGACTTTACCTCTATCGAAAACGTCGAACCCATTGTCATCGACCTGGAGCCCATCGAGGCAGGTTATTATCATGTCCCCACTTATATGGCATTCGAACAAGGCGACCTGGTGTTTCAAGTTCCCCTGCGCAGCATGCTGGCAATCGACTCTTGGGTGCATATTTTCATCGCGGACGTCGTCTTTGGCCTGTTCACGCGTGGAGCACGCTTTGAAGAGCGCTTGAAGAAAGAACCTTGGTTCAAGTTGAAAATCCTTTCGAAAGCCATGTATGAAGGGAGACAGGTGCTGGAATGTTCGGAGCTGGTACGCGTTGGGCGCAATTGCGTCATCGATCCACATGCCATTATCCACGGACCAACCACAATCGGCGACAACGTGACGATCAATGCCGGGGCAATCATCGAGAACTGTATTATCGGAGATAATGTCAACATCTCTCAAGACTGTCAACTCATGCTCTCTGTGGTTGGCGATGGCTCGTTCCTCCCCTTCCGCGCATCGTTGTTTATGACCACGATCATGGACAACAGCATGGTGGCGCAAAACACCTGTTTACAGATGTGCGTGATCGGCCGCAACACATTCATTGGCGCTGGCTCTACGTTTACCGATTTCAACCTCCTACAAACGCCGTTGCGCGCTACGGATGGCAACGGCGTTCTGAGTCTGGCAAACCGTCCTGTATTGGGAGGGTGTGTCGGGCACAACTGCCGTTTGGGCTCTGGCATGGTCATCTTTCCAGCACGCACCATCGAGTCCGATGTCGTTTTGTTTGCCTCGAAAGACAGGCGGGTGATCGACCACGATGTCAGGTATGAGGAAAGCGATCACCACAAGCTGCCGTTTTCGCACTTGCACCCCCGCCTCTATCCCCGCCCTGGTGAGACCCCCTCTCTAAGCTGGTAGCTTCACCAACACGCTTGATCTGAAATCATCCTAACAAGAATATTTGCCAATCGCTCTGGCGATTATGGTATGATGATGCCATGCAAGCCTTTGGACAATTGCGGCAACTGCTCTAAAATGCAAGCCGAGTTGCAAATTGATGATTTTATTAATGAACTCCATTAAGGGAGGCTGATTATGAGCAAAGCCCGGCTACTCATTGTCGAAGACGACATCGACATCTCCAACATGCTACGCATCTTCTTCACCAACCAGAACTTCGAAGTGGATACTGCGCTAAGGGGCTCTGAAGCACTGGAAAAAACACGCCACACCCTGCCACATCTCATTGTGCTGGATATCATGTTGCCAGATATCGATGGCTTCGAGGTGTGTCGCATCTTGCGCACCAACACTCGTACCAGCCATGTGCCCATCATCTTTTTGACTCAAAAGGACGAACGCAGCGACAAACTTCAGGGCCTTGAACTCGGAGCAGACGATTACATCACCAAGCCATTCGACATCGAGGAACTTAAATTGCGTGTGCAGCGCGCCATCGAGCGCGCCGAACAACAGAGCCTCACGGATCCGCGCTCGGGGTTGCCGGCCGGGCGACTCATCGAGGAACAACTCCGCCGAATCATCCGCCTGCAGGGTTGGGCTTTCATTGACATCCGCATTTTATTTTACGAAGCCTTCAAGGAGGTGTATGGTTTTGTGGCCGGCGATGACGTGCTTCGCTTTACTTCGATGCTGATTGGCGAAGTGGTGGACGAATTGGGAACCATGAATGATTTCATCGGCCACGCAGGAGGGGACAACTTTGTCATCATCACGACCGAGCAATCTGCCCCCGAACTTTGCAAGAGGTTGAAAGAACGGTTCGACGCGGAGATTCAATCCCATTACAACTTCCTGGATCGCGAGAAGGGATTCATCATCACTCAGGATGCACACAACCGTGAAGTGAAAACGCCCTTGATGCGCCTGGCGCTGGGCATAGTTACGCCTTCTCAATATGAGTTTGCAGATATTCGCGAGATCACGGAGCTGGCAGCTGAAGCACGACGCAAAGCATCCCAATGAGCCAACCATAGCCGAAAAAGCCACCCGCAAATCCTCTTACGCAATGGCGAAGCTCAGATGATCATGAACATCACCTTTAGCCTACTGGTACTCGGAATATTTTTGACCCTCCTGGGAGCAGGACTGGTATTGATTCCGGTATGGGCGATAAGGCGAAGTAGGGGGAAACCTCCTTCATCTACTGGTGAAACGGGCGATTCTCGAACTAAATTCCTGTCCCCTCATCACGATGGTATTTTGCTGATACGCCGAGGAGGAAGAATTGCTTATTACAATGAGAATGCCTTGCAGCTGTTCAAGCTAGGCCCCACCTTGCCGGGCATAGAGGCCTGCGCCCGGCGTGTCAGGCCTAAAGAAGCTTTTCTGGAATTATGCGCATCCGAAGGTACGGCAGGGCTCTTTATCAACGGTGAATACATCGAAGCGCGCTCCTATCGTTCCAGCCTCCCCCTCTCCAATGGCAAGCACGGTGAAGAGGCAATACTCGTCTCCCTGCATCGCCCACTATGGAACCTGGCACAGCCTTCAGTAAGGACGCGCGGCGATGAGCCAAGCCCCGCAGGAGAACGGATACCCGAAATCGCAGACGGAGCAGGCGCTTTTTCCGATTGGCTTCGCGCGATCCTGGACATGCAACAATCCCTGGTTGCCAGCCTTGACCTACGATCCACGATCACTGCTGTTCTCGAAAGCGTAGAACGATTGATCGCCGCGGATGCGTATGGGCTATGTTTGTGGGAGAACGAAGAACAACACTTGGTGCCTTATCGCTTGAAACGCATGCCAGGCACAAAAGATCGGGTGGAACAATCTGCGGTGCGCTATCGGAGCGGCGAAGGCTTGAGCGGGCTGTTGGTCAAGACCCTTCAGCCGCTTATCGTGGATGACCTGAGAGATTCTCCGCTTAACACTGGCGGAACAGAGGATATCGCCGGGCCTTTCCTTTCGTATCTTGGTGTTCCGATAACCATGGCGGGCGAAATAGTAGCGACGCTCGAAGTTTGGTCTGCCAGGGCGAAAGCTTTTGATGCTCACGACCTTGAGCGCCTGCAGTTCTTAGGTGACTTTGCCAGCCGGGCGTTGAACAACGCGCGCCTGTACACACACGAGCAGAAAAGAGCTGATGAACTCAGTGGCCTTGCCAGCCTGGCACAGGTTACCGAACGCCTGCTGGATCGAAAAGAGCTATTTGCGCACCTTACAGAGCTCATTGCCCAAACTCTAAAGGTACAAGTGGCTGGATTTCTACTTTACGACGAGAGCAGCAGGACACTCAAAGCCCAAAACCCATTCTATGGCTTGCACGCCAATGTGGTTGAGTGGTACCAAACCATGTTGCACCCTGGGACGGCAGGGGAACGACTCTGGCTCAGCGGGGATATGCTCATCGCTACGAACGCGGTCCAAGACACACGCCTTCAGTCCCTAAAACTGCATCACCTGGCAGAGGCCGCCGGCATAAAGCAGACCGTGTTGGTTCCTCTCCTGAGTGGTGGGCGAAACCTGGGGTATTTACAAGTCGCCAACAAACTGGACGCCTCACCTTTCGAGGCTGGCGATTTACGCCTCTTGAGCATCTTGACCGGCCAGGCGGCAGCCCTGATCGAAAATGCCCTCTTGATCGAAGCCTCACGGCAGCGAGCGCGGCGTGCGGAAACTCTGCGGCGCATTGCCAGCCTGACCAGCGCCTCAGCTACCCCGGATGAGATTCTAAAATTCTCCATTTTGGATCTGGCACGCCTCTTAGAGGCAGACTTTGCCGCAGCCCTCCTGCTCGACAGGGACCAAACGACATTGAAATTGCATACTGCTTCCACATTTGGCTTCCCTGCAGGGTTAAGCACACTCATGGCGATAACACCGATCGAATCGCCGCGCCTGCGTAAAACAGCCTTTGGCACAGGAAACGACCTGCTTTACTTCGACCTGGAAGAAGAAGCAGAACGGGAAACGCTCTACCACCGTATTTACCTAGAGGCTGGGATTCGTGCTCTGGTCGCTCTACCGCTTAAGTCCTCGGGAAAGAAACTGGGGGAGTTGATTGTCGGTAGCTGTAAGGTAGGGTTTTTCTCTCATGGAGACCTGCAAACCATCTCTACTGCTGCCGTTCAAATTGCGACCGCAATCGAGCGCCAGACCTTACTTTCTCAAACCGATCCAGACTTGAGGCAACAACTGGATTTCTTTATAAATCTGACGCGCGTCCAGCGCGCCCTGAACGCGTCCTTGGAGATCAAAGAACTAATCTCCACCATCCACCAGGAAGCAGTGCAAAACATCGCCGCGGATGGGGGCACGGTGATCTGGTTTGAAGAGCCAGAGAAAGTGTTACGCTCCTCGAGAGCAAAAGAGGCATCCACACTGGCAGGTTTGTCGCGACACTATTACGGCGAGCGGCTCGATGTAGAACTCTTACCTCAATTGAGGCGAGTTCTATCGAGTAAACAAACGCATCTGTTCATCCCTTCGTCTCGCAAGGCACAAGGCAACCTAAAGTCTGCCAAAAGCGGCATGATCTCCCTCTCCACAAACGCCACCGCTTCCTCAACGCCTGGCTCTTATCTCTTCACCCCTATAAAAATCCACGAGGAAGTGCGCGGCGTGATCTGCTTGCACTCTCAGAGGAAGGATCATTTTGATGAAGCCAAACAACAATTTATCGAAGCTCTGGCTTCCCAGGCAAGCCTTGCGCTGGAGAACGCCGAAATCTACGCGCATCAGACGCAGCAGACACAAAAGCTGACAAAGAGAATGCAAGCGTTATGGCGCTTGCAGACCACAATCCATTCGATGCCTTCCGATCTACCGCTGGAGAAATCCCTGCACGCGCTGGCTCAAGCGATTTCTGAGATTGTCCCCAGCCAGGCAGTACTGCTCAAAATCTTCGATGAAGAGGATGAAAACATCCATAAGCAGGCATCTGCCGGCGCACAGGCAGCCCACCTGGCACAAAATTTCGCGCACCTGCAGACATGGCGTGCCTTACGCGCATTCCTGGAAAAGACACAACCGCTCGATGCAGGAATTTATGTCCTATCCACGCAAACACTAGTGGGAGATCAGCAAAAAGAACAAAGGCGTGTGCCTCAAACGCCGATCGCTGACGCGCAAGACACAGCAGGCGCGACAAACATCGATCAGGCTGTGGTCATGATCATCGAAGGAACACCTAACCACCCATCAGGCATAGTTTGGCTGGGGATTTCAGAGGATGTGGTGGTCGAGGACGGCGAGGTTCTGGATATTCTGCATCTCATCCATGAACAAATGGGCTGGTTGATGGAGCACTTTAACTTCATCACCCGCCTGAAGCAAAATATTCTCGATTTGCAGAGCCAGGCCTATTCCGCCCTGCGCAAGGTTGAGGGGCGCATATCGATTGAAAGCGAAAAAGACCAGCGTATTCAACAACTGGAACTAAAAGTCCAGCGGTTATCGGTTGGGCTTGAGGCCTTACAATCCATCCGCGCGGGTAAAAGCGTCGAAGATGTGGTTGAAAACCTGGCCAGGGTCTTTTTGGAGAAGTTGGGGTTTGAATTCGTCCTATGGGCTGAGCCTTTCCGCGAGGGGATGCGTTTGACCAAACGCTGGGGGCGCTTCCCTTCCACAGTGCAACCTGAGTCTCTACTCGGGCAATTTAACCCAATTTATGTCAGCGCACGTACTGGCCAAACCTTGATGGTTGGCGCAATTGAGACGGATAAAGAATGGCATAACTCCCCGCTCCTCAAGGCCCTGAACGCGAAAAGCTTTGCCTGCTTGCCAATTTTGATGCCTCATGAGCTCGCTAACGCGAGTGTGCAAAAAGCCGGGGAAAAAGCAAGTGTCCATGCGGTGCTTTTAGCTGTGTCCCACCAGACCGCAGGCGAATATACACCAGAGGACGCTCAACTCTTTCAGTTATTGAGCAGGTTGACCATCAATGCCATCCAACAGATCCAAATCCTGGAAGTGGCCGAAAAGCGCTTCAAAGAAGTCAACCTGTTGTTCGGATTTAGCCAAAAACTGGGCAGCCTGGAGCCTACGCATATCCTACAAGCTCTCGTCGAGACAGCTTCACAGGTCGTTCCAGCAGCCCAGTCCATTATGGCGGCACTCTGGGATCCAAGGGAAGAATGCTTGAAACCTCAATCTGCCCATGGCTTCAAAGATTCGGAAAAACTGTACCAGATGCGCTATCAACGCGGAGAAGGTCTGCCTGGCCAATTGATCTCTAAAAACGCGGCAATTCTGCTGGATGAAGTGGATTTCAAAACGCATTACAACCTCTCCCCACAAAATATGGAGCTGTTCCGCGCGGCTACGGGAGGGCAGCTACCCGTATCCAGCCTGGGTATCCCCATCACCACGCGTGCGGGTTCGGAAGGACAACATGACATCCCTCCACGAGGCGTATTGGTGTTGAACAATAGCGAGGAAACGAGCGCATTCACCCCGCAAGATATCGAACGTCTTGTGTCCCTAGCGCACCAAACCGCCCTGACCCTGGAAAACGCAGAGCTCTATCAGGCAGCACAGAGGCGCTCTTTGCAGCTTCAGGCATTGACCGCGGCAGCAACCACGGTGACTGCGCATTTGCAGCCAGAAGCCCTAATCGCTAATCTGTTGCCCCAATTGCGCACCTTCCTGCCCTTCGATACAGCCACGCTTTGGATGCGTCCGAAATTCACCCGGGAAGGGAATGTTGCGCACCAATTGATCATCCGGGCGGCACTCGGCTTCGATAACGACGCGGAACGTCTGGGGATCACCGTGGACATCGAAGACAGCCTCATGTTGAAAGAAATGATGCACACCAAAGCGCCTCTTTGGGTGCCCAATATGATGCAGGACAAACGTTTTGAGATGAAAGGTGCTCTTTCTCCACTTGCTAAAGAGGAGGAGGGCGCCGTAAACACGACGATTTATACGCATCTCTCATGGTTAGGGGTGCCCATGATCGCTTCGGATGAGGTCATTGGGGTGATCGCAATCGAAAAGAAAGAAGCCGACTTCTACACTGCCGATGATATTCGTTTGGCGATGAACTTTGCCAATCAGGCTGCGATCAGCCTGGAAAACGCGGCCCTCTTCCAGGAAAGCCTGATGCGGGCTGAAGAGCTCGATCGGCGCTCTCGCATTCTCACGCAACTCAACCGCTTATCCAGCACATTGAGTGGCACCCTGGATGCTCATACTATCCTCCAGGCTTCCATGCAAGCCATAACGAAGCTGATCACCTGCACTTCGGTATCGATCCTGCTCACCCAATCTCCCTCTTCTGAAATGCAGGACATGATCACATTCCGCGTCGCTGATGAATACCCCTCTGTCTCTAAACAAAGAGGGAAAGGCAGCCTCGTTATCCATCTAGCCGAGAACCCCACTTTCGAGCATCTGTTCCTGAGCAGAAGCCTATTCAGCACCGAACAGGTCGCTGAAGAAAAGGACTTGAAGCCCCTTTCCAGCCATTTCAAAAACCATCACACATGCGCGGCATTGCTTATTCCATTGATCCACGAAGCAGATGTGACTCGGGGGGCAGGGCAACTGTTTGCCGGTCTGGCAATTGTGCATCATCAAGAGCGGTACCACTTCACTCCAGAGGAGCTGGAGCTTGCCAGGACGATCATCTATCAGACAGAGATCGCCTTACAAAATGCCAGCCTCTTCGCGGAGGCGCG
Source organism: Anaerolineae bacterium (assembly GCA_037439525.1). Lineage (GTDB taxonomy): Bacteria > Chloroflexota > Anaerolineae > Anaerolineales > UBA4823 > JBBIVW01. The sequence continues at coordinate 212,960 of JBBIVW010000003.1, forward strand.
CGCCCTAAACGAAGAACTCGAGGTGCGCGTGAGACAACGCACTGCCGAACTAGAGAAAGAACGCCACAGGGCCGAAGCACTTCTACACTTCAATACCGAACTCTCTGCCAGCCTGGACCTGGATCACGTGATGGCCAGCACGCTGCAAGCCCTGAGCAACTTTGTCGATGCCAAGCACATCACCATCCTTATCTCACGGCCAAACGAGAACGAATTGATTCGCGTGGCCTCCTTAGGATACGCCCATATCCCCGGCTCCAAGGGCAGTCCGCTTCCCTTCAAGAAAAACGAGGGCCTCTCCGGGTGGATCATGCAACACCGAGAAGCCGTGCTCATCGACGACGTGCAATCTGACCCGCGGTGGATTCCGTATCGCCCGCGCGCAGACGAGAGCACGTTCATCCCTCACCGCAGCGCAATTGGCGTCCCGCTAATGAGCGGTGCCGAGGCGTTGGGCTGCATGTTGCTCTTCCATCCCGAGGCAGGGCACTTCTCTCAGGATCAACTAGAGCTCGTTCAGGTTGCTGCCAATCAGGTCGCAGTCGCGGTCAACAACGCCGAACTCTTCAGCCTGATACGCGATCAAGCTGAAGACCTGGGAAGTATGCTCCGTCTGCAGCAGATCGAAACCAGCCGCTCGAAAGCTATCCTGGAAGCTGTAGCCGATGGGGTGTTAGTGACCAACGCGCAAGGCAGAATTTCCCTATTCAATCACTCTGCGGAAGAAATCCTCGGCATGGAGCGCGCTCAGGTGCTCAACCAATCTATTGACCATTTCAGCGGTTTATTTGGAACAGCCACCTCTCAATGGACGGAAAGAATTGCTCAATGGTCGCACGAACCGGGTTCATACCACAGCGGAGAAACTTACAGTGAACAAATTGTCCTGGAGGATAAGCGTGTCATCGCCGTGTTGCTTTCTCCCGTAACCATGGGAGACGAATTTCTAGGCACAGTCTCAATATTCAGAGACATCACGCACCAGGTGGAGGTCGATCGCCTAAAGACCGAGTTCCTGGCTACGGTGAGCCATGAGCTACGCACACCGATGACCTCCATCAAAGGTTATGTGGAGGTGCTGTTGATGGGCGTAGCAGGTTCGCTCAACGCACAGCAACAGCGATACCTCGAAATCGTAAAAGAGAACACCGAACGCCTGACGATATTGGTGAACGATCTGTTGGATGTCTCCGGCATCGAGGCGGGGCGCGTTACCCTTGCCATTCAGCCTATGAACCTCTTGGAAGTGGTCAACCTCGCCATCCTTGAGATCGAGCGCCGGTCACGCACAGAGGGCAAACTCATACACATCGAAAGAGAATTCGCGCATCAAATCCCTCCCGTCTTGGGTGACGCAGAGCGCCTACGTCAGGTGTTGGACAACCTGTTGGATAACGCCTATCAATACAATCAGCCAGGCGGCAGGATCGTCGTGCGTATGCATGCAATCAATGAAGAACTGCAGGTGGACGTCATCGATAGCGGTATAGGCATTCACCCCGCAGATTTGCCTCATGTCTTCGACCGCTTCTTCCGCGGAGAGAACCCCCTCGCCCTGGGCATCGCCGGCACCGGTTTGGGCCTTTCGATTGTCAAGAGCCTGATCGAAATGCAAAACGGGCGCATTTGGGCCACAAGCGAAGGACCTGGCAAGGGAAGCACCTTTTCTTTCACCCTGCCTGTTTATAAACCTTCAGGATAGAACACCTATGTCCCGCATCCTCATCGCTGAAGACGAAAAAGACATCCGCGAGCTGATTACCATCACGCTGCAATTTGCCGGCTTCGAGGTGATTTCCACGGCAAACGGTGAGGAAGCCCTTGAGAAAGCAATGAAAGAATCCCCGGATTTGCTTCTCTTAGATGTGCGCATGCCCAGAATGAACGGCTATGACGTTTGCCGGCATGTAAAATCTCACCCCAAAACCAGGCATATCCCTGTGGTCTTTTTATCTGCAAAAGGACAGGAGAGCGAAGTGAACGCAGGCATCGAGGCGGGCGCTGAGGCTTACATCCTCAAGCCTTTCTCGCCAGACCAGCTCATCCAACAGATTCGCGTGATATTGAAAACCCATGGCGCAAAATAACCTTGGCAGGTGGCGATGAGCGTGGTGATGATCGATGGCGAGGTCGTACATTATGAGGTCCTGGGGCGAGGCCGCCCGTTGATCCTGTTGCACGGCTGGGTGGGCTCATGGCGCTACTGGATTCCCACGATGCAGGCGATTTCAACATCGTTCCGCACCTACGCCCTCGACCTGTGGGGGTTTGGAGATTCGGCTAAAGCTCCAGAAAACTATACCTTAGAGAAACAACTGACACTGATCGACCAATTCCTCCAAGAGATGGGCATTGGTAAGGCGGCGTTCATGGGGCATGGGCTGGGCGCCATTCTGGCGGTTATCTTTGCCCACCGCTTTCCTACGCTTGTCGATCGCCTGATGGTAACCAGCCTGCCTTTAGGTTCGAGCGCCATCAACCCGCGCCTGGCAAAAGAATCCCCTGCAGCATTGGCCGTGTGGCTACACCCCACCGCGATGGACCGCACCGCACTATCCGAATCCGAAAAGATAGATGTACTGGCCATTCGACGTTCACTAGCGGAATTCGAATTTCTAAATTTGGTGGACATGATGCGCGCGCTCGGCACCCCTTGCCTGTATGTCTATGGTCTCAACGACGCTTTGATCCAACCACCCTCCGACGCCCAGGACGAGGTGCAGGCAAACCCACTGACGCATACGATCTTCTTCGATGCCTCGGGGCACTTCCCTATGCTGGAAGAGGCAAGTAAATTCAACCGCCTGGCCTTTGACTTTCTATCTTTGCCTTCAGGCGTCAGCCCGCGGCAGTTGCAAGTAAAGGAGGAATGGAAGCGGCGCGTGCGGTGAGGAGTAAAAAACCACTAATCTGCATGAATTACCACGAATAAAAATTTTTTCGTGAAGATTGGTGTTATTCGTGGTTTATTAAACCTTGACAGCCATCTATCCTGTGGCTATACTAATCCCAGAAACATTCACACCCACAAACAGCGTGCACGGGGAGCTTGGGACTCCAGGCTGAGAGGAGAGTGATGTCTCTCGACCCGCGAACCTGATCCGGATAATGCCGGCGTAGGAATGGCAACACTAGGCGCGACCTTAGCTAAATCCCCCTGCGCTTTTACCTGGTCTCCCGTATAAGCTTCCTCTGGCAGAATGTCTGAGATTGGAGGAAGAGATTATGCGTGCAGTGATCATCGCCAACGGCCCAATGCCTCACACCCCCGATTTGGAACAAGGGGACTTGCTCATCGCGGCAAATGGCGGCGCGCAACATTGCCTCTCAGCCGGCATCCTGCCCGAGGTGGTTATTGGAGACCTGGATTCCCTGGATGCGCAAAGCCTTACCCAACTCGAAGCAGCAGGCGTACGCCTCATTCGCCATCCACAGCGCAAGGACTTCACCGACCTGGAGCTGGCATTGCGCTATGCGCTCGAAGCCAAAGTGGATGAAATCTTGCTCTTGGGGGCGCTAGGCAACCGTTGGGATCAAACGATTGCGAACCTGATGATGCTCGCTTCCATCTCATATCCCCCGATCCGTATACTCGATGGAGCTCAGGAGGTCCTGGTGATCCACGCCGGACAGGAAGTGCAATTACACGGCAAGCCCGGCGACATCGTTTCCCTCATCCCTCTGGGCGAGGAGGCGCAAGGCATCACCACTCATCACCTGGAATACCCTTTGCGAAGCGAAAGCCTTGCCTTCGGCAGCACGCGTGGGATCAGCAATGTGATGCTGAAAGATCAGGCAAAAGTTCATGTCTCGGAGGGTATGCTGCTATGTACCATCATCCACATCTAAAATCGTTTTTCTATTTGAAAAGCGCCATGGGGTTCAAGGTCGCTCTACTCTTGGCAATCGCCGTTGTGTTGCTTGCTGCTTGCCAAACGCCGCGCGAACCGCAGGTGCTCAAGGTCATGACGCACGATTCATTCGATGTCTCTGCAGAGGTGCTGAGCGCCTTCGAGAGCGAAAACAACGTGCAGGTGCAAATCATCAAAAGCGGTGACACAGGCACAGCGCTGAACAAAGCCATCCTTTCGAAGGACAATCCTCTGGCGGATGTGTTCTACGGAGTGGATAACACCTTCCTCAGCCGCGCCCTGGAGGAGGACATCTTCGAGCCGTATCACTCACCGCTGCTCGGTAAAATCCTGGAAGATGTCAAACTCGACCCACAGAACCGCGCCCTGCCGGTGGATTACGGCGATGTGTGCCTGAACTATGACAAAGCCTACTTCCAGGAACATAACCTGAACCCGCCACAATCATTTGAAGACTTGCTCAAGCCGGAGTACAAGGGCTTGCTTGTCGTGCAAAACCCGGCCACCTCCTCGCCAGGCCTGGCTTTCCTGCTGACGACAATCGGAAATTTCGGTCCAGAAGGTTATCTCGATTTTTGGCGCGGGCTGGTAGAAAACGACCTGTTGGTGGTCAACGATTGGGAGACCGCTTACTACACCGAATTCAGCGGTTCATCTGGAAAGGGGCCAAGGCCGATCGTCGTGTCGTACAACTCTAGCCCGGTTTTTGAGGTCATCTATGCAGAGACACCGCTGGATGAACCCCCCACGGCCGCAATTGTCAGCGGCAAGACCTGCTTCCGCCAGGTGGAATTCGTGGGCATCCTCAAAGGCACGAAGAACCGCAAGCTGGCCGAAAAGTGGATCGACTTTATGCTCTCTCCGCTCTTCCAGGAAGACATGCCGCTAAAGATGTTCGTCTTTCCAGTAAACATCGAGGCGCAATTAGACGAGGTCTTTGTCAAATATCTGGCGATTCCAGAAGTAACTGCTTTCGTCAGCCCACAAGACATCGCTACCTATCGCGAAAGCTGGCTGCAAGAATGGACCGAGGCAGTGCTGCGGTGAGTTTGACCGCCCACCCCAGGCAAGGCAGTCGAGCCGCGTTCCTTTTATGGCTCATCCCACTCGCCTTCCTGGGGCTGTTCTACTTCTACCCGCTGGCCACCATCTTGCAAGTCAGCTTCGCGCGAGGGGAGGCTGGTCTGGCTGCGCCGATACGCGCGATGCTCACCTCTGAAATAGCACGCCGTGCGGTGTGGTTCACGATTTACCAGGCCAGCCTCTCTACATTTTTCACCTTGCTGCTTGGCTTGCCAGGTGCGTACATCTTTGCCCATCACGACTTCAGGGGAAAAAGGCTCCTGCAGTCGCTGAGTGGCATTCCATTCGTCCTGCCCACTCTGGTTGTCGCCGCGGCGTTCAATGCTCTGCTTGGCCCTAAAGGTTTGGTCAATCAACTTCTGATGAACGCCTTGCAGCTTAGCGCCCCGCCTATTTCGTTTGCGTACACTTTTTCAGCGATCATCATCGCCCACGTGTTTTACAACACCACCATCGTATTGCGCCTGGTAGGAGACTTCTGGTCGCATTTAGACCCCCGCCTAAGCCAAACTGCTACCATGCTCGGGGCTAATCGCTGGAAGGTTTTCTGGCATGTCACCTTCCCCTTATTGCTGCCGGCAATCCTCGCCGCAGCCTTGCTCGTCTTCATATTCGATTTCACTTCCTTTGGCGTGATCCTGGTGTTAGGCGGTCCGCGTTTTGCCACCATCGAAGTGGAGATTTTCTATCAAACAGTCAGCCTATTCAACCTGCCCATGGCGGCGACACTCTCCGTGTTCCAGCTGGCATGCACATTGGGACTAACTGTGAGCTACTCCTTCCTTTCCAACCGCCTCTCTCGACCGCTTTCCCTACGCCCGCGTCGCTTCACCCAACACAGTGTGCGTCGTTTTGGAGAGCGCCTGTTGATCGCGCTGTATTTGGTCGGGTTATTCTCCCTGCTCCTGGCACCGCTGGGAGCTTTGGTGCTGCGCTCTTTCCTGGCCATCTCAGCTTCTGGCGAGGAGATGCGCTTTACTCTTGACTATTACCGCGAACTCAATATCAGCCGCCGCGAATCGCTGTTTTTTGTGCCTCCCATGGTGGCCATATTGGTCTCTTTGAGTTATGCCTCCGCCACGGTGTTTTTATCGCTCTTGCTTGGATTGCCCGCCGCGTTAGCGCTGAGACGCGCCTCAGGGTCGAAGCTCAGCCGCCTGCTGGATGGGTTGATCATGCTCCCTTTGGGCACCTCTGCGGTAACCATGGGGTTGGGATTCATCCTGGCATTAGACAAACCCCCGTTGGATTTGCGCGCTTCGCCTTTGTTGATTCCGTTGGCGCACACCCTGGTAGCGCTCCCGTTCGTTGTACGCAGTCTCGTGCCCGCACTGCGCAGCATCCGCCCGCGTTTGCGGCAGGCTGCCGCTATGTTAGGCGCAGACCCTCGCCAGACCGTCCTGCATGTGGATCTGCCTCTGATCGGAAGAGCATTGCTGGTAGCAGCGACGTTCGCCTTCACCATTTCTCTGGGTGAATTTGGCGCCACAGCGCTGATTGCCCGCCCGGAATACCCCACGATCCCCATCATGATCTACCGTTTTATCTCACAGCCGGGGGCGCTGAATTATGGCCAGGCGCTGGCGCTCAGCACGATCTTGATGGCCGTCACCGCCCTGGGCATGCTCAGCATCGAACGCTTCCGCCTCGCGGAAATTGGAGAGTTCTAATGATTGCAGGGCTGCAAGTCAAAGGTATCACCAAGTCATTCAATGGCATAACCGCACTGGAGGACATCTCTTTTGAGGTCACTCCAGGAGAAATCGTGGGCATTTTGGGGCCAAGCGGTTGCGGGAAATCCACCCTGCTGATGGTGATCGCCGGCCTGGAGCACCCCGACCGGGGGGAAATTGAATGGGATGGACAATCTCTTCGCCATGTTCCTCCATACCAGCGTGGTTTTGGCCTCATGTTTCAAGACCTGGCGCTCTTCCCTCACCTCAATGTGTTCGATAACATTGCCTTTGGGCTGCGTATGACCCACAAGCCGAAAAACGAAGTGCGTCAACGCGTCCTGGAAGTGCTCACTTTAGTTGGATTGGAGGAATATAGCGGGCGCGAGGTGCATACCCTTTCGGGGGGAGAGAGCCAGCGCGTTGCCCTGGCGCGCGCCTTGGCGCCCCGTCCGCGCTTGCTCATGTTGGATGAGCCGCTCGGCGCACTGGATCGCAATCTGCGCGAGTACCTGGTCGTCGAACTGCGCCGCATCCTAAAAGCCAGCCACCAAACAGCGATTTACGTGACCCATGATCAAGAAGAAGCTTTCGGGGTAAGCGACCGCGTGGTTGTAATGAACAAGGCGCATATTGAACAGGTGGATACCCCTCAAAGGGTGTACCAATATCCCGCCAGCCCGTTTGTGGCGCGCTTTCTTGGGTTCAGCAACCTGTTCCCCGGTGTAGTCGTTGAACAAGATGATGGCGATAAGCTGTTGAAAACCCCATTTGGGAGTTATCCCATTGCCACCCATGCCACGGGCAGCGTGACGGTGTTGTTGCGCCCCGACAACCTCTACCTTGAAAGAAGCTCCCCTTACGCACTACAGGTCAAAGTAGGCGCGGTTTCTTTCCATGGCAGCAGACTCAAAATCGAGGGGGAGGTACAGGGACATCGTCTGGTATTCGACTTCCCTTCTCAAGTGCCTGTACCTGCTATCGGGGATGAGATCACCCTTTTCTTTCGACCGGAAAACGCGTTACAGGTTTTTCCGAATGCCCGCAATCCATCAAAGTCATAACGGAATACCACACGCGCTGAACACGGTAGCAAACCCCGCATTACGCCGAAGCGAAAGGCGGCTTCATCCCAGCCATGCGGTTTGACGTTCAGCAGCTCTGCGCAAAGCGGAAAAACCCTAATTAATACCTTACGCCAGAGAAACCAAAGGCAGGGCAACCAAGCCTAACGCCTTCAGAATCATATCTCCCAACACGAAATAGAAAAACGCCAGAAATGCCAGGCAACCGAGGCAGAGAAGAAGAATAAGTACGATAATAATGACTACAAGATTCTTCCTCTTTGGAGTTTCCTCTGGAAGATCAGGGAGATAAGGGGGGTAGGCATCGCTCATCGTTCTTGCTCCTGTTAGGTGAATATTGGCTTACGATCCGGTTTTGCCTCACGAGGCACGCAGGCGATTTGCCCGTCGCCATAACAGCCAGACCACCCATGAGGTAAATAAAATCACCACCATGGCTACCAGTACCGGGATCACCACGGAAAGGATGGATAAAATCGTCGAAATCACATCCTCCAGGATGCTCACCGGCAGGTTACCCGCACCACCGGTGGTCGCCGTCACCGCCGGTCGCACCGCAGCGGATTTTACGGCATGCACACCACCCGCGATAATCAACCCGGCGGCAATTGAAAGGACGGGGTGTATATCGGTGATCACCTTGGCGCTGGCCGCAAAGGCAATTGCCCCGGCAATGGGGCGTACCACAGTTTGAATGAGATCATTGATGTGGTTCACCGCGGGGACTTTATCTGCGAAGAACTCAATCAAGGATAAGACCAGCAACAATACGATCACCCAAACGTTGGTCAGGGTATCCCAAGGCGGATTCAAGGTGATCAGGTTGGTAAAGCGTCCGAGCAGGGCTATCACCAATAAAGGGATGTAAGCGTTCAAGCCCGCGCTGGCGGACAATCCAAAAGCTGAAAAAATGCCGGTGAGTAACTCCATAGCGCCTCACTTTCTGGGACAATGCATCATGTTCCATTCCATTTTATCCTAAATGAAACCCTTCCCATGATCCGGTGAGCAAGAAACGCACAAGGTCTAAGGCGATGATTTGCAACAAAGCCAGGCCGAATCCTACACAAACGGGGAAGGTTAATTCTCTCCAGGAATTGAAGCGGTTCTCTTGGTGTCTTATCATCAGCCCGATGAGTGTGTATGCCAGGGTAAGCACCACCAGTACTCCCGCCGCGCTGATCAACGCCAAAGGATAGAGCACCAAGGGATTCTCCGTCAAAACAATGGCATCTAAAACCAATGCACCCAACAACAGCAGGGCGAAATCTAGTAAGCCCTCCACCGAAGGGCTCGGAGAATAAGCACGCCAAACCGTCTGGTTGAATGTTGGGTACACCAGAAAAGCAATGACCAACCCCATCCCCGTGCCGGTGATCAGGCGCAATGTGTTGCTCGGCGGATAGAGGTGCCACAAACCTGAAATCAAAGAAAAGTATGAATTCAAGCCATCCAGCACAAACGCCAGAGTCAACATGCCCACCCATACCCACACGCGTTTAGGCGGCATGCCTCCTCGTCGCGCGCGACGCAATGCCTGATAAGCCAACCCCCACATCGCCCCAAGATACATCCCCGAACAACGCGTGCATAAGGGAAGTTGCCGATCGCCTAAATGAAACGAGCGCAGGTCAATACGATGACATACCGCATACCCGATCGCATCTGCCTTTCCCAACAAGCCTGGCGGAGTTTGCAACAGCCAGGCAACCAGCAACACTGAGACGAAGAGATAAACAGCGCCTCTACCCGCAACACCAAGCCACTGTGGGGCATCTTCAGAGCGTTCCATATGCGTTGATTATAGGGGTTTTCATCGAAAATGCAAGCCGTTGGCAAAGCGCAATAACTGCGGTATGATTGCTCTCTAAATGCCCCTGTGCGAAGGGCAATGGCTAAGTAATCAGGAGATGTACAAAATGCTCAAGAAGACACTGGTGATCGTGCTATTGACCTTTGTAACCGGAGCGTGTGTCATCGTGGTCCCGCCTTCACCCGGTGATACTCCCACGCCTCTGCTTCAAACCGATACGCACACACCCCTCCCTAGCCCGCTCCCACCAACAGAAACGGCTACCCTACAGCCGAGCAACACACCTCCACCTGTGGAGAGCCCACCAGCGGTGTCTTACGGTCCCTCGGATTTTCCGGCAAACGTCAATCCACTTACCGGGCTTAGCGTTGTTGACCCCTCGCTGCTCGAACGGCGGCCGCTCTCCGTAAAAGTGCAAATCTTTCCTCGCGGGCAGCGCCCTCCTATGGGTATCTCTCTGGCGGACATCGTCTACGACTATTATCAAAATAATGGGCTGACGCGATTCCATGCCATCTTCTACGGGCAGAACGCTGAACAAGTGGGACCGATCCGCTCTGGGCGCCTGTTCGATAGCAGCCTGGTGCGCATGTATAAATCCATCCTGGCTTTTGGCGGTGCGGATCGACGCATCCTCAATAAATTTCTTAATTCTGATTTTGCCAATCGTCTGGTCATGGAAGGTTACGGAAACTGCCCCCCGATGTGCCGCATCGACCCCAATGGATTCAACTTCCTGGTGACCAATACGGCTGAGTTGAGCGCATATGCGATCAGCAAGGGCATCGACAACAGCCGACAAGACCTCAATGGCATGGTTTTTCATTCCCTGGTTCCTGCGGGAGGCAGCGTCGCCAGCCAGGTAGTGATCCGCTATTCCATCAGTTCCTACAACCGCTGGGACTACGACCCCGCAAGTGGGAAGTACGTACGCTACCAGGACACAACAGAGGCGGCCAACATACAAAATGAAAGTTTCGAACTGCTTGTCGATAAGTTCACCGGTCAGCGCATAGAAGCCGCGAATGTGGTCATCCTCTTTTTGCCGCATGAGTATGCCTACCGCTCGCAATCCGGCAACAGCGAGATCGTGGATATCATCCTAAGCGGAAGCGGGCGGGCGTATGCCTTGCGCGACGGGGCGATCTTCGAACTGGCATGGAATCGCCCCAACAGGGATTCCGTACTGTTCCTGACCTTCCCTGATGGCAGCCTGTACCCCTTCAAGCCAGGCAACACCTGGTTCCAGGTGATTGGTCAATCCTCCAAAGTGGAGGTCTTAGAAGGCGGCCTCTGGCGATTCACATTCAGCATCCCCTAGCAGTGCGAGGCGGTGGTGTGCCTCAGATTACGAAACTTAATGAACGCATTATGGGCTATGGCAGCTCTGGTATGGTTGAATGGCTGCCATAGCCTCCCTGCCCCCGCTGCGCAGACTCAGTCCACAAAAACGCCCCCAGCCCTGCGAACAGAGTATCACTGGCCAGCTACCAGAGAGCCAAGTACACCCAGCGTTACACCCAGCCCCATAGTTACCTACACCACTTTTCCAAGCCCTACGCCTACGATTCAACCCACCCCGGTGCCCACAATCATTCGCTATGGTCCCGATCAATTCCCCAGCCAGGTCAACCCCCTCACGGGCGAATTCGTGGAGGAGCCTCGCCTGCTCGAAAGAAGGCCCATGGCGATCAAAGTGTCCAATTTTCCCCGCAGCGTACGCCCTCAATGGGGGCTTTCCCTGGCAGACCATGTGTATGAATACTACCTAGAGGATGGTCTGACGCGCTTCGTGGCAGTCTTTTATGGAAAAGACGCTGCACGCGTTGGACCAATCCGCTCGGCGCGCATCTTCGATGCGCATATCATACAGATGTATCAAGCCATCTTCGCCTTTGGATACGCGGATGACCGTGTAATGGACTTCTTCCTCGAATCCGATTTCAAAAATCGGCTGGTCATCCAAAGGCCTGATAATTGCCCGCCAATGTGCCGCATTGGCCCCAAAAACGCCTACAACACGCTCTTTACGAATACCGCAGAATTGAGCGCCTATGTCTCCCAGCGCGGGACGAATAACGACCGCCCAGACTTGCATGGATTGCGTTTCGAAGGTTATTCTCTGCTCATGCAAACCGCTGGGAAAAAGGCGGAGGTCATCGCCGTGCGCTTTTCAAACACCTCGTATCATCTCTGGACATATGACCCGGCTTCCAGGCAATACTTTCGCGATCAAGAAGCGGAAAGCGCGCCCTTTGGCGAAGAGACCTATATGCCCCTCTTCGACCAGCTCACTGCAGAACAAATTTCGGCAGATAACCTGATTGTGCTCCTCGTGCCTACTGGCTATTTTTACAAGTCTAAATCCACGGAGATGTACGATATCCGCTTGATAGGCGAAGGCACAGCCTACGCTTTTCGTTTGGGGCGGGTGTTCGAGGCAAAATGGGTACGGCCAAGCCCTGAGGCGCTTCTCTCCATCTGCTACACAAACGGCGCTCCTCTTCCCCTCACACCCGGCAACACCTGGTTCGAAGTGTTGGGGGCGAGCTCCACGCATCAGGTCGTGAACAATACCACCTGGCAGTTCTTCTTCAGCATTCCCTAAGCAGCCCTTTCAACGTCGTTCTGACCACCGCCGGACCAGCGTACACCAATGCAGTATATACCTGCACCAGATTTGCCCCTGCGTCCAACATAGCTTTTGTCCGAGGCGCGCCTTGAATACCTCCCACGCCAATGATGGTCAAGCTTGCGCCTGCGTAGCTGCGGATGGTGCGTACGACTTGCAAACTGCGCTCAAAGAGCGGTAAGCCGCTCAAGCCCCCCTGTTCCACGGCTAAAGGATGAGTAACCCCGGAGCGGGACAGGGTGGTATTCGTGGCAACAACTCCATCCACGTCGTGCGCCATGATGGCTTCAAGGGCTTGCAATAACTCTTCATGAGTCAGGTCGGGCGAGAGTTTGACCAGCAGAGGCAGGCGTTTGCCAAGCGTTTTTTCTAATTCGCGCCGACGCCCATCCAGGCTACGCAGCAGGTGTTCCAATTGAGGGCGCTCCTGGAGGCGCCTCAACCCCTCCGTGTTGGGTGAACTGACATTGATGGTGAGGAAATCCGCCTTGGGAGCGAAAATCTCCAACAAATGCATGTATTCCTGCTCGGCATCTTCCAGAGGGGTGTCACGGTTCTTGCCCATATTAACCCCCAGAACGACTCCGCGAGGCCTTCGAGCAGGCAAACGCTCCGCGACAGCCAGCGCCCCAGCGCTTGGAAAACCCATGCGGTTGATTAGCGCCCCATCTTCGGGCAAGCGAAAAAGGCGCGGGCGCGGGTTCCCTGGCTGAGGGCGCAGGGTAACTGTGCCCAGTTCAATGTGGCCAAAGCCAAGACAGGCAAGGCCACGCCAGGCGCGTGCGTCCTTGTCAAAGCCCGCCGCCAGACCAATGGGGTTGGTAAAAGCGAGCCCCATCGCCTGCACCGGCAGATCGTTAGGTGCAAACAAGCGCTTCAATAGACTCGCCAAGGGGGGAAGCGAACCGATCAAACGCAGCACCTGCAAGGTCATCGCATGAGCCGTCTCCGGATCCAGGCGGTACAGCAGCGGCCTCAAGCGGACGTACACTGCCTATCCCTCCTCTCTCAAAAAGCGCCGCACAGAAGTAATGACTTCATCTGCCACCTTGCCGCTCTGCTGCCAATAATCCAGCAACTCGTCTAACTTCAAAACGGCATGCAACCGATAGCCCTTTTCCTGCAAGGCTTCTTTCGCTCCCGATTGTCGGTCAATCAAAACCACCACATGGCGCACATGCAGCCCGGCGGCCACCAGGGTGTCGATGGCTTCGAACTTGCTCTCCCCCGTGGTAGCCAAATCGTCCAAGACGACGACCTCTTCGCCAGTCTTGTATTCCCCCTCGATAGCGGCGCGAGTGCCATATCCTTTGACTTCTTTTCGGGGGTAGATGAGCGGCCAGCCTCCCATCAGGCTGACCGCGGTGCCAATTGGCAAACCGGCGTAGGGAATAGCCGCCAGCCGTTGAAACGAAAGGCTTTGCAATAGGGGAAGGTACGCCTCAGCAACCTGACGCAATAGAGGCGCATAGCTAACCAGCAAGCGCAGATCGAAATATATCGGCGAGAGACGGCCGGACTTGAGCTTGAATTCCCCGAACTTAACACAACCTCTTTCCAGGAGGGCATCTGCCAGAAGGCGCAAATGGTGCGGCAGACCCATTCCTTCGGGAGCTCTGGAGGTGTAGCCTCGCGCAGGTTTAGGCGGGCTGCCCAATTCGTCTCGCACTCGGCTGATGGCCTGGCGCAATAATCGGGCTGTACGTGCGGGGTGGTCGCTTTGGGCAAGGCTGCGCGAAACGTTCAACAATAGTCCCAGCCCATCCTGGCGTAAACCTGCACGCAAGGCGGTTTCCAGGTCGCCTCCCTGTGCCCCGATGCCCGGCGCGAGGATCCAAATGGACGGCAGGCGATGACGTACCCGGATCAACGCCTGAGGCTGATTGGCGCCCACGACCAAGCCGAGGTTGTCGCACAAGTTCCAACGCCCCACCAGACAAGCCAGATATTCATAAAGAGGCATGCCTAATGGCTGGCCCGGATGTGCCTGTATCCCTTCTTCCGGTGCAGCGATCACGCGCGCCTCCTGCACATCGGCAGCCGAAGGGTTGGAAGTCTTACATAAAAGAAATACGCCTTTCTCCGGCCTCTGCAAGAACGGTTGGAGGGCGTCATACCCCAAATAGGGGTTGAGTGTGACCGCGTCTGCGCCCAGAGTCTCAAAAGCAGCCTGGGCATACGCTTCAGCCGTAGAGGCAATGTCACCGCGCTTGGCATCCAGGATCACAGGGACATCCTGCGGTACGGCCTCGATGACCTCTCTCAAAGCCGACCAGCCCTCGGCGCCGAAAGCCTCGAAAAAAGCCGTGTTCGGCTTGTATGCCGCGGCAATAGAATGCGTGGCTTCAATCAGGCGCAGGCAAAAATTACGCGCACCTTCAGGGGTGTTTTCCTCCAATAAATAACCATGCGCATCCAAACCAACGCAGAGCAACGAGTCCACACTTCGAACGCGCTGCTCCAGGCGCGAAAAAAAGCTTGTTGGTTGCCCTGTCGCGTTCGGTTCCGAGATCATGCCTTACCCAAGACCATGGCCAGCAACGCCATGCGCACATATAAGCCATATTCCATCTGGCGGAAATAAGCCGCACGTGGGTCGTCATCCACTTCCATGCTAATCTCCCCCACGCGCGGCAGAGGATGCATGATGATCATGCGCTCCTTAGCCCTCTCCAGTGTCCGGCAGGTGATGATGTAGGCATCCTTCACCGATTCGTAGAGGTTCAGGTCCTCGAAGCGCTCCTTTTGCACGCGGGTAACATACAGCACATCACTTTCTGGCAGGCACTCTTCTAGAGTGGTGTGCTCGAATTGAGGGATGCCGCGCGTCCCTACTTCTTCGATAATCTCCTGCGGCATGCGTAATAGCTCCGGTGAGACATAATGCAGCCTGACCTGAAACAGACTCAGCAGGCGCGCCAGAGAATGCACTGTGCGGCCATATTTCAAATCGCCCAACAAGGTTACCGTTAGTCCATCTACCTGACCCAACTCCTCAACGATGGTGAACAAGTCCAGCAAAGCCTGAGTGGGGTGCTCGCCCACGCCATCGCCGGCGTTGATGATAGGCTTGCGCGCATATTGCGCAGCCAGAGCCGAGGCGCCGACTTCTGGATGGCGCAAGACAATGACATCCGCGTAGCACTCCAAGGTGCGCACGGTATCGGGCAGTGATTCACCCTTGGCCACCGAAGAATAACGCACCTCATTGATAGGGATTACACTGCCGCCCAACCTCTCCATAGCTGAAGTGAAGGAAGAAGAGGTGCGCGTCGAAGGCTCATAAAACAAGTTCGCCAGAATTTTGCCTTTCAACAGGTCAAATGTGCCCACACGCGCCACCATTTCACGCATCTCATGAGCCACGCCGAAAATGTACTCCAGGTCCTTGCGGTCGAATTGCTTCACCGAAAGGATATCCTTACCATAGAAAGGGGCGTTGCGTTGATCGCCAAAGGGTAAATACGGGTTTTGCTCACGCGTCGGGGGGGAATATGTAGCCATGTCAAGAACCTCCATCAAAACTTAATAAATTACTATTTTGATTAATCAGCCTTCAAAACGGTTAACGTACATCCTTGCCAAAACCGCGAGGTACGTGCACTGTTCCATCTCGGTACGCCAACTGGCCACGCAAATAAACCTCGCGCACGCGGCCGCGCACCTTCCAGCCTTCGAAGGGTGTCCAGCTGCATTTCGTGCGCAATTCGGCGGCGCGCACTTCCCATTGCGCCTCCTGATCCACGCTTACCCAGGTCTCTGGCTGATCGGGGAGTTTAAAGATACGGCGCGGATTCTCAACCATACGCACGAGCAGGTCTTGTAAGGAAAGGCGCCCCTCATGCACCGCGGTGAGCATCAACGGGAGAGCGGTTTCCAGGCCGGGAAAACCGGGTGGAGGCGAGGGGCCATCCTTTTCGGCCAAAGTGTGGGGGGCATGATCGGTGGCAAAGCAGTCGATCACCTCCAGGTTTTCCCATAATGCCTGACAGTCCGTTGGGGAAGCTAGGCGAGGGCGCACTTCGCTCCTCCCTTCTCCAATGGTAGCGCAATCCCGATCGGTAAGGAACAGGTGATGTGGCGTGACCTCACAAGTGACTTTGAAACCGCGCTCCTTCGCCAGGCGAATCAACATGATCTCCTCGCGGGTGGAGACATGGGCAAGATGCACTGCCCTATCGTGCAAGGCAGCGTATAAAATCACCGCGGCCATGGTACGGCCTTCCGCATGAGCGACGATTGGAATCCCTTTTGGCCACCGCTGAAAGTGTGCGCTCCACAAAGGCATCTGCTCCAAACGCAGCGGCCCATAAGTCTGATCAAGGTAGAGTTTCAACCCAGCCGCGCGCGGCGCAAGCTGCCCAACTGTCTTAGTGTTTTCAGCACCGGCGCCCAAGTATTGAGCGTAATCGCAGCGCGCCTTACTGCGGGCAAGATTTAAAGCCAATTCCAGGCTGTTCTCATCCGTAATGGCCGGCTGGGTATTGGGCATAGCCAGGACGGTGGTAAAGCCGCCAGCCAAAGCTGCCTGAGTGCCGCTATCCCAGTCCTCTTTATGCGTGGCACCCGGGTCGCGCAAATGTACGTGGGGGTCGATTAATCCAGGGATTTCCATCAACAGGCAAAAAAATAGAGCCGCTCAGGCTCTATTTCGATCAGAATCACGGGGCGTTTGGCATCCCGCGAGATTTTACAGGTGCTCTGGTTCCTCTTCGGCTCATTGCGCCAAATTCTAACGAGAAACGCGCATCTGTCAAGAGTGAAACAGCGATTCTCATTTTTTTTCTATGCTGTATCGAAGTCCCAGGTGTTGAGCTCATCCATCGCCGCATAGGCGGTCAGGTCGAGGTGCAAGGGAGTAATGGAGACGACCCCCTCCGCCAAGGCGCCAATATCTGTGCCGCTTTCGGGCACACCGGTTGGGGATTCGCCCCCGATCCAGTAGTAAGGCCTGCCGCGCGGGTCCAGGCGGCGATCCAGGCTGTCTCGGTAGACGCGTAAGCCCTGACGGGTGATGCGAAAGCCGCGCAGTTCACCCTCTGGCAGGTACGGTACATTGACATTCAGCAACACCCCTTTGGGCAGCCCATAATACAGCACTGCCTGGGCAATTCGTTTCGCCATCTGCGCCGCGGGCTGGTAATCCACCAAACCCAAGTGGTTCTCCGGCGTATCCAGCGAAACCGCCATACCCGGCAATCCCCATATCGCCGCTTCCATGGCCGCGGTGACGGTGCCGGAATAGGTGACATCATGCCCGACGTTGGCGTTAGGGTTTATCCCCGATACCACAAGGTTGATTTTCTTTTCGACCAAACCCAACAACGCCAGGGCGACGCAATCCGAGGGCGCGCCGTCGGATGCCAACGCCGCACTGCCATCCGCCAACGTGACCTCCTTCACGCGTAGTGGGCGGTGCATTGTTTTGACATGTCCCGAGGCGGACCAGTTATGATCCGGGGCGAGTACGGTCACTTCTCCCAGGTGTTTCATTGCCTGCGCCAGTGCCAGCAAACCAGGCGCGGTGACACCATCGTCGTTGGTTACCAGGATATGCATCTCTTTTCCTTGACTAAAATTGAAGGTTTCAAAAGGGTATTATACTGGATACTCCATGCCTCACCACCAAGAGGTCGTTTTCTCAGGCTGCCAACGCCATCAAGGCTGAGACAGCAAATACTCATCAAAGAAGCCTATCACCCGTTTGCGGTACTCTTCGGGAAAGACTCTGTGCATGCCGACATGGCCAACTCCGGGAGCTGTCCACAGGAAACGGGGCTCCCCTGCAGCTTGATACAAGCGCCAGGCTGAATCTTGTGGTATGGAGGCATCCGCTTCGCCCTGAATCAGGAAGACAGGACGGGGGCTGATGGCGCGGATGTGCTCCAGCGGCTGGACCATGGCGACGCGCACGCCCGTCTCCCATTCGGCGAAAAAGCGGATGAAGGGAAGGAAAATCCCCTGGGGAATGTTCAGTTCCATGACCTCCTCCAGAGTAGCAAAAGCGCTGTCGCTGACCACGGCTTCAATATTTTCCAGACGCGCCGCGGCTATGAGGATTGTCGCCGCGCCCAGGGATTCTCCCCAGGCGCCGATGTGCTTCACCCCGGGTTGGCGTAGGGCAAATTCCAGCGCGGCGGCGACATCCAGTACTTCCTGAACCCCAAAGGTGCAGACCTCGCCGCCGCTTTCGCCATGGGCGCGCAAATCCCAAGCCAGCACGCCATACCCCTGACGTGCGAAGAAAGCAAACCACTCCGCCGAGCGCACGCCGCCATAGCCGTGAGCAAGCAAAATCAAGGCGCCGTTCTGTGGGGGGGTGTACCAGGCTGCCAGCACTACCCCATCTTGAGTGGCCAGGCGAACATCCCGATAGGGAATGCCAAAGCTTTGCGGGGTGGTGCCTTCTGGGCGCGGGAAACGTGGCGGGTGTACGTACCTCTGAGCGCTGTTGTAAGAAACCCAAGCGATGCCCACCAAGGACACCAGAGCAAACACCCCCAGACCAAAGGCAACCAGATTGAACCAGAAGCGAACGTTTTTCCTGGGCATGCTTTGCTGGCTTATTGTACCCGCGGAAAGCGTAAGCCAATCGAGCCTTTTCGATGCGTTCGGTAAGCGGTTTGCGAATTGAGCCGCTCTACAGCGGTATCGAAGGCACTTGGAAGCCAAAGCCTCCCCGATGGGATATGGGCTATCCGAAAGCGCTTTTCAAATACGCCTGGGGATGGGCCAAATACCGGCTGGCGCATCAAAGGCGCCGGCGTCTTGCTTCACAAACCGACGCAGACCGGGTGCGCCTCAGCGCGAGGCCGTTGGGCAAGTGCAACTCTTGGCAAGGAGGCCCCGCGAGGAGACGAGACTCAAGCGCCCATCTTCATAATGCCATCTCTTTATCATTACCCATCCCCTTCCGGGGACTTACATCGTCTTTTGCGTTTTAACAGCTTGCGCATCAGTCGCACGCGGAACGAGCGGAGCAGCTTCGGCTGGATGCGCGGGTTAGGCCGCCTTCATATTCATGCTGTCACTCCCAGAACCAGCACAGGAATATCAATGTCTGCTACTCCACGGTGCTCTAAATCCCAAACAAATTGCTCGAAATATGAAACACCTGTGGACATTTCTTCTGCGAAGAGTTTAATCGGTACAATCTCGATACCCACGTCTATCACTCCCAGTTTATGGAAAATAGTCATTTTGGCGCAGACATTGTAGACCATAAAGGCATATTTGCCGAATTGAACCTCAACACCCACGCGTTTCTTGACAAAATCCATCTCGCGAAAAGCCCCTTGGGATGAATAATTGGGTGCGAAGTCAGGCACATAATACTCAGTCGGGTATTCACACTGAACCCTAAATGTCTCCCAGCTACGCAACTTGAATTCTCTCGTAAAAGCCTTGTTCAAGGCGCGCGGGCTATAGAGGATTCTACCGGGCATTGTCTTTTCTTGACTGGATTTGGTTTTGCATTGAGTGCTGTCAACTGCAGTAATAATCTCCCTCACTTCTGCAAGCTCTGCCGAATATCTGGAAGTGATAATGTCGTTACCATGATTGAAAGAATAAATTCCGGCGATGATCATTCATATTCATCCTTTTGTTCCAAAAGCCGCGCCTGAGAAGATTCTTTCCATTCTTCAGGGATTTGAGATACTCTTTCCTTGCCTGTCGGTTGATAAACGGGTTTCCCGATGGGACGGTATCGAAGCGTACCATTGAAATAATCAATAATGCGTCGATGGGCGATCTCCACGTAGGCAGATTCTTTCTCGCAGCCCATTGCACGTCTGTCATGCATCAAGGCCGCAAGCAAAGCAGAACCGACACCCATGTAAGGGTCAAACACCCAATCACCTTCGTTAGTAAGCGCGAGTACGCAGCGTTCAACCAGTTCAATAGGAAACTGGCAAGGGTGGATCGTCTTTTCAGGATGATTGGATTTGACATTGGGGATGTCCCAAACTAATTCCTCCCAGTCCTGAACCAGGATTTCCCATACATCCGATGGATTCTTACCAAGAGGATTGCCCGAGGGTTTCCCTTTATTCGGGCCTTTGAAATGACGTTTGCCGGGATACTTGGCCGGAACACGAACCGCATCAAGATTAAATACATAGTGATCAGATTTCGTAAACCATAAGATTGTCTCGTAACGACCTGAAAAACGCCTGGAAGCATGTAAGCCGTGCCCGAACTTCCACACAATTCGATTTCGCAATTTCATACCCAATTCTTTGAAAATCGTGTAGTACAGAACATCCAGTGGATACACTTCTCCGTTTTCGACAAAGTTACCCACTTGCCAGCAAATGCTACCGTCTTCACGTAAAACTCGATGGAGTTGCGCGATATGCCGGGTCTGCGTCTTCAAATATTGTTCAATGGAAACCCGGTTCTCGTACTCTTTCCCCAGATTGTAAGGTGGGGAAGTCACAACAAGAGCAACAGAATTGTCAGGCACCTGAGCAATGAATTCACCCACATCGCCTGGAAAAATGACTATCTCGGCGTCTGGTCTAAAACTCCTTTCAATAGGCTTTGCAGAACGAAACAGGGACAATTCGCTCATCTCCTATCCTGTCATTGCTCTTCAAAACTGTAACACTGTTCAATTTTACCCCACTTCGGATTATGGGACGAATGCGTCAGGCAGGCTAACGAGACTGTCGAAAAACTCTTTTTTCCGTGGGCGTGATCGGCCAGGCGAGT
>JBBIVW010000004.1:0-220620 GCA_037439525.1 Anaerolineae bacterium
CCCCACTCTGGTTGTCACTCCATAAACCCCTCTTCTCACTCCCTCGGCCGCGGGCTGCTCTGCCCGCGGCCTTTCTTTAATCATGATGCCCTCTTTGAAAAGAGTATAATGAAAAGCATCCAGCTAAGGCGTATTGCGCATCAGGATCATGAGGCAAGATAAATCTAACCAGGAACCACTCGGCGTTTTACAGACCATAATTGGGACTTCTCCGCTTTGGGAAGAGATACGCGATCAACACGGCAGGTTGGTATTCGCATCCTCCGCCTGTGAACAGATGAGCGGCTATCCGGGGGTAGATTTCGTACACAACGCGCAGCTTTTCTTCGATCTTTTACACGTCGATGACAAACCTCTTTGGAAGACATACCTTACGGAATCCGCTCATCATTCTGCAGCCAACGAAATTGCGCTTCGTCTGTGGCATCATGATGGAACACTGCGCTGGATCGTGCATCGGTGCCATGGAAGCATTACGCTCGATGAAAGCATCTGGCATCGGTGCTCAAACTGCGAAATCACCCAACAGGAGCAATTGGAAGAAAAAAACCAACAGCTTGAAACCATCTTACAGACTCTGAAACAGTTTCCCGAAGTATCGATCGTCATATACGACCTGGACGGGAAGATCACCTTTACCAACCAATTTTTTGCTTCCTTATTCGGCAAAGAGGGGGATCAGCTCCTGGGGATGAACATCTGGCAACTCTTCCCTCCAGAACGGGCGGAATTCCGCAGAGCTGTGCTGCAGCAAGCGCTGGCGCGCGGCGAGATGATCAAAGTGGAGGACCATGGCGTCACCGGCATTTATGAGAGCATCGTCTTTCCGCTACGGGACGAGAACAATGCGATTGTCCGCGTGGCGGTCATCTCTCGCAACATCACCGAGTATAAACGCGCCCAAGAGGGATTGATCCGCGATCAAGAGGAATTGGAGAGGAGAGTGCAGGAGAGAACGAAGCAAATCCGAGAGACCAACCGCCGCCTGCGTGAAGAGATCGCGGAAAGGACGTTGGTCGAAAAGCAATTGCGCGCGCAGATCGAAAGAGCCCAAGCCCTGGCAAAAGGCGCCGAACGTCTAAACCAATCTTTGGAACTTGCGGATGTGTTCCAAGCCATTTGCGAAGAGGCGGTGAAGACCATCCCGGCACTGCCCTTTTCCAGCGTGCTGCTCTATGAAGAAGCCCGTGACGCGTTTGTAACGGTCGCTGCCTATCCACCTCTACCCTTTGAAAAAATCGATCACCTTCCTCCTATTGCTAGAAGTCAATTCGAAAGATATCAATCAGCCCAAAATCGCCCGATCATGCTGCTCCTTGTGAACCAGGAAGAGCCCCTCCACGAGGTCTTTTATGTATATGAAGGTGTCAAATCCCTAATCAGCGTACCCATGCGCTATAAAGGTGCAACCATCGGGGCGCTCATCTTGTATGCCAAAGGCGAAACCTACCAGCCTTCTCCAGAAGAGCTTTCCATGCTCTTTGCGCTCACTCAACTGGCCAGCAGCGCGATTGCCAATGCTCAATTGTTCCAAGAGACCGCCACACAATATGAAAAGCTGCAAGCCCTCTCGCACAAATTGATGCATCTTCAAGAACAGGAACGCGCCCACCTTGGACGCGAGCTACATGACGAAATCGGCCAATCCCTGACTTCTTTGAACCTAAAACTACAACTGCTCATCGAGCAATCAGCCACTGGGAGCTACAATGCCCATGAGCTACACAATGAGTTGCAAAACATTTACCAGACAACGCAGCGCATGCTCAACCAAATTCGCGAACTTTCCCTAGACCTGCGACCTGCTCTTTTAGAGGACTTTGGATTGATACCTGCCTTGGTCACCCTTTTTGATCGCACTCGAGAACAACTCTCGCTAGTCATCGACTTCAAACACTGCGGCATCTTAGACCAGCGTTTTCCACCGTTGATTGAGATCACCGTTTATCGCATCATTCAAGAAGCGCTAACGAATATTGCCCGACATGCAGGGGTTGGGGAGGCGAAAGTACGCCTATGGGCAGAAGCGAACCAAATCAGCTTCCAGATCGAAGACCAGGGCAGAGGGTTCGACAAAGAGAAAGCGCTTTCTATAACTTCTACATCGACCGGTCTAGTGGGCATCCAAGAACGCATCAAACATTGCCACGGCCGATTGTCCATCGAGACGCACCCTGGCGAGGGCACTTGCATTACTGTAGAATTACCCTTGGATGAAGAATAAAAAGCGCGGCGTATGTCTATAAAGGTGCTGCTCGTTGACGATCATCCTATTGTCCGCCAGGGTGTGCGCAGCCTCCTGGCATGCGAGACCCAATATCACATCGTGGGGGAGTGTGGCTCTGGCGAACAAGCTTTGAGACTTGTGGAGAAACACAAACCCGATATTCTCATCCTGGATCTAGAAATCGAGGGGCTCAAAGGTATCGAAGTCTTACGTAAGGCGCGTCGGCTCTCACCGCAGACGCACGTGATCATCCTTTCGATGTATCATAAAGAGGAGTATGTCATTGAGACGATGCGGCATGGCGCTTGCGCCTATATCATGAAAGGGAGCGAAAATGAGCATTTGCTTTTGGCGATTGCTCAAGCCCTTAAAGGCGGGCGGTATCTCAGCCCGCCCCTATCTGAGGAAAAGATACAAAATTACCTGAACCGCATCCAGCCCACCCAACTTGACCCATATGATACGCTCACCAACCGTGAACGCCAGATCTTGCAATTGAGCGCCTATGGGTTCACCAGCATACAAATCGCCGATAAACTTTCTATCAGCCCTCGTACCGTTGAAACCCACCGTCAAAACATGATGCACAAGCTCAAGTTGCAAAACCAGACCGAGCTGGTGCTTTATGCCGTGCGCAAGGGGATCGTCTCGCTATAAACTCAATCCCCAATCGAACGATACATCGTCATCTACCTGATGTGCTCCAGGTAAACTCTCCTGGTTATGGTTTGCTATTTTTTATACGCTTAGGATATTACCTGCCTTTATCACCGAAGGATAGCACTTTGGGGGAATTTCGGGTAAGCCTGGCGCATAAGCGCCAACACGACATAAGAAACAGAACGAATGGAACATTTAGGTAATCTCCCCAAGTTTCCAAGAAACGGGTTATGTCCTTTGCCAGCCAGGGCACCGTACCGTTTCCTGGAAACCCGCAAAAGGAGATGAATGCAAGCGTGCCTGACCCGCGCGGTAAATCAAACCAGAAGCCAACCATGCGTTGGGGTTTTCAGCTTTTTGAAAGCCTGGACATCCTTTTGGTGAAGCGAAATGGTGAAGTGACACTCTGTCAGCTCATGAGTCTACATACAGCTCAAGGATAGATCACCCAGCTTCTCAGTCCTCAGGCGATAAAATGCGATCTGTTTGATTCTTAAGGTGCGGAATGTGGGAAATAACTTAATCTCCGGCTAAAAAATCCGTATTCTTACGGATTGAAAAAACCGCTTTTTTCGTTCATAATAGAAACGAGAGTTAAGCTTTTCCTCCGGTCGCAATAATCGGCGGGAAACTGGGGAGCAGAAGGAGAAATCAGGGGAGCGATCGGTGACGCTGAGGCGGCATGGTCAAACTGCCGCTCTCAGCTTTTAACCGCCTGGACGTGAATTCCAACCTTCATATAACTTTCACTTGAAATCCGATCGGTTTATTTTAAAATGGAACAAAAAGCACATCAGGCGTATCAACCGCTTGAGACTAAAGTATGGTCATATAAAGCGCACTGAACACACTAAAAACGCGTGCCTCCCAAATAAAGATCGCCCATGCCCGCTCATGCACTCAAACTCTTCGAAAAGCATATCGCCCTGCCTCAAGATCATGGCTCATGGGTGTTTCTTCTGAGTCCCCTTTTGATCGGTATCTTTTCATCCGAACAGTTTTCACCCAACCTGGCGTTTGTCGTTGGAGGCGCGCTGGCTGGATTCCTCCTGCGACAACCGACCACTATCGCCGTAAAAGCCTATAGCGGCCGGCGTTCGAAGCACGATTTGACTACCGCCTGGGTTTGGATGCTTTTCTACAGCCTGATAGGTTGCATCTGCTTAATTACCCTCATGGCTCGTGGGTTCACCTTTGTCGCCTATTTGATGATACCAGGTGCCTTCGTATTTCTCTGGCATCTCTACCTGATTTCCAGGCGCGCCGAACGGCGAAAAATGGGTGTTGAAATTGTTGGCAGCGGTGTATTGGCACTCAGCGCACCTGCAGCCTATTGGGTTAACGCCGGCGAACCGTTGATCAGCGGATGGTGGCTCTTCCTGCTTTGCTGGCTTCAATCGGCTGCTTCGATCGTCTACGCCTACTTACGCCTGGCACAACGCGAGCTAACGAGTATGCCGCCTTTCGGGAAAAGGCTGCACATGGGATGGCGCGCGGCTGTATATACCAGCTTCAATGTGGTCTTTACCTTGTATCTCTCCACGGATGTCCGGTTGCCCAAGTTTTTACCCGGCGCTTACATCCTGCAATGGTTAGAGACAGCATGGGGGATTCTCTACCCCGCCATTGGCTGGAAGCCCACACACATCGGCATCCGCCAGCTCGTGGTAAGCACGGTTTTCACGCTCATCTTTATTTTGAGCTGGCGATTCTCATAAAATTGCAGAGGTGAAATGATGCACATCAAACCCAGCGATAGTGGTATCCTCCTCCTGGTTACACGTAATGGCTTGGGAGACGATCCACCCGAACTCCAACAAAAGCTTGCTTATAATTATTTCAATCTATTGAACCAGAGCAACCTCCTTCCCGCAGCGATATGCTTTTACACGGATGGGGTGAAGTTGTGCACCGAAGGTTCTCCGGTTTTGGAAGTGCTCGCCAACTTGGAGAAAAAAGAGGTGCGCCTGATCCTCTGCAGTACATGTCTGGAATTCTTCAATTTGCGCGATAAAGTGCGCGTGGGTATCGTCAGCGGGATGGGTGATATCATCGAGGCTCAATGGAAAGCGAGCAAAGTAATCTGCATATAGAGGCTTGATTAGAGCCATAACAATTCGTATGGATCCACATCGCCCATCAAAACGGCCAGATTTTTACCTTCACCTTCACCCACCGACAATCCCGGCGAGGCAGGCCAGGTTCCGGTACACATTAGGCGCCGGTGGCTTGAGTGTATTTCTCACCCTGGTGCTTCTGGTCAGCGGCATCCTGCTTATGTTCTACTACATCCCCATCACCAAGCAGGCTGCGGAGAGCATCCAGCGCATCACCTATCTGGTGCCGTTTGGATTTTGGGTACGCAACCTGCACTACTGGTCTGCTCAACTCCTGGTGCTGACCTCCCTGACCCACCTCTTACGCGTCGTATTTAGCGGCGCATACGCCCCGCCGCGCCGATTGAACTATCTCATCGGGCTGTTCATGTTTGCCACGATCCTTTTGTTAGATTTCAGCGGGTATCTGCTCCGTTGGGATGAAGGTATACGTTGGGCTTTAGTGGTCGGTACCAACCTACTCAAATTCATTCCTCTGGTAGGCCCTTCTTTGTATCTCTTGGTTCTTGGCGGCGACCTGCCTAACCCGTCTTCATTGATTCGCCTCTACTCCTGGCACATCTTTGGTCTGAGCCTGATGGCGGTGATCTTAGGAGTATGGCACATCTTCCGCGTGCGTCGAGATGGTGGCATCGCTGTGGCACCTGCCGCTGCAAGGCAAAGCCACGCGCGCATCTCGCGCTTCGAACTGGCTCAGCGGGAGGGGCTGGCTATCCTGTATGGCATTGTCTCGCTCTCCCTTTTATCCCTATTTTTGCCTGCGCCAATCGCGCCGCCCATGAGCGATGTCTCTCTGGCCTCAACAGAAGCGCGCGCGCCATGGTTCTTTTTATGGGTTCAAGAACTACTAAAATATGGCCCCCCTTTCACGATGGGTGTGCTCATCCCCGCGATGGTCTTCACCTATTTTGCGCTCATCCCGTATTTATTCCCCACCCCTCAGCCTCATGAATTGGGGGAATGGTTCCCTAAAAGTGGCCGCATGGTTCAAATTTCTAGCGCCATCATTTTGTTCGTCATTATATGGATGACAATCCTCGCGCTTCGTCCAGCACCATGAAAACAAAGCTCCTGGTGGCTTCGTGTGCTCTTCTATTGACATGGGTTCTGGTTTTATGGAAAGGCCTTACCACGCCTCAACCCGTTGTTCTAATCCCCGTACTCAGCGGATCAGCAGAATATTGCCTCACCTGCCATCTCGAACTGCCTCAAATCAGCAATTCTCACCCCATAGAAACTTTTGGTTGCGTGATTTGCCATGGGGGTCAACCGTTAGCGCTGGAAGCGGATCTGGCGCATAGCACGATGCGAGGCGGGGACAACCCATCGCGGCTGGATGTCGTGGAGCAATCTTGTGGTGGAGAAAAGTGCCATAGCGGAGATATGGCGCTTGGGCGCGACCATATTCCCCGCGTGCTTACCTCGATTCAAGCCACTTACTCGGGGGCGATTACGCAAATCCTGTTTTCTTTTGGGCTACAGCAGGAGAATGTCGCGCGTTATGGCGTGCGTCTAACCCAAGATAAAGACGGCAATAGCCTTAGCGGCATCATGCAACTGGAAGCGTTCTCGCCACAAATATTTGAAAGCTCTGTGACGGCAGCCTTCGCCCAAAATTGCCTGGGTTGTCATATCGGCGCAGACCCAATGCCTGGAGAAGAATACCAGCGCTTCAGCGGCTGCGCTGCCTGTCATACACCCATTTTAGGCAGCAAGCAAAATGGCGCTCCTATCCACACACTGACCCTTGCCATTCCTTATTCACAATGCAATACCTGCCACAACCGCGGAAATTACGATCTGCGCGCGATGAGCTTCATTCCTAGGACAGATCAACCAAGTGACCGCTTCCATGACTACTATCAACCGATTGCCCAATTTGTGCGTTGTGAATGGACTCTGGATTGCGTGGATTGCCATACCCGCCAAGAGGCGATGGGAGATGGAGACAT
The DNA here is from genome assembly GCA_037439525.1 of Anaerolineae bacterium. Lineage (GTDB taxonomy): Bacteria > Chloroflexota > Anaerolineae > Anaerolineales > UBA4823 > JBBIVW01. Next base: position 6,957 of record JBBIVW010000004.1, read on the forward strand.
TCACAGCGATCAAAAGGATATTCAATATGTGCAATGCCGCACCTGCCATGGTACCATCTTAGAGCCGCCCTTGACCCAGACCATCACTCATGCTGAAGACCTGGCGCTCAAGATGGCCTTTCTCAACCCGGTGATCAACCTGAAAATCGGTGATACCATTTTGGTCACGGAAAAAGGAGAGCCTCTATGGAATATACGGCTCCTACCGGATGGTAGATATGAGTTATTTGCCAAAGCCAGTGGGCAACGCTTCACCTTTCGAAAAGTGATGGATACCGCCTGCCAGCAAAACCCTTTGGAACAAGGGTCCAGATATTGCCATCAATGCCATGCCGAAGAACGCGCCCCCTAACGCCTCTTACTATCCGGTGAATACCCTGACCGCACGTAGCTCATGGCTTGAACGGAGATATCATGCCTGAACCATTGCGTCTAGACACGCCTTCGCGTGCGATTTCCCGCCGTGATTTCATCGCCCTCATTTGGAAAGGGCTTTTATGGATGATCAGTGCTTTGGGCGGTACCATCACGTTACGGTTTTTCACTTATCCTGCTCCCGATGAAAGATCCGCCTCCATAGATCTTGGACCGGTCTCCAATCTTTCATTAAATGAGCCCACTCTTCTACCTAATGGTTCGGCGATTTTGATCCCCACCGCAAGCGGCATAAAAGCTTTCAGCCTGGAATGTACCCACCTGGGATGCCAAGTGGCGTATAAAAGAACGCATTTCGTCTGCCCGTGCCATGGCTCCGAATTCGCCATCGATGGTACGGTGATCAAAGGTCCGGCCGATCGACCGCTGCAAGCATTAGACATCGAGACTTCTGCAGACGGCCACCTGATCCTGCGGATGGGTGGATAAACCAGAGGAACGCAATCTGGTGATAAAAATAGACAGAGAACGAAACTTCGCAGGCTATGAAGTGTTACAATGTACATTAGAGATGCTATGATGCATCTGATCCGTAAGATAGCAGAGTAAAAACCAAAAAGATAAAATACCTTCAGGAGGATTAACACATGTCAGAACAATTTAGCACCAGCGAAATCACCAGCGATGACAAGCTTTGGTCTGCACTGGGCTACCCCATTCCTTTGATTGCCATCATCATGCTATTGATGGAAGAAAAGAAAGCTCGCCCGTTCATCAAGTTTCATGCTGTGCAGTCGATCGTCTTCAACATTGCCCTTTGGGTTTTGATTTTCATCCTAAGCGTGGTCACCTTGGGTTTTGGAGCGATTTGTGCGCCGTTGCTCTGGTTGGTGTCTTTCTGGCCGGCGGTTAAATCGTATCAAGGCGAGTATATGGAATTGCCCGTAATTACCAACTTCATCAAAAATCAGGGGTGGGTGTAGACTCCCGAACCTGATGCTCTCCTTTCATTCACTTCGCCCTCGCAGGTTGGTTTCCTCGAGGGCGAAGTGTTTTTGCATTTCTTGACTTTCCTCGCGTTTGATTATAGAATTACCATACAAACAGGCATAACAGTTCACGAGAGCGGAGGAGAGACCTGGAACATACCAGGCACCGAAGGGGCAAACCCGATAAACTCGGGTGAAACTCTCAGGTAAAAGGGACTCTGCTCCTTAGACCCTCTGGAGAGCTTTGTGACCGCTTATATGCATCCCTCGCGGTTCACAGACACCGATGGGGCAAACACCCTAGCACCGGGTGCGAATCTCTCAGGTATCCATTACAGAGGCGCACGGTATATCCACGTGCGCCTTTTTTTTCTGATCGAAAAAAATAATATTTCTGGAGGCTTAATATGGAAATCCCAAAAGACTTGAAATATACTGAAAACGATGAGTGGATTCGCGTTGAAGATACCCTCGGCACGGTAGGCATCACGGATTACGCTCAAAGCCAACTTTCTGACATCGTCTATGTCGAATTCAATGTCTCCGTTGGCGACCAGGTGAATAAGGGCGACGCTTGCGTCACGCTGGAATCGGTCAAAGCCGCTGCCGATGTGTATATGCCTGTGAGCGGCAAGATCGTTGCCATCAACGAAGCCCTTCCCGATGCCACCGAATTGGTCAACAAAGACCCATATGGCGAAGCCTGGATGGTGAAAGTAGAACTCAACAACCCCAAAGAGCTGGAAAAGCTCCTAGATGCCGAGGCTTATGCCCAAAAAGTTTCATCGGCTGAATGAGTTGATTTCTAAGGAGATTAAATGTTCACTCCCCACACCCATTCCGAACGGATGGAGATGCTACGTACGATTGGGGTGAAAAGCCTGGAAGACCTTTTTCAAGATATTCCGGCAAAGCATCGCTTTCCCAAACTAAACCTGCCTCCCGGATTGACTGAGATGGAGGTCATGGCTGAGTTAGAGAACTATTCCCTGGCAAATGAAACGACCAAGCATCTGATCTGCTTTCTCGGCGCTGGGGCATACTATCACTACATCCCCTCAGTCGTGGATAGCATCCTCCGCCGCGGAGAATTTTACACCGCCTACACTCCCTACCAACCGGAAGTCTCTCAAGGCACGCTGCAGGCGATCTTCGATTATCAAAGCTTGATCGTCGCCCTGACCGGCATGGATGTCTCCAATGCCTCCCATTATGACGGCGCTACTGCAGTAGCCGAGGCGGTGAACATGGCTTATGCCGTCTTCCGCGGAAAACGTACAAAAGTGGTCCTCTCACCGGCAGTTCACCCTCACTACCGAGAGACCGTACGCACCTATTGCCATGGCACACCGCTACGCATTGTAGGTGATGACCTCACAATGAGTGTGCTACAGTCCGCACCAGAAGCGTTGATCCCCTTAATTGACGAAGATACTGCTTTGGTCATCGTTCAATACCCGGATTTCTTCGGTAGGATCTACGATTATCAGTCGCTGGCTCAGGCAGTGCACGCAAAAGGGGGATTATTGGCAGTAGCAGTCAACCCCCTTGCATTGGGTATCTTGAAACCACCGGGAGAATTTGGCGCCGACATCGTCACCGGCGAAGGGCAGCCATTGGGCTTACCTCTCTCCTACGGTGGACCTTACTTGGGCATTTTCGCCACGCGCAATGAATATGTGCGCAAAATGGCCGGCCGCCTGGTCGGTGAGACCGTGGATGACCGCGGACAGCGTGCCTTTGTGCTCACCCTTACCGCGCGTGAGCAGCACATCCGCCGCGAGAAAGCGACCTCAAACATCTGTACCAATCAAGGGCTCATGGCATTGGCTTCAACGGTGTACATGAGCTTATTAGGCAAGGAAGGATTCAAAGAAGTCGCTAATCTGTGTTATCAAAAAGCCCATTACACCGCCACGCGCATCCAACAAATCGAAGGCTATCATCTCTGGTCAGAGGCGCCTTTCTTCCATGAATTCGTGATCGAATGTCCTCGACCCGTTGAAGAAATCAATCAATTTCTTTTAGATGAAGGCATTCTGGGAGGTTATGATTTGAGCCATGACTACCCGGAGCTGACCCACCACATGCTCATCGCGGTAACCGAGATGATCTCAAAAGAGGATATTGACCTGTTGGTCGAGGTGCTTGAGGAGGCGAGCCATGACTGAACCACTGTTGTGTGAACTCTCCGAGCCTGGCCGCCGCGGTTTGCGTTTCCCCGCAGCCGATGTACCCACCACCGCCCTGCCATCTAGCTTCGAGCGGGAAGACCTTCCGCTGCCGGAGCTCTCCGAAGTGGATGTAGTACGACACTTTACCCGCCTTTCCCAATTGAATTACTGCATTGACTACGGCATGTACCCTTTGGGTTCCTGTACGATGAAGTACAACCCAAAAGTCAATGAGGAAACCGCCCGCCTGCCTGGATTTGTCTATACGCACCCTCTTCAACCCATCGAGACCGTTCAAGGAAACCTGGCATTGATGTACGAGCTTCAAGAATGGCTCAAAGAAATCGGCGGTTTTGCCGCGGTGAGCCTCCAGCCCGCTGCAGGAGCACATGGCGAGCTCACCGGGGTATTGATCATCCGCGCGTTCCACGAGTCGCGTGGCGAAACGCAGCGCAACAAAATCCTCATCCCCGATTCCGCGCATGGCACAAACCCGGCAAGTTCCGCGATGAGCGGCATGCAAGTGGTAGAAATCGCCTCCGATCAACGCGGCAACATTGACCTGGAATCGTTGCGCGCCCAATGCGATGAAACCCTGGCCGGCTTGATGCTCACCAACCCTAACACCCTTGGTTTATTCGAAGAGAACGTCGAAGAAGTTACACGTTTAGTTCATGAAGCCGGTGGTTTGGTTTATGGCGATGGCGCAAACATGAACGCCCTGCTCGGCATCGTTCGCCCTGGGGACTTGGGCATCGATGTCTTACATTACAACCTGCACAAAACCTTTTCCACCCCTCATGGAGGTGGAGGGCCCGGATCTGGTCCTGTGGGCGTGCTGGCTCACCTTGCGGATTTCCTTCCCGCGCCCATTGTGGGTATTCTAGAAGAAGGCGACGCAGAGAATCCACCCCTATATGGTTTCATCACACCCTCGAAAAGCATCGGGCGAGTGAAAGCCTTTCACGGTCATTTTGCCATGATGGTGCGTGCCTTTACCTACATGCGCATGCATGGCGCAGAAGGGTTGAAAAATGTCTCGGAAATGGCTGTGTTGAACGCCAATTACCTCATGGCTTTGATGAAGAAAGATTATCACCTGCCATACGAGCGCACCTGTATGCACGAATTTGTCGTCGAAGGTCGCTGGGAAGATGCTCCGCAGATTCACGCCCTGGACATCTCCAAGCGCATGATGGATTACAATCTGCACCCACCGACGAACTACTTCCCCCTTATCGTCCACGAAGCTTTGATGATCGAACCCACCGAAACTGAATCCAAGCAATCCCTGGATGCTTTTGCACAAACGATGCGCCGAATCGCCGAAGAAGCGCGTCAACAGCCAGAGCTGCTTAAATCTGCGCCGCGCAAAACGCCTATAGGGCGCGTGGACGAAGTAAAAGCGGCGAAAGAATTGGTGCTATGCTGCGGAGTGGTAAAGGATTAGGCGTTCACCTTTAATACTCTTTTATAAAACACCCTCAGAGAAAATCCGAGGGTGTTTTTTTCCTACCCCGCAAGAGGCTGCCGCAACCTATTTTCTCTGTAGGGTGTTACAATTGGAACACTCGAAACTTGCAGAAATTATTTGGCTGTGAGGATGTCGTCAAAACATCATAATGTTCCCTTTTCAATCGTCAGCCCGCGGGCGATGGTAGAGGTGCATCTCCCAGATGGACGTGTCATCGAAGGTCCGCGCCATGCATCAATCGGCGAGTTTCTTCGTATCTTGCCCGAGGCAGAAAAGCAATTTATCGTAGGCGCGATTGTCAACGGGGAATTGCGCGAATTAACCTACCCCATAAAGATTGACTCCCACGTGCGACCGATAACGCTGGCAGATACGGATGGAATGCGCATCTATCGGCGTTCATTGGTATTTTTACTTGAAAGGGCTTTCAATGACCTGTATCGAGGAAGGGTGCTGCGCGTGGACCATTCCGTCGCCTCGGGTGGATATTATTGTCATGTGCCAGGACAGTTACCGCTCACCGAAAAAGAGCTCAAAGACCTCGAAAATCACATGCATGCACTCGTCGCCCAGGACATCCCGTTCATCCGAAAGCAAGTTCCTCTTCAGGAAGCCATCCATTATTTCCAGAACCGGGGAGAGGATGAAAAGGTTCGTTTGCTGGCGCATCGTAAGAAGAGCTACCTGACCCTATACCAGCTGGGGGATTATTCCGACTACCACCATGGGTATATGGTGCCTTCAACAGGATACTTGCGGTGGTTTGAATTAACCCCGGCCGAAGAAGGATTTACCCTGCGCTTTCCACGCAGCCACGCGCCAACGGAGTTGGCTCCTGCGCCGGAATATCCGAAGTTGCTCAAAACCTTTCGACAATATGGCGATTGGCTGGATCTGTTAGGCATTTCCAATGTGGGCGCTTTAAACGACGCGATTGTCGCAGCGCGTACAGCAGAAATTATCCTGGTATCTGAAGCCTTACATGAAAAGAATATCAGCGATATTGCCTCGCAAATCGCACGCGCCAGAGATGAGGTCAGAGTGATAATGATCGCCGGTCCCTCGTCCTCTGGAAAGACCACGTTCTCCAAACGCCTGACCATTCAACTATTGGCAAACGGACTTTCTCCATTCCCCTTGGCGATGGATAATTACTTCCTGGATCGCGAAAACACCCCATTGGGCGAAGATGGACAACCAGACTTCGAATCGATCAGCGCCATGGACCGCCCCAGACTGACTCAAGACGTGAGCCAATTAATTGCCGGCAAGCGTGTACAAACTCCTAAATTCAATTTCCTCACCGGGAAACGCGAGGATGGACCCATCGTGCAATTGCATCAGGGCCAGATTATCATCCTGGAAGGCATCCATGGCCTCAACCCCGCTTTACTGGAAGATTTGCCTGCGCAGCAGACCTATCGCATTTATGTTTCAGCCCTTACCCAACTCAACTTAGATCGTCACAACCGTATCTCTACCACTGATACGCGCTTGCTGCGCAGGATTGTGCGTGATGCGCGCGAGCGAGGCTACTCCGCGGTGCAAACAATCCAACGTTGGGAATCCGTGCGCCGTGGAGAAAAGCGCAATATCTTCCCATATCAAGAAAACGCAGATGTGATGTTCAACTCTGCGCTCGTCTATGAGGTTTCCGCCCTCAAACCTTTCGCCGAACCTCTCTTGCGTCAAGTGCCATTTGGCACCCCTGAATATGTAGAAGCGAAACGCTTGTTGACATTCTTAGAGTGGTTTTTGCCTATAGAAAGCGACTTCATCCCAGACAACTCTATCCTCAGAGAATTCATTGGCGAATCCATCCTCCAAGATTTCTCCCTGTGGCATAATCATCAAAGCTAAGCCAAAGTTCGACTTGTTTGATGCCTGAGATGGCTTCATTTCATCCGAAGAAAAACGCATGAACCGCATCTCCCCTAAATGGGCAAGTTCGATTGTAGTGAGCCTCTTATTTTTCGCTGCGCTCGCTCCTATTGCCAGCATTTCAACTCATGAGGCGCTCTTTCCTGTTCCAGGAGCCTCATTTCAGGTCGTGAGAGCACACTTCGAAACGCCCACCCAAGTTTGGGAACTGGCCAGATTTATTGAACCTTGGGAAGTACATTATGACGATGGGTATGTGGTCATAGGAGCAACGCCAACTCAAATCAAAGAAATGGAAAAGCTTGGTTTCCGCGTCGAAATTGATGAGGTGCTTACAGACACTCTCTCTAAAGCTCCACAGAAATTGCCCGGTCAAACCAGTGGCATCCCTGGCTATCCCTGTTACCGCACTGTGGAGGAAAGCATTGCCAGCGCTGTCACCCTGGCTTCTACATACCCCCATTTGGTATCCTTAGTCGATATAGGCGATAGCTGGGACAAAGCCTACCCCATGGACGCACCCGGGTATGATCTGCTCGTTCTGAAGTTGACCAATAAAACCATCGCCATTCCGAAACCCAAGTTTTTCATTATGGCTTCAGTGCACGCCCGGGAATTTTCTCCCGCAGAATTGAGTTTGCGCTTTGCAGAGTACCTTTTGCAAAACTATAACGCTCAAGCCGATATCACCTGGCTATTGGACTACCAAGAAGTTCACATCCTTTTCCAGGCAAACCCGGACGGTCGAAAATATGCTGAACAGGGTGTTTTATGGCGGAAAAACACCAATCAGAATTACTGCTCACCTACATCTTACTCGCGTGGTGCAGACCTCAACCGCAACTTTTCATTTCAGTGGAATTGTTGCGGGGGCTCAAGCAACTATGGATGCGATGAAACCTACCATGGTGCATCCGCGGCATCCGAACCAGAGACACAAGCCATCGAAAACTATGTGCGCACACAATTTCCCGATCAGCGCGGGGAAAACCTAAGCGATCCAGCCCCTTCCGATGCATGGGGCGTTTTCCTCGACCTGCATAGTTACTCCAACCTGGTATTATGGCCCTGGGGTTTCACCACCGACATGCCTCCAAACAATGCCGCATTACGTACCTTAGGGAGAAAGCTGGCCTTCTTCAATGGTTATCAGCCAATGCAAGCCATAAGCCTATATCCCACAGATGGCACTACGAATGATTTTGCCTATGGAGAGTTGGGATTGGCTACTTATACTTTTGAGATTGGCAATTCCTTTTTTGAGCCTTGCACAAACTTTGAAAACACCATCCTACCCACCAATCTGGCTGCGCTCACTTACGCCTTCAAAGCCTCCAATCTCCCCTATCTTTGGCCTGCTGGCCCGGAGGTGCTTGATGTGCAGGTCATCCCTGCGCATGCTTTACCTGGCGAAAACATCACCCTAATGGCCATTGCTGACGACACACGCTATAACCATGATAATGGAAGTGAGGCGGTTCAAACCATCCAGGCAGCGGAAGTTTATTTAGACTTCCCTTATTGGATTGAATCCTTCACGCCGATTTCTTATACATTGAATGCCTCGGACGGTGCTTTCGATCAGGATATCGAATTGCTCACGCTCACTTTGGACACTTCGACCTGGACTCTAGGCAGGCATATTCTTTATCTACGCGCGCAGGATGCTGCAGGCAACTGGGGTGTGCCAACGGCGATTTACCTTTTCCTCGGATGGGATATCTTCTTCCCGTGGGTAGCTCGCTGACGACCCTGTGTTGTGCCTGGCTAGATTTGCCTCTTAGCCACCAAATCTATGCTGCCATATGCCTCAAATGGTGGCTAAAAGCAAAAGGCTGTGAAACCAAAACCTCCGAAATGCTCTCTATCCCGCTTGTGACAGCCTCTTAATCAGTCTGACGTTGCGATATAACAAACCAAACGCCCAAGATCAGCCAAAGACTACCTAACAAACACAAGGGCCAGAAGCGCCAGAAACGGCTTTGCCAAGGGATGGCTTCCTCTTTTTGGATGGCCGGCAAGTCCGGTTGGCGAAAGGAAGCCAACAGGGTACGCAGGGGGTTCGGCGTTGGATAGAAAAATGTTACCGAGGGAAATGGAATAAGCGTTGGGGTATGCGTAAATCCCGCCATGGGTGGAATGAGGGTTGCCTGTTCAGGTGTCGTGGTGAAACTTTCAGTAGGAGATGGAAACATCGTGGGGGTTTGCGTGGCACTTGAGGTTGGTGTCTCTGTTGGGCTGATCCCGCTGGAGGTTGGGCTAAGTGTAAATGTTGGAGAAATCTCAAAAGTCCCACTTGGGCTGGGCGTCATCGTCAGGCTACTGGTGGTTGTTGGTGTTCCCGCGCTGACTGTCGGAGAAGCCGTTTCCTCGGTTTGTTGGAGGAGGTGCGCAAAAGCTGAACCCGGCCCATACAGAATGCCTGGTATCTGGGATATGGCGATGAACGTGGCGAAAAACGCGATATATAGCCGGGGCATGGATGACTCGAACTCTCACAGTGCGTCGAACAGCACCTTTTACTTTACTTTCACCATTTGTTCGAACAACTAAATCAAGGATGTACCAGCAGATTATATCAATTAAGTGAACATGATATAATTTTTTATGAGAAAATAGCGGATACTCCCATGAAGCGTGCATTGATTATTTTTTCTATCCTGGTGATCGCCACTCCACTAGTCGTATTTCTCATTCACCAATACATACCTCTGGCCGCCCTGCCCACACCACCCTGGGGTGATACACATAGCAAAACCCTCCAGGCGATCGAAGAAGCCATCCGCCAAGCGATCATTGCCAGTCAGGAAGAAGCGATCACCCTTTTGCTCTACGAAACCGAAATCAGCGATATTCGCGTCTCAGAAAACGGTCTATGGGCCACGGCTTGGCTGATTGCCATTGATCCGGAAACCCGTCAAGCCGCGGCGGTTGAGCCGGGTTTGGCAATCGTCCAGAGGATTGACAACATATGGAAAGCCACGCTTCCCTCCAATTTCGGTTGGTTGGAACTCTTGCTTCAGCTTCCTGAGGAATTATTGCCTCCCCAATTGCGAGAGCAGCTAAGTCAACAAGCTGCCTTTTTTATTGAGGCTGTCGCGGTTGGACCCTTTGGAGGGTATTACCTTCCTTGGGAAGGAGGGAAAACTCTTTACCTCACGCAAAGTGTCGGCCACGATCGCTACACTCCGAGCGGAAGCGCACATTACGCCTTCGATTTTGCCACGCCAGGCTATCCTAGTGGTCTATTCAATGTACTGGCAGCAAAATCGGGAAGAGTCAAGCAAGCCGTGTGGACACACCCTAATGGCGATCCCAGTTACTCCAATTACCTTGTTTTAGAAGATACTTCTACGGTTCCAACCACCTACCAGCTCTATATGCATCTGGCGCAGAATAGCATTCCTCAAGAATTGCGCACAGTTGGCGCTCCTGTGAGACAGGGCCAATTCATCGGCGTGGCTGATGACACAGGGGTGAGCTCGGGCAACCATTTACATTTCATGGTACATACCAACTCTGCCTCTTACTGGGGTACTTCGGTAGATATTACATTTGTGGATGTAAGCATCAACGGCGGAAGACCAAGGATCACCTCTGATTTGCCCTACTGTAAAAGCACCGATGTTTGCGAGCAAACTCAGACAGCATATGTCTCTGGGAACTTCATGAACCCGGATTACATCCCCCCCACTGGATCCATCATCAGCCCTCTACAAAGTATGACCGTGTCCAACAACCCCCTGAGATTAGAGGGTTGGGCAAGCGACGAAGGAAGTGGGCTGGGCACGATTAGATTCCTGGCAAAATATAACGGCACCTGGCAACATATCGGCCCGACCTTCACTGCCAGCCCCTTCATCACAAATTGGGACATGTGCGCGGCAAACGTTCCCGACGGACCAATCAGCCTGGCATTGGAGATCAAAGACCTGGCAAACAACTTCGCCCCCAACTTGCCAGGTTTGCGGCATATCACCAAAAACTACACTTGTCCCCCGCCGCCCACATGTGTGCCCAGCGCATCCCAAATTGCCCTATTCGCTGACCCAGACTATCAAGGTGTCTGCATACTTCTGGGCACAGGCAATTATTCATCCCACACCTCACTGGGAAGTTTAGGCGGCGACAACGCGGCTTCGATCATCGTCGGGGCGAACGTCCAGGCAACATTATTCACCTCGCCTTCCTATCTGGGCCGTGGAGAGACCTTCTTCGCTTCAGACAGCAGCCTAAGCGACAACCGCATCGGCTCGAATACGGTATCTTCATTAAAGGTGCAAAGCCGAACGACTTTGCCTGCCACACCGCTTCTTGTCTATCCCGCAGAAGGGGCGCAGTTCCACAGCCAAGGCTCCTTATCTCTAAGTTGGGAAAACGCCGGCGCAGCCACCGAATTCCAGGCGCGCATCAAAATGAGTATCAGCGAGTTCATCACCTCCACTTGGCAAACCACCACCTCCTGGCACCCGACGACCCTACCACCGGGGAACTACCTCTGGCAGGTGCGCGGGAGAAACCCCTCAGGGATGAGCAACTGGAGCGCCGAAAGGCTGTTTACAGTGGTAGAAGGCACATCTTCCCCAGCAGAAGTCTTTACCGCACCTTATACGGATACCTTTGAATCCTTGGGGACCAATTGGAGCCACAGTAACTATTGGGACTTGACCAACAAACACAATCACACTCCAGGCGGCACGGTGAGCTTCGAATATGACACTGGAAGCGCCAGCGGTTACGATACGGGAGGAGCAAACGCCGGATATTTAACCTCACCTCCGATTTTGCTGCCCGAAGGGCAAGAACATTATCTACGCTTTTGGTACCTGTACGAAACTGAAGGAGCTATGACCCATTGGGATCAAAGATGGGTGCAAATCTCTGCAGATGGCGCCCCGTTTATCAACCTGCTTCAATTGAGCCATGACCCGCCTCATTTCTGGTTGCAAAGCCCGGCCATCTCTCTGGCAGCATATGCCGGACATCAAGTGCGCATCCGCTTCTATTTTGTCACCCTGGACGCAAATTTCAACAACTTCACCGGTTGGAAGATCGACGATTTTTCCATTTCCTCCACACCACCTCCAGCCTGTGGGGATACAAATAATTCTCCTGCCGAGGCACAATCCATTGCTTACGGTGCAGTTGTAAATGGAGTTATCTGCCCCGGCGGGGATATGGACTACTACACCTTTCAAGGGAACGCGGGAGATCAGATCGGCGTTTGGGTACAATCCAGCCAGATTGGCTCAGCGCTGGACCCATATATCTTTTTGCTCGATGCTGATGGAGTCAGTGTGCTGGCAGAAAATGATGACCAACTTCTCGCTCAAAGGACAGATTCGTTGCTCACATACCGACTTACCCGTTCCGGCACTTATTACCTGCGCCTGCGAGCCTGGGATCACCCCTCCTCAGGAGGAGAAACACACTTCTACACTTTGCGTTTCTATCGCGACAACAACGACCCTGCAGCGTTGTTTCTCTACCCACAGGATGGCGGCAGCGTCGCCCTCGGGAACATCAACCTGTTGGTTTCCGCTGCCGATAGCGAATCGGGGGTTAGCCACGTGCGCTTCTTACAGCACTCTGCAAACTGGCAAAACGATGATTGGGTGTACCTAGGCGAAGATTGGGATGGCACCGATGGTTGGAACTGGAGAATCGACCTTTCCCGCTACCCCAACGCGGCTGGTATGGCTTTTTATGCCATGGTCTTCGACTGGGCTGGAAACTGGTTTGGCACCGGAGCTTGGAACCTCAGCCCAGGTATGATTTTCATGCCGATCATCATCAAACCATAAATTGTGCGGGTTATGAAACTCATCATCCAAATCCCTTGCTATAACGAAGCGCAATCTCTGCCGATTACCATACCAGGGTTGCCTCGCCAGATTCCAGGGATTGACGACATCGACATATTGGTAATCGATGACGGCAGCGAGGACGATACGACCGCTGTGGCGACCTCGTTAGGCGTGCCGCATATCCTACGTATGCCCCAACATGTGGGGCTGGCAGCCAGTTTTGTCGCTGGTTTGGAAGCATGTTTGAAACTAGGAGCGGATATCATCGTCAACACTGACGCGGACAACCAGTACCATCCTGATGACATTCAAGCTTTGATTCAACCCATACTCAACGGCGAAGCCCACATCGTCGTCGGCGATCGCCAGGTTGCCAGCCTGGAACATTTCCCGCCATGGAAAAGAGCTTTACAACGCATGGGCAGTTGGTTGGTCGCACAGGCTTCTGGAATGAACGTCCCGGATGCCACCAGTGGGTTCCGCGCGTTCAGCCGCGAAGCAGCACTGCGCACCGTAGTGCTCAGCGAGTACACCTACACCCTCGAAACGCTGATTCAAGCCGGGGCAAAAAGGATGGTTGTTAGAAATGTCCCCGTACGTACCCATCCTCAACTGCGCCCTTCACGCCTGGTGCGCAGCATACCAGATTACCTGGCACAGTCTGTGCGCACGATTTTTAGAGTGTATGCTATGTATCGTCCATTGCGCGTCTTCACTGCCTTCAGCCTCCTGATGATTTTAGGGGGATTTGCTTTGGGGATCAGGTTCCTATACTTTTTTTTCATAGGTCAAGGCAGTGGACATATCCAATCCCTGATTCTCACTGCAGTTTTACTCATCGTTGGCTTCCAAACCTTTCTCATCGGTTTGGTGGCCGATCTGATCGGCGTCAATCGACAATTAATGGAAGAGATGCTCTTCCGCATACGTAAACGGGATTTTCAACGCTCGGCGAACACACATCACACCCAGACCAACGAGCATGTATAAAGCAATCCATAAGCGTATACTCTGGCTTCTGCTTAGCTTTTGTCTAGCTGCCTGCGCGCCGATACAGAAACCGGAGCAACTGCTTATCTCTGATTACATCACCATAACCCCCCACCAAACATTCGGGCAAACTTTTGTAACCCGCTACGATGGTCTGAACGGCATTGTCTTCTACCTGAAACCACAAGAAGCGCTTAGAGGAGAGCTCATCCTTTCCTTGCTTCCTTTGCCTTCCTCCCCGGAGGTGCTTCGCTCCGGAACGCTACAACTCCATCCCGGTATGGAAGCGGGTTATTATCGCATACCATTTGCCCCTCTGGCGGCTTCATTTCGATCGTACTATTATGTGCGCGTGAGCTTTCAGGGAGAAGGAGCATTGCACATTGGAGTGGCGCCTGGCGAAACATACATCAACGGCGCCTTCTATCTAAACAACGAGCCACTAGAATCCCAAAGCGCTTTTTACCTCACTCACGATAAAGTCTATGCCATGTTAGGCTTGTTTCAAGAACTGCTCCTCTGGTTGCTCTACATAGGCATTGCCGTGTTTCTATACATCTTGCCTGGGTGGGGTCTGCTCAGCCCTTTATGGTCCGGGTGGGACGATCTCGATCTTTTCGAAAAAGCTTCGCTGGCAGCAGGCATGAGTCTAGCGCTCTACCCCCTGCTCCTTTTATGGACGCATCTCATTCACCTCCATTTAGGAGCTTTATACGCCTGGTTACCTCCACTGGCTGCTCTGGTGGTGATTCTGTGGCGAAATCGGGAGAAAATTACTAAAATTACGATTTGGATCAAATCCCTCAAGCTCACCATCCCTCAAACGATTGAAGGGTGGGCACCTCCTGGGCTGATGCTGGTATTGGCATTAATCGTCGCCACACGCTTTTGGGCGATCCGCACCCTGGATGCACCGATGTGGGGGGACTCTTACCAACATACCATGATCGCTCAATTGTTGATCGATCATCGAGGGTTGTTTGAATCCTGGGTGCCTTATGTTCCCTATACCACCATGACCACGCATTTTGGCTTTCACGCGATCGTCGCGGTTTATTGCTGGCTTACCGGTGCCGAAGCGCTGCAAGGGACTTTGATTGTCGGGCAATTGCTCAATATTTTTGCCGTATTCACTTTATACCCCCTTGCCCGGAAACTCTCTGCAAAGAATCCTTTTGGTCCCCTTGGGACTCTTCTCATTGCTGGTATATTCTCGATCCATCCGGTATTCTACGTCAACTGGGGAAGATATGCGCAACTGAGCAGCCAGGTAATCCTCCCCATAGCTCTATGGATGGTTTTGGAATTTTTCTTCCAGCAAAAACACACGACGAAAATCTCTATTCTTATAAGCATCGTCCTGGGAGGAATGATTCTCGCCTATTACCGCAGCATTTTTTTCTTTCTTGCAGGGGCAATAGTTATCCTCATATTCCTTCTCAAAAGACTCTTCTATATTAAAAAATCAAAAACATTTATTCCTCTGTTATCAAAATCTGTACTGATCCCTTCAATCCTTATAAGCCTTGTGTTACCGTGGTTTTGGCGTGTGAAACAAAGTACGCTGGCTTCATCGTTGGTGCAAGGTCTAGTGAACTCGCCTCCAATGGAAACCATGTTTCAGGAACTCAAAGTATGGACCACCATCGGGGATTACCTTCAGCCATCATTGATTTTTCTGACAATCCTCGCCTTTGTCTTCGCTGGAATTAGAAGACGGTGGACTATTATATGTATCCCCTTCGCCGTTTTGCTTTTAGTTCTTCACAGGCTCGGCGCATTATGGCACCTGCCTGGCGCAAATATGATGCAACAATTCGCGATTTTAATTGCCTTATACCTCCCTGCAAGTTTGATGATCGGATGGCTTTTTGCAGAGACGTTTGCTCTCCTCAAATCTCATTCTGCCTTTGTGTCACGCTTGCTTCTAGTTACTATCTTCGGGATGACCTTGTTTCAAGCTTGGAAAATAAGAACTATTGCCAACCCACAACAATACGCCATGGTTACCAGGCCAGATATTATCGCTGCAACCTGGATAAAACAAAAAATTCCAAAAGATGCGCTGTTTCTGGTACAAGGATTCCGCATTTACAATGGCAAATCCATCGTGGGTTCTGATGCAGGATGGTGGTTACCTCTTACTGCGCAAAGAGCAAACACCATTCCACCCCAATATGCCTTACTTAACGAAATCCCAAATCCACCGGGCTATTCAGAAACGCTGGTCAATCTCTACGCGACCCTCGAGGATCATC
Source organism: Anaerolineae bacterium (assembly GCA_037439525.1). GTDB lineage: Bacteria > Chloroflexota > Anaerolineae > Anaerolineales > UBA4823 > JBBIVW01. Next base: position 22,905 of record JBBIVW010000004.1, read on the forward strand.
CATTGCCAGATCAAGAAAGTATCCAAGCATTGTGTAATTTAGGCATCACCCATGTATTCCAGGGTCAAAGACAAGGCAAAGTAGCCATTCCGCCTTCCCCCCTATTTGCAACCGCCACTCTCAATGACTTGCCGGAACTTTTTTCGCCTGTTTACATCCTAGACCTTGTTAGAATTTATTCATTCAACCGAGATTCATGCGAATAGCAGCTATAAAGAAACTGTTTGTTTTTATTGCTGGAGCTTTTGTCTCTGCTGTACCTCTCCTCATAGCGCGTTATTATCTCGACCAGAGGCAAATTGGCTTTGATCATTTTCTAAAGTTATTTCTATTCTCTTTGGGCATCTTGGCCTTTGCAATTTTATTCGATGGATTCATCCTGAAGCCGGGATTACAAATTGGGTTGTTGGCAACCATTATTTTAAGTTTTACCTTCATTCCAATTTTTCAAACCTCCAATCTCATCAATGCTCTTGTCTTTTGTGTTTGGTTGGCGCTAACTTTGACAGATTTTCAGTATTATGATGAAAGGAGAAGAAATTTTATTAAAAAGGTTTTCCGTTGGAGCAATGCGCTGTTTGCAGGATGCATTGTTCCAACGATGTACACAGGGATTCTCATCAGGTTTTCTGAGGAGGAATTCTATTTATTTGCCCAAGCAGGTTTGCTCTGCGTCTATTGGATGACTCTAAAAATTTTACTCTCTGCCCAAAAACCTCGTTTGAGTTCCACATCCTTATCTCACACACAGTATTTGGCAGCCAAAATTAAAACGGGGACATTACTTGCTTTAAACATAACATTGTCTCTTGTCGGGATACATAGCTACCAGAACAGCTTTTACTCAAAAACAGCCCCATCATACGCTCCCATTACCGAAGATCGACCGTTTTTATGTGGAACAGCCCAACGTTCAGACCAAACATACCCTGCTGAACAGATCTACGCGCGCTTCGTTCGCCTAGTTTCATCCAAGCCCACAAAGGATATTCGTGACCTTGGTTTTCTATCCCTGACTACTCAAGACCCAAGCTGGGCACGTTCATTCCGATTGGCCTTATTAGATGAAGCTTCCCACAAACTTTATACTAAACCTGCGAATAGCGTGAAATATGGACAATATCTTGCCTCACATCGAGTTTATTACTATGCAACAATCAAAGAGAGATACTCTGATTTATTCGATAAAAACGAAGAGGAGATAATTCAAAATTGGTTTGCAGATATCAATCGCCGCGCCCTTACTGTGGAATGGGTGGATGTGGCTTACGCATTGGCGTTTGGCTTCTTCCCTAAAGGGACATACGAAAACCAGGAAAGTGGCGCAGGGCTAATCGCTCTTTTGGAGCATTTCGGCTTGAGTGCTCCTGAACTGCACGAGAAAAACCTTGAGTACCTAACAAATATAAGGGGGTGGGAATGGCGCTTCCGCAATTCGGACGATGCGATCGTCTATCAAGGTGAATGGTTAGATAATGCATATTATCAATCTCTGTACGCCCCTGTATCGGAAAAGGGTTTGGAAAACCTTCAAAAATCCTTCAAATGGCTACTTCTTCAAGCAAATCCTTCAGGAGGACCATTAGTTTACAACCATATCGGAGGAGAAACCTTTGCAGCCATCTCCCTCCTTGGTGCTCATCTGACTAGAGAACCCGAATTTCTCTGGATCGCAGCTCGTTCTCTCGATTTTTTGGAGAAAAACAATCTTTATCCAACGCCTCATCCTGGAAATGAATATCCCTCTCAAGGAGTAGGCACAAGCCCCATAGAAGGATCATGTCTGATCTTTGGCGATTCGGGGTTACCCACCGAAAAAGGTCCACTGGCGCCCGACAAAGTCGTATTTCGTAGCGGGTGGGATGAGGGGGACTTATATATGCTATTGAACCTGAGGTTTTCTGGGTGGCACGGCTATAAAGCCAGCAATTCTATCATTGTGGTCAACAATGGAAGTGATCTTTTGGTGGAAGACCTTAGTGCACACCCAATAAAATGGCTTCCTACTGGGCGCAGTCTCTTTCGCGACAAACGAATACCCCGCGAAAACCTGAATGGGATGGTATTAGAAAAGACAGGATTACCAATGGTTTTGTATCAGATAACGGGATTGGGTAGCCCTTGGGCTCAGGATGTGCCTCAGTATGCCAGTGTGGTTCGTTTTGAAACGAATGATCTCTATGACCTGAGTACCACAGTCATCGAAAACTGGCATGGATGGACTCACTGGCGAACAATTTATTTCTACCGCCGAGGCTTCGCAGTGATTATAGATCATGTTGAAGGAAATTCACCCATTAAAAAAGCTTTTTCATTCCATCTCTTCAATGTGATAGAAGACAATGCGTTACGCTATCGGACGCAAGGAGATTTCGCAAGTCAAATAATCTTTGTTCCTTTGACAGAAAACTTAGATATCCTATCCACCGTCAGACAAAGCGATGATCTGACTTCGGTTCTTTTTGAAGCAGATAAAAACACACCAAAATTATCTCTCATCACTGTTATTCTCGGTTACGAAGCACGCCATGCGTCCATAACAATCCAAAAGGAATCTCTCTCCATTCAACTCAAAGGCGAGCGCATCGAAATCCCATTCGAAACCTTCAAAGCACGTTGACATGAACGTACCAATAACCTCTCAAACGCCTATAAAAATTTGTTTCTTTGGAACATACCGAGATGAGTATCAACACAATCGAGAAATGATATTCAAACTTCGGTTAGCGGGTTTTGCAGTATTCGAGTGTCATGAAAGACTCTGGCATGGGGAGGACGACCGCATCGCTATTGCTAAAGGAGGGTGGAAAAGCCCAAGATTTTGGAACCGCGTTATCAGAACGTATGCAAAACTCATCCGAAAGTTTTTCGCTTTGGACCATGCAGATGTAATCTTTGTTGCTTATCCGGGTTATTTAGACGTATATATCGCCAAGATACTCAGCTGGATACACGGCACCGCTTTAGTTTGGGATATATGCATGTCCCTTTATGTACTGGCAATAGAAAGGGAATTGGGAAAATATAGTGCAATTCTCCCACCACTCATCGAGTTTATTGAAAAGGTCGCGCTAAGATTGCCAGATAAAGTAATAGCAGATACGAACGAATATAAAAATTTTTTTATACAACATTATGGCATCGACGCAGGCAAATTTTGGCTACTTCCATTTGGTGCCAACACGAACCTTTTTTCACCCGCGCCCCTACGAGCCAACCCCACCCAAGGCTTTGTTGTCTTATATTACGGAGGTTTTGTCCCTAATCATGGAACACCTTTGATCATCAAAGCTGCACGCGTATTGCAAGATTATTCGAGCATTATCTTTAATATGATCGGCGAGGGCCCAGAAAAAAACGAATGTAAACAACTGGCAGATGAATTTCGCCTCAAGAACATCGCATTTCTCGATTGGATGGATCCAACACTTCTTGTCGAGGAGATTCGACGTGCGGATGTGTGTCTCGGTTCCTTCGCCAATACCCCTCATGGTGCCTTGACCATTCAAAATAAGATTTTTGAATGTATCGCTTGCGCTAAACCGGTGATTACTGGTGATTCGCCTGCTGTACGCGAGGTTTTCTCTCACAAGGAAAATATATATCTTGTCCCGCGAGATGATGCACAGGGGATTGCGGAAGCGATACTAGAGCTTTTCAATAACGCGCGGCTTCGTCAGAGTATCGCAAATGCAGGGAATCAGCTATTCAACCAAAATTTCACCGATAGAGCGATCGCAGCAACCCTAAAAGAATACATGCATGAATTGCTTGCTCAACATCAAACATGAATTCATATCCATATACCGCATTGAATGATAGATTTTGTTACATCACTTTGCCGGAATAATAATAGCAGATTTGCTTTGTTCGCATGGAGTCATGGGGGGGATGGTCAAACATTCTATTCATTTACGATAAAAGAATCCGAAAAATAAATGGCATGGCTACGTCTATTCATGCAATCTTGACTCTGACCCCCTTCTTGTTTCGATAACGGTTCAACGTTTACCCATGTTAATAAAAACCATACCGATTTTATAGACCGTTTGAAGTACACGGGCAATTAGATTGAGGATATAGACAACTCCATTAGTGTTTCTTCTAAAGAAGAGTAAACTGGATTTAATCTGTTGGAATTCTTTTTTTATAGAATCTTTTCCCCCATAACTTTCCGAAACCCGATGCCACATCTTTGCCGATTTAAGGCAACCTAATTTCCACCCCGCACGTTGCGCATGCAAACAATATTCCATATCTTCATAATACATGAAATACACTTCCGGCAAGCCACCAATTTGCTCTATAACCTCACGACGGATCATCATGCCGCATCCATTGATAAAGTCAACTTCTTCAAGGTCGGGAGGGTGGTCGCTTAAGAAAAACCCACGACGTAATAAAAAAAATGGGCGCGTATAACGATATCCTGCAAACCACACTTTCTCGGGTTTATCCTCGTAATAAATAACAGGACCAACAATGCCAAAGTCTGAGTGATGAAGCAACGCGTTTGTCATTCTAGAGATCATCTGGCAATCGATCCATCCATCATCGTTTAAGAGGAGTATATATTGCGCTCCCTGCTCAAGCGCATATTTGATTCCGAGGTTATTCCCCCTGCTGAATCCCAAATTTTTTACACTCCGTATTACGCTCACCGTGTACGGCTTGAGTATATCGCACAGAATGTGATAGTTTTTTTCTCCAGAACCGTTATCTACGACAACAATGTGATACGCGGTGTAATCACTTCGCAAAACCGATTCAATGCACCTTTGGGTAAGATACGGCTTATTCCAATTGAGGATAATGATAAATGTACTGGCAGCTTGTGCCTCGGTCATGCCATTTGCTCCATTAACAAACCTTTATAGTCAGCAAATCATAAATTTCAGGTGCATAATGAGATAAATCAATGGACTTGACCACTCTCTTTCTTTTTATGTCTCCAATATAGATTTTACTGCCCTTGCCATATGAATTTTTAAATAGAAACTGCTCGACAAATTTCAACAGCTTAGCATCTCTATGGCGCTTGCTTATGGCGATACACACATATTCATCCGATAGCCATGTAACGCCTCTCGCGTATCCCCTCAGCGTAAAAATCGGTGAATCGTCTTTGATGGACGCAAATTCACCCGTGTAAGAGCCACAGAAATACAACATGCCATGATGAACTGATAGTGAATGGGGATGAACAATTCCTGTTTTTATCACCTGCCCTCGTGTTAGGTTAAAGATCATTCCATTCGTAGCTGTCTTCCACGAACGCCCATCTTTTTTTCCAAAGGCGGAGATGAGAATGTCACCATCCACTTGAACAATTGAGTTGATATGATGGAAATCCCGCTTTGACCTGCTTGCGCGCCAGACGATTTCAGGTCTGATCAGCTCAAGGTTTGGTGCGATCTGGTAACAAATCACCTCATCTGTTCCAGTCGAAACGATATAAAGTTTCGAATCATGAAACATGATGGAATGTCCATCCCTAACTTCCTTCAATTCCTGGTAATGCAGGCAGGAAAAGCGATCTTCATCTAAAATCGAAATAAAAGTCTTTTTCCAGGGTGAATAGGTGACGAACAACTTCCCGTTTCCTAAAGCCAAACCTGTAGCACTTTTCAAGAAGCCTGGAAAGCCAATATCAATGGGAACCACTTCAATCACATTGAGCGAACCCAGATCGAACTTTATCTTCAAAATGGCGTGTTTTTCCCGAAAGGGCAAATTGCAAAAAGAAACCAAAAAACAAGCCAAGTCACCCATATAATACAGACGTCCTGGCATCCGCGACCAGGGTACAGATTGCCCTAATTCGTTTCAAAAGCAAACCCAAAATTTAACTATATAAGGATAAAACTTGATTTGGGAATTGAATCCTTGTAGTGTAAGGACGTTAAGGCAACCTGATATAGTTCAACTCAATCGTTTTATCAATGTCTGTCTCTTCTACAAAGACAATGACATAGGAATCATCCTCGAAATTAAACGCTGGGATGCGCATTTTTCCTGTCGTCCATACAACAACAATATATCGACCGGGTAAGATGTTTGTGAAGAAAAATTCACCAGTGCGTTCATCAATCTCTGCCTGGGGAAATTCTCCTATTTGAAAATCAGGAATGGTCGTTACACCACCTGATTCGTCCCCATTAAGTGGAACAAGAAATAGCCCATCCTCAATCGGACGAGAAAGGTGTGGGTTATAAATCAGCAGGATTCCATGAATAGTTACTGTGCCTGGTTGGGAGGTTTTAAAGGGATATGGCTCAAATGTAGGATAGGCGGGGTATGCTGTCAAAAACTCACTATCGACACCCGGTTGAGGATAAGAACTTTGAGGATAAATGGTAACCTGAAGATCGCTCAAACTCGTTTTTCCTTGACCACATCCTGATAGCATCATAACGAAAACGACTAGATAAGATAACCAAATATTTTTCATAAAAATCTCCTTCACATAAAGCGGGGAAACGAGTTAGTTATACAGATAAAGCGAAACATTGCCGCCAATTATACCCAATGTCATCAAGTAAAAAGGAGGGGTTGCTGGCTCTGCAACCCCTCCTTTTGGTGAGATTCTGGCACAATCTATAGCAACGCGACTTATTGATTGAACGCGTTGTACTGGATTCCCCAGTCTCCTGGGATGGTTGGTTGGTTACCAATATTTGTTCCACCCACAGTGCATGCAATTTGTGCTCCAACTGCATTGGCAACCACAGTCACTGAACCCACATAACCGCTCGGCAGTGTCCCAACGCTAGGAACATATAGCTTGTACACATCCCCTACGGCAATGGACGCGGTTGGCCCATACGGTGAACCTTCGTAGCCTTCGAACGTAAAAGTCAATGTGGTAGCTACAGCGCCGATATTCTGGCAATTCACCTGATGCACCCAACCAGAATAATACTTGGCTACTAATGGTGCAAATACCGTATCCGTACCGGAGCCTGCAGGGATACCCATATAACCGCTTTGAGTATAATAAGTAGTTTGACCCTGACCAACATTTATTAAAATTGGAAGGCTTGAGGAAGTAACAGTAGCGCCAAAGGAGCCAGTGGTGGGATGCACAGAAGGCATATAGAGGTGGCAGGAAGGAGTTGCATCACTCAGATTGCATGTATCATCAGGCTCGGCATCCGTGTAATCTACTGTTACCGTGGTGGAACCTGAGCCAATCTTTACAATGTTCAACCCAGAATTCCAGTTGCTGGCGTTGTGCAACAAGTTTGGCACGTACACCGTTGTTGCCCCTGAGGGGTAAGCCTCGTAAGAATTCGTCTTCCCATTCGTGGGAATGTTCTGGTTGTTTACAGCGACAATCGGTTGATCAGAAGTGAGTTTCGCTGAACCATGGCAGACATCACTTGCGCCCCAACCAGATGGCAAAGTGTTTTTCATCGCCCAGGTATGGGAAGCCATTTGCGGAAGGTCATTCACACTCAGCGTTCCAGTCGTTTTTGTCGATCCCGAAGTTGTACAATAAATTGTCATGGTCACATCGGCTGGCGCGCTGCCCAGGTTCTGAACTGAAACCATGGCATACCACCCATTGTAGTTAAAGCCAAAGTTGGGTAAATAAAGGGTTGTCGATCCAGAGGAAAAGCCAGAGTAAATGCCATGAAAGTGAAGTGTGCCATTCGCGGATACACCTACTGTAGCAACGACCTGTGCGGTAGAGGACACAACTACAGCATATCGTTGCCCGCTGGGAAGTTGAGCAGCAGGGATATTTGGGACATAGATGAGCGCATTTTCACCTGGGTCAAGGTCAAAGGGGTTGCTCAGCCCCCCACCCAAATCCGTAGGGGTGTAAGTCGTGCCGGATTCACTGATAAATGAAACTGTAACGGTCGCAGTTGAACTCGATACGTTTTGAATAGTGATATTGGATACATCTGTATCTCCCAACTGCGCGCTGGCAGGCATCACCGTAACGACCAACAGGATGAGCGCTGCCAAAATTGAAAGGGTTTTTGACTTTTTCATTTTTGCCTCCGAAAAATGTTGATTCAGGTAAATCCATTATAAAGAATAATCTAAACACATCCTTTTTTCAATAATACAGGTGGATAATTTCCCCTTATGCACAGGCTTGGTACGGGTGGACATTACTACTTTTGGGTTATCTCATCGCACAATCGGCAGCACGGTGATGTAAATCACTTGATAGGCAAAGAGATCGGCGTGGAATTCTCCTGCAACCACCCCTCCTAGAGCATAGATTTTCGTGCCCACTGCGACAGCGCTCAGCCCTTCCCATGCGCTTTCGAGTGGGTTGAGGAACGGCTGCCAGCTATTTGCCTGAGGAAGATACATCCACGCTTCCATCGCCTGCATCTCTTCGGAGGCTCCACCCAACAAGTACATCGCATCCGCGACCGATACAGCGGCCATTTTATAGCGCCTTTGAGGTAAGGGGGGTACCGCCTCCCAGGCGTGGATCGCGGTACCCTCAGCGCCAGGCGAGTAGATGTCGTGAGCATCCAGACTTGCATGGCCATCCCACCCTCCCAACAGGTGGATCTTGCCTGAAGCAACCACAGCGCTGGCGAAGGCGCGTGGTGCCGGCATATCCCCCAGTCGCTGCCAGAGATTCAAATCCGCATCGTACAGATACACGCTTTTCAGGTATGAATTGCCATCCCGCCCACCGAAGAGATATAGCTTCCCTTCGTAAGCGACCAGGGCATAGGCGCTGACTTCTTGAGGCAGGTCTGCAGCCTGGGTCCAGCGGTCCTCTTGGGGTAGATACACTTCCATAATCCGCGTGGCTGTCCCATCGGCGAGAAGGCCCCCAGGGACGTAGATTTTTCCTCCAATCACTGCTGCTTGAACTTCACTGACGGGCGTGGGTTTCTCCGCCATGCGCCTCCAACGGTCGCGCTTCAGATCATAGCGTTCCACTGCTCCGATTATTCCGGTTTCATTCTCCCCCGCTATGGCGTAGATATAATCTTCCAGGGCAACCACCGCAAAATGGGCGCGCACAGTGGGCATAGGTGTCAGCTTTTGCCAGGTGGGAGGTTCAAAGGCTGAAGGGATGGGTTGAGCTGACGGAGCTCGCATTGTCCTGATGAGAAAGATTGCCCCAATAAACAACAAAACGCCTCCAGATGCGATTAACAGCCAAAACCAATGAGGCTTCGTATTCCAGAATCGCTCTATGTGGGCATCTTGAACCACTGGTTGGGCAATCGTTTGTGGAGGTTCGGCTTCTTCAAGCCTGAGCTCCGGTATCATGCGGTTGCTCACCGCATACATGGCTGCCTCAGTGCGGGAACTGACGCCGATCTTGCCAAAGATGTTGCGCAAGTGCACTTTGACAGTGTTCGTGCTAATAAAAAGCCGCTGGGCGATTTCTTTGTTGCTTGCCCCACGCGCGACCAATTGAAGGATTTCAATCTCGCGAGCGCTAAGTTCCTGGTGTTCTTCCATCATGCGTTCATTGTTGGACTGAGTTACTCACATGGTAGCTTCATGCTTTCGTCATGGTATCCCGTTGGCCTATGTGCAAAGGCATTACACGAGTGCATAATCGTTCGATCGAAATCAAGACAGGCAAACCATTCCCCGAAAAATTATAACACCGAGAACGAGGGCATAAGGTATGCAAGAGGCAGGTATAATGCCATAGGATGTTGCGACGATTTTCGGTGAACTTCGCCATTTTCGCCATGGGGGTTGACCTCGCCCTGGTCAACCTTTCTTTGTACGCCGCCACCATGCTACGTCCTCATCTGGCATTCCTACCCTTTGCCGCGCATTATCCCGAAGTGATCCCCACTCCCTGGCAGGTGTACCTTATTTTTTCTATCGAATGGCTGGCGGTGTTCCTATTGCTCTCGATGTACGATGGACGAAAGAACCTGCGAGCTGTAGATGAATTGGCCACCCTGACCATCGCGAGTATGATCTCCTCTATCGCTTCAGCCGGTACGCTCTATTTGAGCTTTCGTGAGGTGTCGCGCTTGCTCTTTATCTCCTTTGCCGTACTCTGCTCCAGCGCGTGTTCTCTTTGGCGCGGCTTCCATCGCCTGTATCAACGCCTGACACAGTCAGATAGCCGACGCACCATCCTGGTGGTGGGCAACAACCCTAAAGCACAAACGGTCATCGATGAACTTCAAAAACAAACCCAATACCACCTGGTGCACTTGGACATCGAGGTCAATGACCAGGGCGATCAGAACCAGCTCGGCAATACCACAAAAGTTATCGAAAAGATCGACGCCCAACTCCAGGCTCAACACATCGATGACCTTCTTCTGACTTTTTCGCACAACACCCCTCTGGATATAGAGGTATTGGTAAGTCGCTTGCATCGCCTGCCTGTTAAAGTCTGGCTGCTCCCGGACTTCTTCAAGCTGATCCTCTACAAATCAGCAGTGGAGGAATTGGGAGGCGTGCCGCTGATTGACTTGAAGGCACCAGCGCTCAACGAGTACCAGCGGCTCATCAAGCGCCTCTTCGACCTGTTGGTATGTGTCACGCTCTTACCTGTTTTTCTGCCCTTGATGGGTTTGATCGCCCTGGCCATCCGTCTGCAGTCTCCGGGCAAGGTCATCCTCAGCCAGGAGCGCGTCGGCGAACAGGGTCGCCTGTTCAAGATGTACAAATTTCGTACGATGATCGCTGAGGCTGAAACGCTTTCCATCGATATAGGACACACCACCCCTCAAGGGGATTATATCCACAAAATCCCCGACGACCCGCGGGTCACCTCATTGGGCCGGCTCTTACGCCGCAGCAGCCTGGATGAACTCCCCCAGCTTTTCAACGTGCTGAAGGGGGAGATGAGCCTGGTGGGCCCTCGACCAGAATTGCCCCACTTGGTAGAAAAATATGCATTATGGCAACGCCAGCGTTTTGCTGTGCCGCAAGGCATCACCGGATGGTGGCAAATCCACGGGCGAAGCGATCGTCCGATGCACCTGCACACCCATGATGACCTGTACTATGTTCAAAACTATTCCCTATGGTTGGATATATACATCCTATTCAAAACGATTGGGGTGGTCATCAGTGGTCAAGGTGCTTTTTGAAATTTCTGGACAAAATTAAAAGTCTCAAGTAAAATAACCTTCCGATTATGGAGCTTTTTTTGGAGGTTTAAATTGGCAAACATTAAATCACAAATCAAACGCAACAGGCAAAACGAAAAGCGACGCTTGCGCAACCGCTATTTCCGCGGCAGAGCGCGTACCTATGTCAAAAAAGCACGCCTGATCATTGAAGAAGGCAATCTGGAAAGCGCCCGCCAAGCAACGTTGCAGGCGATCAGTGCTTTAGATAAAGCCGCAGAGAAAGGTACAATCCATAAAAATAACGCTTCGCGCCGCAAGAGCCGCTTGATGAAGCGGCTGAATGCGCTGGAGAAACAAATTTCGACTTAATCGTATGCTTGTGTGTGTTTGCCGGCGGGAGCAGCGTCGCTCCCGCTTTTTGTGTGTATTTCCCTGTATAATTCACCGCGGAGCAGAGCATGTTCGGTGACCTTGAGAAGAAAGTCGAGGCAGAAATCCGTGCGTTTTGCGAAGAGCACGCCCTCCCCTTCCCTAAAGAGGTGCTTTGGAACCCTTTGCCTTTCAATGGTGAATGGGGTATATCTACCTCTTTCTTTCAACTTGCTGCTGAAGAGAGACGCCTGCATCCCGAACGCCATAGAGAAGCTCTGCCGGTGGATCAGCGTGCCCAGCAAATGGCGGAAGAAGTCGCACGCCGGTGTAAACATCATACGGAGTTTTCTCGGGTAGAAGCGGTAAAAGGCTATCTAAACCTCTATCTCCAACAAGAGGCCTTCAGCACCTTGGTCATCGATCGAGTTCTAACAGAAGGGGAAGCGTTTGGTCGTGCCACACCAAACGGCCTGCGCGTCATGGTCGAGTTCTCGCAACCCAATACACATAAAGCGTTTCACGTTGGTCATTTACGCAATGTCATTCTCGGCGCGGCGATCAGCAATATTCTGGAATGGGCTGGCTTCGAAGTCGTGCGCGCCAATTACATTGGAGACATTGGCTTACATGTCATCAAATGGTTGTGGAATTACCTGAACTACCACCAGGGAGAAACCCCCTCACAGAATGTCACCCGTTGGATGGGAGACCTGTACGCCGAGGCAGAACGACGTTTGGACGAGGATCCTTCCCTGGAAAGCCAGGTGCGCGCCTTATTCGCACGTTGGGACCAGCGCGATCCTGAACTGGTCTCACTTTGGGAAAAAACCCGGCGGTGGTCATTAAAAGGTTTTGATCAGATTTACCAATTGTTAGGGGTGCGCTTTGACCGCGTGTACTTCGAAAGCGAAGCGGAAAAAGCGGGGAAAGAACTGGTAGAAACGTTGATCCAACGCGGCATTGCCATAGACGAACGCCCAGACGGGCCGGTAATCATCAAACTGGACGAATTGCTCGGGTTATCTAAAGAGAGATATCGCGTCCTGGTCATTCTACGCTCGGATGGCACTTCGCTTTACGCGACGAAAGACCTTCCCCTGGCCATCCAAAAGTTCCAAGAATACGATCTGGATCGATCCATCTACGTGGTCGATGTGCGCCAATCGCTTTATCTGCAGCAAATCTATAAAACACTGGAGATCATGGGCTATCCCTGGGCGAAAAATTGCTATCACCTGGCGTATGAAATTGTCAACCTCCCAGGCAATGTGACCATGTCCTCACGCGAAGGAACAGTGGTCTTATTGGAGGATTTGATTCAGGAAGCGACGAACCGCGCACGGCACATCGTCGATCAGAAAAATCCAGACTTAGAGGAAAGCATCAAGGAGCGTGTCTCTTTGGAGGTAGCGTTAGGTGCATTAAAATACACCATGCTTGCAAGAGAGAACACCAAGGTGGTCACCTTCGAATGGGAGGCCGCGCTGAACTTCGAAGGGCAGGCGGCCCCGTATATCCAATACGCGCATGTGCGTGCCAACAGCATCTTGAAACGTTTGGAAGAGGACTTGCCCAAATCAAGCCCACCCTCACATCCGCTTCACCCCACCGAAATACAGCTCATCGATTGGATATCGCGTGTGCCGGGTGAGGTGCAGCGCGCGGCGCAGGAATACAAACCCTTGCTGCTTACCAATCTGGCATACGAGCTTGCTCGTGCGTTTAACGATTTCTACAACCAATGTCCCGTGTTAAAGGCTGAAGCCCCTGTGCGCGAGTTCCGTCTTAGGTTGGTTGCCGCTTCACGATACGCGTTGGCGAACTTACTCAATATCCTGGGCATCTCAGCTCCTGGGGTGATGTAGTCTCAAACACGGAAGGAATTTACCCAGCGAAAGGAGAATATCCAATATGAATGCTTTGCGAACGATCATCATGGGCGCCGCGGGACGCGATTTTCACAACTTCAACGTCTTTTTTCGGGATAACCCGGCGTATCAGGTAGTGGCGTTTACGGCAACGCAAATCCCTGCCATCGAAGGACGGCTCTATCCTCCCGAACTGGCTGGCAAGCTCTACCCAGAAGGCATTCCCATCTTTGCCGAAGAGGAACTAGAACGATTGATCCGCGATTTTCAAGTAGAGCAAGTGGTTTTTGCTTACAGCGATGTGCCCCATGAATATGTGATGCATAAAGCTTCGATTGTTTTGGCAAACGGGGCAGATTTTCGCCTCATGGGTTTACACACGACACAGCTAAAATCCAATAAACCCGTCGTATCCGTTTGCGCGGTGCGCACGGGCTCTGGAAAAAGCCAGACGACGCGCCGCGTCTCGAAGATTTTGCGCACAATGGGGTTTCGCGTCGCCGCGATTCGCCATCCCATGCCCTACGGTGATTTACGCAAACAAATCGCTCAACGCTTCGCTACCTACACTGACCTGGACAAGTACGAATGTACTATAGAAGAGCGTGAAGAATACGAGCCACACCTGGATAACGGCGTCATCGTGTATGCCGGAGTGGATTACGAGCGCATCTTGCGTCAGGCAGAAGAAGAGGTAGATATCATCCTATGGGATGGAGGGAACAACGATTTCCCCTTTTACATTTCGGACCTCCACATCGTGGTCGTTGACCCCCATCGCCCCGGGCACGAGCTCAGGTATCACCCTGGTGAGACGAACGCGCGCGCCGCAGACATTTTCGTCATCAACAAAGTGGACACTGCACGACCAGAAAATGTCTTCCAGATATATGAAAACTTGCGTGTGCTGAACCCTCGCGCAGTGATCATCGAAGCAGCATCGCCATTATTCGTTGAAGAACCCGAAGCGATCCAAGGCAAACGCGTGTTGGTGATCGAGGATGGTCCGACTTTGACGCATGGAGAAATGGCTTACGGTGCTGGCTGGGTAGCTGCACGGCGTTATGGAGCAGCAGAGATTATCGACCCCCGCCCGTTTGCCGTAGGCTCAATCAAAGCCACGTATGACAAATACCCTACCACTGGAGACGTTCTACCCGCAATGGGATATGGGAAGTCTCAGATGCACGAACTTGAAATGACGATCAACGCGGCAGAAGCAGATTTGGTGATCATCGGCACACCCATTGATCTCACGCGGTTGATCACCATCAACAAACCCACCCAACGAGTGCGCTACGAACTCCAAGAGATCGGCAAGCCCACTTTAGAAGATATCCTTAGAGCAAAATTCGCCTCATAAACCGAGAGAAAATATCCTCCCGTCGCCACGAGAAAGCGCGCTTCCCATGGCGCTTTCTCGTGTTTATTATCTTCCCAGTAAGGCTTCTTCAGGGTCAAACCCAATCCAGGCGATATCCTCACGCCCCCGAAAGCGCCTCGCCATAACTTGCAGGGCTTGAAGGTTGTTATCTATGAGGATGAAGCGGCGCCCTAGCTGTAAACAACTTGCTCCGGTCGTACCGCTGCCCGCGAAGAAGTCAAGCACTATATCATTCTCTCTTGAAGAAGCGCGCACGATGCGATTTACAATAGCCAATGGCTTTTGGGTCGGATATCCCGTTTTCTCCTTGCTATTGGTGGCAACAATGGTATGCCACCAGGTATCCGTGGGCAATTTGCCCTTTGCGGCTTTTTCCTCGCCGACCAGACCGGGCGCCATGTAGGGGATGCGGTCGATCTCCTCGACATTGAATATATAATTGCGCCTGTCTTTTACATATACCAGGATATTATCGTGCTTTGGGGGCCAACGTTTCTTCGGGCGACCGCCATAATCATATGCCCAAATGATCTCGTTGAGGAAATTCTGGCGCCCAAAAATGTGGTCCAGCAAAACTTTGCAATAATGCACTTCACGATAATCGATATGAAAATACAAACTCCCATGGGGAGCGAGCAGGCGATAAGCCTCCTGTAAACGCGGTTCCAAAAACGCCAGGTAATCATCAAAAAAGTCGATGTATTCCTTCGTGCCCATGACCATAGTGCGATAGCGCTTCCCCTGAAACCCTTGGCGGTCACCGCTCATCATGCGCACGGTTTTAATTTGCGTACGCTTCTGACGCTTCCCGGTATTAAAGGGTGGATCGATATAAATCAAATCCACGCTCGCAGAAGGCAAGCTGCGTAATATCGGTAAGTTATCACCAAAATAAATCCGATGGCGCTTCGTTGCAACCTGATCTGTAGTGAAAAGTTCTTGCATGACTTTATTCAGCTCGAGGCAAAGTGGTGATCATGTTTAATTTTTCCCTCAGGATACGCCAGGCAAACTTCGGAATGTCATAAAGATATCGTGAGGCATATCTTTGAGGAGAAATAACCAGCTTCGCCAGCCATTCTAAATAATGATCGGTCATCCACTTGGGACCTCTTTTTAGATTTCCTGAGAGATACTCGAAGATCGCCCCTCCGGTGATGGCCACCTTGGCTTCAAGCCCATGCCAATTTTCCTGCAGCCACCTCTCCTGCAATGGCATACCAAAACCTAAAATCAGAATATCGGGTTTTGCTGCATTGATCGCTTTCAACACCGCCTGGTTTTCTTTATGAGCAAGCCCTTTTTGAAAATATCCATGGTGTGTACCTACAATGCGCAAACCCGGGTGTTGTTCCATCAATATATCCGCTGCTTTTTCGGTTACACCGGGCAAACTACCTAAGAAAAAGAGGGTATAACCCTGGCGTACTGCCACATCCGCTAACCGCGCGATCCAATCCGGTAAAGTGTACCGCGGCACATACGTCTTGTATAAAAACCGCGCGGCTAACTGTACGCCCATCCCATCACAATAGGCAATATCTGCCTGATTGAGACAATTGCGATACCAGGCATGTTCATAGGCGAGGTTGAGCGCTCGAACATTCACATGAAAAATCAGCGCTCGTCGCCCGTCAGCGATAACCCGCTCCACAAAAGCTAATAAATCGTGCAGGCTGAGCGCATCTATTTTGACACCAAGCAGGGTAACCTTTTGCATCGAGAAGGGGTTTCACAGAGGAGAAGGCAAATCCAACAAGGCACGTTTAATTTGCCCAACCCACCCAACATATGCCTCAAACATCCAGGCGATATCCGATGCCCCGAATGGTCTTGATAAATTGTGGATTGCCCGGGTCGGGTTCAATGGCTTTGCGCAACCAACTGATATGTACATCCAGGGTGCGCGTATCGTCGAGATAATCTGTCTCCCAAATCGCTTTGAAGAGTTCTTCACGCGTCAGCACTTCCCCAGGGTGCTCCAAGAACATCCTCAGCAGCGAAGTCAACCTGGGGTTTAGATGTGTCTCGCGCTCCAGACAGCTTACTTTCTTGCCTTCGACATCTAATCGGATCACGCCTACCTCATACACCTTTTTGGCTTTGCCTGGCAAGAAAGACTTGATACGGTTGACCAACTTGCGAGCGGTAAAAGGAAGGCACAGCACAACGTCTGCACAGATGTCTTTAGGAACAGGATGTTCCGGGTCAGAGATGACTACCACAGGGATGCCATTAGCTCGTTCGTTGAGAGCCTGACAAATGCGCGTTCCTGTGGTACGCATCGAAGCCGCATTGAGCACCACGATCTCCGGATGAACCTCCTCAATCCGAGCCAGTGCTTCAGCCCCAGACATGGCAATGGTGATGACAAAACCTTTGCGCCTCAAAGCCGGAGCAAAATGTGGCACACCTGCTCTTTTCCCTTCGATCCAAAGTATCTTAGCATTCATCAGCTCGTTCCACCAATGGTGCGCGCGGATTCTTACCGCTTTCCCCAATCGTAAACGAAGATCACGATTGCGGGGTCATTATAATGACAATCTTAAAAATTTGCAACCAATTCGAAAGAACCCAAATCATTTTCACAACCTAAAGAATAGCGTCTAGAGATATTCCTGGGTCGATGATTAGACTATAAGCGATTTATTTGCACAGGTGAACATGGCATGTTAGAATATCGAAACGAAGAGCTTATAGGTCTGCGCTCTGCATTGGAGGCGGTTATGAGTGATATGATTGAAGTGGTTATAGACAGCATACGTGTGAGCTTGATGTCTCAACAACGTATTGTCATCTTGCGCGAACGGGATGCAGAACGGTATTTGCCCATTTGGATTGGAGTATATGAAGCCGAATCGATCACCATCGCGCTGCAAGAAGTAGAAGTTGCCCGACCGCTCACCCATGATTTGCTGAAAAACATTTTCCAACAACTCGATGCGCGCATTTTGCGCGTGGAAGTGGTAGCTTTGAAAGACGACACCTTCTACGGCAACATCGTCGCCGAGAAAAACGGGACTATTCTGAACATCGATTCTCGCCCCTCGGACGCCCTGGCGATCGCGGTACGCGCTCACGTCCCCATCCTGGTCGCCAGTTCTGTTATGGATGCTGCGGGTATTATCCCTGAGGAGGATATCCAAGAAGGACATGCTGAGTTAGAAAAACCCTCCAGCCCAGCACCAGCAGTGGAAGAGAGCGATGAGCGACTCTCGGTATTTCAGGACTTTCTCGAAGGTTTGAAACTGGACGATAGCGGAGAAGACAAAGAGGACTCAACCCAGGAAGACGAACCCAACGACGACGATTAAGGTCGATAAATCCCCGACTTTAGATTAGCGTTTGATTTCTATCATAAGTGAATCCAACTCTTCCGATGAGCGATCAACCCCAAACGACAAGCGCATCCTTCCCACAAATTGTTCCACATAGTCGAGAAGCAGAAGAAGCCATTCTGGGCTCAATTCTCATCAACCCAGAAGCATATTACGACGTGGCTTCCTTTCTAAAAGCCGATGATTTTTATCTGCACCGACACCGATGGATTTGGGAAGCGATCGTACGCTTACATGAAAAGCGGATTCCCATTGATTTGCTCACTGTTACGGAAGAGCTGGATCAACATGGCCAGTTGGAAGAAATTGGAGGATCAGCCTACCTGGGAGCATTAGTAACGAACGTTCCCTCCTCGCTGCACGCAGAAGCGTATGGCCGTATTGTCGAGGAAACTGCGATTCGACGCAAAATGCTAATGGCTGCCAACGAAATCGCTAAACTGGCTTACAAAGAGGATCATTCTGTCGATACAGTCATGAACGAGGCAGAGAAAGCGATTTTCTCTGTCAGCGAGCGGAGAACGACGCGGGATTTGCAACCCATTCGCGATGCGCTGAGCGATTACTATGAACGCATGGATCGCATTGCCACGCGCGCTGAAGAGGCGGCGGGTGTGCCGACAGGCTTTATCGACCTGGACCGCCTTCTGGGCGGGTTGCAACCCTCAGATTTCATTATCATCGCCGGCAGACCTGCCTCTGGAAAGACTGCATTTGTCCTTTCTGCAGCTAAAAATGCAGCGCAGAAGTTCAAAAAGCATGTTGCCATTTTCTCCTTAGAAATGTCCAACGAGCAACTGGTGCAACGCCTGGTAGCCCAAGAAACAGGTATCGACTCACATCGCCTGCGCATGGCAAAACTGGAGGAAGATGAATGGCCGCTCTTTGTCCATGCCATCGAAGTGTTGAGCGACACGATCGTTTTCCTGGATGATACGCCAGGACTTACGCCATTACAGCTACGCACGAAATGCCGCCGTTTGCACATGGAATTTAAATTGGATTTGGTTGTCGTCGATTATCTCCAACTGATGAGCGGTGGCATCCGCACCGAGAATCGAGTTCAAGAAGTCTCATATATCTCGCGGAATTTAAAGATGCTGGCTAGAGAGCTGAACACCCCGGTGCTTGCTGCAGCTCAGCTCTCTCGCGCCATCGAACAACGTTCAGACAAAGAGCCACAACTCTCTGACCTGCGGGAAAGCGGCAGCCTGGAGCAGGATGCTGACATCGTCATGTTCATTCATCGCCCCGAGATGTACGATCAGGATACACTGAAGAAAAACCTCGCCCAAATCAAAGTCGCCAAACACCGAAATGGCCCTACAGGCACGGTAGAGTTGGTATTCCTAAGCCATATCGCCAGATTCGAGAACGCGGTAACCCATCATGTTGAGCTCAACGCCATTCGCCCTCCTGGAGGGGCTTAGATGGGCACATTTAAGGGATTCCCTTCCCAAAAAGATCGCCTTATTTCCATCCCAGACCGATTCTTCCGCGAGCTGTTACCCCAGATCAACCACATTGGGGAGTTAAAACTCACACTGTATTTCCTCTGGAAGTTAGATTATTTAGAAGGTCCTTTCCGTTTCCTACTTTGGGAAGATATCGTGCAAGATCACATCTTTATGAATAGCCTGGCCAAGAAACCTGAAGAATCTCTGTCGATTCTAGAAGAAGCCCTGCAACTATCCTTAGAGCGTGGCACGATACTCGAAGCCACTCTGGTAGAAGGAACCCAGTCCAAGCATCTATACTTTCTCAACTCGCCAAAAGGCCGGGCGGCAGTCGAAGCAATCCGCAAAGGTGCCTGGAAACCACAAAAGGAACCACAACCTCCAATTGAGCTGGGAAGCCCGCGTCCAACGCTGTACCAACTCTACGAAGAAAATATCGGCGTGATTACCCCTATGATCGCTGAAACGCTACGCGATATGGAACAAACCTATCCTTACGAATGGATCGAGGATGCATTTCGTATTGCTGTGGAAAACAATAAAAGGAATATCCGCTATGCTGTAGCCATTTTAGAACGATGGCAACGGGAAGGTAGAGATGCCCGAAAAGAGAAGCCCAAAGATCGAAGAGGTTCTGAGGAAGATCGTCGAAGATTCGTCGAAGGTGAATTCTCAGAATACATCGAACACTGAACCACTTGCGGAGAACGCGCCACACTTGATCGGCGACCCGCAATGTCCCATCTGCCAAGGGATCGGTTATCTGCGGGTGGACCTGCCTGTGGGACATCCCAATTTTGGCAAGTTACAATTCTGCACCTGCCGCCAGGGACAAATAGCAGAAGAATCTCGACGCCGCCTCTATGAACTGAGTCGATTAGACGAACTTAGCGACCTCACGTTTGAAAACTTCAAACCGCGTGGCCGGATTGGCTTATATCCAAAACAGGCTGAATCCTTGGAACAAGCTTATAACACGGCGCTGCACTTTGCCCGCACACTGGAAGGTTGGCTGTTTCTGCATGGATCATTTGGCTGTGGCAAAACCCACCTAGCAGCCGCCATCGCCAACTTTGCGGTTAGCATGGGCGTACCCACCTTGTTTATTACTGTCCCCGACTTGCTCGACTCACTGCGCATGGCATACAGCGACCCCACAACGCCTTTTGAAGAACGCTTTGAGCAGATTCGCAACGCGCATTTACTCATCATGGATGACTTCGGCACCCAGAACGCTACACCTTGGGCGCAAGAGAAGCTCTTTCAAATCATCAACTTCCGCTATATCAACAAATTGCCTTTAGTGGTTACCACCAATCTACATCTGGAAGAGATCGAAGAGCGCATACGCTCCCGGTTGGAAGATCCAGAATTGGTCACCCATGTGCACATTCTGGCTTCCGATTACCGCAAACCGGTCACCGATATTGGACACCACCGGCTATCTTCACTCGATCTGCATCACAAGCATACTTTCGCCAACTTCGACCTACGCATGGAAGAGGGATTGGAACCGGGTGAAATCCACAGCTTGCAAGTCGCCTTTCAAGCAGCGCGCGAATTTGCAGAAAACCCGCGAGGCTGGTTGGTCATTATGGGACATTATGGCAATGGGAAAACCCATCTAGCCGCAGCGATTGCCAATTACCATGCCGATACGCACATCCCTCCACTTTTTGTCATGGTTCCCGACTTAATGGATCACCTGCGTGCCACATTCAACCCAACCAGCACCATCAGTCTCGACCGAAGGTTCGAAGAAGTGCGCACGGCGCCCCTGCTTATCTTGGACGACCTGGGCACCCAATCCACTACCCCGTGGGTAAAAGAGAAGCTTTATCAGCTATTCAATTACCGCTATAATGCGGAACTTCCCACAGTGATCACTACTTCAGTGCAATTAGAAGAGATGGATGCACGCCTGCGCAGCCGACTGCTTGATCAGCGCTTTTGTCGCATCGTTGCCATCACTGCACCCCCCTATACAGGAGGAATAGAGAGAGGAAAAAAACAGAAGGACTATAAAAATAAAACCAGGAGGTAGCTATGGAGTACAAAGAGATGATTTCCCTTCCCATACCGCCTCATTACAACCCGGATCGCGTGGGAGAAGTATGGCGTGTGGCTTATCAACAACGCGCCGCAGAAGCACGTGCCTGGGCTAAGCAATACCACATACCGCCTGCCTCTCAAGACCAGCAACGCATCGCCCTGGTTGCCATTGATGTTCAAAACTCGTTCTGTATCCCGGATTTCGAATTGTTCGTCGGTGGGCGCTCAGGATTAGGCGCGGTAGAAGATAATCGCCGATTGTGTGAATTTATCTACCGTAACCTCCATCGGATCACTCACATCGCCATCACCCTGGACACCCATCTCGCGATGCAAATCTTCCACCCCGTTTTCCTGATCAATCAGGAAGGTGTACACCCCGAACCACTGACCACCGTATCTTATGAAAATGTGAGCCGTGGCATCTGGCGGTTCAATCCCGAAGTCGCCCATTCTCTAGGGATAGATGTGGAGTATGGACAACGACACCTTGAGCACTACACGCGCACCCTGGCAGAACGCGGAAAATATGCTTTGACGATCTGGCCATACCACGTGATGCTGGGAAGCATCGGACATGCATTAGTGTCCGCAGTAGAAGAGGCAATCTTTTTCCATACTGTAGCTCGATACAGTCAGGTAGAAATGCTCACCAAAGGCAACCATCCACTAACAGAGCACTATTCGGCGATCAACCCTGAGGTGCGAGAAGGAGCAGATGGGAAAACAATCGTCCAAAAAGACGAACGCTTCATAAACATACTAAAGAACTACGATATGGTCATCATCGCCGGACAGGCCAAGAGCCATTGTGTTGCCTGGACGATTGAGGATTTACTGGGTGAAATCCGTCAAACCGACGAGAAGCTGGTAAAAAAAGTCTATCTACTCGAAGACTGCACCTCCCCAGTAGTTGTGCCGGGGGTGGTCGACTATACCGCACAAGCGGATGAGGCTTTTCAAAAATTCGCTGAGGCGGGCATGCATATCGTGCGTTCCACCCAATCGATCCTATCCTGGCCGGGTGTCTCCCTGTAACCCGCAGGCAACTGGTAGCCCTGGATGGTCCATAAGAAAAAGAACGGCGGACGGCATTGACATAGAAGACTTTCTATGTCATACTACCTGATGCAAAACCACGTGGCTTTCCTTATACTTTGCCTGCTTGAAGCGGGCGATCACAGGGATGCTACCTGGTACCAACAACTCCATCCCACAGGAGAGGAGGTGTTGCCATGAAAGCTGATAGTAGTAGTACCTTACTCAGCGCTGCGGCAGCCCTCCTCATAAACCGATAGGTTGCCGCAGCGCGACAGGGAGCCGCCCAATAAGACCTGAGGCGGCTTCTTGTTTACTTCTTCTTCTTTAGATACAAGGAATTGACCATCAAAGTGATGCAAATGACATTATACGCTTCGAGAAAATTCTGCACGCTAAGGTGAAGTCTAAGGTTAACAATGACCAATTTATATACTCGTGTCATCAATAAGATTCAGCCTTCCGAAACCACTGTGCTGATTCTCTCAGCAATTGGAGTGGGCATAGGTACGGGTTTTGGAGCCATTTTGTTCATCCAATTGATCGCTGGAATCGATAAGCTTTTCTTTCAAACCTTATCAAACCCGATTGACAGGCGCTGGATGCTAATCCTCATTCCAGCCTTGGGGGGGTTGCTGGCAGGGCCGATCATCGCCTTTTTCGCCAGAGAAGCCAAAGGGCACGGTGTGCCAGAGGTGATGTTGGCAATTGCTACACGCGGCGGTATCATTCGCCCCAGGGTTGTCGTGGCGAAAATTCTCGCCTCAGCTTTATGCATTGGCAGCGGTGGCTCAGCTGGCCGGGAGGGACCGATTGTGCAGGTTGGGGCGGCTTTGGGTTCAAGCATCGGACAATGGCTCCACTTATCCGAACGCCGTATTCGCAATTTGGTCGCCTGCGGAGCTGCAGCCGGGATCGCAGCGACCTTTAACGCCCCTATTGCAGGTGTGATCTTCGCCATGGAAATTATCCTCGGAGACCTAGATTTGGGAGACATGGGCAATGTGGTCATCTCCTCCTTAACGGCTTCGACGCTGGCGCGTATATTCTTAGGAGACCACCCTGCTTTCGCCATTCCCAAATACAGCATGAAAAATCCCTGGGAGGTGATCACTTTTGCAATGTTAGGCATGGCAGCGGCGTTCGTTTCCATTCTATTCATTAAACTGCTCTACTGGTTTGAAGCGCAGTTCGATCATTGGAAATTTCCGAATGCCCTTAAACCATCCATTGGCGGTCTATTGCTAGGCGGGTTGGGATTCACCTACCCATTGCTTCTAATGTCATTGGGTATGACAAGCGAAGAAGCGCGCGTGGGATTGCCTTTGATGGACCATATCCCTCATATTTTTGCCGCGGGTTTCGATGTCATCGAAAGCGCGTTGCTGGGTAAAGCGACTTTCATGCTTTTGCTGGCATTGATCTTGCTCAAGCCTTTGGGGACATCATTAACACTCGGCTCTGGGAACTCGGGCGGTGTTTTCGCACCTTCCCTGTTTACCGGCGCAGCCCTCGGCGGCGCATTTGGTCTCTTACTCAATAACCTTTTCCCGGACGCGGTCTCTTCCCCTGGAGCTTACGCGGTCGTCGGGATGGCTGCAGTTTTCGCCGGTGCAGCGCGCGCCCCGTTTACCGCCATTCTGATCGTTTTCGAAATGACCGATGATTACCGCTTGATCATCCCTTTGATGGCAGGCGTGATTGTGAGCCTGATGGTTGCCGAGCGCCTGCACAAGGAATCGATCTATACTTTGAAACTCGTGGGTCAGGGGGTGCGTATCCAGAGAGGACGCGATGTAGATGTGATGGAGGCAGTAAGGGTATCTGAGGTCATGGTCACACAACCCGTTACGGTCACCCTAGACACAAACGTTGTTGAATTGGAGAGAAAATTCCTAGAGACCGGGCAGCATGGCTTCCCGGTTATCGATCAGCAAGGCAGGCTGGCAGGTGTGGTTTCCCTGCAAGATTACCGTCGCGCCTTGGAGGCCGGCAGTTTATCAAAGAAGAAAACCACTGTGCGCCAGATTGCCAGCTTGAACCCACAAACCGCTTACTCTGATGAGACCATCGGAGCTGTGCTACGCAGAATGGCACCGCGCGACCTGTCCCGCTTGCCAGTGGTCTCGCGTGAGGATTCAGGAAGGCTATTGGGAGTAGTACGGCGAAACGACATTGTGCGCGCCTATGAGTTAGGGGTCTTACGACGCGAGGAGGTCCGTCGTAGGGCTGTATATAGAACCCAAATCCCGGATGAAGAAACCACGTTTATCGATCTCACCATCACCCCAGACTCTCCTGCAGCAGGAAAAACCCTGGCTGAACTCTCCCTACCCTATAATTCAATCATTGTCTCGATAAGGCGGGGGAAAAAGTTGGTCATACCGCATGGAGACACACGGCTGGAAACCGGTGATTTGGTAACCGCCCTATGTCTCAAGGATAATATGGATGAATTCAAGAACAAATTTCTTACAACGGTATAAAAATGTCAAAGATTCCACTCATCAGCATCATTGGAGCATCGAAAAGCGGCAAAACCACGCTACTGGAAAAGCTCATCCCGGAACTCAAAAGGCGCGGCTATCGCGTCGCGACCATCAAACACCATTTCCACCCCGGCTTCGAAATCGACCAGCCAGGCAAAGACACCTGGCGACATGCGCAGGCTGGCAGCGACCAGGTGATTATCTCCGCCCCAGACAAGATCGCCAGCATTAAGCACCTCGAAAAGGAACTCTCGCTGGATGATATTGTCGCCCAGATCGAAGATGTGGACATCATCCTCACAGAAGGCTACAAATCCGCTGGCAAACCTTCAATTGAGGTGCTGCGCCAGGAAATTGGGCTGGAGCATATTGCCGACGAAAGCCAACTCATTGCGATCGCCTCTGATGTAGCAGTGCCATCCTCTTTACCTGTTTTCGACATCAATAATCCAAATCCTATTGTGGATTTCATCGAACAACGTTATCTGCGGCAATCAGGTTCCAGCGATGAAGATAACCAATGACCCCCCTTTTTTAGGAGGCCATTATGGATTCAAAAAAAACTGTCATCGCCGCGGCATTAGGAGAATGTGTGCACGTCGCGGGTGTAAACCGCTTCCTACGCCTGGCTGAGGCCGCAGGCTGGTGCACGGTGTACCTCGGACCCGCGGTGCCGCCAGACAAAGTTCTAGCCGTGGCACGCCAAGAAGGCGCGCAGATGGTAGGCGTGTCTTATCGTCTGACACCGGAAACCGGGGAGCGGCTCTTAGCCGAGTTCGCCGAAGCTGCCGACGATTTACACACCGCCGGAGTGCGTTTCGTGTTCGCAGGCACCCCACCAGTAGCACAGCGTGCCCAGGCAATGGGTTTCTTTGATCGAGTTTTCGAAGGTGGAGAGCCCCCAGAAGTCGTCCTTGCGTATTTAAAAGGCAGTGGCCGCTTGATCCAGGAGGAACAGGATTACCCTCAAACTACTGTCGAACGCATCTTCTGGAAACAACCTTATCTCTCTTCCGGCATCACTTTGGCCTCCCCGATCTCGAATCGATTGCAGGTATCACCCGCATTGCTGAAGCGCAGGCCTTGGATGTGATCTCCCTGGGTATCGATCAAGACGCCCGGGAAAACTTCTTTCACCCCGAAAGACAGGATCCGCGCCATCGGGGTGCAGGAGGTGTTCCAGTGCGCACTGCCGAAGATTACAAATCACTTTACGCAGCCAGCCGATGCGGCAACTATCCCCTTCTACGAACATACTCGGGCACAGACGATTTCATTCGCCTAGCAGAAATGTATGTCGAAACGATACGCATTGCATGGTGCGCGATCCCGCTCTTCTGGTTCAACCGTATGGACGGGCGCGGGCCTTGGGGCTTAGAAGGCTCAATTCGTGAGCATCAAAAATTGATGCGTTGGTATGGTGAACGCAGCATTCCTGTTGAACTAAATGAATCTCACCATTGGGGAATGCGCGACGCCCCGGATGTGATCTTCGTTGTCTCTGCTTACCTTTCTGCCTACAACGCGCGCGCTTTCGGCGTGAAGGATTACATCGCCCAACTGATGTTCAACAGCCCACCAGAGCTATCAGATGCCATGGATCTGGCAAAAATGCTTGCCATACTAGAAATGATTACACCCTTGGAAAAAGATGGTTTTCGGGTGTTTCGCCAAACGCGGACGGGTTTATTGAGCTATCCCCTGGAAGAAAACGCCGCGCGCACACACCTGGTTACGAGCATTTACCTGCAAATGAACTTGAAGCCACACATCTTGCACATTGTGGGTCACACCGAGGCACACCACGCCGCTACAGCGGAAGATGTCATCGCTGCCAGCCGAATGGCTAGCAAAGCCGTTGCCAACGCATTGGAGGGGCAACCAGAAATGGCCTTCGACCCCAATGTTCAAGAACGTAAGGAAGAACTGGTGCACGAAGCTCAGGTGACACTCGAGGCGATACGGTCAATTGCCAATGCCAAGGTGCGAGACCCTCTCAGCAACGCGTCTACTCTCACCAAAGCCGTCGCCATCGGCATTCTAGATGCGCCTCAATTACGGAATAATCCCTATGCCAAAGGAACAATCCTCAGCCGAATAAACGCGCGCGGTGCGTGCATCGCCATAGATAGTCGTACAGGAAGACCGATTTCGGAGGCACAAAGGCTACGCACATTAGGTCTATAAACCACACTTTACTAGTTAAGGGTGATGACAAGAGCTCTGCAGTTCGTGAGAGGAAATAACTAATCGCTTCTTGGTTCCGCCAATCCGCCAGCGTGATTCCGTGGGTATTACCAGCCCAAATCTGCTATAATGACATAAAGGAGAGTGAAAAATTATGAAACACAATCCTCTTTTCATGATTCTGACGAGCTTTGTGCTGATTCTCAGCATAAGCGGTTGTGATGCACTTCCCTTCGTCGCCACAATGACCTCTACTCCTACTCAAACGGAGACTCCTACACCCATCCCACCCTCACCCACCCCAGAGCCGCCAACAGACACCCCGACCATCACACTCACTTTCACCCCTGAATCCCCCAGTGAAACCCCGACTCTTTTTCCGCAGTTTCCTACCTTTACTCCCACGTTTACGCCAGCATCAACCAAAAGCCCTGTGACACCGCTTGCAAAGGCAAAGTTCCAGGGCACATTTACAGGCGGCACCCTCGTTTTTCGCACCGGGGCGAACGGGCTATCTGTCGTCCCCAAGACCGTTTCCCTCAAAGGAGCGACTTGCAAAGAGGGTAAAACAGTCTCTGAGACGATAGGGTTCGAACCACCAACTTTCTTTTGGGTGGTCGAAGGTAAATTCACGATTGTTTGGGGGACAGAGGTGACCATTTCAGGAGTATTCCTAACCCCAACGCGGGCAACAGGGACAATCTCTCTGGCAATCCAAACAAGCAAAGGCAAGTGCACCATCGGACCTCTATCCTGGGTAGCGGATTACATCGCAGAATAATCCAAGCGCAATCAAGCGGGACGCGCATTTCCTGATCGGCAGGGATGAAGATTCCCTGCCGAGTTTTTTACGAACCGATTTTCTCGTCCAACCTTTCACATCAAAGGATAGCACTTTGGGTGAATTTCGGGTTAGCTTGGTGCATAGACGCCTACATGACCTACGAACCGGAACGAATGAATCATTTAGGCATCACCGAGTTTCCAGGAAACTTCGGTGCCCTGGTCGGCTAAAGTCATAACCCGTTTCCTGGAAACTCGCAAGCATCCCTGACCCGCGCGGTAAACCCACTCAGAAGCCTACCATGCGTTGAGATTTTCTGCTTATTAAAGACCTGGACATTCAGTAGGCGCAGCGAAACAGTGAAGTGACATTCCCTCAGCTCCTGAGACTACACCTAGTTCAAGAACAGTTTATCAAGATGCTCGGCTCCGAGGTATTAAAATGTTACCTGTTCGGTTCTTAAGGGGCGGAATGTGGGCTCATCATTTACCCCTGCAACTAGCCAAGCGATTGAAAAGGTGTATGCATACCCGCTAGGGATGTGGCTCGGTTAATTGCTTATTCGTCACATCCACTACACTGATAAAACCCAATCCATAAAGGAGCATTGCCAGGTTTCAGCATTCTCTTGCGGTACAATATGCCCACAAGGACATTATAAAAATGCAACTCCCTAAAAAGATTAGTTGGGAGAATCCAAGAATGCCTACAAATAAAAGCCCATTCCCCCTGATCGAAGCGCACGGCAATCACCGCCAGATTGGCCAACAAATCGGTGAGCAGCTCAGACAGACCATCCAGAATGGATTGGAAGATCAACGCGCGCAAGTCCCTTCCGATGAAACCTGGCAGGAGATGATCCATCAGAGCGCCTTATATCTCGCTCATAGCCAATCGCACTTTCCCCAATACGTTGAAGAGTTAAGGGGCATTGCCGAAGGCGCAGCAGTACCATTTGAGTCGTTGTTCCTTTCGATATGCGAAGAGATCTGGGATACAGCTTCGCGCCAGGGGCGCTTGAAGCCTCGTTTGCGCGGGTGCACAGATATGGTTGCCAGAGCTTCCGCGACCCAAAACGGACTTACTCTAATTGCGCACACCAATGATTTGTTGCCAGAAAGCGAAGCCCATCTAGTTCTACTGAACATCCGCGCGGAACACGAACCGGAGATTTTGGCAGTCTCACCAGGAGGCGTGGCGATTAGTGTTGGCTTCAACGCCGCAGGGATTAGCCTGACCGGTAATCAAGTGGATAGCAACGACATGCGCCCGGGCGTGCCCCGCTTGCTGCTGGTGCGCGCCATTCTTGCCTCGAAAAGATTAGGTGAAGCCATGGATATTTGTCTGCATCCTCACCGAGCATCGAACTACAACAATGTCGTTGCCGATGCGTATGGCGAAGTGTACAGTATGGAAGGATCGGCGACAGATTGTGAGCCGATATATATCGAGGGCGATCTTCTGGCGCATACCAATCACTACATTTCTCCTCCGATGAGGGGTTTCGAAATCGAGCGCCATGAAATCGGTGGTTCCGTAGTGCGTTACCATCGCGCGATGAGGCTGATGCGCGACCACTATGGAACATTATCACCACAAGTTTTTATGAAGCTGCTAGCAGATCACCAAAACTATCCCGCCTCGATTTGTAAACACGGTTTGGAAACCGTGACGGTCTTTAGCATCGTTATCGACCTGGAGGATTTTCATGCCTGGATCGGCCGCGGGCGGCCCTGCCAGACTGAATATCATGAGTACTTTCTATCCCCGGATGAACAATATTTCAAAGTGGCAGCATGAACGAAACATCTTCGCTCTTCCCGCAAGACTATGTAAGCTCACGACAGCGCTTTCGCCTTCAATATGAGCGCCTTCGCAAGCGCTGGCCAGAGGCGCAGCCGGAAGCCTATCGCCTTCCAGGAGATGATGATTTGACCATCGATTGGGTGCATGCTCCGCCTTCTCAAAAAAACGAGCGCCTGATCCTTTTTACCACAGGGGAACATGGCATCGAAGGATATGTGGGTTCAGCGATGTTGCAGCGCTTCTTAGAAATCTATGTGAACCAGCTGGATCCCACCAACACCGGGCTTATCCTCGTGCACGCGATAAACCCTTGGGGGATGAAACACAAGCGCCGCACAAACGCAAATAATGTGGATTTGAATCGCAACTTTCTATTGAACGCGCAGCTCATCGAAACAGCGTTCAACCCGGAATATGACCAATTCAACCCCTTCCTCAATCCCGCAAAACCGATCAACAATCTGAGCATCACAACCCTGTTTTTCGCCTTCCAACTTTTCACCTTCCTGCTACGTTATGGCAAGTCAGCCATTAAACGCATTACACTGCTAGGACAATATCGCTACCCTAAGGGAATTTTCTACGGAGGCGATGGCATTCAGCAAGAGACCCAGATACTCATGAACCTGTACCGCCAGGCTTTTCAACAGTACGACCTCGTCATTCACTTAGACATGCACACCGGATACGGACCTCGTTATCAGATGAGCCTGGTCAATTCGGCGCTGGATGGACGTGGGTCAGCCCAGTTGGCACAGACTTTCAACTATCCTCTCGTAGTTGCCGCCACTGAAGAGGAATTCTATGCCCTACGCGGGGATATGATCGATTACATGTACACCTTACGCAACCACGAATTCCCAGGCAAAGAGTTGTATGCCACCTCTTTCGAGTTCGGCACCTATGGTGATTCCTCATCTGCAATGATGCGCCTATTGCGCACAATGATCTTAGAGAACCAAATGTACTGGCACGGGGCAAGACAGCAGAAAACCAGGGCTTACATCACCAACGAATTTATTGAGCTATTTTTCCCTCAATCCGCGCAATGGCAATCTAAAGCCATTGCCGACGCTGAACAAGCGTTTCGTGGAATTTTGCAAGCCTATGACATCATCGCATGATGCCACTGATTTCGATAGCTGCAGAAGCACGCTGCAGAGGTGGGATGAGCTTTGCTCATTCCAGCATTGAGTGTTTACGAGTTAAAGAATGAAAGATAAAAGCCGCCGAATACGCACCGGCGGCTTTTAGGTTGGTGCCCCCAGGGGGATTCGAACCCCCGTTTTAGCCTTGAGAGGGCTACGTCCTGGGCCCCTAGACGATGGGGGCGAGAGCAGCGAAATTCTACCATGCCCAGGTCAGGTCGTCAACAATCCGACTCGCATTAGATCACTCTGTCCTTCCTAAAAAAAGCTGGCGGCAAGAATGTCGCCAGCTTTTTTCTAGTTCGTACCGTTCAAACGCTTTCTTTACGTCGCCTGTTTTTCCATGTGCTCACGCACCAGCTCGCGGCGCAATATCTTCCCCACCGTCGTCTTCGGCAGCTCCGTGCGGAACTCTACATGGGTCGGCACTTTGAATTTCGCCAAACGCTCTCGACACCACTCTTTGATTTCCTCTTCTGTGGATGTCTCTCCTGGCTTGAGCACGACCCAGGCTTTAACCGTCTCGCCCCGGTAAGCGTCCGGAATGCCCGCCACACCCACTTCCATCACTTTGGGGTGCGCGGCAATGACCTCTTCCACCTCTCGTGGCCAAACCTGGTAACCACCCGGCTTGATGAGCTCCTTCTTACGGTCAACGATATAGAAAAAGCCCTCCTCATCCATCTTGGCAATATCACCGGTGTAGAGCCAGCCATCGCGTAATGCATTCGCCGTCTCCGTAGGCATATTATGGTAGCCTTTCATCACCTGAGGACCTTTGATCACCAATTCGCCGATTTCATTAGGCGGCAAATCGGTGACTTCATCCTCCAGGCTGACGATGCGGCAATCCACATCTGGCAACGGCAATCCAATCGAACCCGGAGGGTTCTT
The DNA here is from genome assembly GCA_037439525.1 of Anaerolineae bacterium. Classification (GTDB taxonomy): domain Bacteria; phylum Chloroflexota; class Anaerolineae; order Anaerolineales; family UBA4823; genus JBBIVW01. The sequence goes on from JBBIVW010000004.1 coordinate 54,764, forward strand.
GCCAAATAGCGGGTTACAATGGGTTGCCGTTGGGGCTTCGGATAGCCCATAACCTTCCACCAACTTCCCTCCGGTGAGCTCCTCGAATTTGACTTTCGTCTCATGCATCAATGGTGCAGAACCGGAGATACAGGCTTTAATGGTGCTCAGGTCATATTTTTTCGCCAGCACATCCGGATGGACATTGATTGCATTGTACATTGTTGGAACGCCGGGATAAACCGTGGCGCGATACTTCTGGATGCTTTCAAGCACGTCTTTCAAATCGCGTGGGTTGGGTATCATCACCATCGACGCTCCAGCACGCATGGCAAAACACATCCCTGCCACCATACCATACACATGAAAGAGGGGAATAGCCATAAGCACAACCTCTTTCCCCTCTTCGCAATTTGTCATCCAGGAGCGAATTTGAAGTGAATTGGCAACGAGATTACGATGAAGGGCAATTGCCCCTTTCGAGACCCCTGTCGTGCCTCCGCTATATTGAAACAGAGCAACGTCATTCGGCCCAACTTCGACCCTGGGACGCTCTTCAGGCGTATGGCGCTCTATCAAGTCTTTCATCCAGTGATCGCCCTGAGCCAACTCGACACGAAAGCCGCCCTTCTTCTCTTTGGTAAGGCCAAAGAGAAACGCCAAGATAGGAGGTAGGGTCTCTTTGATGTTGGTAACGACCACTGTACGAATTTTCGTCTTGGGCTGCACCTGCTTGATTAGGTTATAGAAATTGCTCATGACGAGCATGATCTCGATGCCCGCATCGTTGACTTGATGCTCAATCTCCCGAGCGCTGTACAGTGGGTTGGTGGCTACGACCACGCCCCCGGCTTTTAAAACCGCGAAATACGCCATGACGAACTGAGGTGTGTTCGGCATGAAAATGCCAACGCGATCGCCCTTTTTCACCCCCAATTCCGCTAAGCCCGCGGCTAGGCGATCCACCAAGGCGTTCATCTCACGATAGGTGATTTTCGCCCCCTTGAAGATCGTACAGGGTGTGTCGGGATATTTGCGTGCCGATTCCTCCAAAAAATAAAACAAGGGAACCTCTGGGTATTCAAGCGAATGGGGAACACCCTCATCATAATGCTTGAACCATGGTCTATGCTCCATTTCCGCCTCCATTCTTCGTTTTCAAATTTTGATTTACAACATGTATAGTATAGATTTATTCTCCATTAATGTCAATTCCCTTTTCATAAAAAGCACGCAAAATGTTTTTGATGAAGCGGTCAGACTATTGATTCAGATTGTTCCAACCAGGCACGTAAAAAAGCTTCTACCTGCGCAAGGGTATCTGGCTGCATCATAAACCAATGGATGTCCGGGTCTTCAGGTTTGAACCAATTTGCCTGGCGACGTACAAAGGTGCGCGTTTTACGACGAATCAATTGCTTAGCCTCTTCCAGCGTAAGCTTACCCTGAATATAATTTGCGACCTCACGATAGCCAATTGCGGAAAAGGAGGGCAAATCGCAGGTGTACCCTTTCGCCAGTAAACGACGTACTTCCTCTACCCATCCTTGAGCAAACATCGCTTCGATGCGCTGGTCAATGCGCCGATATAGTTCCTCGCGAGGCATGGTAAGTCCAATAATGCAGGTGCGGAATGGTGATGCTGTAAGTGCACGTTGTTGTGAAAAAGGTTTACCGGTGGAAAAAATCACTTCAAGGGCTCGGATGGTACGCCTAAGATTGCGAAAATCGATGGTTCGCGCGGCCTGAGCATCCAAAGTAAAAAGGCGGGCATGCAAACCATCTTTCCCAATCTCCTGAGCCCATCGCTCCAGTTCTCTACGCAACTGCGGGTTGGGAGCTACGGGCGGTGTCTGCCAGCCCTGGTGAAAAGCGCGCACATATTGCCCGCTGCCTCCCACTAAAAGAGGTAACCGATTACGTCCTTGAATTTCTATAACTAATTTTTGCACCTCGCGCTGCACTTCAGCAAGAGGCCAAGTCTGATCCGGGTCAATCACATCCACTAAGTGATGCGGCACCTGAGCTCGCTCTGAAGGAGTGGGTTTGGCGGTGCCGATGTCCATACCGCGATAAAAGGTGCGTGAGTCCATAGAAATGATCTCCCCCCTCAGGTGCTTTGCCAGTTCGATGGCGAACGAAGTTTTGCCCACCGCGGTAGGGCCGACGATTAAAACCACAAGCAAGCGTTTATGGGTATGCAGAATTTCTCTTTGTACAGAAGGCTCACTCGTGGATGACATCTTCGAAATGCAGGATTTTTACGTTATTAGTGCCCTTTACCTTTTGCACCGATATGACATCCACACGCCAATCTTCCCCAAATTCTGGGTGGGATTGCATAAAGTGTTGGGCAGCTAAAGCCAGGTGTTCACGCTTCCGCGCATCGACGGCATCTTCTGGCGCTCCAAATTCCATCGAAGTACGCGTCTTCACTTCGACAAATACTACCTGCGGTGAGGATGAATCCCCCGATGCCTGTAAAGCCACCAAATCGATTTCTCCATAAGGTGTGCGGTGATTATGTTCGAGAATACGATAGCCTTTGCTCAAAAGATGAGCTTCAGCCATGAATTCACCCCATGCTCCAATAGCTTGCTTTGCGGTGCTCATTTCCAAAATCGCTCATAAATGCCGCTGATACTGCGGCGGTAACGACGACGTCGTACGCTTGCCTTCTGGATCGCCTCTTGATAAATCTCAATCATTAGCTGTACCGTTTTTTCAATATGATACTTTTCAGATTCGCCACGGGCGCGTTCTCCTAATTGACGACGCACCTCATCGTCCAAAGCCAAGCGCACCATCTTCGCAGTAAAGCCCGCAAGGTCCTCCTCCGAGACGAGGAAACCCGTGATCCCATCCTGAACTGTGTCGCTAATGCCTGGAGAATGGATGCCTAAAACCGGCAACCCTGCTGCCATCGCCTCGATGACCGAAAGCGGGTGAACTTCAGTGGTCGAGGCAGTGACAAAGGCATCTGCACAGGCTAAGTAAGCCGGAACATCTTCGTAAGGCACCATTCCGGTAAAATGAACTTTTTTCTGCAAACCCATGTGCTGAACACGATCGACCAGATTATCCTTTTCTGGCCCGTCGCCTACAATTAATAAGCGCGCCCGAGGGCACGCCTGGGCTACGCCGGAAAACGCACGTAGAAGAAAAGGCAAGTTCTTCTCCGCGCCCAATCTGCCCGTATATATCAGCACCACATCCTGCGGATGAAACCCGAATGAACTTCGATCGATGGCTCTCGCATTGATTTTGAAGGGGGTGATATCCACGCCATTTGGAACGACCTTTACCTCCACATCCACACCAAGGTTACGCAGTACTTCCATCATTCCATTCGAAGGAGCAACGACTACATCACACGCTTTGCAAAAGACGGGCAAATAGGCTTGAATTGCGGTTAATCCGAAAGCTTCGGGTAAAATCGGAAGATAAACTTTGGCGTAAAGGTCATAACGGGTATGGTTGGTGAAAACCAAACCAATACCCCGTGGGCGGCAATGTCTCACCGCCAAAGCGCCGCTTAGAAACGGGTGATGGACGTGTACCACATCCATGGTTTTCAGCAACTTGCGCGCAAGCGGTGTGTAGCCCAGACCAAAGTAGTAACCGGTATCCAAAATCGGCAAGCCAGGGGAACGAATCACTCCGACCTCATCATCTCTAGCTTGTTCATCTCCAAAGGTAAAAACGAAGACCTCATGTCCCAATGCTTCGAGATACTTTTTATTGAGCACAATGTAATGCGTCACACCGCTCACATGAGGTTTATAGACATCCGCCATCATTCCGATGCGCATCTCACAACCTTTCAGAAATCGAACAGACTCTTGTTGTATGCTACGCTAAACCCTGCAAAGCGTCAAGCCTCAGTTTCATTTGGCAGGTAGTCGATTCACACCTGCTTCGATGAGATGTGCACAAAATCTTCTCCGTGTGTAGTGTGCATCATCCCTTACTTCTACAGAAAAAACCCTCAGGCGACTTGGCAATCTCTAACCAAGACATTACAATAAAAAAAGATGTTCCAGAATACTAGCGTTTCCACTCGACCCGATAGTGAAAAATTTTACCTGCTGATCAGCACCCTGTGGTTAACGATCCTGCTCAGCAAATACCTGGACTTTAACGCGGGAACTGTTGCCATCCCGATATTGGGCCTGTGGATCAACTTGTCGCCCGCCATTCTGGTGCCTTCCATAAACGCGGGTATAACCGCCAGCGGTGTGTCTTGGCTATTTTTCAACAGTCCAACCAGAGAAGTAAAGGAGAGCTGGACCCATCTCTTCTTACCTGCACTTACTACCCTGGCAATCCAATTTCCCCTCATGATTATTCCTCCTGGCTTGGGCTTTTGGGTGATTTATTTTTCCGGTTGTGCCCTGCTGTTATGCGTGATTTATTTGGAATACCTCTCCACGGAACCGCAAAGCAAGTGGTACGCCTGGACAGCGACGGCTCTAACTGCTTTCTCTTTCAGTCTCTATCTTTCCATGGTCACCCTTTTGCGTAGTTCCGGCACACGCCTGGTATTTCTTCTCCCAATGGTTGGGCTGACTACATTTTTAGTCTGCCTGCGCACATTCAACCTGCGCATCTCGTCCCAAAGGACATCTTTCCACGCGTTCATGGTTGCCTGGATGGCTGCTCAACTGGCGGCTGCGCTTCACTATCTTCCCTTTCCACCTGTGAAATACGGCTTGACTCTCCTGGGCTTCGTCTATGCGACCACGAATTTCATCTTCCATATTGAGCAGGGTGAGTCCACACGGCAAGCTGCCAAAGAATCGCTTGCCCTGCTCACTCTAGTTTTGCTCGTCGCCCACTGGGTTGGATAAAACTGAGAGGTTTCAACCTTCACCTTTGTACCTTAACTATGTGCTCTAAGTTAACATTACCAGAAGAACTACATCTACAGAAAAGCCATTGGCAAGAGATGCATGCCCTTGTTCTGAAGTATCTCCCTGAAGAAGCCTGCGGAATTCTTGCAGGCCTGATCAAAGACAACCGATATGTGGTGAAGGAAGTCCTGCCCATTACGAACGCTCTGCATAGCCGAACACGCTTTCGCATGGATGCGCCCCAGCAGGTGGAAGCGTTTAACTATCTGGAAGCACACGATCTCGCCCTGGTTGGCATCTTCCACTCACATCCCGATGGCCCTGCCTACCCCTCTCCAACGGACATTGCGGAAGCATTTTATGATGAGTGTGTACATCTCATTTGGTCACCGGGTAAGGAGGGGTGGCAATGCCATGGTTTCTTAATCCAGGCAGGAGGGTATAAAGAAATCCCCGTGCGCATTCTATAGCCTTCAAGTTGAAGCGTAACCAGACGAAAAAAATTGTGTTATCTGAATAGCCAAACCTTTATGCCATTGGAGGAATATAGCCATGCTTTGGGTAAAAGAAGGATTATTTCTCATTGCCGCCTACCTGATTGGTTCAATCCCCTTTGGGGCAATTATTGTGCGGCTTATCACAGGAAAAGACATCCGCCTCATAGAGAGTGGACGCAGTGGAGGCACAAATGTAATGCGCGCCGCAGGGTTTTGGGCAGGTTTTATCACCGCGATATTAGACCTAATCAAGGGGGCGAGCACAGTCTGGTTGGGAAGGGAATTGATCCCTGGCAACACATGGATGGAAGTCCTGCCTCCCGTTGCAGCAGTGATTGGGCATAACTATTCCATCTTTTTGGTCGAGCGCGCGGATTCAGGCAGGTTAAGATTCAGGGGAGGGGCGGGAGGTGCCCCGACAGCAGGTGGAGCTTTAGGGCTGTGGCCAGGGAGCTTTATGATTATATTGCCCGTAGGTTTGATTCTGCTGTTCGGGCTCGGTTATGCCTCGGTAGCAACGTTGAGCATTCCATTGATTGCTGGTCTGGTCTTTGCCATTAGAGCCTGGATGGGCATCTCTCCATGGGAATATGTGTTTTATGGAGTGTTGACGGAACTCTTGCTCATATACGCCCTGCGCCCGAATATCATCAGGCTCATTCAAGGAAACGAGCGCATTGTTGGACTGCGTGCGTGGCTGAAAAAAAGATCCGCTTCGTCCAATAACCCTTCAGCCCACCATCATTCTTTGGGATAAATGCACTTATACATCTGGTGCTTGAGGAGGCTTGCCATGTACCTGCGTGTAGAGCGCATACAGGTTCCTTCGGTGTAGCTCCTCCGCCAACCCTCCGATCAGCACGCGGCTCTTCCCGCAAAACTCCAATGTCGCCTCTTCGAGCACTTCGAGAGGGTATTTTCTCTTCCCGGCACGGCGCACGACTTTTCGGATGTTGTTCAAATAATTGATATTTTCCCTCAGATAGTTATCGATTTCTCCGCGCAAGATGATCTCGCCATGACCTTGAATGATGTTTTCTAATTCCATCTTGCTCAAGCGCTTCAATGAAGTCAATGTATCTTCAAAATCCCCATCGACCAGATATGGCAAAGGCATAGCTGTATCTCCAGTGAAGATGACCCGATCTTCAACCACCAACACGGCGATGTTATCGGCGCTATGCCCAGGCAAGGGAAAAATATTGAGCGTCTTCTTCCCCACGCGCAGGTTGATCTCTCCTTCACGAAAAGTAAGGTGAGGAAGAACGAGCTTTAGATTGCGATACAACGTGCCTTCTCGACGCGCAGCCTCCATCGATTCGCGCCCGCGCGTATCCAATTTGGTGCGACATAAATCATGCGCGATCACCATTGCCCCAGGAAAAAAGCAGTTGCCCCAAGCGTGATCTGCATGACTGTGTGTGTTAATCACATAACGTATGGGGACATTCATTTCCTGTTCTAAAACATCGCGAAGTTCTAAAGTCTCCTCAGGGAGAGCAAGCGTATCGATGACTACCGCCCAATTCGTCCCGATTACCGCCCCGGCGTTGACCTGGGCATAAATATCGGATTGAAAAGAATACACATTATCCGCAATACGCTCTCGTTGAATCATGTTCAACATCCTCTCCGCTCATGGGATGATATAAAGTGAAAAAGGCTCGAATCAGCAGGCTTGCTGAAGGATAGCATAGAACAAAATTAATTGCAAGTTTTATTAATCTTAGACTAATACTAAGAGACAATAAGCGCATCTGTTGTTCAATGAGTGAGGTTCTACATGTAAACAAATTCTTTTTGAGATGTGACCATAAGCATCGAAACAATTGAAGGCAAAAACCAAAACTCCATTGTGTGGTAGACTATGCAATAAGCAAGGTAAAATTGCACGATTTTGGCAATCCACACATGGATATAGGCTCCTAAACAAACACTCCTTATATATCCGTTCAGGCTGAAGAAGAGACAAAACAGATCGCGAGAGAATATAAGTCAGAATGAACACAAAATACATTTTTATTACCGGTGGGGTTGTCAGTTCCGTAGGAAAAGGAGTAACCGCCGCGGCTATTGGGAAGTTGCTCAAAGCCAGAGGGTTCAAAATCGCCGCGCAGAAGTTAGACCCATATATCAATGTCGATCCGGGCACGATGAGCCCTTATCAACATGGGGAAGTATTCGTATTGGACGACGGTGCAGAAACCGATCTCGATCTGGGGCATTATGAGCGTTTTATCGACATCAGCTTGAACAGTGTCTGTAATGTGACTACCGGACAGGTGTACGCGGAGGTCATCGGCAAAGAACGCCGTGGCGATTACCTGGGAGGAACAATACAGGTAATCCCCCACATCACCAACGAAATTAAGCGACGCATCGCCATGGTGCCCAAAGCAACAGAGGCAGAAATTGTCCTTGTCGAAGTAGGAGGGACGGTCGGGGACATCGAATCCCTGCCCTTCCTGGAAGCCCTACGGCAGATGCGCAGTGACCTGAAGCGCGAGAACAGCGTTTATATTCATGTCACCTGGTTGCCGATCATCGGCGCTACGGGGGAATTGAAAACTAAACCCACACAACACTCGGTGCGCGAACTGCGTTCGATTGGTATTTCACCGGATGTTATTGTCGCGCGTGCCGACTATCCAATTACCGAGGACATTTGCCAAAAACTCGCCTTGTTCTGCGATGTCGAACGCCGCGCCGTGGTACCCCTAACCACGGCAGAGGTGATCTACGAAGTGCCTTTGATCCTCGAGCGGTTGGGTGTGGGAGAATATCTGTTAGAGCGGTTGGGACTGACAGCGCGCAGAAAACCCGATTGGAGCGCCTGGGAGAGATTAGTAGCAGAGGTGCGGCGTCCAAAACCACGCATCCACGTTGCCCTGGTTGGCAAATATGTCGAATTGCACGACGCGTATTTCAGCGTGCGCGAGGCATTGGAACATGCAGGGTTATCCTTAGGGTTAGAGGTATCTATCGAATGGCTACACTCATCCGAATTAGAAAAAGGTCGTGGTTGGGATATCCTTCAGAAGGTGGACGGGATTCTTGTTCCCGGAGGGTTCGGCAGCCGGGGTGTGGAGGGTAAGATTCTCGCCATTCGCTATGCGCGGGAGAATAAAATCCCCTATCTGGGTCTGTGTTTGGGAATGCAATTGATGGTGGTGGAGTTTACTCGTTATCTTCTCAATAACGATGAGGTGAACTCAACGGAGTTCGACCGTTCCACTCCCCACCCGGTGATTGACCTGATGCCCGACCAAAAAGATATTACCGACATGGGGGGCACCATGCGGCTGGGGCTTTATCCTTGCCAGATGCAACCAGGTACGATTGCAGCAAACGCCTACCAGCAATCCATGGTTGAGGAACGCCATCGACATCGTTTCGAGTTGAACAATGCCTATCGCGAGCTGTTATCCCAAGGAGGGATGGTCTTCTCCGGTTTATCGCCGGATGGTCGGCTGGTCGAGATTGCAGAGCTCAAAGATCATCCGTTTATGTTGGGCACTCAATTTCATCCGGAATTTCTTTCCCGCCCGAATCGACCACACCCCTTATTCATCGCCTTTTTGAAGGCAGTTAAAGAACATGCCGATCAGAGGCATATAGAGATCCACCCTCTTGAAACCTCCATGGAATTTAAAGCCACGGATCGTCCTGCCTCACAACCCTAAGAGAAGAGCAAGCCCATGCTCAACTGTCGAGGTGCAGATTCCCATCATCAAATTCTAGAACTCCGAGGTATAAAATGAACACGATCATTGAAGACATTACGGCGCGCGAAATTTTAGACTCGCGCGGCAACCCTACCATAGAAGTAGAGGTTACCCTGGTCAATGGCATCAGCGGGAGAGCAGCAGTGCCCTCTGGGGCATCAACAGGCGTTCATGAAGCTTTGGAGCTTCGAGATCGTGAAGATCAGCGATATGCTGGAAAAGGGGTGCTTACGGCGGTCAAAAACGTGAACGAAACCATCGCCGATGCTCTGATCGGTTGGGATGCCCTCGAACAAAAGCTCATCGACGCGTGGTTGATCGAATTGGACGGTACGCCAAACAAATCCAAATTGGGTGCAAACGCCATACTAGGCACCAGCCTGGCCGTGGCAAAGGCAGCTGCTCGTGCTTTAGAACTTCCCCTGTATCGTTACATTGGCGGCGTTTATGCGCATCTGCTTCCGGTGCCTATGATGAACATTCTGAACGGAGGGGCTCACAGTTCCTGGCAATCGACCGATGTTCAGGAATTTATGATTATGCCTCTGGGTGCAGAAAGTTTCGCGGAAGCCCTGCGCTGGGGTGCTGAGGTCTATCACCATTTGAAAAACGTTTTGAAATCTCATGGCTATACCACCCTTGTAGGAGACGAGGGTGGATATGCTCCCGCGTTGAAATCAAACGCTGAGGCAGTAGAGCTGATATTGGAAGCGATTGAGAAAGCAGGCTATAAAATCGGTGAGCAAATTGCTCTGGCGTTGGACCCCGCCGCTTCAGAATTTTTCGAAGAAGACAACCAACAATATCATCTCCGCAAAGAAGGGTTGAAGTTATCCTATGAAGGGATGGTAGATTACTGGAAATCTTGGGTGGATCAGTACCCTATTGTCTCCATCGAAGACGGGCTGGCTCAGGACGATTGGGAAGGTTGGAAGCTGATCACGCGAGAGTTGGGAGAGCGCATTCAGATCGTTGGCGATGACCTGCTGGTAACAAACACCTCAAGGGTACGCAAGGCAATACAAGAAAAAGCGGCAAACGCATTACTGGTGAAACTGAACCAGATCGGTACGCTGAGCGAAACCATCGAGGCGGTGGAACTATGCCGAAGGGCTGGCTGGCGAACGATCACCTCACATCGATCTGGCGAAACCGAGGATACCACCATCGCCGACCTAGCAGTGGCATTAAATATGGGGCAAATCAAAACCGGTGCACCCGCAAGGTCGGATCGCGTGGCAAAATACAATCAACTGATGCGCATCGAAGAAGAACTTGGGGAGGCTGCGCATTACCCTGGATGGGAGATTTTCAATCGCAGGTAAACGTGGTGAACCGGTGGAGCATCTCTCCTAGTCCGATGCATCTCCGGCCTGTTGGGCTTCGGAGAGATCAGCAGCGCCTGCTTCGCCTTGTGTAAGAGGAATAGAGCGAAGATCTTCGTCCATGCTAAAACCTTCACGACGCATGCCAGGGGCAGGCGAGCCACAGTATGGGCAGAGATTCCATGGCAACTCCATGAGTTTGCCACATTTATGGCAACTTTTACGCAACTTCGTGTGGCAACTCGGACATACTACCCAGGCATCTTTTACCTTACGGCCACACCCCGGGCACATCATGGTTTCCTCAATGGAGCGCAGCAGAGCCTCTTCCTCCAACGCGCGCTGGTATTCTTCATCTAATGTCCTTGGCGGACGAAGGATCAGATAGACCACAACCCCAGGCAAGAACAAAATCGTGACAACCAACACTGCCAGAATGCGTACGAGTGGATCACGAGCCCGATTGCGAACATCGCGATATGTCCAGATTACCAGGCTAAGCCAAAGAGCTGCCAGGAAGGCACCTCCCCAGGCAGCCAAGAACATCATAAAATTGCTCAAAGAGGTTAGATTCATGCCGCCTCCAACGTTGGGATTATAGCATGGAAGCCTTACCAGAAAGGCTCCCAATGGATGCCGAGACAATGCGAGCGCTCCAGATAAACTGGGCACCCCTGATACACGATTTACGAGCAAGAAACATACCAAGGAGGAACAATGAAAGAATTGCCACCCATGTATCGCATCACTGATTTAGAGGTCTCCGAACGCCCACGCGAGCGGCTGGCAAAGTTAGGAGCCCATGCACTAAGTCAAGCCGAGTTACTGGCGATATTACTGCGCGTGGGGACAACAGGTGAAAACGCCGTTCAATTGGGCAATCGCATCCTGCAGCAACTGGGAGGGTTGCAGGGTTTGCACCGCGCCTCTTTTGATGAAGTGTGCAACCTCTATGGTATCGGGCCGGCAAAAGCTGCTCAAATCAAAGCCGCCATTGAATTAGGCCGTCGGTTGGCGCTTGAAGTCCCCCAAGAACGCCCCTCTATTCACAGCCCAGACGATGCAGCCGCGCTCGTCCAATATGAAATGGGCGCGTTGGAACAGGAGGAACTGCGGGTGATCTTGCTCGACACGCGAAACCGCGTGATCGACATCATCAGCGTTTATCGCGGTTCGGTAAACTCCTCTCAAGTTCGCATCGGTGAATTATTCAAAGACGCCATCCGTAAGAACTCTACCAGTCTCATCATCCTCCACAACCATCCGAGCGGAGACCCGACCCCGAGCCCTGACGATGTTGCCCTCACTAAAGCTCTCATTCAGGCAGGCAATCTGCTCAATATCGAGGTATTGGATCACTTGATCATTGGTCAGGGACGGTATATCTCCCTGAAAGAAAAAGGGATGGGCTTCAGTTGAGCATCAATCTGTGGCCCGAACGGAAAAGCCCGTAAATTCGCCTGTAGCTTCAAGCCATTGCACGTGTACATGGGTGACAAACGCCGCGCGTGGCCCCCGGTGGATTTCCGCCAATAACTGTTCCAAAGCACCCTGTTCGCCTTCAGCCAAAACTTCCACTTCGCCATTCCATCGATTACGCACCCAGCCTGTGCAGCCTAATTGTGTCGCAGCATCGCGTACGTGGAAGCGGAAGCCCACCCCTTGCACCCTTCCCTCAACCAATGCATGTAGCCGCTTCTGTGTTTTGATCTGATCAGGCATGTTGGTATTCCTCCTGGCATAAAAACCTATTATCTCACGCCAAATGGTGGTTCATCCAAGCCTTGTATTTTCACTCACTTTTACTTAACTAAAACCCTTGTGATAATGTTGAGTGAGGAAAACAGATGAGGGTAATATACCCTATACCTCGTGGAGAATTCCTCATGTGACGACGAAATATTCACGTTTTTAATGCACTCAGGCGATGCAAGGTCAATCCAACCGGGACAGAAAGCACAACCAGTAAAAGCACAAACCAAGGGAGGACGTTGAAAAAGCGTTGTAAGAGGAAGTTGTCCTCCAAACCCATCAGACGCCAACGGCGCTCTAACGAGGTGAGGCTTGAACCGTAAACATTTTCTAGGGCGCGCTCACACGCCACACCATCCAGATACATATCCATCAGGTCGATGAGCTTTCTTTGGCCATAATTTTGTACAAGGAAGTTTGTAAAGGAGTTTGCTTGTGCATAAGCCAACAAAGCCGTAGAAGCCTCACGCGGAAAGGTTGTGCATAAGGTCGCCATGGGAAGGATACTATCCTGGTCTTCAGCGTAGTGGAGCACAATTTGATAATCCGGATTGGGGTAAAGTTCTGCCTGGGAAGCCAAACCTTCTCGCAGCCAGACAGGCAATTTCTCATATCTTTTTCCGGCATACTGAGCAACGACTAGATGCATTAACTCATGCGGAATGCGTTGAGATAACCATAACTGCCGCTCTGGCCCTTCCGGTACAGTAATCAAAACCACATTATTATAGGGAAGAGCATGACCTGCCATCCAATCCGCGCCAGATTCTCCAAGCACATCGAGCAAGGGGTCAAGCTGTGCATATAGATAGATATCCACCGTTTCAGGAAGTGGAAGCGGCAGGATTTCTTTAATGCGCGCGGAACCATTTTGGGCAACATCCAAGGCGCTCTGAGCGACCTGCACATCTCCCTCATACCAGAACACTCGAAAGGGTTTTTCCTCCAATGAACGCCATGTAAAGCGGTTATCGCGGTAATAGAAGCGATACACATCGCTTTTAATGACAATGTTATCTGGAAAATAGAGTTCCAACCAGTATTCAACCCACGAGAAGGGAGGCAAACGGTAGGCTTCAATGGGATGAGTATAGTTGAGCTGATAACTTCTATCACCCTGGGCAGGTAACTTTTGCATCAGCCCCACTTCGGTATGGGTTTCCCCTTCTGCTTGAAAAAACAGGATGCCCATGTGTAATTCATTTTGAGTGGTTACATTGACGCTAAAGCTTACCTGTTCATCAAAGCGATAGGAGACTTGAGCTTCAATGGCTTCGATTTGAACGCCAGGAGCTTGGAAACCACCCAGTGTAAACCCAATCACTACAAAAAGGGGGGGCAAAGCATAGCGCATATCATACCCCCAACAATGCCAAAAGCGGCGTTATGGTCAGTGGGCTGAGAAGCGTGGTAATCAAAACAATCATCGTGACCAGTTGAGGTTGCAAATTATATTCCGTAGCCAACATGGTGGTCAACACGGCAGATGGCATTGCTGCCTCTAAAACACCCGCCTGGCGGACGACGCCTGTGACCTGAAAAAGCGGTGCCAAGAACCAGATTAGCGCCGGGCTGATGATCAATCGCACCACACTAGAGGTCACTATGGGCACGAATCGGTTTGACCAAACGACTTTCGAAAGCTGCATTCCTAATAGAACCAACATAGCAGGAATCGAAGCCTCCGCCAATAGGGAAATGGTGCGCTCGATAAAAACGGGGACTTGCCATTTCGCAATCACGAAAAACAGTGCGATAACAAGCGCATAGATGACCGGCAGTTTAGAAAGTTCTCTCAATGCCCCAAGCATACTCGCGCTTCCCATTGATGCGATCATCACGCCGAGCGTATAGGCCAAAATAGCGCTGGTCACAAAAAACAGGCTGGCATAACTCAACGCCTGCTGACCTAAAGCAAACAAGACCACAGATAACCCAAAATTTCCTGCGTTCATAAACATGCTGGTCAACAACACGACGCTGCGGGTACTCCTATCTAAGCGCAACCCCCAACATATAATCAGAGCGATGGCACCACATGAAAGGATCGAAACCGATGTTAGAGACATTACGCGGAGGATTTCACCATTGCTCAAATGGCTCTTGGTCAACAAATCGAAAATCAAACACGGGCTAAATATATAGAAGATCACTCGAGAAAGAGTACGCGGGTCAACCCCGATCGTTTTGGAAAGTGCATAACCAGCGCTCGCCGCCAGAAGCACCGGCAGCAGATGGTCGATGAATAGAGGGATCAAATCCTTCAATCGTCCATATCCTCATCTTCTTCAAAGTCATCATCCAAGAGATCATCTTCTTCTTCAGGAAAATCGAAAAGGGGAAATAGAGAAAGATCTTCAGTAAAACTGAGGTTGTCTAAGGCTTCCTCAATAAAATCGGATTCCTGATCGTCCACCGACTCTCTATAAAGCTGTTGTAAGCGCTGTCGCACGCCTTCTCCCCCGATTTGCGATAGTGACCAGATGGAATTCATGCGCGTCTGCTCATCAGCATCATCCAGCAATTCTAATAACTGGGGAGCTGCTTCTTTGATCTCCAATTCCCCAACCGCGCGAGCCGCTTCCGCTCGAATTAATGGGGATTTATGATCCAACATGGCTAAAACCTTTGGGCTCCAGGCAGTATCACCTGAACGGCTGATGGCAAAAAGCGCGCTGGCGACCCACTGGAGATCGTCGGATGCGTAAGCACGTTCAATCAAAGCTGGGACTTCTGCCCGCGAGGAGTAACCCAGAGCCTCCAGTGCAGAACGACGAATTCTATCGGCAGCTTCGCTGTGGATCACCTGTAAAAGAGTGTCTTCAATTTTACGCAACTTTTCCGCAGAAATCTCATCTGTCTCACCGGCAAGCACGTAGCGTCCCAAAGCCCCGGCGGCAGCCGCGCGCACATCATCGTCCTCATCGTTGCATAAAAGTTCCAGAAAACAAGGGATGAGAAGCTCGTCTTCATACTCCCAAAGGATGTGCGCCGCGGAGTAACGGACACGTGCATCTGGATCGTTGACTGCCAAAATCCCTAAATCGATAAAAGAGAGCAATGTGTCCCTGGCGCTCAGGTCTTCGACATCTTCCAACAATGCCTGACGCCTCCAGAGAGGGATATCCAACCAAGCACTGCGTAGCGCTTCAAGGTCAGCAGGTGAGATATCCGATAGATGGTAAATATAAGTAGGATCAAGAGGTGTTTCACCATCTAAAAACGCCTGTAACACCTGGCTGAAAGGCACCTTTTTACGAACCGGGTTCATCTTCACTCCACCTAAGGCCATTGAATCGGGTTCAAGAAATCTTGAACATTCACATAAATCAATAATAGCAGCAGCAACATAAAACCAACAACGTGAAGGGCATTCTCGTACTCGTGGGGGATGCGCTTTTTAAAAATAACCTCAGGAAAGATGAGCAAAATACGCCCCCCATCCAGAGCCGGCAAGGGTAGCAAATTCATCAAGCCCAAGGAGAGCGAAATGACCATAAAGAAATACAGCGGGTTCAAACGTTGGTAAATTTCATACATGCCTTTATAGCCCACCAAGCGCCCTTCTTGAGGGTCTGCTTCGCCTTGAAGGATACGGACGGGCAACAACACAATGCTGCGTACATACTCTATTGAAGCTTGAAAGCCACGGAGCGTGGCAGTGGACAGGCTGATAGGAACCGTGGGATTGCCTATTTCAACACCCATGGGGCCCTGCTTTTCTGGTGGAGAGACGCGTGGCACCAATGTTGTGCGGATGATGCTGCCCTGGCGTTCCAATACCAGATGAATTTCCTTGCCCAAATTCTGACCCACCAGATTCTGTAATTCTTCTCTGCTATCCACAGGCTCGTCATTGATCGAAACAAATATGTCTCCCTGCTGAAGACCTGCCTCGAATGCGGGTGAGCCGGCTTGAACTTCCATCACCATCACTTTATTGACGATCGGGTCACCTACGGTATAGAAAAAGAAGATAGACAATAACACGCCAATCATCAGATTGACCAACGGGCCGGCTGATAACACCGAAAGGCGCGCCAAAGGGCTAGAAGAGGCAAAACCTCCAGGCACATTGGGATCGTTCTCACCCTTTAGTTTGACAAAACCACCGAGGGGAATCCAATTCACGGTATAAGCTGTTCCCTTTGCTTCGAACAGCTTCAACAGACGCGGGGGAAAGCCAATACCAAACTCTTCGACTTCGATCTTGGAAAGTTTGCTTGCCAGAAAATGCCCTGCTTCATGGCACAATATCAAGAGGGCAATACCAACGATAAATTGAAGTAACATTGTTTACACCATCCGTTTCTTGCATGACCTATTATGTCGCTTTCCCCATTTCAAAAGTCTTGAGGGAAAGCTACAGCATTCGATCTACCAAAGATTATATCCTTCCCACGCCCTTTGTGACAACACATAAAACAAGTGAATCGTTTTCTAAGTTCGAATTAATTTCGGCGTTCTTCTTCACTTCACGGTTATTCTGGCAAGCTTGTATCAAAGGGCGGTGACAGTCTCTCTTCATAGTAAGCAGCACCCCCAGGTGAAGCCTCGATCACACGGGAAACGCCTTTTATCTCGCCAAGCGCCTTGCACAGCCATTCTTTCCACTCTTCCAGACACAATACATGGACATTTGGACCGGCATCCGTTGTGTAACATGCTGGAATGCCCGCCTGCCTCCAGCGCACAACTGCGTGCATGATCTCCAGGGTTGCCGGTTGCCAGTACAAGAGCGGGGGTGAAGAGGTCATCATCACCGCGTGCATCAAGTTGCTATCCAGCTCGACGATTTCAGAAAGTTGAGCGAAATCTCGCGCTAACAATGCCTCACGGCAAACTTTCAAACGGCGAGGAGCGTCTTCTACCCTTGCGGCTTGTAAAATGCTGGAGGCTGCCAGTCGATGTCCTTCTTTTGAAGATATCAGTTTGCGCTCCTGGCTGACCACAGCGATCAGGTCAATCAGCTTCCAGTGCTCCGGTGGGGCAATGGAGGCAGCATACGAACTGGCATCATCCTTGCCGGCGAACCATTCCACAAATCCGGCGGGCACCGACCGACAGGCGGACCCGGAGCCCAAACGCGCCAGCCGGGAAAGAGCAGCCTCATCCAAACTCAAGCCATAAGCACGCGAGGCAGCCAGGCTCAAGGCGGCGAACGCCGAGGCAGAGGAGGCAATCCCGGTTCCTATGGGGAAATTATTCCAGCTTTCAACCAGCGCGCAAGTTTCATTACCGCTCATACGGCGCACATGCTCCAGAAAGGAAGAGACCCTGTGCAATGGCGCATCTCGCACTTCTTCGTCATCGATAAACAAGCGATCAGATTGCAAAGAAGCCATCAAGGTCACCCGTGTACGCGTCATGAGACCGGCCAGATTCATCGATAGGGACCCATTCATCGGCAAATTGAGCGCATGGTCGCGATTACCCCAATATTTGATAAAGGCAATGTTCGGATGTGCCACTGCAATCGCAGTGCTCAGGGGTACATCTGGCCTCATGGGCGTGCCTCTAAAAGTTCACAGCTAATCCACATACTCATAGTATACTCTCAGTCAAGAGCCCTCAGGCATCGTATGGCTTTAAAGAGCTAGGTATCCTTAGCGATGAGGATTAACGAACAATTGGAGAGAGCCGGATGAGCGATTGGATCGAAATCATGGATAAACCCAACCGAGAACCCATGGTCATGGTTGCCGGCTGGCATCAATGGGCTGACGCCGGTTCAGTATCTTCTGGGTTGCCGGAATATATCATTCACAAAACGCGGGCGCGCCGCATCGGCAAGATGAAGGCAGAAGGTTTTTATCTGTTTCAAATTCCAGGCACCCACGACCTGTTACGACCCATAGTCAAGTTCGATCAAGGGTACCCCGAAGACCTGCAATCCCATAATAACGAATTTTATTATGCCGAGAACTTGTCTATAGGGCTGATCATCTTTTTAGGCTACGAACCACACTTAGACATCGAAAGATATGTCCATGGTTTGCTAGAAGCAGCCCGGTTTTGGGGGGTTTCTCGTATTGTGGGTTTGGGGGGCGTTTACGGAGAGCTGCCATACGATAAAGAACGCCTGGTATCCTGTACATACAGCCTGAAGCGCCTGAAATCTGAGCTGGAAAATTTAGGGGTAAGTTTCTCGGATTATCACGGCGGGGCAAGTGTTGGGTCGTATGTCTGCCGGCGGGCTTTGGACCTCGGCATGGAATATATCGGTTTATATGCGTTTGTCCCCAACTACGATTTTTCTCGTTACACCCAGGTCGGCAGCACAGTGCGCATCGAAAACGACTTCACTGCCTGGTTGGGCTTGATGAAACGTATCAACCACATCCTCCACCTCGATTTCGACCTACAAGATTTGCAGGCAAAAAGCGAACAATTGAAACGTCTCATGGATGAAAAAATCGAAGAACTAGATCAGTCTGCACCAGAGGCTGGAGTGAAGGACTACTTTCGCCAGCTCTCTGAGGAATATGTGGAGAACACTTTCGAACCGTTGGAAGATATTTGGGAGGATGAGATCCGCAAAATTTTAAACAGACTCGAAGACGAGGATGAAGAGGAATAACCTACGACGCAAAATGCCTCTCTTCCAACCAATAGCTCCATGAGAAACGCGCGCAGAAGCTTGTGGATATCGTTATTGATTGCCCTGGCGAGCTTTACCTGGTCGCCAGCCGCGCGGCATGCTTCGGCTGATTCGCCAATTTGGATGGAGGTTGCCCCCGGCATCGAATATCGCCAATTCCTTTTGAATACACCCAATCGTGTGTATGTTGCCCGTATGCACCGCAGATTCCCCAACCTGACCATCGAAAGCAGCCTGGGGCAGGGAAAAGTCAATGGCGGGCTCGAAACGGTCAGGCAAATGGCACAGCGAGAAGATCAATCCATCAATTATTGGGGGGAGAGATGGGGCAATCGAAGCCAAGCAATAGTGGCGATCAACGGTTTCTTCTACGATCCGGAAAGCGGGATTCCGCGAAGTGGACTCATAAAGTCGGGCTGGTATGCAAAACGCTTCGACGAACGCCAACGGGACAGCGGATTCGTGTGGACATTAGACCGTCAAGCATTCATCGGTAGTTGTATTGCGCATCCAACCAGACGACAAACGATAACCGTCCTAGACAATCGCTCATCTTTCTTGTTTGAAGGCATCAACACGCCTGCAAAAGGAGAGCAGCTTATCATCTATACTCCCCAATTCGATGCGTTTACCCCCTTCCGCCAGGCAAGTTTGGAAATCCTGGTCGCCCTGGAACAACCGATGACCATCTTGCCCGCGCCTAATATGGTACTCGGCGTCGTTCGGGCGATCATAGAAGGAAACGGCAACACACCCCTACCCTTCGATCATGTCGTCCTTTCTTCCAGCGGGGCTAATGCCCAGGCAATGAAACAAGCTATATCGGTTGGTTCAAAGATCGGCATATCTCAAGAGGTGCGTCATTTTCAATCTGACTGCCGTACACCACGCCCCATTGATTGGAGCAAGGCATACACGGCGATCGGGACGAACTTCACTTTTCTCATCGAAGGCAGAGTGCAAAGCTTTACCGACATCGGTTCGATCTTTCGCGTGCCACGTACGGCAATAGCTTACAACGAGGAGTATATCTTCTTCATTGTGGTAGATGGTCGGCAACCTTTCGAAAGCCATGGTATGAGTATCGTTGAATTGGCGGTCTTCGCTAAAAACTATTTGGGCGCGACTTGGGGCGCCGGATTGGATGGAGGTGGCTCATCTACGATGGTTGTGCTGGGAGAGTTGAAAAACCACCCTGTAACAGAAACTTCGCCCCAAACTCTCCCGGGTGCTCCCCAAACTTTGTGGCCAACCGCGGAACGAGCCGTAGCCAATAGCCTGATCATGGCTTTAGTTTTACCCAAAGAGACATCGGAAGCCTTCGAGCCTGGTGAGGCGGTAGTCGTTCAGGCAAATGAACCGATTCCGCTTTTCGCAGGTCCGGGCTCAGACTTTGCAATCTTCACCCATCTAGCCCCTGGCACCAGCGGTATCATCCTGGACCACGCTCTCAACGGAGTGCTTGCCAAGGGAGTTTATTGGTGGAACGTACGCTTTGAAAGCGCGGAGGGCTGGATCAGCCAGGAATACTTACGCGTCATTTCTGCTTCAGGGTAATGGTGGGTTATAATTTCTCGCGTCAATCACCAACACATCGAACCACAACTGGGAGGGCATGATGGACTTTGATCTCACGGAAGAGCAACGTCTATGGCAACAAACGGTGCACGATTTTGTTGCCCGAGAAGTGAAACCCAAAGCACATGAGGTGGATGAAAATAGCGAATTCAACTGGGCTGCAGTGCGGAAAATGGGCGCAATCGGTTTGTTGGGACTAAACGTCGATGAGGCTTATGGAGGAGCCGGCGTCGACGCGATTAGCGCAGCTATTGCCATCGAGGAATTGGGATGGGGATGCGGAAGCACGGCATTATCCATTGCCGCACACAACGGTTTGGGATGCGCGCCCATTACGCTATTCGGCAACGAGGAACAAAAGAGGCGCTTTCTGCCGACCGTGGTCAGCGGCTCTGGAAAACTGGCAGCCCTGGCGCTGACAGAACCAGGGGCCGGCTCCGATCTGAGCGGAGGGGTGACCACCTCTGCAAAACTCGAAGGGTCAGAATGGGTGATTCAGGGGGCGAAAATGTGGTGCACGAATGCCAGTGTAGCGGAATATATTATTACCTTAGTGCGCACAAACCCCAAGGGGGGCGCACATAGCCTCAGCATGATTATCGTCCCAACGGATGCACCTGGTCTGCACATTGGAGCACCCGAGAAGAAGATGGGGGTAAAAGGCTCGCCGACAAACGCCGTGACGTATGATCACGTGCGCGTACCTGCCTCTTACCTGCTCGGAGAAGAAGGGCATGGGTTGCGTCAGGCGCTGACCGTGTTAGACGGAGGGCGCATTGGCATCGCCGCTCTGGCAGTGGGCCTAGCGCAAGCCGCATTCGAGGAAGCCGTACGCTACGCCAAAGAAAGGGAAGCCTTTCAACAACCAATCGCCAACTTTCAAGCCATCCAATGGATGTTGGCAGATGCAGCAACCGAGATAGAAGCCGCGCGGTGGATGGTCCGTTATGTCGCCTGGCTAAAAGCCAAAAACCGACCCTTCACCAAACACGCGGCGATGGCAAAACTATTCGCTACCGAAGTGGCGGAACGTGTCTGTCGAAACGCCATTCAGATTCACGGCGGGTATGGTTATAGCCGCGAATACCCTGTCGAGAGGCTGTACCGCGACGCGCGATTGATGACGATCGGGGAAGGTACGAGCGAGATTCAACGACTGGTCATTGCCAGAAAGGTGCTACAAGAAATGTGATCCCCTCAGATGAGGAGAGAAAACAGTCAATGGGCATATTCTGAGCCTTGATAGCGGTGGCCAGCTTCGGCATCTGGGGCGCTACGCAATAGTTCAACCGCATGAGGCAGCACCGGGAGGATCACTTCCAGGTTTTCCACTGCTGCACGAGGACTCCCTGGCAAGTTGACGATCAAGGTCGCCTTGCGAATGCCGCAAACAGCGCGCGACAACATGGCGTGCGGTGTTATTCTCAAGCCGGAGGCGCGCATCGCCTCGGCTAATCCAGGGGCCTCTTTTTCCAACACGGCTTTTGTCGCTTCAGGAGTGACATCTCGCGGGCTAAAGCCAGTGCCTCCTGTGGTCAACAAAACGTCGATCTCCTGAGAGTCTGTCCATCGCACCAGGGTATCGTGAATGGTTAGCCATTCGTCGGGTATCACCTCTGTGCGAACGACATCCCATCCCTGACGGGTAATCACATCTGCCAGCGCAGGCGCAGATCGATCGGGGCGCTCGCCGCGCGCGGAACGGTCGGAAATTGTGAGAATGGCTACACGCATGGTTCGCATGACATCACCTTTTTCCATACTTGCCTCAACATCTCAACGCTTATCTTCCAGGTTTTTGGCATACACCCACAAATTCAACCTTTCCCATCGCCGAGCCTCATAAAAGCGGATGGCTTCTGTATTGTCCGGAGTGACCAACAGATAATACCGCAAACATCCTTTCGAGCGCAGGCGTTCCTCCAAGGATTCCATCAGCAAATTGCCAATGCCTTGCTTGCGAAAAGGCGAGGCCACCGCCAGATGGTACATCATTCCTCGGCGACCATCAAATCCGCCCAAGACGGTGCCGACGATCTCCCCCTGCACCTCAGCCACAAGGAACAAGTCTGCGTCACGCTGCATTTTTTTAGCGATCTCCTCAGGTTCGTCGGAACGCCCCAAATGGATACCCTCCCCTGCTTCGCTCCAAAGGCGTATCACAGCCGGGTAATCCTCCGGGAAAGAGAATGGTCGAATGATCACCGCATTGGATCGGGAGTTTAGCGACGCCATAGGTTGAATCGGCCACGTGACCAGGAATGTGTCCTATTCTTCTTCCTGCCCTACCAGCTTGCGCCAAGGACCGTGGATGCCATCCTCGGTTACTCCGAAGTAAAAGCGCATGCCACCCGCGACCTTTTGAGCCAGGTCAAAACGGATGACTTTTCCCTGTTTGTACTGGCGCACCAAGCCAAATTCCCCATGCCAGGTGCCTGTTTTTTCCATCTCCTCGGGGGTGAGTCTCACAAAAGCGGTAATGGCGTAGTGCCACAAACGACGGGCAGATTTGCGGGTGACATTCTTGACTACATTTCCATTGCGCAAATCTCGCATGGTATAGTAACGTCCGCCATCGCGCTCTTCTACGGATACCACTTCCACACCTGTGCGAGGCGCCAGGTCCTCAAGCGCAGCTTGTTCTTCGGGTGATGGAGCGGCTTGCTCTTCAGGGACAGGGGGAGTGCCTTGTTGCTCAATTACCAAGCGTTCTGCCAGACGGCGGCTGCGCAAGACCAATCCGACAATTTCATCGCGTACCGCCAGCCCGGTCTCTCCTTCAAAGCGCACATAGATTTTGTTATCATCCACAGCGTAAGGAGGGTCTTCTCCTCGCGGCACGAGGATGCGAATCACTTTTTTCCCAGCCAGTTCGTGAATATCCAGGGTACATGGTAGCGGAGGGCTGAGGCGATTGGCGATCTCTTTTTCCAACTGAGCTAAAGATTGCTCTGCATCGGGAACGCCGAGTATGGGCTTCTTGGCGTCTGCGGATAGGCCGATGTACAAAGTGCCTCCGTTGGTATTGGCAAAGGCACATACATCCGCGATGATGGCGTAACGCTTTCCTCCGCGCACAGTCATACTCTCATGAAAATCCTGAATGATGTTTGCCCCATCCTCGCGCGCTGCCAGAATGAAATTGTAAGCCGGCTCCGTCTTCTGACGGCGCGGGCGGGTGCGCGCAAAATCGTTACTGAGGAACAGTTCCCGTAAAGCCGCAAAGCTCAACTCGGGCAGAAGCACTTCCGTGACACGCTCCCCTACACCCAGGTTCTTCTTGCGCTGAGGGTCTGTGCTCAAGCGGTGCGCATCCGAACCCTGGATGCAGTGCATCCGTCGGGGGTATTCGGGTTTGGTGCCATTAAAAAACGCAGCGGTGGTGCGCGGTCCTCGATGTTCTAAATCGGTGACTTCGAGCGCATGTAGGTGAATGTCCTGGGTAAAGGAAATTTTGGTTTGTCCGCCAAAAGGAAATCCACGCATGGCCACTCCATTGGTTGAATTGGCATGCGCGGCGATCACCAGTCCTCCAGCCTCATCAATCTGGCGATAGGCGCTCAGCACATCTGTGGAAGCACCTACAGTCATCGAACCGTCATCCAATCGCTCTGGAGGGATGTTCAAATCCAGCAGCAGGTGTTCTATTTCTCGAAGTGGCTTCTCTGGCGGGAAGATGGCCAAAATGTGAAATCCAAAAGTGGCGGTGAACTCGAAGCCGGGCAAAACCAGCAGCTGAGTGAGCAAGCGCTGATATTCGCTCAGGCGTGATTCCTCTTCCGGTAGGATGCGCCTCAACTTTTGAAGCAACTCTAGCTGCCGGATTTCCTCCATCATTTGCCGGTAACCGGCAAGTGTATTGTGGTCGGTAAAGGCAATCATATCCAACCCGCGTTCTTGAGCGCGGTGAAGGATATCCAAAAAAGAAACTTCGGGTTGTTGATAATCCTCCGAAGCAGGGGTATGCAGGTGTAAATCCATGGCATACCACTTCATTTTGGCGGATTTACTATGTGAGGCCATTCCCCCCTCCCTTCTGGTTCTGGGGCTCCCCGACAATGCGGCTTATCGCCTCCAGCAACTCTTCCGGCATATAAGGCTTGAGCAAAAATCCATTAGCGCCTTCCTGCTTGCAACGTTGCCGGTAATCCATCCCCGAACTGACCAGCACAGGCACATGCTTCACGAGTTCATCACGACGAAGGCGATGAAGCAGCTCAAAGCCGTCTAAATCAAGCAAATGGACATCCAAAAGGACCAACGCTGGTTGTTCCTGGCGTATCCATTGAATCAGCTCCCCCAAATCTTTCTGTCCCTCGGGCACAACAACTTCGTAGCCCTCAAATTTCAAGATTGTTTTCAGTAACGAGAGCATGGAGGGATCATCGTCAATCAACAGCATCTTTTGAGCCATGCGCGATCTTTTTCTTCCTTTGATGGTTTTGGGCAATCTCTTGAGAAATGGTTTCTTTCCTGCCGCGAACGCGTTCCCTGCCATTTGAAGGTTGCAACGCTGCGGAGATGACATCTTCGACAGTTTCTGCGAAGACAAAGTTGAGCTGCTTGAGCACTTCTTCAGGTAAATCTTCCAAATCAGCTTGATTGCGTGCGGGCAAGACAACGGTCTTCAGCCCGTTCCGATGCGCAGCGAGGACTTTCTCCTTGATGCCACCTACCGGCAACACCTGACCGCGCAGCGTAATTTCACCCGTCATGCCCACATCGGAGCGTACCGGCCTGCCAGAAAACAGGGATACCAAGGCAGTAGCAATAGTGACACCCGCTGAGGGGCCATCTTTCGGTTGTGCACCGGAGGGGATGTGCAGATGAATGTCCGCTTTTTCGAAGAATTCCTCATCCAAACCGAAGCGCTTTGCGTTGGCGCGCACATACGAGAGTGCCGCATGAGCCGACTCCTGCATCACATTCCCAATCGAGCCGGTGATCTGGAAGCCTTTCTTGCCGGGCATGCGCGTAGCTTCGATGAATAATACGTCTCCACCCACAGGGGTCCATGCCAAGCCAGTTGCCACACCGGGTATGGAAGTGCGCATGGCAATTTCTTCATTGCTGAAGTAGCGAGGGCGTCCCAAGAGTTCCTGCGCTTTTTCTGCCGTGATCACCACTTGTTCGGCTTTGCCTTCAGCCACCTGGGTGACCACTTTGCGGCACACGGCGCCGATCTCGCGCTCTAAGTTGCGCACACCTGCTTCTCGGGTATAAGAGCGGATGATGCGTTGTAAGCCCTCGTCGGTAAAGACCACCTCTTGCGGGC
Organism: Anaerolineae bacterium; assembly: GCA_037439525.1. Lineage (GTDB taxonomy): Bacteria > Chloroflexota > Anaerolineae > Anaerolineales > UBA4823 > JBBIVW01. The sequence continues at coordinate 80,349 of JBBIVW010000004.1, forward strand.
GCAAGCCGTTCTCACGCAACTGTCGCGGGATTAGATAACCTTTGGCAATGTGCAGTTTCTCGTTCTCGGTGTAGCCAGAGAGGGTGATGATCTCCATGCGATCGCGCAACGGTTCCGGGATCGGGTCGAGCAAGTTCGCCGTGGTAATGAACATCACTTGTGACAGGTCGAAGGACACTTCTAAATAATGGTCACGAAACTCGACATTTTGTTCTGGGTCGAGCACCTCCAACAACGCGGATGCAGGGTCACCGTGAAAATCGAAAACCAGCTTATCCACTTCATCCAGCATAAACACCGGGTTGCGCGACTCGACACGGCGCAACGCCTGCAGGATGCGCCCTGGCATGGCGCCGATGTACGTGCGCCGATGGCCGCGAATTTCGGCTTCATCGCGCATACCCCCCAACGACATGCGCACAAATTTGCGCCCTAAAGCTCGGGCAATCGAGCGCCCCAATGAAGTCTTTCCTACCCCTGGGGGACCCACGAAACACAAAATGGCGCCTTCTCGCACCCGGCGGATCTCATCTACCGCCAGCTGCTCCCCCTCCTCAGCGCGCTCCAGGCGCAACTTGCGCACAGCCAGAAACTCCAATATGCGCTCTTTGACATCCTCTAAACCGTAGTGGTCTTGATCCAAAACCTGGCGGGCATGGGCAATATCCAGGTTATCCGGGGTGACGACCGACCAGGGAAGGCTAACCAGCCAGTCCAGGTATGTGCGAATGACGCCAAATTCTGCAGCAGCAGTGGGCAGGCGGCTCAAGCGATCCAATTCGCGGCGCGCCTGTTTCTCGGCTTCTTCAGGCATACCCGCGGCTTCGATCTTTTTGCGGAATTCCTCCACTTCAGCCGCTTGTTCGTCTCCCTCCCCCAACTCCCGTTGAATAGCTTTCAACTGCTCGCGTAAAAAATATTCGCGTTGAACTTTATCGATTTCCGCGCGCGCCTCGGTCTGGATCTTTTGCCCGATCTCCAAAACTTCGACTTCATGGGCGAGGATGCCTGCCAGCTTATGCAACTTGGCGGTGGTTGAATCCTGTTCGAGCAGCTCTTGAGCATCTCTCAATTCGATGCGTTGAAAGTTGGCAATCGTATAAACGGTTTGTAAAGGGTCTTCGATGGAAAGCACCGAAGCAACCAGTTCGCGTGGGATGGAAGGTACCATCTCGGCTATGTGCTGGAACTGATCGCGCGCATTGCGCGCCAGAGCTTCCACCTCCACACCCTCTTCGATAATCTCAGGAGCGATTTCGATGCGCGCCTTCAGGTAGGGTTCTTCCTGGATATACTCCCCTATTCTGCATCGCGCCATACCCTGCACGACCAGGCGAATCGTGCCATCCGGCGTTCTGAACATACGATGCACCACGGCTACTGTACCTACGGTGTATAAATCTTTCGGCGCGGGCACCTCCAGCTCCGGGTCACGAGAGGTAACCAGGGCGATCAAACGCCGATCTCCACTCATCACATCATCCACCAGGCGGATCGAACGCGGCTGGCCAATGGTCAACGGGACAATAGTAAACGGATAAACCACCAAACCGCGCAACGGCAAGATGGGTAAGACCTGAGGGATGTGTTCTTCTATGTGAACTGTGTCTGGGGCTTGTTCGGATTGACTCTCTTGCTCAGCTTCAACTGATTGCATGATCGGCAGGGCAATCCAATCGACCAGTTCGTTATGGTCTTCGATTAACCAATTCAACATATCCAATATGCTTGCCTTCCAATGCGTACCCGGCATGATATTACCCCCTGTCCTCCTGAGCGGTCTCAATTTCGATGCGGCGCGGTTGAGCCTTAGGCAGAAGGACACGCAAAAAGCCATTTTGATACACTGCTTCGACGCCCTCGGCGCGAATCGGCACGGGGATTTCGACTTCCACGCCGAACTCTCCAAAGGGGATCATCATCTGATGGCAAGCGCGCCGCTCCATTGTGTCTCGGCGTGTGCCGCGGATGTTCAAGACCCGCCCGCTGAGCTCAATGGTGAAGTCATTTTCTTGCATGCCGGCGATTTCAACACGCACGATAAAAGCCTCATCGGTTTCGAAGATGTCGGTGGGCGGGAACCAGCGCGGCGAGATGCGCGAGGCGCGCCAATGGCTCTGCTCTGCATCGCGCAGGTGAATCTCGGCGTTGAAAAAAGCATCGTGCACGTCAAACTCAAAGCGAGAAGTCCTGATTTTCATACCAGCTCTCCAAACCAAAGGTCAATACACGATCCTGACAATAGGGTGCCCACCTGAAGCTTCGTCTCTTCATAAGCGCGCCATAAGCAGGCGCCCCCGGCGGGATTCGAACCCACAACCAATGGCTTAGAAGGCCACTGCTCTATCCGTTGAGCTACGGGGGCATGGGGCGACATCCTCTTCAGGATGTCACAGCAGGTCAATGTGCGCACGGGCGAATCCCTTTATATACACGTTTGGAAGAGATCGTCCGCAGGATGGTTTGCGCATCTCTTCCCAATTGTAAGGATAATTCTTCAGCCGTCAATGGTGTATTGCCGTTCGCCAGAAATGTACGGAAGATCGAATCCACCAAGCTGGTATGTTGGGTAATGAACGAGGGTTGGCGCGCACAATGGGTAATGAGCACATGTTGCAAGCCCTCGACCTGCTGCACCTCCGCCGTTTCGGGATCGATCCAATCTACCTTCTCGCTGATATCCATCTGGGCAAAAGTTTCCTGGTGTTCAGGGCATAAGAAGCTTTTTAGATAGACATGCCAGTCGCGATCATTTTGTCGCCACCAATCGAAATCGATATGAAAAGGGGTGTCCAGTCGCGGTTTGACCAGGCTCTGACGTTTTACTTCGACCAAGGCTATACTCCTTTACCCATGCATCGTCAAAACAACCGAGTTAATCCCCAAGAGAAGCGCTCAGACGAAAGTGCAAATCCCCAACGTGGGTAAACCAGGGATTTGAAATAAGCAACGACAGGATCGGCGCCGGTGGACAACGGCGCACGACATTCAGCGCCGCATAAATCTCGCTGGCATGGGCATGCCCTTGTGGGTTGAGCTTGGCCAGCTCTCGCACAATGTTGACCACGGTCTTATCGAAAGGCGCGGCGCGCCCCTGTTGCTGCTGCCATATAGCATCTACGCCTTCCACATCTGGCACAGCAATAGCCATGAATTCATCGATGTGTGATGTGATCACTTGCTTCAGCATAGCAAAGACAATGCCCCCATCCGATCCTACCAGCACAGTGCGGATCCACTCGCGGATAGACCTGCGTTCCTTAGAATCCACCACCACCTCCCCAGGGTTGGCGCCCCTGCGAATGGTGATGATGCTCCCAGGAATCAATCCATGTTTCTCGTACCAGCGTTTCAATCCAAAGACGTACTTCTTTTCACGCACTACCCAACCAGGGAATTTCTCCCCTGTTTGACCATCGACAAGGATAAAGCGAATGCGCGGCGCCTCGTAAGCCGTGGGGAAAAGGTGTTGCAGGCGCGAAGATAAGGGCAGGCTGCCCACGCGCCAATGTGGATAAATCAGGCGAATTTCCACCTCATCGGTGCGTGCCTCCTGGCGCTGGATGGGCGAAAGTTCATCATCCAGGGCGGTTTCCAGGGCAAGCATATCTGCGGTCAACACGCTCCGATCGTGTTCCAAGGGTTGATAGTGCAAAAAGAGCGGCGTCTCCAGTACTTCTGGCGGTTCGAGACGCCGTAAAAACCACAATACATCCCCCGCCGGGCCAACCTCATCGAATCGTGCATCTTCTTGCAAAGCCAAATCCATGGAAAACTCAACCAACTTAGGATTGACATTCGCGGGAAGCTCAATCTGTTCCAGTAAAGCGCTGGTTGGTAGGGGTTTGCCGCCAGCCATATCCAAAACTGCTTCGGCGATGTTCAGATGGCCCTCATTGATATTGATGAGCAAAGCGCGGGGAAACCATCGACCGGCTATGCGCACGAAATCTTTGTTTCGGCGCAAACCTTCTTCCAATGTCTGAGCAATCTGGTCCCCGTATGTAAGCAGAATGGTAGCTTCATCCAGGAAAATATCTTCATCGATGAATTGTTGCGGTTCGTTCAACTTATGGTGTGGGAGGTCAGCGGCAAACTCGCGCTGTGCACCATCTTCCATCTTCACTTGAATCACGGTAAACTGCCCTGTCTCCGGGTTTTTGCCGGGGCGCACGCCAACTACCTGGCCACGTTGCCACCCCAAAGCAGGGAAGATCAGGGTTTGTTTCTCCACATAATTGCCTTTTGGCTGGTATAGCTCCCCACCCGCCATCCTTTGTGCTCTTACTTCTGCCAACCGCTTGCGAATGCGCTCCCGCACCAACGCCGCAGCCATCTCCCTGGGTGTTAGCGGTGTTTCGAGCTCCAGTAAATGATTGTAAAGGAACTCCACATCGCTGTCTTTAAGCTTAAAGTCCTGCCAATAGTCTTCTTCCAAACTTATGAGCTGATCAGCCTGCATACATTGCCTCAAAATCTCTTTTCATCTTATTGGGTTTGCAAATTCCCACGGCTCATATTATACTCGATGAGAACGCGCATGAAAAATAGACCTGCATCGTCAACGTTGGGATAGAGCATTGCCCTCCATTCATCGCATGAACGTCTTTTTTTCAGCGCAGGAGGTTGCGGATGAAGAAACCCGAAGAGTGGGTCGTCTTAGAAGAGGTGCCTGGCGAGCTTCATGCAAACATCTTAAAAGGTCTGCTCGAAGCGCAAGACATTCCTGTGCAACTCCTGCAGGAAGGTGCCGGGCGTGCCTATGGACTATCGGTTGGAGCTTTAGGGACGGTTCAAATCCTGGTGCCGGAAGAGCTGCTGTCCACGGCTCAAAAAGTTTTGCAAGAGGTAAGACGAGGCGCGTTTGAGAACAGCGAGTTCCCCGAAACCTCCTTACCCGATGATGAGGAGAACCACGATCCGCGCTGAGCGCTCACCGGATCACCTCAAGGGAACACCTGCATCAGCCAATCTAAAGGATCGACTTGTACCCCCCCAGCCCAAACCTCCCAATGCAAATGGGGGCCGGAAACACGACCTGTGCCGCCCACCAGACCTATGAGTTGGCCGGCTGTGACACTCTCGCCAACCTGCACGTAAATCTCAGACTGATGCAAATAACCCGTAAACACGCCCCAACCGTGATCGATCATCGTGGCGTTACCCCGCACGGTAAGCGGTCCGGCGAACACCACGACCCCCGCTGCGGGAGCGTAAATTTTATTCCCCACTCCACCACAAAAATCCAGCCCTGAATGGAAGTAGATATACGCGCTGCCGTTGTACGATCGGCGGTTGCCGAAGCGCGAAGTCCAACATTGGCTGTATAAAGGCTCTACCGGGCTGAGAAACAAACCTTCCCACATCTTGAGCGGGGTGAAATGATCTGTCAACGCTGCCCACTGGGCATCCTCAGGCAAGGTGACTGCCGGGTCGATGGTCTCCGGGCTCACAGTCAAAACCGGGTCAAACGGATAGTTCCCCGAACCCACAAGCACCTCCTGAACGAAGGCGAAGGCAAGCGGGGGATACGGGTCTGCCAGACTCAGCGTGCCGCTGATCACCAGGGGATAGGCGCCGGGCTCGAGCATGGCATGAATGCCTTGCAGGCTGGTGAACGTGCCCTCTGAGGCAGGGGAGAAGTGTAAACTATGCTCGACGAACGCGCCACCCAGGGAAAGGTCGCCGGCGCCATCCACTTGGATCACCACGGCTTTGCCCTGGGCGAAGCGATCTGGCTTGAGCCTCACGGATTGGATGGCTTCGGGCAAACCCGCCGGTCCCTCGTCGGGCGTGCTTCCAGGGAGGTACAGCACCTCGCCAGGCAACACCTGCCAGCTTGCGTGCAGGTCGTTCTCGAGCAGTATCGTCCAGGGGTTCACGTTCATAATCAGGGCGAGTTCCAGGAGGGATTGTGTCGGAGCCAGTGTAGCGCGCTGGCGAAGAGATGGCTCCTCCTGCGCCAAAACGGGTAGGACCAGGCTGGAGCCGACATATAATTCGCGCGGCGAAGTGAGGTGATTCAGGCGCACCATCAAATCCTGAGGCAGTTGATAGCGGCGGCTGAGGCCCCTCAGGTCCTCCCCAAAAGCCACGCGCCGCGTGGTTAGCTCTCCCTGGATGCCTTCCAAACCCGGGATAATCAGGCGCATACCTACCACAAGTTGCGAGGGCTCACGAACTCCGTTCACCCGCGCCAGTTCGTCCATCGAGACGCGAAAGCGCTGGGCGATATCCCACAGGGTATCCCCTTCCTGCACGACGTACACCGGCCCCTGCGCCTCCTGAGCCTGGGCGAGATGCGCCGGTAGGCTCACCATGAGGAGCAGGGCGGCGGTTGCAAACACGCTAATCACCTTCATATACATCCATACCTACCTGATCACCAATCGAAAAATCCGACAAACGCTGAGCATTCAATTCTAAAACATAGCGTGCCGCCTGCCGGGGAACGTACATCCACCGCCAGGGAAGAGCCAAACGGACATCGACCACTTCCAGGGCTGAGTTCAGCCACACCACAGCGAGGCGTATCCTCACCCCCAACATATGCACGGCAGCGTCCAAGCGGCTTTGGCGAGGGCAGACAAGCAACAGCCCCTGTTCTGGCTTCAGCTCGCTTCGTCCGATCAGGCCGCGCAGGCGGCACAGGAAGCCGGCACAATAGCGCGCCACCAGTGGCGCGTGCTGAGGGCGGCTGAGATTGCGAATCATCACCTGGCGCACTTCAACCTCACGGCGCGTGAAGACCCCAGCTATGGGCGCTTCTCCGAGGCAGCGAGAACGCGCGCTAAGCTGTCGATCAATTCCTGGGGGCTAAATGGCTTGCAAATATAATCATCCACTTTGGCAATGTGTAAGCCCAATACTTTATCGATGTTTTGAGCCTTCGCGGTGATGACAATCACCGGGATATGGCGCGTGTTTTCGCCGGCTTTTAGGCGTTGATACACCTCCCAACCATCCATATCCGGCATCATCAAGTCTAACAGCACTGCTGCGGGCTGCACCTCCTGTACCTTTTTCACCCCCTCCTGCCCCCCTATGGCACCAATGACGGCATAGCGCTTGGGCAGCAGGATCATCTGCACCAATTCGATCATCTCGACTTCGTCTTCGATGTACACGATTTTCGTCAGTTCTTGCATGCCGACCTCCATCCTGCTGCATATGGGCTTAGTTTACCATAATGCACCTCGCCTGATTCGAATTGTTCACTTTAACAATGTGGTGCGCATCAATGCGCCACAGACGAAACGCATCAGCCCATACCACCTATATGTCTCTGGGGGAGGTGACGCAGGGGAGTGTAAAAATTTTCTCGCCTATAACCAAAATCAGCAGATCTGCCCAGTTCAAGCCACACCCCAAACGATCCGCGCAATGGTGAAAGGAAAAACATTCGTGAAGATTAGCGTTATTCGTGGTTATCTCTCAGACAATTGCACCACTAATAAGCACGAATAACCAGCCATAACCCTCACCATCCGCAAGAAAAAACAGACAAGCAAAAAACATTCGTGGTTCTGTCAAACTTCGTCTTTACGCCTCTTGTCATGCTCAAGCGAAAGGGCTATAATCTGCCCGAAGTTCACAGGTCGGGAGATAGGCTTTTGACCCGCCTTTCCTGCGAAAATAAATGTGAGGTATTATGATTGATGTAAACGATTTGAGAAAAGGAGTAACCTTCGAAGAGGACGGAAACCTGTACAAAGTCCTCGACTATCGCCACCATAAACCCGGGCGCGGCAACGCCACCATCCGCATCAAAGCCATCAACCTGCGCACCGGCACAACTCTAGAAAAAACCTACACTTCCGGCGATCGCGTGCAGGATGTGCGTCTGGATTACCACAACGTGCAATTTCTGTATTCTGATGGCGATTTTTATCACTTTATGGACCTGGATACCTACGATCAACCCGCCCTATCCCGTGATGTGTTGGGCGATGCGGCGCGCTTCTTGAAAGAAGGGTTGGAGCTCAAGATCACCTTCTATCAGGGAGAGCCTTTGGATATCGAATTGCCCACCACAGTGGATTTAGAGGTGGTCGAAGCAGATGTCTCGGTGCGCGGCGATACTGCCACGGGGGTGACCAACCGCGTGGTCACAGAAACGGGGCTGGAAGTGCAGGTGCCGGCCTTCGTCGAAGTCGGTGATGTCATCCGGGTGAACACCAGCGATGGCAGCTACGTCACGCGCGTTTGACCTTTTCTAAACTCTGCTGCTTGTATCGCTAACTTCAATGCGCACACCCGCCGGACGAGAATGTGTTTACTTCTATGGGGACTATTATCGCGGCAGGAAGAAAGAGGAGTGCCGTCTGTTGCAGTCGGCAACGCCTCCCCTCGCATGGAAACCTGCGCTGTGTCGCTCCTGTCCGGTGCCCGATATCCAACTGGCAAATTCTTGTGAATATATGCGCCTGACGCCCACGCTGAAGAGAAGCCTGCCATTTGCCAAGAACCAGGTGGCTGTGCACACCTATTGCACGAAAACGCAGCGGCAGGGTTTCGATGCGCACATCGGTTGTGGCGAATGCCACCCTCTTCCCCCTGCGTTCCTGGAAGCTGAACGATGAGCCTTACCTTACTGCTCGACCTCGACGACACGTTATTACGCAACGATATTGAACAGTTCCTTCCCCAATATCTCAACCTGTTCGCCAGCAGCGTGGAGCATCTGATCCACAGCGAAGCCTTTGTTCAAGCGCTGCTCATAGGCACACGTGCCATGCTACAAAACCAACGGGTGGATCGCACCTTACAGCAAACTTTCGAAGCGACCTTTTTCGAACAAATCCCCGTGGCACCACAGGTATTTCACGAAGCAGCCATGCAGTTCTACACTCAATCCTACCCCAGGCTACGCTCCGCGGTCAGCCCTATCCCCGCTGCGGAAAGGGCAGTAAAGGAAGCGCAACAACGTGGCTACCGCCTGGCGCTGACCACTAACCCGCTCTTTCCTGAGACAGCCATCCGTCAGAGGTTGAATTGGGCCGAGTTGGGCGTGGAAGCACAGGCTTTTGAACTCATCACTTCATATGAGACCTTTCACTTCGCCAAACCCAATCCGGCGTACTTTGCTGAAGCTCTGGCGCGCCTGGGATGGCCAGAAGGTGGAGTAGTTGTGGTGGGAGACGACCTGCAGCGCGACATCCTCCCTGGGCGTCAACTCGGTTTGGCGTGCTACTGGGTACATGAAGATGGTCGTGCCGCAGATGCCGCTGAAGCACTCCCTATCGCCCATGGGCGCCTGGATGAGATGCTCGCCTGGTTGGAAGCCACACCCTTAGAAAGCCTGCAGCCTGACTATGGGCAGCCCGAAGCCATGTTAGCCATCCTCCTATCCACGCCGGCGGCTTTAGATAGTTTCTCACGCAGCCTCACTGAAGATGCCTGGAGCGCACACCCCATTGAGGGAGAATGGGGCTTTACGGAAATCCTATGCCACTTACGCGATGTGGATTGCGAAGTCAACCTGCCGCGTGTGCACAAGATATTGAATGAGGCGAATCCCTTTCTGCCAGGCAAGGATACCGATGCATGGGCAATAGAGCGCGATTACGCCCATCAAGACGGAAGCAAGGCGCTGCAGGATTTCATCCACGCACGCCAAGAGCTCATCTCCCTGCTTCAACCCCTCTCAGAAGCCACATGGTCGAAGACCGCACGTCATGCCATTTTTGGCCCTACTCGATTGGACGAGTTGATCAGTATCATCGTCCATCACGACCAGGTACACATCCGCCAAGTGGTCGAACTGCTGCGACACTTCGAACCTTCTCTGCGCCGATAAAAAAATCCAGTATTGGCGAAGGCAACTCACCACTAATTTTCATCAATATCTCGCCTCCATCTTGAAATAGGTGTGTTATAACAACACGATAATCATGTGCCAAAGGAGGCATGCATGCGTAAAAGGGTTGTTGTCACAGGCCTGGGTTGTATCAGTCCATTAGGCAACGATGTAAAGACCACATGGGAGAACATCCTCGCAGGACGATCCGGCGTGGATTTCATCACGCGCTTCGACGCCAGCGCATACGAAACACGCTTCGCCGCGGAAGTTCGTGGCTTCGACGGAGGGGCGATCTTTGGCAGCCGCGAAGCGCGCCGCATGGATCGTTATACCCAATACGCTCTGGCAGCCGCCATGCAAGCTGCAGAGCATGCCTGCCTGCATTTCGAGGAGATCAACCGGGAGCGCGTCGGCGCGGTAATTGGCACGGGCATTGGGGGCATTGAAACGCTCTACACCCAAACACAAGTCCTGGCGGAACGTGGCCCGTCACGCATCAGCCCTTTCATGGTGCCGATGATGCTGCCCGATACGGCTGGCGGGATGATCGCCATCCATCTTGGCATCCGCGGACCAAACATGGCTGTGGTCACGGCGTGCGCCACAGGTACCAATGCCATTGGCGAGGCGGCTGAAATCATCCGGCGTGGCCAGGCTGAGGTGGTCTTCGCCGGGGGGAGCGAGGCGGCGATCGTGCCGATTGCCATCGCCGGGATGAGCGTAATGGGCGCCCTTTCGAAACGCAACGATGAGCCTCAAAAAGCCTCCCGCCCCTTTGATCTACATCGTGATGGCTTTGTCATGGGCGAAGGTGCAGCGGTGTTGCTCCTTGAATCCCTGGAGCACGCCCAGAAGCGAGGTGCACCGATCCTGGCAGAAGTCCTCGGCTATGCTTCCACAAACGACGCGTACCACATCTCTGCTCCCGCAGAGAACGGCGCAGGCGCGGCATTATGCATGCGCCTGGCGCTGGAGGATGCCGGACTGGCGGCAAAACACATCGACTACATCAACGCCCATGGCACCAGTACGCCGCTGAACGATAAAAGCGAAACTGCAGCGATCAAAACGGTCTTTGGCGAGGCGGCATACAACATCCCCATCTCCTCCACCAAATCCATGACCGGTCACCTGCTCGGCGCTTCAGGCGCGCTGGAAGCCTTGTTCTGCGTGAAAGCCCTCCAAACGCACATGCTCCCTCCAACGATCAATTATGAAACACCCGACCCAGAATGCGACCTGGATTATGTCCCCAATCAGGCGCGCGAGGCGGTTCTTACACACGTAATGTCCAACTCGTTCGGCTTTGGGGGACACAACGCCACCATCATTCTGGGAGCTTACCCTCGCCAAGCTGCAGAACAACCCATAGGAACCGGGAGCCAGCCATGAGCCCATATGCGCACATCATCGGCTGGGGGATGGCGACGCCGAAGAGGGTGTTGAGTAATGATGAACTCAGCCAGATGGTGGAAACCTCCGACGAATGGATTCAATCGCGCACCGGCATCCGAGAGCGGCGTATTGCCGGCGACCACGAAACGACTGCCAGCCTGGCTACTCAAGCCGCAATAAACGCCTTGAAGGTTGCCAGACTGAGCCCCCAGGATATTGACCTGATCATCGTCGCCACATCCTCACCCGAACACCTCTTCCCTGCAACAGCTTGCCTGGTTCAGGATCAACTCGGCGCCACTAAAGCAGGGGCTTTTGATTTATCGGCGGCCTGCACGGGGTTCATCATCGCGCTCAATCTGGCCACACAAGCCATCCGCAGCGGTTCGATTCAAAACGCAGTGGTTATCGGCTCAGAAACGTTATCACGGTTGGTCAATTGGCAAGATCGCAACACCTGTGTGCTATTCGGCGACGGCGCAGGTGCCTTTGTGCTTCAGGCAGGCGAGACGCGCGCCGGCTTGCTCTCGGCAGTGATGCGCTCGGATGGAAGCGGAGGAGATCTGCTGTTCGTCCCCGCTGGAGGCAGCAAGCTACCAGCCAGCATAACCACGGTTCAGCAAGGACTGCATTACATCCATATGAACGGCAGAGAGGTCTTCCGCTTTGCCACGCGTGTCATGGCACAGGCAACGCGTGAAGCCGCTACGAAGGCGCAACTGTCATTGGAGGAAATCGACCTGGTCATCCCACACCAAGCCAATCGACGCATCGTAGAAACAGCTATGAACAGCCTGAAGCTGCCGATGGAAAAATGTTTCCTCAACCTCGATCGCTACGGCAACACCTCTACCGCTTCCATCCCGATAGCCACCTGCGAAGCCATCGCCCAGGGGCGTCTCAAACCTGGCGACCGGGTGGTGTTTGTCGCCTTCGGCGCTGGGCTCACCTGGGGAGCAGCGGTTTGCCTATGGAGTCAACCCGGCGTGATCTACCGCGCCAAACTTCCATTACGGTATCGCCTCTATGCGCGACTGCGCTCATGGATCAGAAGGCTGCTGCGACGCATCGACGCGCTCATCTGGGGGCGACATCACCCTGAAATTTAAATTAAAAGGCCTGCGAGGATACCCTCGCGCCAGCAGAAAACCGATTACTATAACCCAATGCCTTGTTTTTACAGGCTTTGTGTTAGAACGCCGTTAGAATTCCTCCCAAGATATCCCTTATTTCTGATACGAATGTCGATTAGATTGGTATAATTATTTCAAATTTGCGGATGGTAAGGATTTCTTTTGGAGGTAGTGTGAATCAAACCCGCAACCGATCTTCAATAATATACCTGCTGCTGTTCATTGCCATCATCTCCATGGTGGTATATAACTTTCAGCAGCAGTCTTCAGCGCAAGAAGTTTTATCGATCAACGAAGTAGCCTTTGACATCCAGAGTGGAAAAGTCGATCGCATCGTAGAAGACGATAACCGCCTGCGCGTGATTTATAAGACAGGTGAGGAACGCATCTCGAATAAAGAAGGGAACGCCACCCTAATCGAACAACTCAAAGATTTGGGCGTCTCCACCGAACAACTCCAACCCGATAAGGTGAAACTGGAAATCAAACCACCCAGTACATGGTTAGGCATCGTCACCGCATTGGGTTACATCCTGCCGTTCATCATCCTGGCAGGGGTGTTCTGGTTTGTCTTTCGCCAGGCACAGGGCAGCAATAACGCCGCGCTTTCCTTTGGAAAGTCCAGAGCGCGAATGTTCACCGGCGATCAACCATCGGTAACCTTCCAAGATGTAGCCGGCGTCGAAGAAGCCAAAGAAGAGCTTAAAGAGGTGGTGGAGTTCCTGCGCGAACCGGAGAAGTTTATCTCTTTAGGGGCGCGCATCCCAAAAGGGGTGCTCCTGGTAGGTCCTCCTGGAACGGGTAAAACTCTGTTGGCAAAAGCTGTTTCCGGCGAGGCTGGGGTACCTTTCTTCTCCATTTCTGGCTCGGAGTTCGTCGAGATGTTCGTCGGCGTTGGCGCCAGTCGCGTGCGCGATCTGTTCGATCAAGCCAAACGCCATTCTCCCTGCATCGTCTTTGTAGATGAGATCGATGCCGTTGGGCGTCAGCGCGGCGCCGGGCTGGGAGGCAGCCATGACGAACGTGAACAGACGCTGAACCAGATGCTGGTCGAGATGGATGGCTTCGATACCGATACCAATGTGATCATCATGGCGGCAACCAACCGCCCGGACATCCTCGACCCGGCATTATTACGCCCGGGACGCTTCGACCGCCGCGTGGTCCTCGATCGACCGGATATGCGCGGGCGCGAGGCGATCCTCAAAGTGCATACGCGCGGCAAGCCTCTGGCAGCAGATGTGGATTTGCAGGTGCTGGCGCGCTCCACGCCCGGGTTCGTAGGCGCCGACTTGGAAAATTTGGTCAACGAAGCTGCGATTCTGGCCGCGCGGCGCAATAAAAAGAAAATCGGGCAAGAGGAACTCGAAGAAGCCATCGAACGCGTCATTGCAGGTCCCGAGCGCAAGAGCCGCCTGATTAGCGAAGAGGAGAAGCGCATTGTCGCCTATCATGAAGCGGGACATGCGGTGGTGATGAATGCCCTCCCCCTGGCCGATCCGGTGCATAAAGTATCCATCATTGCGCGTGGCATGGCTGGCGGATATACCCTGGCTTTGCCCGAAGAGGACCGCACGCTCATGCCACGCAAGAAACTGATTGCAGATATGATCGGACTGCTGGGCGGGCGCGCCGCCGAGGAGTTGGTCTTCGACGATATCACCTCTGGTGCGGCTAATGACCTGGAACGCGTCACGCGTATGGCACGCGCCATGGTGACGCGCCTGGGGATGAGCGATCATCTTGGACCGATGGTGTATGGACAAAAAGAGGAGTTGATCTTCCTGGGTCGGGAAATCGCAGAGCAGCGCGACTACTCGGAAGCCGTGGCAGAACAAATCGATGCCGAAGTGAGGCGCATCGTCAATGAGGCGCATGAACGCGCGCGCAAAATCCTCATCGAGTTTCGTGACAAACTCGATGCAGTTGCCAAACGCCTCCTGGAGGTGGAAACGATCAGCCGCGAGGAATTTGAGGAGATCTTCCCTCCACCCTACCCGAAGACGAGCGGTACGCCACTTCCTGTAGCGGTGTAACGCCTCTCTTTGCATATGCCTGGCGCATTCGGAGATGGCATCGAACGTGGAACGGAGGTTAGCCCGTTTCACGTTTTTTATGCCTCACCACGCGCCTGACTGTACGCGTGAAGCGGCTTTCATGTTCATGCACAAGGAAAATACTTATGGCGTCTTCAGAAGCACGGCAATTTCAGGGTAAGGTGGCTCTGGTGACTGGTTCAGGGAGAGGCATTGGCCGCGCCATCGCCTTGCGCTTAGCACAAGAAGGCGCGGATGTAATCGTGCATTACTTCCGCAAACGTGCCTCTGCGGAAGCAGTGCAGACTCAAATTCATGAGATGGGCCGCCGATCCTGGCTGTTCAAAGCAAACCTGGGAGAAATAGACGAAATCGAGCGCCTCTTCGATGAAATCGAACGCCAGATTGGGGCTTTGGATATCCTGGTGAACAATGCCGCTTCGGGTTACAACCGAAGTGTGATGCAACAAAAACCAAAGGGTTGGGAATGGACGATGAACATCAACGCCCGTGCAGCCTTGTTCTGCGCACAACGGGCTGCGAAATTGATGCAGCCGCGTGGCGGGGGATGCATTGTGAACATCTCCAGCCCGGGTTCGCAACGGGTATTGCCGGATTACGTCGTTGTCGGTGCCAGTAAAGCCGCCCTGGAAGCGCTTACCCGTTACCTGGCGGTCGAATTGGCTGAGCTGAACATCGTCGTCAACGCGGTATCCCCCGGCATGGTGCTCACCGAAGCCCTGGAACATTTCGCCATCTTTCGCCAACAGGAACAGCTATTACAGCGGGCCATTCGTCTCACCCCTGCAGGGCGTCTGGTCACACCGGAAGATGTCGCCGGCGTAGTTGCGTTTCTATGTTCCCCAGCTGCGCATATGATTCGCGGGCAGGTGATCGTCGTCGATGGTGGTTATACTCTGCCCATTTCAGGGGCAACTCAAGCGTCCAGCCTTGAGGCGGATATCTAATAAAGTACACAATAGGTACAGGATGCGCTGCCCCCGTATGCGCTTTTGAGCCGCGGGGTTATCGCTTATAGGTAGCCATTAATTGTCCCTGCGCCAGAATGTGCCCTCGCATGGCTTTCTCCAGTTCCGCTTTCGTGGCTCCCGGCGCCAGGTTTAGCTGTGTATCCAGGGCGTACAGCTTGAAGAAATATCGGTGAGGCTTCCCTGGAGGAGGGCATGGGCCACCATAACCCACACGACGGAAGTCGTTCGTTCCCTGTGTGCCAATGCCAGCCACTTTAGGAGACTTTTCGACATTTTCCGGCAGCCCGGTCAAGGTAGGCGGCATATCGTATATCACCCAATGCACCCAGGTTCCCACAGGTGCGTCCGGATCGTCCATGATCAAAGCCAGGCTTTGAGTCCCCTGCGGCACACCACTCCACGATAGCGGCGGAGAAACATCCTTATCATCACAAGTGTGCACTCTGGGGATGGCTGTGCCATCTTCAAATGCGCTACTCTGCATATTAATCGTCATGGCAACCTCTCCTTCTAAAGGCGCTTCCACTTGGGCGCTACAGCCCATCGCGCTCAGGAGCAGCACGGCTATGTGTATGCCAGCTCTCAAGGTGCGAATTGAAAACAGATTTGGCGCCATAGCTCACCCTGGCGATATGGCTACACTCCAAGTAAGATGACCCGCGCCGGCGCGCCATCTGCCCCTGGAATTTTCAGCGGCAAACAGTACAACATATAGCGACCGTTAGAAACCTGGGAAAGATCCAACCCCTCCACAATGACTACCCCAGCCTGGAGCAAAACCTGATGCGTTTCAGCGCCCGCGCCGTACGGGGCAATGGAGAGGTAATCAATCCCCACCAGCTTTACACCGCGTTCTACCAGATAGCGCGCCCCGTCCACAGAGAGGGCGACAAAGTCTTCCACAAACTCGCTACCCCCCACCTCCCATAGGCGAGAATTGCGCGTTTTGAAGAGTACCCGGCGCGTACGCGGGGGAATGCCGGCATCTTGCAATAAGTCGGCAGTGATCACATCCACTTCTGCAGATAGAGCCAGCACATACGCCCGGCCGATGAGCATATCCAGAGGAATCTGATCCACAGTGGGGTAGCCGTCACCCAAGAAGTGATACGGCGCATCCACATGGGTGCCGACATGGGCGCTAAGACTTAATCGGGTGACGTTCGCATCCGCGCCATCTTCGATTTTCTGGGTGCGTGCGATCTGTATGGCATCGTCGCCAGGCCAGATGGGCAATCGGCGAGACAAAGGCAGGGTCAGGTCATAGATGCGCATATCGCCTCCAATGGTGAAGTATATCCCAGGGAGAGTGAAAAATCAAAGCGAACCTGTGGCAATCCGCTCATGCTTCTGGTAACGACAGGTTGACTGCATCGCGCAGTAAGTGCAAGGTTGCCCATCAGAGGTCATATCCTGACCCTCACCGAGCACGAAACTCAAAGATTTGCGGGGGATCATCATGCAGCCAGGGGTGAGTTGCAGAACAGGGCTGACCTCATCCTTCATCAGGCGGAAGATTTGAGGTTGTCCTACTTCGACAGGCCAATCCAACATTCCGGGGCTTAAGGGCAAAGAAGTTTGGAAACCATTTTCAATAGCCTGCTCTTCAAAATGATGGCAGATGGCTTGCGCCAGCGCTTCCATGGCGGCTGAGCCGACGCTATCTAAAGCCAAGGCATATGCCACATCCTCATTCCATGTTTTTGCAACCCGCTGTTCCAACCGGTCACCGATGGTAGCAAGGACGACGATTACCCAGCGGGCATTTGCCAGGTGTTGGACGAGTAGTTTGCCATCCAGGTGGTGATGGTTATCAAGGAGTAAGCGGTTATGTCGCCTCCCCTGTACGGCAAATTTCTTGTAGAACACTTTTGGGCGCAATAAAGACAACCCTTCTTCTAACGCAGCTTCTGCGATTTTGACCAACCTCGATTGGCGCGCCTGCAACATTGCGGGGTCTAAACCCTGACCGCGCAACACAGCCGACGCATCGAAGGTCACATCGGGGTTTCGCTTTAGCTCCATATTCAACCAACCCAATTGTTTTTATGGCATACTCAACGAGGCTAAAGTAAACTCCCCGAGGGCAGAGCGCTCCAGATTCACCCCCAAACCCGGTCGATCGGGAACGGTGATCGTGCTATCGGGATTGAGGGTGAACACCTCCTGAGTGATGTCTTGTGCGTAGTAGCGTTCCGTAGCGGAGATGTCCCCTGGCAGGGTGAAGCCGGGCAATGCAGCCAATGCCAGATTGGCAGCGCGGCCCACTCCAGTTTCGAGCATACCACCACACCAAACGGGTACATTGAGCTTTTTACATTCATCGTGTATCGCCACCGCTTCGCTAAGCCCCCCCACGCGCCCTGCCTTGATATTGATGATTTTACAGGCGCCCATCTCCAGCGCCTGGCGGGCGTGGCGTGCCGAGAGAATGCTTTCATCCAGGCAGAGGGGGGTTTTATGTATGGCCTGTAGCTTGCGATGATCCCACAGGTCATCCTCAGCGAGAGGCTGCTCAATGAGCAGCAAATCGAGGTCATCCAGCGGCAGCAACGACCGGGCTGTTTCCAAGGTATAGGCTGAATTGGCATCCACCTGCAGGCGCAGGTGCGGAAACGCCTGGCGTACAGCACGCGCTTCCTCCACATCACGGCCGGGTTTGATTTTGATTTTCACCCGCCGATATCCTTGACCCAGATAGCGTTCTACCGCCCTAACCAACGCTTGGGGGCTTTCTTGCAAACCCACAGAAACACCCACCTCGACATTCTGCTTTACCCCGCCCAACATCTCCTTAAGGGAACGCCCGAGGCGTTTCCCATACAGGTCCCAAAGCGCCATTTCCAGTCCGGCTTTTGCCATAGGATGACCGCGCACAAAACTACACAGCCCGCTCAATTGTCTGGGTTCGGGTACATCCCGAGCCAGCAATGGGGGGAGGAGGAAATCACGCAGCACATGCCATGCGGTTTGTGTCGTCTCATAGGAATAGCCTGGATCGCGATCCGCAACACACTCCCCATAGCCGACCAGGCCATCAGAATACATTTCGATGAGAATGCAATCCCGCGTGGAGATGCGACCAAAGGAAGTTTCAAAGGGTTGGCGCAAGGGCATGCGCAGATGATACAGCTTGACCAAATCGATTTTCATAAAGTGCTCTCTCCAAAAGACAAAACATAAAAACTACGTGGATGCTCCCCCGGCAAATAGACAAAATCGGTGACCCAATAGCCTGAGGCAAAGAGGTTTTCAAAGATATCGCGTGTGTGCATGCGCCATGCCAACGCCAGCTCAGCATCCATGGCTTTGATGCTCAGGTAATCCGAAGGAATTTCCACGAGCAGTAGGGCTTCAATGTGCTCCGCTTCGGAAGAGTGCGCAGAGTCAAGGAACTCCTGGGGTGGAATGACCTTTCCAGGGACAGGTAACCCGCGATCATTCAAATGAGATGGATTGATGATCTGCGCGCCAGCAGCCAGGAAGTGCGCCAGATCCAGGCGTAAGCGCGCCTGACGACTCAGGCGGCGCGTGACACGCTCGGAGTTTACCCACCAATCCACCTGAAAACGATCTGATGGGGTACCTACATTCAATGCATCGCGCATCTCACCATAAACTTCACGCATATAAGTGTTGCACACCGCCCCCAGGCGCGCGATGTTGAGATGCGCGTTGCGGCTGAGCAAGGGATCATACGTCCAAGTGATGCGCGCCAAGCCTTGATGGCGCACCATTTGCCATTGCGCTCGTTTGAGGGCAAAGCCAATCCCCTGATTGCGATAGGCGGGGTGCACCCCCAACATATGCGAGCAGTGTTTCACCTGCATCTTCCCAGAACTGGTATCCAAACCCGTAAAGCCAAACACGAACCCCACCAGAGGTGCAGAGGAAGATACATCCTTCTTGTGCCTATCCTCAAAGTCGAGGGGTTCGAGGCTGTCTTGTGGCGCTACTTCTGCCCCCAGGTCGTACGCGCCAATCACCAAACCACCATTATGCGCCGCGGTGATAAGCAGGTGCGCAGGTACAATATCGGTCTCATTGCCAGGCCAAACGATGCGCTGCAGAGCTTCTACAGCGACCATTTCTTCGATGGTTTCAAGGATGCGCAATTGAAATCGAAGCTTTTCAGGCTTCCTGGCTCCATTATCTCCTGTCATTTCTCACCTTCCTCGACCAAAAAAGGCTTGTTTCAACGTACGCCTCAAGGTGAGAG
This sequence comes from Anaerolineae bacterium, assembly GCA_037439525.1. GTDB lineage: Bacteria > Chloroflexota > Anaerolineae > Anaerolineales > UBA4823 > JBBIVW01. The sequence goes on from JBBIVW010000004.1 coordinate 99,926, forward strand.
CCTGGAGGTACCCCATTTTGTGCGCTATACGCGACGGGTTGAGATCAAAAATCCTGGGGAGGGTATCCAGAGCAGTAGTGCGATTGACCGCCAGATAATCCAACCAGTAGGTGGAGACCGGCGCATGAGGCAGCATGGTATCTATTAATATTGTCATGGCACGCAAATATGGCAATCCCACAGCCACCATGCGCCGACGCACTCCGATATGGCGCATGATCAACGCGACCACCTGTCGAAATGATAGGTATTCAGGACCACCGATTTCAATCGTGCGGTTGAGCGTTTCTTTGTTTTCTAAAGACCACACCAAACATGTGGCTAAATCTTCAACCCACAGAGGTTGAAGTAGAACCTCCCCTTTGCCTGGAAGAAAGAAAAACACGGGGATAGCCCGGAGGATCGAAGCGATGCCCGAAGTGAAGCCATCCTGCTCGCCAAACACTATCGCGCTACGTACAATCGTATAATCCAGATCGCTTTGGCGGATGAACTCCTCCGCGATACCCTTTGCCTTCATGACCGGATACGCTGAAGCGCGATCTGCACCTAAATGGCTCAGGTAATACAAGCGCTTTACTCCGGCATCTTGCGCTGCCTTTACCACCTGACGGGTACCTTGAATGTCCACCTGCATTAGACTGGATTGGGCTCCGCGCCATTCTGCTCCCGCCAGGTGAAAGATCACTTCAACTCCTACCATGGCAGCGCGCAAACCACGTTCATCTGCCAAGCTGCTCACCGCGATCTCCACCGGCACACCTTTGGGCAAAGCCGGAGAATCCAGCGCGGGCCGCAAGAGAATACGCACCGCGTATCCCGCTTCAACCAAGTGTGCGGCTAAAGACCTGCCAATAAAGCCCGTGCCTCCCGTTACCAGGATCATCCTGTTTGCCTCAACATCTGCCAAAGAGAGCGAGTAACTTCAGTGAGCGGCACGAATCTCATCCACTGCTTCGGGGTTTAGCAACGAAGAGATATCCCCTGGATCTTCTCCAAGATAGGCGCAGCGGATAATCCGGCGCATCACCTTCGCATTGCGCGTTTTAGGCAAGTCCTTGACGAAGAGGATCTCACGTGGCGCGAGAGGCTTGCCCATGGCCTGGATCACCTTTTGCTGAAGTTCGCGGCGCAGGCCCTCATTTACTGCCTCAGGGGAGGTTAGAACACAAAATGCCACCACGGCATTGCCTTTTAGTGCATCCGGCACGCCAATCACTGCAGCTTCGACCACCTGCGGATGAGCCACCAGGATCGATTCTACTTCCGCAGGACCCAAGCGTTTTCCAGCCACTTTAATGGTGTCATCTGAGCGTCCCAGGATGTACCACAACCCATCCTCATCTACAGCGGCAAAATCGCCATGCACCCATACATTAGGCCAACGCGACCAGTATGTCTGCTCATACCGAAGCGGGTCTTTCCAAAAGCCGCGCGTCATGCCAATCCATGGCGCTTTAATCACCAGTTCGCCCACCTGACCTCGAATAGAACGCCCATGTTCATCGAACACATCTGCCGCCATTCCCGGACAAGGCCCAGAAAAGGCACATGGCTTCAAGGGCAGAATCGGGTTTCCCATGACGATACCGCCAGATATTTCTGTGCCTCCTGAATAATTGATAATGGGCAACCTGCCCTTACCCACATGTTCAAATAACCACATCCAGGGTTGTGGATTCCAGGGTTCACCAGTCGAAGCGAAGAACTTTAATGAAGAGAGGTCATGTTGTTGATGGGGAGCATCCCCATGCAGAGTTAGAGAGCGTACTAATGTGGGAGAAACCCCCAAAGTAGTCAGGCGATGGCGCTCGACCAAATCCCATATACGATCGACATGCGGATAATCTGGGGCGCCATCGTACATAAAGAATGTGCCTCCCAGGAGCAGAGAGCCAAAAACCAGCCAGGGACCCATCATCCATCCCATATCTGTCATCCAGTAAAGCAGTTCTCCAGGATGCAAATCGGTACCAAAAGCCATATCCTGAGCAGATTTTACGGGAAAACCACAATGGGTATGCACTGCGCCTTTAGGCTTCCCCGTTGTGCCAGAGGTGTAAATGATCATGAGCACGTCTTCGGCGCGGGTATGTTCGGTGGGCGAATCGGTAGATTCTCTGGCAATGAGCTCATCATACCAAAAGTCGCGACCGGGCTGCATGTCCACCCCTACGCCCAATCGACGCGCGACAATTACATGTTTTAATGAGGGTAGCTGCTTCGCGACCGCATCAACAATAGTTTTCATCAATACCGGCGCACCGCGGCGATAGAGCCCATCCGCGGTAAACAACGCTTTGGCATGGGCATCCATCAGTCGCACAAGTATGGCTTCAACCCCGAAGCCGGAGAACAAGGGCAAAATCACCGCTCCAATTTTCGCAATCGCTAACAAAGCAACCACAATCTCCGGGGTCATGGGCATATACAAACCAATAACATCCCCTCGCCCTAATCCTAAAGCACGCAACGCGTTTGCGGTGAGGTTAACCTGTTCGAAAAGCTCAGCATATGTCATCCGCTGCACAATGCCTTCTTCGCCTTCCCAAATGAACGCCAGGCGTTGTGCCGTCGGTGTGTTTTGATATTTATCCAGACAATTATGCACAATGTTCATCACCCCATCGACACACCATTCCGGCCAGGCAATACCGCGCGAGAGGTCTACCACTCTGGAGTAGGGCTGATAAAAACGAATATCCAGGTATTGCAACACAGCCTCGGTAAACCAGGCATAATCCTGCGTGGATCGCTGAATGAGTTCAGCAAAGCCAGGGATACGATGACGATGCATAAATTGAGTCAAATGCGCTTTTTCGATGTACTGAGGCGTTGGTCTCCATACAATCTCCCCGCCAAATTCAAAACGCTCTGGCATGACCTTCCTCCATGAATGGCATTCAAGATTTGTGGGTCACATATTGAACCCTGGTTTTGAAATATCAAGCAAAATTATATCACCCGCGAATGACCTCGTGCTCTGGCGCGGTGATTGAGGGAAAAATGAATTTTGATCAGACCTTCGCATGCATGCATCCCTCGGATAAACTTCCCCTGCCAGATACCAATTGCCTCGAAATAAAGCCCGACACAAATCTACAGCCTGCGAACAGGGGGGCAGGCTGGAAAAATATTCGCTGTTATGGGGCGTACTTTTTAGAGTGAACGCGCAAGTAATCTCAAGCGAGGGCGCATCGTTCGGAACCACTGGATGGCATCTGCAATCGAAAGCCGCAGCGTGCGAGGTGCATAGCCCAATTCGCGCCGCGCTTTTGCGCTGCTGATGTTGGAATTGCTTTGTAGCGTTTTGAGAGAATAGGTTGTCAGGCGTGGTTTTTGGCGCGTGATCTGGTAATACAGCGGTGTGAACAGCGAGAAAAAGCGCGCCAGACCGAGGGGGAGGCGCATCGGTCTGATTTTTTTGCCGGTTTCCTGCTGGATTATGTTCATCAAATCCAATACGCTAAGTTGCTCACCAGAAAAAATGTAACTCTCCCCACGACGCCCTTTTTCAGCGGCTAGAACAAGCCCGCGCGCCACATCGCGCACATCCACAAAATCATAGCTCCCATCGATGAAGATTAAGGGTTTTTCCTCCACAGCATCCAGGATTATCTTCCCCATTTCGGAAAGGCGATAGTCATAGGGGCCAATCACGCCAGTGGGGCAGACGATGACCGCATCCAAACCCTGGCCGGCAGCGTGCATCACCTCTAAAGAAGCGATTGCCTTGGATTGATCGTACGCGCTGATGGCATGGTGAGGGTCAAAAGGGACGCTTTCGTCAATGATGACTCCATGCGGTACGCGCCTGAGGGCATGAATGGAGCTCGTGTATACCAATCGGCGTACATCCTTTTCTTGGACTGCACGCAATACATTTCGAGTGCCTTCCACATTTACCCGCCATACCCTTGCATTCTTTCCCGGCATAATCGAAATGATCCCTGCCAGGTGGTACACCAGCTCCACGCCTTCAAGGGCGTTTAACAACGAAGCAAAATCCAGTACATCGCCTTCGACCAACTCGACGTCCAGATCCTCCAAAGCGGTACAATCTTCGTCTTTCAATATCAAAGCGCGTACCCTCTCTCCACGCTCCAGCAATTCGCGCACCAATACATTTCCGATATGCCCAGTAGCACCGGTAACTAAAATCATGGTACCTTCTTAGCCAGTCCTTTCAGTAGAATTGTGATGCTTTCACGTGTAACCCGACCCCAATCCACCGCTTCAGCTTCCAACACCCCTTGAAGGATCAAACCGACAGATAGCGCCACCACCAGCCGGGCAGCGACCTCAGGATCCGTGGGTTGTAAAGAGCCTTCTTGAACTCCTTCTTGAATCAGGCTTGCAAAGAACTGGCGATAACGCTGATAAGGGGCGATCACCGCCTGCCAGATATTTTCGTCCCGGCTGGCACGTGTCCAAAACTCTAAAAACATGGGCAGCTTGCCGCTGGCATTTTGCAGCACCAAAGGGGCAATTTGCGCCATTTGTGAAAGCGCCTGGGGAACATCTGACGACCGGGCGCGCACGTTGCTCAATTGGGCATCCAGGGATACCAGCCAGCGTTCTAACAATTCGAGGAATATCGATTGTTTAGTAGGGAAATGATGATAAAAAGCCCCTTTACTCACACCAGACGCTTGGCAAATTTCATCCACGCTGGTGGCATCATAGCCGTTTTTAGAAAACAGAACTAAAGCCGATTCCAGAATGCGATGGCGGGTTTCTTGGCTGTGTTTTCGCATAAAGACACTTACATACCGACTGGTCGGTATTTTAAATGGGACTGATACACTTGTCAATGTGCCGGGGATGATAGTTTGGTGAGAATTTGCGCCCATTTGCACAATCTGAGCGGTCGGCTCTCCAGCACAGGTTTTCATGGATGGCAACCCCTCTATCTGAGTTTGCATTGACGACCATTCACTTTTCAGCGATAATCACTGACACGATAAAGGAGCATTGAATGGAACTTAGAAAAGTGATTCTCATCACCGGAGCATCATCAGGTATCGGAGCAGCCACAGCCAGGCTGTTTGCCAAAAAGGGTTTCGCGACCGTGCTGGCAGCGCGTCGCCTGGACAGATTAGAAAAGCTCTCACAAGAAATCCGAGAAAACGGTGGAGAAGCCCTCGCTGTACAAACCGACATCAGCATGGTGGAGAATATCCAGCATTTGGTAGATACCATCCTGAAGCATTACGGTCGTCTGGATGTATTGTTCAATAACGCTGGTTTTGGGAGATTGAATTGGTTAGAAAACCTGGGTGTGGAGAAAGATATCCGCGCCCAGGTAGAGGTGAATCTACTGGGAGTCATCTTAACCACACGGGCAGTTCTGCCGCATATGATCAGCCGCAAACAAGGGCACATCATCAACATGGGGTCTATCGCCAGTTTTATTGCCACACCCACTTACAGCATCTACGCCGCATCCAAGTTTGGCGTGCGCGGCTTTACTGAAGCGCTACGGCGTGAAGTGAGTATCTTTGGCGTACGCGTCACTTTGATCTGCCCTGGAGGCGTAGAAACAGAATTTGGCGAAATTGCCGGTTTTCAGCGTACCACGCGCGTTACCACGCCACGCTTTCTTGTGCTCCATGCAGAAGATGTTGCCCATGCGGTCTGGAGGGCAACCGTCCGTTACCGGCACACTGTAGTGCTTCCCCCAGTGATGCGCTTTGCCATTTGGTTGAACGCCCTGTTGCCCGGATTCTTAGACTTGGTGATGGAGCATATGTTCGTTCGAAAAGAGCGTTCAAGCAGCCTGGTATGAGATTCTACTCCCCCACAAAGGTGCTCATACGATGGCATCATAAAAGAGAGGCAGAGGCGCAACCGGAGATTCCGACCAAGCATGCGCGGCGAGCAGACGATGACGCGCTTCTTCGCATAGAGCTAGCGAATTGGCGTGAATGGTAAACAAAGGTTGACCTTGCTGCACGAAGTCTCCCACCTTATGATGCAAGACAATGCCCACCGCATGATCGATCGGATCACCTTTTTTAGCTCGACCTGCACCTAAGAGCACCGCGGTTTCACCGACGAGGCGCGCATGTACTTCCTTGAGGTAACCCGTACGGGGTGCTTCGACGGTTTCAACTAAAGAAGCCTTTGGCAAGCGTTCAGGGTAATCGACAAAGCTCACATCTCCCCCCTGAGCCATGACCAAATCTCGAAACCGTTCCCACGCCTTACCCGAAGCGATGGCTTCTTCAGCCATTTTTCTGCCTTCTGCTTGTGTTGACGCCTTTTCACCCAGGTAGAGCATGTAGCCGGCGATTTCCAGACAATGTTCACGAAAATCTATCGGCCCACCTCCATGGAGCGTTTCAATAGCTTCGCGCACTTCAAGTGCATTGCCCACCGCCCAACCCAGAGGTTGATTCATGTCTGAAATGATGGCGATGGCTTTACGGCCCGCCAGGTGGGCGATTGAAACCATCATCTCCGCCAAAGAGCGCGCCTCCTCAAGAGTGCGCATGAACGCTCCTAAGCCGCATTTCACATCCAAAACGATCGCCTGGGCTCCTGCGGCGATCTTCTTGCTCATCACGGAAGAAGCAATCAACGGTATCGATTGCACTGTGCCGGTGACATCCCGCAAAGCATAGAGCTTTCCATCCGCCGGCGCCAGATCCATCGTTTGACCGGTCAACACCAGCCCCACGCGCGCCAATTGACCCAAAAACTCCTGGGTAGACAGGTCGGCGCGGAATCCAGGAATGGATTCCATTTTATCCAGCGTGCCTCCGCTGAACTCTAATCCTCTGCCAGACATCTTGCCAACTGCCAGCCCACATGCGGCCACAGCGGGTGCCACCACAAGGGTGGTTTTATCCCCCACACCACCTGTTGAATGTTTATCCACCGCAATGGGTACCACTTTCGATAAGTCGAGCACCTCGCCGGAATGAGCCATGGCGAGCGTTAAAGCAGTGGTTTCTTGAGGGGTCATGCCATTAAGCAAAATAGCCATACACAGCGCTGCTGCCTGATAATCTGGAATTTCTCCACGCGCAAAACCCTGAACAAAGAATTCTATTTCCTCTCGGGTCAGTTCCTGTCGATCGCGTTTCTTTACGATGATGTCAACCGTGCGCATATATCTCTCCTTGTTGATCTTTTCGCTCAATCGGGCAAATCTTGACGATCGTTGCTCAGGTGGTGATACACATAGCCATTAAACTGCGTGGCTGAGATTCTATACCACTTTCCGCCACTCATCGACCTCATTGCACCACCCATTAAGGGAAATCCACCGCACACTTCGCCGGTTTTTTTTCAAGCATTTCTCATTGAAAAATACTTGTGGTATGATATTACAATTGTACACTGAGTGCCTACTAAAAGCCATTATCTGCCTTTTGTAATAGGCGCTGTAATAGACCACCTCGGATGAAAAAGAAATCCGCACTTGAGACTGAAGGGGTCTCCCCTCAAGAAATCATCGACAGCCTCCCCCAATGGATTTTGCGCATCAACCCCAAGGGAGAAATCCTTTACGCCAACTCCGCGTTTTGCCATTATGTTGGAAAATCCATCCAGCAAATTCTGAAGGAGAATATCGCCCACCTGGTTTCACCCACACGGATGAAACAGATAAACATTGATCTCGAACATCTCCGGCAAGTACAACCAGAGCTCCACTGGCTATTGAAGGATTCTCAACCTGCTACAGGCGGAGGAAGGTGGGAATACTGGGTCGATCATGCGATTTTCTCCCCTTCAGGGGAATTGACCAGCGTGCAATGTACCGGATTCGAAATATTAAACCCTTCCACCCTTTCTAGTGAGCCTTTTGCCCTTCCAAGCGAGTTTCAGGCTTTGCATGATGCCACCGCAGCCTTGCTTTCTACGCTGGATTTAGAAAAGTTACTGGGACAAATCGTGGACATGGCGGTAAGGGCTGTTCCAGCTGCAGACAAGGGATTGCTGTATCTGATCGCCAGAGACACGGGGGAGTTGGAAATGCGTGCCATGTTAGGTTATACTCCAAGCGACTCGCGCATCAAGCGCTTTGTCAACCCCAACGATTACGATTACATCGCCATAGCTGTGCAAACCCAATCCCCCTTGATGTTGAACAACCTAACGGACAGTATTTCCTCTGAAGAAGGCACGCGAGACGCATGCGCGCAATCCGCAATCATAGCTCCTCTAATCTTAGAAGGTCACACATTAGGAGCATTGGTGCTCGAAGCCTCGCGGCAAAATGCCTTCTCCGACAGGCACTTGCGGCTGTTGACGACATTTGCCACCACAGCCACTGCAGCCATTCGCAACGCCCAATTACATGCAGAGGTGCAGAAGATTGCCATCACCGACGCGCTAACCGGGTTATATAACCGACGTGGGCTCTTTGAACTTGGAGAACGGGAAGTTGAACGTGCTCATCGCTTCAATCGCCCTCTGGCATGCATCATGCTAGACATTGATGGATTCAAACGCATCAATGACACCTTTGGACACGCCGCGGGCGATAAAATTCTTCGTTATGTGGCCGAACAATGTAAAACACACACGCGCAAAATCGATATCCTGGGTCGCTATGGAGGGGATGAATTTACCATTTTACTGTTAGAAAGCGGTGAACATCTGGCAAACGGAGTAGCCAATCGACTTCAAGAATTAGTTAGTGCCACCCCCATCCAACTCGACAAAGAAGCGATCCATGTAACCATCAGCACTGGGGTTGCCACCCTAAAAGATGAAACCCCTGATCTGGATGCGCTTCTACAGGCTGCAGATCGTCAGCTCTACCAAGCGAAGCAGAAGATCAAGGACAAACTTTCCAAGTAATCGCACAAAGGACCTCAGAGTGATCTTCGACTACCAAACTCAACTCGGCATCATCCAATCTCTGACCTCATCTGGGGATTTCGAGACAAAATTAGAGCGCTGCATCGAGTCTCTTACCGCCAAGCTCAGCCCTAATCTTGCTATCCTGGCTTTGTTCGACCTTACCCGGCGCAAAACTACAAAAGTGATCCTCCGCGGTGCGTGGCTGGAGAAATTTTCTCCCGCCGAGTTCGAGATTTTCCAAGAATGGTTAGGCGAAAGGATGCTGGCTGAAGCCATTGGCGAACTCCCCAGCGATGATTCATGGGTGAAAAGGCTGAATGCACATCAAGGTAGTCTCGCCTTCCAGGTAAATCTGGAACAGCTCTTCACCTCGCCAGTATTCTATCAAGGGCAATTGTATGGCCTTCTAGCATTTGCATTCAATGCTGAACACAAGATGGCCCGAGAGGTCATCAAACCCACGTTGAGTCTCACCGCTCAGCAAATTGCCCTCGCCATAGAAATCGAACGCCTCAAACAAAATGAAACAGTCAACCTGCGCTCCATCAATGCCCTGCGCGAGCTTACGCGATTACTGAACTACCGACTGGACCAAACGCAAGTATTGGAATTGATCATTGATAAGCTCCTTGAAGTAGTGGATTATGACAGCGCGTCGATCATGTTGGTCTTTGGAGATTACCTTAAAATCGTGGCTTATCGAAAATTTCGGTCAGCCGAACAATTGGAACTCCCCAATCAAATCGAGGCTTTACCACACATCAAGAAAGTGCTCCAAGAACGAAAGCCGGTCATTATCCATGATACTATGAACGATCCCCGCTGGCATCAACTTGCCCACAGCAATTACATCCGCTGCTGGATGGGAGTGCCTCTAATTGCGGGTAAAGATACTGTCATCGGGCTGATCAACCTGGACAAAGAGGAAACGGGGTATTACACAACCGCCGATGCGGAACTGGCAACAACTTTTGCCAACCAGGCAGCCATTGCCATCGAAAACTCAAGGCTTTACGCCATGGAGCGCGAACGTGTGGAGCAACTCGATGCTCTACGTGCGACCATTGCAGATATTTCTTCCGAGCTGGAATTATCAAAGCTGCTAAACGCCATCCTACATCGCGCCATCGTTTTGCTAGACGCAAGTGGCGGAGAGTTGGGTATATACGCTCCAGAAAGGCAGGTCATCGAAATCGTTGCGGCACACAATATGGGTAGAGATTATGTGGGAACGCAATTACAGGTTGGCGAAGGAGCGATGGGGCTCGCCGTGCAGACCCTTGAAGCGGTCATTGTTGAAGACTATGCACGCTGGGAACATGCTTCTCCACAATATCAGGTGGGGCCTCATTACAGCGTTCTGGCAGTGCCCATAATGATCGGCGGGCGTGTCCTGGGAGCGATTGCAGTCACTGACCAAAGACCTGAGCGAACTTTTGACACCGGGATGAAAAATTTACTGACCCTCTTCGCGCAACATGCAGCCATCGCAGTGGAAAATGCCCGCCTCTACAAATCCACCCGAGGCGCGGTAGATCGCCTTTCGATCTTACATCAAGTGAGCCAGAAAATCGTCACCGCAGGATTAGAGTTAGAGGAAATCTACACTGCAATCCATCAAGCAACCGCGCAATTGATGCCGGCAGAAGCATTCGCCATCTCCCTTCAAAACCCAGAAGATATGACCATCGAAGCCGTTTACCTCTATGACCGCAGTGGGCGCGCGCCTTCGCAAAAAATTCCCACCGGACATGGGCTGAGTGGCATGGTGATTTCTAAGGGTGAATCGATATATATCCCCGATTTAATCGCCTCCGCACCACCTGGATTGGTCCACTTTGGCGATCCTCAAGAGGTGCGCTCAGTGCTCGCGGTACCTTTGAGGTTGCGTGGCGAAGTGATCGGGATGCTCTCCACGCAGTGTTATCAACCCAATGCCTATTCTCAAGAGGACATGCATCTGTTAGAAATGCTTTCAGCTTATGCAGCGATTGCCATCGACAACACCCGCCTACTCATGGAAATTCAAAACTTGGCGATTACCGATAGCCTGACTCAAGTGTTCAATCGGGGGCATTTGTTCACTCTTGGTGAGCGTGAATTTCTTCGCTCACGGCGCTTCAACCGCCCACTTTCCCTGATCATGCTGGACATTGACCACTTCAAGCTGGTCAACGACACCTATGGACACGCGGTGGGAGACCGTGTGTTGTTCAACCTGGCACAATTTTTAAAAAAGCAAATTCGTGAAACTGATATTGTGGCACGTTATGGTGGCGAAGAGTTCGTTTTGCTGTTACCGGAAACAAAAATCAAAGATGGCTATCTCATCGCACAACGCATTCAAGAAAACCTGCCTCAAATTTATCAGCCACTTGAAAAGGGCACCGTCACCATCACGGTGAGCATGGGGGTGGCTGAAATGACCGCCCAGACGCGCGATTTTTCCGCGCTCATTGAAAAAGCAGATCAGGCACTCTATGCAGCCAAACGTTCAGGGAGGGATCGTATTGAAAGCCTGGAAACCGGTGAGGCAGAACAGGCTTAGAGGATCAACATCGCGTCTCCAAACGAATAAAAGCGATATCCCTCATGTATGGCAAGGCGATAAGCAGCCAGGATGCGCTCTCGGCCGGCGAAAGCGCTTACCAGCATGATCAACGTTGAACGCGGCAAGTGGAAATTGGTGATCATGGCATCCACAGCGCGGAAAACATGTCCTGGTAGGATGAACAAATCCGTAAAGCCTTCATATGGCTCCACGACCTGCCCTTCGGAAGCGCGCTGCGCTGCGGCTTCCAGGGTGCGTACACTAGTCGTGCCTACGGCAATGACCCGCCCTCCCATAGCGCGCGTCTGTCGCACAGCATCGGCAGTCTCTATGGGTAAATGACACCATTCCGAATGGATCACATGTTCAGTAGGTGAACTCTCGGTTACTGGTGCAAATGTATCCAGACCCACGTGCAAAGTAAGGAAAGCAAAACGGATGCCTTGAGCCTCTAATTGAGCCATCAACTCTCGCGTAAAGTGTAATCCGGCGGTTGGAGCTGCCGATGAACCTGGGGGTCTGGCGTACACGGTCTGATAGCGCTCTTCATCTGCAAGAGAGGTGCGAATATAAGGCGGTAAAGGTACTTGTCCTACAATCTCCACCAACTCCTTGACAGGTTTCGAAAATTTTACGGTCCTATTTGCCCCAACGCCCATCGCGACGATCTCCGCACTGTATCCTTGCGGCAGTAAAAGTCGCTTCCCTGGGATCAAACCTTTGCCCCCCACCAGGCACTCCCAAACGTCCTCCTGAATTTCTTTCAATAGCAATAGCTCTACTCTGCCTCCTCCTGGCAGCTTGCGTGCATTAATCCGCGCTTTGATCACGCGCGTTTCGTTTAGCACCAGTAAATCGCCTGGACGTAAAAACCTGCCGATCTCGTAAAAATAGGCATGGACGATGGTATCCTCCTGACGGTTGAGCACCATCAACCGCGAGGCATGACGGGGGTAAACCGGCGTTTGGGCAATACTTTCTTGAGGTAGGAAATAATCAAAGTCCTCGGTGCGCATCGAATCATTCCATTACCTTTCAAAATTCTGCGCCAGGAACGAGCTTCCGAATAAAATCACCATCCTAGCGATTGAATAACCTCACAATCAGGTTGAGAAGGATGGTCAATAAAATCGAAAGGAAAATGGAAGTACCCAAGGCGACCACACAGGTTGCGTTTCCCCGTTGAATAGAAAAATCTCCTGGCAAGCGGCCAAGTTGAATCCCAAGGCGCTGAAACAACAAGAGCAAAACCCCAATTACCAAAAACAACAAACCGAGGATGATGAAAATCCGTGCGGCCAAGGTTGCTCTCCTGCTCGCTTATTCAAACAGCTTGGGTTGTTCGTGGTGTGAATATGTCTTTCCCAGATGCTCGTAAGCCAGGCGAGTGGCCTGTCTTCCTTGAGGAGTGCGCTCAATAAACCCAAGTTGTAACAAATATGGCTCAACGACATCCATGATCGTATCGGGTTCCTCACTAACCGAAGCGGCAATGGTGTTCAAACCCACCGGTCCACCCTGATACTTATCAATCACTGTAAGCAAAACTCGGCGATCAATTTCGTCTAACCCAAGGCGATCGACATCTAAAAGGTCGAGGGCCTGTTGTGCTACCTGACGAGTAATCACGCCATTAGCGCGCACCTCGGCAAAATCGCGCACGCGACGTAACAGGCGCAGCGCAACGCGCGGAGTGCCCCGGCCTCGTCGAGCGATCTCTTCGACACCCTGCGCCTCGACTTCTACACCCAAAACACGCGCCCCGCGCTCCACAATGGTTAACAAAGCGGGCAATGCATAATAATCCAAGCGAAAGACCGCCCCAAAACGCGCACGCAAAGGTGCCGTGACCAGCGCCAATCGCGTGGTTGCCCCAATGATCGTGAAATGTGGCAACTTCAAGCGTATCGAACGCGCAGAAGGACCTTTACCGATGATGATGTCCAAAGAAAAATCCTCCATGGCGGGATAGAGGATTTCTTCAATAGCTCTGCCTAAGCGGTGAATTTCATCAATGAACAGGACATCTCCGGCTCTGAGATTAGTGAGAATAGCCGCCAGGTCTCCAGGGCGCTCAATCGCTGGTCCAGAGGTAACCTTGATGTTCACACCCATTTCATTTGCTAAGATATGAGCCAGAGTGGTCTTGCCCAGCCCCGGGGGTCCATAGAAGAGCACATGCTCTAGGGATTCATTGCGTTGTCTGGCGGCTGAGATGAGAATTTCAAGGTTTTCCTTTACCCGTTCCTGGTTGATTAATTCAGACAGGCGGCGCGGGCGCAAAGCCTTATCGAGCTGGTCTTCTGCCTGGGGTTCGGGGTTTAACAACCTAGAATTATCTTTCATCATAATGGTGATTATACTCGGATTAGGGCTATAATTACTTTTATGCGCCAACTCGCCAGCGATGGATCGACTATAAGATGGTCCCATCGCACGGAGGCTACCATGTCTCAAGTACATATTTCCAAACATCCCTTAATCAAGCACAAGCTCACCAAGCTGCGCGATCAAAGCACGGATCCAAAACAATTTCGTGAGCTGGTGCGTGAAGCGTCTGCATTGTTAGCCTACGAAGCCACAGAGGATCTATCCTTGGAGCCATTGGAGGTGACCACACCCTTGGCGAAAACGGAAGGCTGGAGGCTAAAGGAGAAGATTGGCCTTGTACCGATCCTACGCGCTGGATTGGGGATGGTGGAAGGCATATGGGGGTTGATGCCTGGCGCAGAGGTATGGCACATTGGCATTTATCGGGATGAGAAAACTCTGGCTCCCGTGGAATACTACAACAAGCTTCCGGTAGAGCCCACAGTGAGTTTGTGCCTGATTCTGGACCCGATGCTCGCCACCGGAGGTTCCGCCGTGGCAACCGTGAATGTCCTCAAGCGGTGGGGGGTCAGCAAGATCAAATTTATCGGACTTATCGGTTCTCCAGAAGGGATCGCCTTGATGAACAAACATCACCCGGAGGTGCCCATTTACCTGGCAGCAGTGGATGAAAGGTTGAACGTAAACGGCTATATTCTTCCAGGCTTGGGAGATGCAGGAGATCGTCAATTCGGAACAGGATAAGCGGGTAAGCTTATGATCACTCACATTGGAAGATATGAAATCAAAGGGAAAATCGCTGAAGGGGGTATGGCAACGGTCTATCACGCCTTTGACCCCAATTTTGAACGCGATGTCGCCATAAAAATCCTGCCACGTGCTTTCCTTGAAGATGCGTCTTTTCGACTGCGTTTCGAGCGCGAAGCCAAGATCATCGCCCAACTTGAACATCCAGCCATCGTTCCGGTTTACGATTTTGCAGAAGAGGAAGGACAGCCCTATATCGTCATGCGCTACATGGCTGGAGGTTCATTAAAGGAGCGGCTGGACCAGGGAGCTCTTGACTTACAAGAGACTGTGCGCATAGTGGCGCGCATTGCTACAGCTTTAGACGCGGCTCATGCGCACAACATTATCCATCGCGATATCAAGCCCGGAAACATCCTCTTCGACCATTATGGCAACGCATTCCTCAGCGATTTCGGCATTGCCCGCTTGAAAGAAAGCGGTACCACAACACTCACAGGTGCAAGTTTGATGGGCACTCCTGCGTATATGAGCCCTGAGCAAATCCAAGGCGAAAAGGACATTGACGGACGCAGCGATGTATATGCCGTGGGTGTCCTGACTTACCACATGTTGGCTGGGAATCTTCCCTACTTTGCCGATTCTCCCACTGCGGTAATGATGATGCACATCAGCCAATCGGCACCTTCCTTACAGTTGTATCGCCCTGATATCCCTGCAGAGTTGGATGTATGCATTCAAAAAGCAATGTCTAAAGAACGGGAGGCGCGGTTTTCCACCGCGGGCGACTTTGCCTCTACGATGAACAAAGCAGCCCAAGGATTGGGAATCCCCATATACACCGAAGAAAGGGCTAATCTTCGTTCAAGTTCAACAATAGCTCCACATGCGGTGAAAACTCTTGTTCCTGATAAAGAGAAAATCCCACCTCCCCCTACTGCTCGAAGCGGCTTTCGTCCTGGCACGCGCACGTTCACTTGGGTCACTCTGTTGATCACGCTTGCAGCCCTCTGCGCGGTGGGGTGGTTCACCTTCAGAAGTTTATCAGGAACATTGCCAGCTTTTCTTGTCTCCAGACTTGTGTCTTCAACACCCAGCCAATCAACTCAATTGTCTCTCGATTCGAGCCCGACCTCGGAGACTGCACCGCAAAGGACAATCACCCTTACATTATTCACCAACACCACCATTGAGCCTTCCGCCACAACAACTCATACAGCTCCAGGAGCCTCCGCCCGTGAGACGGAAACTCCAACACCCTCGCTGCCTCCCGCGGCCCCAATCATTGGTGGAGCGGACAAGATTGCCTACCTGGACCAACACGACATTTGGGTTGCCAACCTGGATGGCAGCGATCTGATAAGACTGACTGAAGATGGCAGTGAGAAGACCTCATTACAATGGTCGCCGGACGGAACTGCGGTACACTACATCTCAGGCAATTGTGTGTACTCTGTTCGAGTGGAGGATGGAGGCATAGATACGCTTATATGCCTCAACTTCGTTGAATATTTTAAGAGCTTTATGATTTCTCCAGATGGCACACAGGTAGCATTAAGCCTGGATAATCAGTTGTATATTATCCCCTACAACCCCGAAGCGTTGGCACAGGTACGCACACGCGGCGATCTATCCAAGATGGCAGCTTGCGAACACTTCGCGCCATACGAAGCGATCTTCGTAAAGCTCGTGCGCTGGTCAGCAGATAGCCGCCAACTGGCAATGGTGGTATTCGGCGTGGCAAGTGGGATTGGATCAGCAGACATCATCCAGGTTTTACCTGTGGACACGTGTATTCCTAATCCCCGCCCTGTGGACAACTTTCCACCGCCACGCTTCCGGCCTCCAGAATACGAAAAGTCTCCTGCAATCCACAACTTTGCCTGGGATGGATATTTCTTGTTTGCATTCAACACTCTGGTGCGCAGCAATGGCTTCGGTCATTTATATATCTACAACATGGATTTGCACAAAGCGCGCTCAATGGTGAATCCCATTGAGGGAAAGTGCTGCTACCGTGATGCACACTGGAGTCCAGATGGGAGTTACCTTCTCTTCGCATTTCAAGACATGCAGGCGGGTGCAAACAGCCCGATCCTGTTATACTATATCCCCTATGGCAGTATTGGCACAGGGGTGAGCTACACCCCTCTTCCGCTACCTGCCATCAACGATCCGAAGGAAATACCGTACCCCGTACTACGACTTGCACTCAATCTCGAATAACCCCCTTATCTACCCATATATAGAGTAAATTAAGAGCAATTAGCAGGACACTTTTCGGACTTTATCGTGTTAAAATCCTGTGGTAATTATCTCGGATATTTATCTCTGGAGGAACACATGCGCCATTTGATTGATAAACTCTCTCTTTTTATCAGTATGGTTGCGCTGGCATTGGCTTCCTGCGCCTCGCCAGCAACGCAGATGGCCACTCCCGAACCAGTGAAACTCAAAGTAAGCGTTTTACCATTTATCTCTTATGCCCCGTTTTTTATCGCCCTGGAAGAAGGGTTTTTCGCTGAGCAAGGCATTGAGGTAGAATTCCTACGCATCGAAGCCACCTCCGAGGCAATGCCTGCCTTAGCCTCAGGGGAGATCGACGTTGCTGCTGGATTCTATGATGTCAGCACGTTGAACGCCATAGCCCAAGGCGGGAAGATCAAATATGTCTCCGATAAAGGTTATTTGGATGCACAATCATGTGCATTTGCCACGTGGGTTGTTCGCCAGGACATTCTGGATAGTGGAACACTGGACGATTTGAACAACCTCAAAGGCATGAAGATCGCCCTCACTCCGGCGAGTTCGGCGGAATACGCACTTTATTTGTTGCTCGAAGAAGCAGACTTATCTGAAGAAGACGTAGAAGTACTGAACATCCCTGTTCCCAACCGTCACGAAGGACTGGGAAATGGCAGCATCGATATCGCTGCTACTGGTGAGCCATGGGTTGTGCGCGCGATTAACGCAGGCTATGGGAACATCTGGCGACCATGGAACGAATACATGCCAAACTTTCAATTTTCGATCATTATGTACGGTCCCAACCTGCTCGAAAAGAACCCAGATGCCGGGCGACGTTTCATGATTGCCTATCTTAAAGCGGTTAGACAGTATAACCAGGGCAAAACCGAGCGCAATGTCGAGATTATCGCCAAGCATACGCAAATGCAGCCAGAAGAGGTGCGTCAAGCCTGTTGGATGGCCATGAAATCAGACGGCAGCCTGGTATTGGAGGGCATGGAAGGTTTTCAGGAATGGGCTTTCAACAAAGGTTTGTTGGTCAGCAAAGTGTCCGAAGAACAACTCGTTGACTTGAGCTTCGTTGAATACGCGAATCAATACCTGGAAGAACACGCGGATCAATAACATCCATGACCCTTGGATTCGTCTGCGAACACCTTTCAAAGAGTTATCAAACGAACAACGGGCCAGTGCTGGCGTTGGAAGAGGTTTCATTTCAAGTAAAAGAAAGGGAGTTCGTCTGCATTGTCGGTCCAAGCGGATGTGGTAAGACAACATTGCTCAAAATCATTGCCGGCTTGCTTATGCCCTCATCAGGGGAGGTTCGGTATTCCTCCGAGGTAACCGATGGCAGGTTGGTAAGCGCCATGGTATTCCAGGAACAAGGCTTGTATCCCTGGTTGTCCATCCTGGAGAATGTCGCCTTTAGCCTGGAGATGCATGGCGTGAAGCGAGCAGAACGGCAAAGTCGGGCACTTGAATTTCTCAATAGAGTGGGCTTGGGGAGTTTTGCGCGTCACTACCCCCACGAGCTATCCGGCGGAATGCGCCAAAGAGTAGCGATTTTACGCGCCTTCCTTTCCGACCCACACATTCTGCTCATGGACGAGCCCTTTGGGTCGCTCGATTCTCAAACACGTCTGGTGATGCAAGAAGAACTCCTGCATATTTGGAAAGAGTTCCGTAAAACCGTGGTTTATGTGACCCATGACATCGAAGAAGCCATTTTGTTGGGCGACCGTGTATTGGTTATGAGCGGGAGGCCAGGGCGTATTCAGGAGGAGATAGTCGTCCCGCTCGGGCGTCCAAGGGCGCTAACCAATCGCGACCACCCTTCTGTGACGGAGCTTAAATGGCACATTTGGAAAATGCTCGAGAGCGAAGTGCGCAGAGAACTGAACCTGCCCGCATGAAACTCTCCAAGGCCAGACATCATTGGCGCCTGGAGCCCCTCATACCCTGGCTGTGCGTGCTTGGCTTTTTGACACTTTGGGAGATTCTGGCGCGCCTGGAGTGGATTTCGCCTTTGTTCTTTCCTGCGCCAACACGCGTCTTGCGCACACTCATCGAGCTGAGCGCTTCAGGGAAACTGATTGAAAACCTGGGCGCTACTTTGAGTCGCCTGCTTGCCGGCTTCCTGCTTGGTAGCCTGCCCGGCTTGATTCTGGGCTTGGGCATGGGGTGGTCTGCAAGTATGCGTATTATCGTGGACCCGATCATCGCTGCACTACACCCTATTCCTAAAATCGCCATCTTTCCGCTCATCATGATCATCTTTGGCATTGGAGAAGCCTCGAAAATCGTTGCCGTGGCGATAGCTGCTTTTTTCCCAATGTTGATCAACAGCATGGCAGGGGTGCGACAGCTCAACGCAGTTTATTTCGAAGTGGCGCGCAACTACGGCGCCAGTTGGTGGAAGACTTTAACTCGCCTGATTTTTCCTGGTAGCCTGCCGTTGATCCTCACAGGAACACGACTGGCACTCAATATGGCTATGGTCATCACCATTGCCGTAGAATTGATCTCGGCAAAGAAGGGGTTGGGTGTGATGATCTGGTTTTCTTGGCAAACTCTACGCGTCGAGGAGCTATATGCCACCCTATTGATCACCAGTCTATTGGGCATCTTTTTTAATTATTCGCTCCAAACCATCACGCGACTATGCGTACCGTGGCACGGAAGGCTTGCGCATGTGGAGTCGTGATCAATGAAAATCTCGGCACGCACAAACCTCATTCAACCCCCAAATGACTACATCTCGATCGGTGGTGAAGAAGTCCAAACAAACCTGGTGGCTCGCTTTCGCAAAATTGCTCATTTGCATCAAGACAAAAGCGCCGTGGAGCATCAATCCATGCGCCTCTCGTATGCGGAATTGGACTATCTCTCTGATCATCTGGCGAATGAGATACTAGTGCACTACGGAAAGAGCACAGCACCTATACCGCTCATCCTTGAACATCATCCTCAAGCCATTCTGGCGATTATGGGCGTCCTAAAGGCAGGGATGGCATACACCCCCATCGAGCCACATACTCCTACAGCGCGCATAGCCGCGATCTTGGAAGATTTGCAACCCAACCTGATCATCACCAATAACCGCAACCTGGGCACCGCCTTCGCCGCATTGAAAGCGACCAATGGTATCTCCGTTCTAAATTTAGATAGCGTTATCCAGGAATCTCGACAAAAGGCAGAATTCAATCCCCCAAAGGTAAGCATCCAACCCCATGATCTGGCATACGTCCTCTACACCACGGGCTCCACGGGTACACCGAAAGGGGTGATGCATACCCACCAAGACACCATGCAGAATTTTATTGCCCAAACGAACGCCTTGTATCTCACGGCGAAAGAACGTGTGGCGTTGTATATCTCATTGACTTTCGAGGCTGCGCGCTTTGCCATCTTTGGCACCCTTCTAAACGGAGGGTGCTTATGCCTGTATGATATACGCGAACAGGGCATCAGTGATTTACCGGATTGGATCGAACAACAACACATCACCCTGTTGCTCACTACTCCTTCCACTTTTCGGCACATGATCAACTTTGTTCCTGAAAACAAACGTTTACAAAGCGTGCGCCTGATCGTGATGGGGGGTGAGCCGGTAAATAGCTATGACGTTCTTTTATACAAGAAGCACTTCGGTCAGCACTGTATTTTGGTCAATACCCTGGGCACTACAGAGACGGGGGTCATCACCCAATACACCATCGACCAAAGCACGCCTGTTCAATCGAGTACATTGCCCGCCGGATTTGCTGTGGGTGAGAAAGAGGTCTTGATTTGGGATGAGCAAGGCAAGCCTGTCGAGGCTGGACAAATCGGTGAGATCGTCGTTCGTAGCCGCTACTTATCCTCCGGGTATTGGAATCACCCTGAATGGACTGCCGAACGATATATTTGGTACGCGGCTAAACCAGGAGAGGGTTTTTACCGTACCGGTGACTTGGGGCGGTTTCTTCCAGATGGTTGCCTGGAGTATTTGGGGCGTAAAGATTCGCAGGTAAAGATCCGCGGCTATCGCGTCGATCTAGCAGAAATTCAAGCTACGCTCCTGCTGCACCCTTCGGTTAAAAATACGGCGGTTGTCGTTCGACAAAAAGATGGGCTGGCAGACAGTTCACAACTTATCGCCTATGTAGAATTGAAAGCAGGAAGCGAAATCTCCTCCCCGAAACTGAAGCGCTACATGTCAACTACCCTGCCCGATTACATGGTTCCTTCTCAAATCATCCTAATGGATGCACTACCCATTACCCAAACCGGCAAGGTGGATTTACGTCGCTTACCATCACCTGAGGAGGCAGAGCAAAGTAAAAGAGGGGAATATCTTGCGCCTCGCAATGCAGTCGAGAAGCAATTGGTGCAGCTCTGGGAAAACTCATTGAAAAAGCATCCTATCGGTGTGCGCGATGACTTCTTCGCTCTAGGAGGCAATTCATTGATCGCCGCCCAAATCTTTGCCAAAATCGAAAAGATTTTCGGTAAAAAATTGCCCCTGGCAACACTGCTTCACGTGAGCACAATTGAAGAGATCGCTAATATTCTGCAAGAGGAGCATTGGGTGCCCAACTGGTCATCGCTCGTCGCCCTGCGCCCCGAAGGAGAAAAACCTCCCCTCTTCTTCGCCGCCCCTGTTGGGGGGGATGTGCTCTCCTACCGAGATTTAATCGAGCGTCTGCCGCGCGAGTTCCCCATCTATGGTTTACAAGCCCTGGGATTGGATGGCGTTCAGCTTCCGCATCGTTCGGTGAACGAAATCGCTGCCCATTACATCAATGAAGTGAAAACAGTGCAACCCAAAGGGCCATATTACTTATTAGGCTCTTCCTTTGGAGGGCTTGTGGCATATGAAATGGCGCAGCAGCTGCACGACATGGGAGACGAGGTTGCCCTAGTCGTGATGTTCGATACATACGGTCCTAACTACCCCCGCCGACTGCCCGGAACTTCACGGTTTATGCGCCGGTTGTTCAGAATTTTACACCGCGTCGATACGCACCTGGCGAATTTGAAATTTGCAGATTGGCCGGGTCGAGTGATGTATTTGCGAACAAAAAGCAGGAAATTGTGGCAACGGCTATGGCGGAAAGCTGAGCGAAAAGTGAACAACCTCCGCCATCCTCTGCCTGTAGAGTTGCGCAAAGTGCGCTCGGCGCAAATGCGCGCAGCCAAAAGCCGGCGTTCACGCTATAAACACGAGCCGAGAAGGTTTGGCGGACGATTGGTGCTCTTCAAAGCTTCCCATCAACCCTTGGGAGTGTATGCGGATGAAAAACTAGGATGGGGGGCCTTGGTAGGAGAAGCTATTGATATATTTGAAATTCCAGGTCATCATACCTCACTGATTTATGAACCACGCGTTCACCTTGTTGCAGAAAAGCTTGCTTCGATCTTAGATCAGAGTTGTAACCCTTAGGAGGTGGTGCTATGTTAGTTGGCGAAAGGATGTCCCATCCGGTCATTACCGTGCCACCGAACATGCCGGTAGTGGAGGCTTTGAATTTAATGCGGCGTGAGCATATTCGCCGCACCCCTGTAGTCAAAGGGGGTCAGCTCGTGGGTATCATCTCCGAGGCGGACTTACTAAACGCCTCACCATCCCCAGCTACCTCTTTGAGCGTATGGGAGTTGAACTACCTGCTGAGCAAGTTGGAAGTCAAAGATGTGATGACGAAGAACGTGCTCACGGTGAGCGAAGACACTCCAATCGAAGAAGCCGCGCGCATTATGGTAGATAACAAAGTGGGGGGGCTTCCCGTGATGCGAGACGGACGCACAGTTGGCATCATCACCGAAACCGATTTGTTCAAAATATTATTGGAATTGATGGGCGCGCGCGAAATGGGGGTTCGCGTCACGGCGCTGATTGAGGAGCAACGAGGGCAGCTCGCCCGCCTGACTCAGGCGATCGCCAATGCAGGAGGGAACTTTGTGGCATTTGGACAATTCAGCGGCGAAGACGCCTCCAACCGGTTGATCACCTTCAAAGTCGCCGGTCTGGATGAAGACCAAGTGAAAGGGATAACGGCGCCCCTCGTAATCAAAATCATCGACATACGCTCTAAAACCTAGTAAATCCTGATCCTCTCAATCATGACGAGACCTGACGCTCAGCTTCCCAGGAGCGTCCATCGCAAAATTACAAAGGGCTGAGCGGAAAAGGTTGCATCTCTTCGCAACTCACCTTCACGGCTGTGCGTTGAGCACCATCCGATCCTTCAACAGGGTATAATGGCGCGCATGGATGCCATCGTCGCCCTGGATATTGAAACCACAGGCCTGGATTCCCAACGAGACGCGATCATCGAAATTGGCGCGGTGCGCTTCAAGGATCATCGCGTCGAAGCCGAATGGGATACATTGATCCATCCCGGTTGTCGCATTCCCCCTTTTATCACCCAGCTTACCGGCATCACCGACCAGATGGTGCTAAAAGCTCCGCCTATTGAAATTGCTTTACCGGAATTGGTGCAATTCGTTGGCGACGCGCCCATTTTAGGGCACAACATTGATTTCGACATCAGCTTCTTTAAGAAATTTGGCTTCTTCAAGCACAACACCCTGCTGGATACTTATGAAATGGCGTCCGTGTTGCTTCCAACAGCCAGCCGCTATGGCTTAGGAGCGTTGGCCCAAGAATTAGGTGTCCCTTATGAAGAGCGACACCGTGCGCTAGGCGATGCTCACACCACAAGGCGCGTGTTCTTACGCCTCATCGATCTGGCATTGGAACTACCGATCAACCTCCTCGCCGAGATCATTCGCTTGGGAGAGGGTGTGGAATGGAATGGATATTACCCGTTCAGATTGGTGATGAGACACCGCTCAGGGGAACTCGTTCGCGCGGAAGATGTAAAGCACGCCTATCAAGGCCCCCTTTTTTCCGCCAAATCACCGCGCGGCATTGAGCCACTTCGCCCCGTAGAAAACCCAACACCTTTGAATGTTGAAGAAATTTCGGCTTTATTAGAACCCGGTGGTGATTTTGCGCGCCATTTCCCAAATTACGAATACCGGCGGGAGCAAATCCAGATGCTCAAAGGCGTTGCCCAGGCGCTTTCAAAAGGGGAGCATCTGATCGTCGAGGCTGGCACGGGTACGGGTAAGAGCATGGCCTACCTTATCCCTGCAGCCATGTGGGCATTACAAAACCAACGCAGGGTGGTGATTTCTACCAATACGATCAACCTGCAAGACCAGCTCATCAACAAAGATATTCCTGATCTGCGCCAGGCATTGAACCTGAAGCTGCGCGCCACAGTGCTCAAAGGCCGATCCAATTACCTCTGCCCCAGGCGATTGGAACACCTGAGGCGACGCGGTCCAGGAAGCGCCGAAGAGATGCGCGTCCTGGCAAAAGTTTTGGTCTGGTTGTTGGATACGAGTACCGGCGACCGTTCTGAGCTGAATTTAAACAATTCGGCAGAACGATGGGTATGGATGCGCATCTCCGCAGAGGATGAGGGCTGCACGACGGAAAACTGCTTGAAGAAGGGAGGGATTTGCCCATACTATCGCGTTCGTCAGGAAGCATTGGGGGCACATTTGATTATTGTGAATCATGCCTTGCTTCTCACAGATGTGGCCATGAACAACCGGCTTCTCCCCGATTTCGATTATCTCATCATCGATGAAGCGCATCACATGGAAGAGGCAACCACCAATGCACTCAGCTATCAGGTGACATACGCCGATGTGCAGCGATTAACGCAACAACTAGGCAGCCCCAAGCACGGCATTTTGGGGAGCCTTCTCAATGCCGCCGAACACCATCTGGATGCTTTGCAGTTTGCCTCGCTGAATGAGCATATCCAGATACTTACCGATAAAGCGTTCCGCTTCGAGCAACGCGCGCAGCAATTCTTCAATGCCGTGGCTGAATTCCTGGCAGAACAACGCAAGGGTGAGGAGATAGGCATGTATGCCCAACAGGTACGGATTACGCCAGCCATCCGCACTCAGCCTGCCTGGTTTGAAGTGGAAACGAGTTGGGAAGAAACGGAACTCTCCGCGAAGCCTTTATTGGAAATGCTTGCCAAACTCGTGCAGGGAGTAGGTGAAATCCTTTCCCGTCTTCCGGAAGAGGACGAAGAGTTGTTTAGCGGGCTATCGAATATTTATCGCCGTTTGACAGAATTCCATGACCAGATTGGGGCGCTTGTCTTCAAGCCAGATAAGGGCAAGATTTACTGGATGCAGGTCAACCAAACTGGAAACCATCTTTCCTTGAATATCGCCCCACTGCACATTGGCAACCTGATGGAACGCTATATCTGGCATGAAAAAACCAGCGTGATCATGACTTCGGCCACACTCACCACCGCAGGAGCGTTTGATTACTTACGCGGACGATTAAAGGCAGAAGAGGCAATCGAGCTATCTGTGGGATCGCCCTTCGATTATGAAACTGCCGCCCTACTCTACCTGGTAGATGACATCCCCGAACCCAACGACCGACAAGGACACCAACGAGAGTTGGAACGCGGCTTGGTGCAGCTTTGCCGTGCCACAGGAGGGCGCACGCTGGTATTGTTCACTTCTTATGACCAGCTTCGTCGCACTTCACGCGCCATTCAGCCCATTCTGGCGAAGGAGGATATCCTGGTATTCGAACAAGGCGAAGGCGCTTCGCCGCACTCTTTATTGGAGACCTTTCGTATTACTGAGCGCGCCGTCTTGCTCGGCACCCGTGCCTTTTGGGAAGGCATCGATGTGCCGGGTGAAGCGCTTTCGGTACTGGTAATCGCCAAACTTCCCTTCGACGTCCCTTCCGACCCGATCATCGCGGCGCGTGCAGAAACTTTCGAGGACCCATTTTATGAGTACTCCTTACCGGAGGCGATCCTGCGCTTTCGCCAGGGGTTTGGGCGCCTGATCCGCACGCAACATGATCGCGGCGTCGTCGCGATTATGGATCGACGCATATTGGCAAAGAAATACGGGCAATACTTCATCGATTCCTTGCCTCGTTGCACTCTGCAAATAGGCCATCTTGCCGATCTCCCCCGATTTGCTGCACGCTGGCTAAACCTGTGATCGCGAAGCCTAGTGTGCTTTACAAGATGTAAAAAGAGATTGAGAGGAATATCCTCATCGAGCAGGTTTACGATTTACTGCTGGCTGCCTTTCAAAACGCGCCAAAGCAGATAACCGCCACCTACCATTAAGGCAATCGGCCAAAGATAATTCAACAACTGCTCGGCAGAAATCAAAAGGATGACGCCAAAGGTCAACAACGCCAAAGCGGGTATCCAAGCCCAGCGCATAGCGCCGGATGGTGTGGGAGCCACCGCAACGATGCCGAACGTGAGACCCAAACCTATGAAAAAGATGCCCCCTGTATCGAAATCTACGGACAATTGATCCAGAGTAGAGACAAGCGCCAGAGTGAACATCACCCCAGATGGGATCAACGCCCACCAATTTACGGTTGACACGAGATATACCAGCAAGAAACTCAATCCAATCCCACCCAGAATGATGCCGCCACTCCATACTTCGGAGACATGAGGCGCGAAGTAGCCTAATAATGAAATGCTTGCCAAACTCAATAGAATCACCCCAGGGATGAGCGCCCACCAATGTGCTCTGGCTTGGATAAACCAACTGATAAAGAGCACGCCACATACTCCCATCACCACGCCCCAAAAGACTTCCCCAAAATGGATGACCCTTAAGTTTTCAAGCAAGAAAAAAACACCCAATGCAATCAGTACGATACCCCAAATCATACCTGTAGTTCTTGCGCGCATGATTTCCTCCTCGATGAATGGGCTAATTCATAGAGCCTTTTACCTTTTGGGATGATTGTATCAAAGAAACTTTCAAATCCCACAATTTTTGTGATAAAGAAACATGATAAATGTGTGGATACATCATGCGCAACACGCCTGCGTCCAACCGTTCCACGTCTGCGCGGCGCTGGTTGCGAATGCCCTCGATATCCGGCAAATCATAAACCAGCTTCCCCTGGCGTAATACTTCCACAATCAAGGGTTCAATATCCGAAAGTTCAGAGCGATCGATGTGTCGATACTTGGTGTGATCGATGGGGTGGCGCAAGACAATAGTTTCCATGCTTTTGGGATCTTCATCGTGGAGTGTGACCAGATCGGCGGTAGCCAGTCCCCGATGGTCGTATAGGCGCCAGACGAGTTTATTCCCAGGGTTGGGGGTTTTGGATGGGGAGTCAGACACCTTTATCGCTGGCAACCACTCGTCTTCGTGATATACGGCGACGAGTTTATACACCCCACCCAGTGCCGGCTCCCCCCAAGAGGTGATCAGGCGGGTACCGACGCCGTACACCAGTCGGCGAATCAAACGGTCAGGGTCAACTCCATAGCGTGAGGCTTCCTGGCTGATCTGGGTGATGATTTGCCAGATCACCAGCTCATCCAGGTTGTTCGAAAGCACGATACGCGTATCTTCAAACCCGGCTGCATCCAACATCTTTGCTGTTTGAATGCTGAGATAAGCCAGGTCTCCCGAATCCAGGCGCACGCCTACCGGCTGATGTCCTTTGCTGCGCAGCTCCTCAAAAACACGGATGGCGTTTGGTACACCGCTTTCCAAAGTGTTGACGGTGTCCACCAATAAGAGGCAATCATCAGGATAGATTTCTGCATATTTACGAAAGGCGTCTAATTCACTCATCCCCAGTGAGATAAAAAGCTGCACCATGCTGTGCGCATGGGTGCCTTTGGGAGGATAACCTAATATTGCCGAAGCGCCGACATTTGAGGTAAAGTCTGCGCCACCAATAAGTGCGGCGCGTGCGCCCGCATTTGCTCCCATTCCATGAGCCCGGCGTAAGCCAAACTCCAGAAGCAATTGCCCGCGGCCAATCTGATGGATGCGGCATGCTTTAGTGGCAATGAGGATCTGGTAGTTGAGATGGTTTAGCAAAGAAGTTTCCAATATTTGAGCCATCGCCAGAGGCCCCTGTACCACCGTCAGAGGGATATTTGGATGGACAACACGTCCTTCCGGTATCGCCCACAAGATGATCGCACTAAAATCTCCCTCTTGACGCAGCCAGGATAAGAAATCCTCGGCAAACAGTGGATTGCCGAGACGCGTTCTCTGGCCTTTGAGATACTCTATTTCTTCCTCTCCGAAATGGGCACTTCTCATCCATGTGAGCAACCACTCTAATCCCGCGTTGATACAATAACCTGCCTTGTGTGTCCCATAATCCGGATAATCTCGAAAATAATGATCGAACTGCACCAATTTATCGTGCAACCCCATGCGATAATATAACTGGGCCATGGTGAGTTGATACATATCCGTGAACAGGATGCCCTCGGCTAACGCTTTTTGTTTCGCGGTCAGTTCCCTCGGCAACATTCCAACCTCGTTAAAGCATCACAAAATCTTTTATTTGGTCTTTTTCAACAGCCATCTACTTTAGACATGGCTTATTGTACACCCATTCACCAGGCAATCATAGTTCCATGTCTTACTGATGCTTCATAAAACCAGGTAGCAACCAAACCTGGGAAATGTACTCGGTCTTCTGGGCGGTACCTGTCCGTCTAATGAAAGGCATTGAATGATTGATTCGAACCCGTTCCCGAAATCACGGGCATTACTACTTTCGCTCTCTTAGGCGGCGCAGCCACTTGATGAGCTCTACAAACAAAAAGAGCGCTATGCTTGCAGAAAAACAAATGAGCAACTCCCTCAATGGTAAAGCGCTCGTTTTAAAAATACCTTGCAAGAAGGGTACATAAACAACGGCAAGTTGTAGAGTCACCGTTAAAGCAACTGCAGCAACCATGGCGCGATTGCTAAACAAGCCGATTTGAAATAGCGAATCGCGGTTCGAGCGGATTCCTAAGACATACCCCATTTCCGAAAGGGTGATCGTGGTAAATACCATGGTTTGCCATAGCGGGCTGTCCATCCTCCAGTACCAGGCGCCTATCCCAAAAGCTAATAAGCCCATCAGAAAGCCGAGCAGGAGGATATTTATCCCCAATCCGCGTGCAAAGATATTTTCGCGAGGAGGAATGGGTGGGCGTTTCATAACATCCCTTTCTCCCTTCTCTACACTCAATGCCAGACCCGGCAAACCGTCGGTGACCAGGTTGATCCAAAGGATCTGAATGGGTAATAAGGGGAGCGGCATACCGAAAAACGGTGCCAATAACATAGCCCAGATCTCGCCCATATTGCTGGTCAAGGTATATTGTATAAACTTGCGAATGTTTTCGTAAATGGTGCGCCCCTCTTTTACCGCGGCGACAATTGTGGCAAAATTGTCATCCAATAACACCATATCCGCAGCTTCTTTGGAGACATCTGTACCCGTTATACCCATAGCGACGCCAATATCCGCTTTCTTCAAAGCTGGCGCATCGTTCACGCCGTCTCCGGTCATGGCGACGATTTGCCCATTTTTTTGCAAGGCACGCACAATGCGCAACTTATGTTCCGGTGAAACCCGGGCATATACCGAAACCTTTTCCACAACCTGCTCCAGCGTAGCGTCATCCATCAGATCAAGCTCCCGACCGGATAACACCAAATCTTCATCGAATGAAACCGACTTGATCTCTCTCCTGGTCGCCAGCCTACCCTCTTTGATGATCCCCAATTCGCTGGCGATGTAACGCGCCGTCAAAGGGTGGTCTCCTGTAATCATCACCGGGCGGATACCTGCGTCTTTACAGGTTTGTACAGCCGAGCGCACTTCTGGTCTTGCCGAGTCGATCATGCCGATTAAACCCACAAAAACCAATTCCTTCTCCAGATCCGATTCCAGAGCGTTTATCTCACCATTTCCATTATTCTGAGGGATTGTCGGGCGAGATTCTGGCAGATTTTCAACGAAGCGATAGGCTACACCCAGTACACGCATGCCATCTTTTGCCAGTTCTTCGTTCGCCTTTTGGATGCGTTTTGCCCATGCGGGTGTCAATGGCTCTGTTTTCCCATCTACCAATACGCGGTTGCTCACTTGCAACAGGCTATCCACAGCGCCTTTCGTGAAGGCAATATATTCGCTCTTTTCTGTTTCTGCCCACTTCTTCCAATCCAAAATAATGCGGTATTGTTTTGGAATCATATTCTTGTAAGCCAGGTAGCGATGCACGGTGGTCATGCGTTTGCGTTCGGAATCAAAAGGCACTTCAGCTACTCTGGGCAGGACCTGTTCCAAAGTTCCTTTGTCGAAATCCAGATGTTGCGCAGCGACCACCAGCGCGCCTTCTGTTGGATCTCCGATAAGGCGAAATCCATTCCCATTCTCCCCAGATTCCAAAACTGCGTCATTGCATAACATCCCTCCGATAAGCAATGAAGCCCATGAGGGGTCATCTTTCAAATTTTGTGGGTAAATCTGTGCCCCTTTTCTCATCACGGCAACATCATCTTTGCTCTGATGAACCTCTTCTTCAACCAACTCAATGCGTGCTCGATTGGCTACATCCAAAATTTTTACAGTCATGCGGTTTTCAGTCAATGTGCCGGTCTTATCTGAGCAAATCACGGTCACAGAACCCAAAGTTTCCACAGCAGGCAGCTTTCGAATCAAAGCCTGGCGTTGAAGCATCCGCCGCGCGCCTAGAGCCAGAGCGATGGTCACCACAGCGGGCATCCCCTCTGGAACAACTGCGACAGCCATGCTGATCGAAGTTAGAAACATCACCTTGATATCTTCGCCGCGCAACACCCCCAATACGAACACTACGCTCACCAGCACCAGGGCTGCCAGCGCCAGGCCCTTGCCCAACTGAGCCAGCCTCTTTTGCAATGGGGTGCGTTCCTGAACAGTAGTTTGCAACATTTCCGCAATCGCCCCAAGCTGTGTGTCCATGCCCGTTTGTGTCACCACGGCGGCTCCACGCCCATAAGTAGCCACTGTACCCATAAACACCATGTTCAGGCGATCCGCAACCGGGATGATGTGGTGCTCATCCTCATCCCCACTCACAGGAGGTTGAAAAGCAGCATCTTTACTTACCGGTTCAGATTCACCCGTCAAAGCCGCTTCCTGGACACGTAAGTTCACGCTTTCAATCAGACGGCAGTCTGCTGGCACGATATTTCCTGCCTCGAGCAGAATGACATCCCCTGGCACCAGGTCGCGTGCGCTGATTTCATGGATATGCCCTGCACGTCGGACGCGCACTAAGGGAACGGCCAGCTTCTTCAATGCCGCCATGGCGCGTTCTGCCTGATACTCCTGGCGAAACCCCAAAAGGGCGTTGAGAATTACGATCGCCATAATGGCAATTGCATCCTTTGCTTCTCCCAATAGCCCAGAAATCAACGCCGCAATGAGTAGTACGATGACCATCGTTTCTGAGAATTGTTCAAATAGGATGCGCCACGCGCTCCTTGCCCCACGCTCAATCAATTCATTGGGGCCATATCGAGCTAATCGCTTAGAAGCCTCTCCAAGGTCTAACCCTTTTTCCGGATCTGTTTCCAGCGTCTCGATCACTTCCTGTAACGATAGCTTATGCCATTCCTTCATTATCTCTTTCCTTAGCAGAAACAAAACACCGCAACGATCGTTGCGGTGGTCTCGCTTTGATTGAACAGCCGGGAGAATTTCTCCGTGCTGACGACTGTTCAGGCTGTTTACACAGCTAGCTACTCCCCAACCGGTATGGTTATTGGGACGCTATAAAGTCTATCGGACACTGACCAGATTGTCAAGATCTATTTTGCCAACATCACACTATTGTCAGGCGTTCACTTCTTCCCATTGGCAATAAGAAAAGCTACCTTTCAAATAAAAAGGCGCTATCAGAGTACCATTACAAAATGAGTGAGCATAATCCATTTTGCCTCCATCAGCATAAACGATGGTGCCTGCCGCCAAAACGCCATAAAGGCTCACAAGTGTGGGGGTAAAGAAAAGCCCTCCTTGCACGGCGGACAATTACCTATCCCTTGATATAAATTTGCCTATCCTTACATTTATTGCTATACTTATAAAAATTCGAATTCCAGAACTCGGACGGACACTCTACATCCGGTGGATTGAGTCTTCTAAAACCATGCCCACGAATCTACCACCAGATTATTTCGAAGTCGAGAAAAAGTTCCGCGCGGCGCAGACCACAGCCGAAAAAATCGAGTATCTCGAAGAGATGCTCAGCATTATGCCCAAACACAAAGGCACCGATAAATTGCGGGCAGATTTGCGTCGTCGGCTCTCGAAATTAAAAGCCTCCAGTGGTGGCAAGAAAACTGTCAGCCGGCGCGCAGCCTCCTACCATATTGATAAGGAAGGTGCGGGACAGGTGGTGATCCTTGGAGCAGCAAATGTGGGGAAATCCTCTCTGTTGACAGCTTTGACGAACGCAACGCCAGAAATCTCGGATTCTCCTTACACTACCTGGTCTCCGACACCAGGTATGATGACCTTCGAAAATGTACAAATTCAGCTCATCGATACGCCTCCCTTAGATCGCGAGTATGTCGAGCCTGAGCTTTTCAACATGGTGAAAAGAGCAGATATGATCCTGCTTATGGTTGATCTGCTCGCCGATCCTTTTCAACAACTACAGGATGCTCTTGCTTTGCTCGAGGAGCATCATATCTACCCGATGGATCACCAAGAAAATTTGGGAAGCGATCATCGGTGCACGTATAAACCGATCATCGTCATCGGAAACAAGTGCGATGATGAGCAGTGCGACGAAAACTTCGAGATCTTCCGTTCCCTTTTGGAAGGAAATTTTACTTTGTTTGCCGTTTCCGCTCTCACCCACCGCAATCTCGCGCAACTGACGAGCGAAATTTATCAACGCTTGCAGATTATCCGAGTGTACACCAAGGCTCCGGGGAAAGAACCTGACCTTACCGCTCCTTTTGTACTTAAAAAGGGAAGCACAGTGGAGCAACTGGCGGTCAAAATCCATCAGGACTTCTTACGTCAATTAAAAGCGGCGCGCGTGTGGGGAAAAGCAGTATATGATGGTCAACTTGTGGGGAGAGATTACATCTTACAAGAAGGGGACATAGTAGAGCTGATTGTTTAACACCAATGAGACGCGGGGCGGATCAAGCCTTTGCGCATTCGCCGAGCCCATAATGCTACCAAAAGAATCGTCAACGGGACGAGGGGATGTGCCAGGTTCCAGAGCAAGATGCGCCCTAACCCACGCCATAAATCGCATTGGCGCGCCTGACGAATAGGCAGCAGAATCAGCTCATCCCAGGTAAACTTTACCAAGCGAGACAAGAAATCCTGCCGCACACAGCCCTCTAGACTAAAAATGTGGATATCATCGGTATAATGCCAGGCTAAACGCAGATCACGGCTGAATTCCTCCCAGGTAAGCGGTGTGAAGGCTCCAAAATCGCCGTCCACGCCGCCGCCGGTGCTGCCCACACCTATCGATTGAGCATCCTTTGCATAACTCCCCAAAATGCCCAAGCCATGAGGGCGAAACAAGCTGCTATACAGCATGAGCACTTCCCTATCCGCAGGAAGGTCAACCAGCCCAAAGAGAAGCTGCAACACCCGAGAACGGCTCCTGCGCTCATCAATGATGAACGGCAGGATGTATGTGTCAATGGAGAAACCATCCTGGTGGATCGTTGAGAACAAGCGAAGGTAAGCTTCATGTGCTTCCCGAAAACGGTTCGGGCGGAGAAGCCTGTCGATGCCTTTTTTCACAATCTGCCACTCTCGCTTAAATAATGCGCGCACCTCATGCCAGTGAGGTTCGATATCGATGCCCACTCCAGACCAGTGAAGCTGGTTTTCCTGGCTCCATCGGCGAAACTGCTGATAGCGCTCGAACGCTTGAGGAGCGTTTTCCGCATTAAACCAATAGCCCTCTTCTTTGGGCAAGAGCAGCCAGGCAATGACCGGTATTCCTTCCTGGTGGAGCAATTGTACCGTCTGAGCACGGCGAGGATCGAAATCCAAGATACCCAGGCTGACATGCGCCCGTAACTGCTTCAAAGCTTGTAAAACGTCTTCACTAAAGAGCGCTGACAATTCCTCAGGCGGCAATTCACAGAAAAAAGTAAGTTTGGGCATGGTCTTTCTTTGCAGCCTCCTCGAGTCTGGGCGATGAACTCAAGCAAACTCAAGTATACTCCAGATCATGCAGCGAAGAGAGCACCGACCTCTGCTGATAGTCAACCCCCCGTCGATACTCCGAAACCCCGCGTGGCAGGGTACAGAAACCGCCTTGCAAAGGGTAGAATTTACACCAGTGTCAATGAAAACATGCTAGAACAAGATTTACATAACTATTCAGCGGCGATACAAGACTTTCAACGCGCGCGCCGCCAGGCAGCGCTGAAAACGTTGATCGCTCGACTGAAGGGCGAATCTAACCAATTGCTTTCATTCGAGCAAGTGCGGCAGGCACTAAAGATACAGACCGCAACAAGGAGAGAGCTAAAAGAGATTCCATTAGAAGCTATCATTGGAAGCGTGGGGCGGTATACCGACTTCACGCGCGAATTTCTTCCATTGGAGAGTGCCGATGCAGAGCGATGGGCGAAGGTAAAAGTGGCTGCCTCTGGCTTAGTCGGTTTGCCTCCTATCGAAGTGTATCAAATTGGCGAAGCCTATTTCGTCAAAGATGGCAATCATCGCGTGTCCGTTGCCAGACAATCAGGAGCCAAATTCATCCAGGCATATGTCACTCCGGTGCAATCACGCGTGTCTTTAAGCCCCGACACCCAACCCGATGACCTTATTCTAATTGCTGAGTACAACAACTTTCTCGAACGAACTCACTTCGACGAATTGTTGCCCGAAGCAGACCTGAGAGTCACCTTGCCCGGGCAGTATCCCATCTTATTAGAACATATCGATGTGCATCGTTACTTCATGGGCCTCGAGGAGAAAAGAGCCATCCCCTACCAGGAAGCCGCACTACACTGGTACCATCATGTGTATTTGCCGGTGGTGGAGCTGATCCGTGCTTTGGGTGTGTTGCATCACTTCCCAGAACGCACAGAGACCGACCTGTATTTGTGGATCTCGCGCCACCGCGCCGACCTGGAAGAACAGCTTGGATGGCATATTGCCGACGAATACGTACTCACCGATCTGGTGGAAACATATGGGGAAAACAAGAGTTTCCCCGAAAAGCTTATTGAATTGATCATACCCGATGAGCTGAAATCTGGAACCCCAGTAGGCGCCTGGCGAGAAACGCGCACAACATCTGGGCAGCCACAGAGACTTTTTCAATCCATCCTCGTGCCGATCAACGGGCTAGAAGATGGCTGGCACGCCCTCGAACAAGCTCTGGTAGTCGCGCAACGCGAGGGCGCTCACCTGCTTGGCATGCACATTGTGCCTGACGAAGAGCAAAGGACTTCCCCTCAAGTCCAACAATTAGGAGACGTGTTTGCCGAACGTTGCCGAGTTTCCAACATTTCTGGGAGTTTTGGGATACATATCGGGGAAGTGGCAGAGGAGATCTGCAACCATGCGCGTTTTACAGATTTAGTCGTGATCAATTTATCCCATCCTCCGCGCAGCCTGACGATGAAAAAGTTAAGCACGGGCTTCCGCCGCATTATTCAGCAATGCCCACGCCCCATTCTGGTTACGCCCCAAACCGAAACACCCCTAGACCATGCCTTGCTGGCGTATGATGGTAGCCCCAAAGCAGAGGAAGCGCTCTTCCTTTCCGCTTACCTCGCCGCCAAATGGAACATTCCTTTGTGGGTAGTCAGTGTGGAGCAAAATCCTGAACCCACACCTGCAACTTTAGAGCACGCGCGCGCTTACTTACACAAAAGGGGCGTGGAAGCCAAAACAATATTCACCACAGGCAACCCTGCCTCACGCCTCCTGGAAATCAGCCAAGAGCAGCATTGCAACCTGCTTATCTTGGGAGGGTATGGGCATTCATTAATCGTAGAAGCCGTAATGGGAAACGTGGTGGATGCGTTATTGCGCGCTTCTCCAATCCCCATGCTGGTATGCCACTAGGGAGGGAAATTCCGCCTCACGTTCCACACACGATCTCAACCTCACGGTAGCCATAGGCGTTGATGACGCGCGTCTTACTCACTGTGGTTTCAACTGCCGCGTCGGGGTGATAGACATGAATGTGACCATGAAAAAAGAACGACGGTTGAAATACATCGATGAGCCAGCGAAAAGCTTTAATTCCCTGATGCACATGATCGCGCTGATCGTGGACGCCAGCAGGAGGCGCATGGGCAATGAACACATCCAGAAAACGGCCATAATACATACGGTTTACCAATAAGCGCGGCAACAACCGCCAAACATGGGTCCACATCTCAGCCTGAGTGTATTGAAACTTGCCGGGGCGATACCGTAAACTTCCTTCCACGCCCGCCAGAATCACCCCACGGTAGCGCGCTACTACCCCATGCAAGTCTATGGCTCCATGAGGATGCGTGCGTTGAAAACCCTCCATCGAGTACTCGATGACTTCGTCGTGATTTCCTCGAACGTAATATAGGGGCACTCCTAACGCATTTTGCACATATTCAAGGTAATAATATGCCAAGTCCCCACAACTCACCACCAAATCTACATGACGAAACCGCGCCTGGATTTGCGGGCTATAAAGAAAAGGAACGATTTTATCGCTTAGTACCAGCGCCTTCATCTTCCCCTTCAGGTTTCAATCCATAAGCTTAATTGTTGCCCCCTAATTTCCAGATTGCTGACACCCATCCCAATCAGGCGAACTTTCTGTTTGGGTCGCCAAGTCTGTTCAAATAAACCCAAAGCTGCCGAGGCAATGATTTCCTCCTCATCACAGGGCTGGCGTAGCGTGACCTGACGCGTGATGGTGGTGAAATCGGGCCAGCGGATTTTTAGCTTTACAGTTCGGCAGATCATCCCATTGTGGCGTAAACGTTGGGTCACACGCCGCGCCTGGTTTAGCAGGGTTTGGCGCAATTGAAGAGCATCGCTCACATCTCGGGCAAAGGTTTCTTCCTGGCTGATGGATTTTACTTCATGGACCACTTCCACCGGTCGATTATCGATGCCATTGGCATAGCGCCACATACGATAACCTGACTTTCCAAAGAGGCGCATCAACTGTGCCGCGGGGTACCTGGCGATGTCGCCAATGGTATACAAGCCTAATTCTGCCAGGCGCGCAGCCGTCTTTGTTCCAATACCCCACAACATTACTGCCGGCAGAGGCGCCAGAAATTCCGCCTCCATTCCCGGTGGCACAACCGTGATGGCGTTTGGAGGCGTCACTCCTTCGTGAGCAGACTTTCCCACTTCCGTGGCCACTTTGGCGACTAATTTATTGCTGGCAACCCCCAAAGAACAAGGCAAATTCAGTTCTTGCCAAATGGATTCCTGTAAGCGTCGCGCCAGCAACTCGGGTGCATGTTCGATTTCACTAACATCCAGAAAGGCTTCGTCTATAGAAATTTGTTCCACCCATGGGGTTATCCCTCTAAGGTGCTGCATCACCATCCGAGAGGCTTTGCGATATTCAGCATAGTGCGTCGGTATCACCAGAAGTTGTGGACAGAGGTGCAACGCCCGCGCCACCGGCATGGCAGAACGCACACCATACCGGCGCGCGGCATAGGAACAAGAAGAAACAACCCCTCGCTGCCTTGGATCCCCTCCCACGGCGAAGGGCTTTCCGCGAAGCTCAGGGTTTAGATTTTCTTCCACTGCGCAGAAAAACGCGTCTAAATCCAGGTGGATGATCGTGCGCAGGGGCATTTTAGTCTCAACCATAGGGCAATCAGTCCGCGGTGCCGTCAATGGCTTAGGAGATACACAGTCGCGAGAAAGGTTATTACTCCGATTCGAGTATCTCCAACAACCTTACAACCTGATATCCGCTTGCCTCCATGGCCTTCAGCAACGTGTCTGCGCGTTGTAAGCATGGCTCTAAAATGGTAGGGTCGGGATTTTCCAACCAGCGTTCCATCCCCACCGCCCGGATACTCTCCAGTGCACCGATGAGGGACATCCACCAGGCCCATTGTTCAAAAGCCTCCCGGTTAAACCACAAGACTTGCTGGTAACGATGCACTTTCAGAAATCTCTGGAGCGCCTCATCTGCCAGCCACTTTTCGACGAGGGGCAATAAAGGACGCTCATCTTCACCAGGCATACACGAAAGCGCGTGGGTCAATAAAGCGCGCAACAGGTCCAACCTCTGCCAGGCATCGGTTTCATCAGCCCCTAGAGCGATCAGCACCTGGACGATTCTGTGATGCAACAACCACTCACTCAAATAAGTTCGGCTCAATTCCCCATCCATTCGACCGCTGAGTATCACACCCAAAGAAGTACATATCTCATAGGCAAACAGCACTCCCCAATCCAATACGGACGAAAAGCCATATCTCCACTCTGAAGCTGTCCGTGAAAGTGCCCTCTTGCCTGTGTTTTGTATGGCATCGAGTAAAACCTCAAAACACTTCAAATCCTGGACTGCGTGCGCAACCAGAATGCCCACATCTACTTGGCTTTGGACGAACCCCTGTACCGCGTGATAAAAAGCCAGCATATTCGATTCAAACTGCGCACTGGCTTGTTCAAGAAGAGCGGGTCGTATCTCTGACTTTCGTTGGGAAAACGACTTCGCCCAGTGCTGCAGAAAGTCTGCCGAAAACAATGCGTCGAATGGCTGATGAATGGGGCGCAGGTTGAACTCACGCAAAGCCTCTTCCATAGACGGTACACCGCGCCCGTCCAATACCTGTTCCAAAGCTGCGTATGGGTGCCCGGCGTCATCCCAAACGATGCGAAAATCAAGAAAGACATGATATTGATAACCTTGCAACTCAACGAACAAACCTTGTTGATGAAGTTTTTGACATTGGCGCAAGTACTCCAGGCCACGCACGTGATCGCGAAAGACCACATACGCCTGGGGTTCTATGGGCAGGGCTAATCCCTGAGCCAGGGTCAGGCGAAGATAGTGTTTTTGACCATCCGAGGCCTGTTGAGGGTACGGTGTCGAGACGCGGATCCAGCCTTGAGTGTGATGATAACGGTTGTTATAAATCACCAGAGCGCGCTCATCCCCCTGACGGTTCGAATAGGCAAAGATATCCTCGTTGACCACCCCTTCAGAGGTGTAAAAATCGTACAGCAGGAAGTGTTCAACCCCCGAAAATAATGCCCGCCGTCGCAAAAGAGGGAAGATCTCGCGCTCATGACGGTGTATAAGGTCACCATCTGGCTGTTCGTCCCAATAAGCTCTTTGGAATTCCATGCCATATTTTTCCGCGAAGCCTTCCACCTGACCGTGGCCAAACATAGGCAAGCCAGGAAGCGTTACCATCAGGGTGCAAACGCCAAAATATTTATCCGCTTTACCAAACTGATCCACCGCGGTGCGTTCATCCGGGTTGTTCATAAAGTTTACAAAACGCTTCAAAATTTGGGGGTCGAACTCCAGGGTGTTCTTTATCACCAGGCGATATTCTTGGTTTTTCTCATCGCGCAACATGTTCATAAAAGCGCTGTTATACACACGGTGCATCCCCAGCGTGCGCACAAAATAGCCTTCCATCAGCCAAAACGCTTCTGCCAGGAGTAGGGTATCGGGTTGTTCCGCAGCCACACGATCCACGACCTCACGCCAGAACTCATCAGGAAAGTGGCGGTCGAATTCTGCCTTTGTCAGGCCATACTCCGCCCGGCTGGGAATATCCCCTCCGCTTCCTGGTTCGGGAAACCAAAGCCTTTGATAGTGGCGTTTGGCAAGCGTCATGGCTGCATCGAAGCGAATGATAGGAAACTTCCGCGCCACATGCAGGATTACCTGGATGACTGCCT
The DNA here is from genome assembly GCA_037439525.1 of Anaerolineae bacterium. Lineage (GTDB taxonomy): Bacteria > Chloroflexota > Anaerolineae > Anaerolineales > UBA4823 > JBBIVW01. Next base: position 139,378 of record JBBIVW010000004.1, read on the forward strand.
CACGCACCTCTGGCAAAAGGTAATTCAATTGGGCGGTATCATTCCATGGCATGAAAGTGCCATCGTTGCCGTGGTAAATATATCGTTCTTCTCCGGTATGATGATCGACGCGCTTAAAAACAACAGCAGCATCAGTGCTATCATAGTAATGGTCTTCCAGATAGATGCCGATGTGGTCATTCCAGGACAAGTTGGGGCCGCTAAAACGATACGATGGATAAGGGCTATAAGGTAACTGGATGAACCAGTCGGGGTGTTCCATCACCCAAGGGGCATCGATGCCCATGTGATTTGGCACCATATCCGAAGCCAGGCGAATGCCATAACGCCAGGCTCGTTTCCGCAAAGCTTGAAAAGCGCTTTCCCCTCCCAAGTCATTGGCGATATCATAGCTGAAAATTGAATACGCCGATGCAACGGCGTCCTCTTTGCCGCGCAATTGTTTGATCTTTCTCGAAGCGGGGCTACGCTCCCATAATCCAATCAACCATAAACCGGTAAATCCCCAATCGGCAAGCAGGCGTAGCTCTTCTTCCGGGATTTGATCCAAGGTGCGAATGGAGCGCTGATATTTTTTCGATAACTGATCCAACCAAACGTATGTGTTTTTTGCGATTAGGATCAATTGAGTCATCCACTCGCGATCCGGGCTGAATCGTTCCGCTTCGAAGTCTAGCAATCGATAGTCATAAGGGACTATGCTTCCACTGCCCGAGAAAACAGCTTTGCGTTCTTCTCGGATCATATCTAAACTACGGAGCAGACGATAAAAATACTCCCCCAAAAGATATCCCCAACGCGTACGGATAAATTCCAACTGTCCGTCCAGCGAATGAGGCACTGCAATCGCAGGGCTGCGCAGCATCTCCACCAATGGCTGATCATCCGGGCCAAACGCGGGTTGAGCGTTAAAAAAGCGTTCCAGTTCTTCAATCAACTGGCGATAGGCGGTATGGGTGATCAGTTCTTCATCATCGAACAGTTCTCGGTAAGGTGCAAAAGCTGGATTGACATTCGAAAGCCACAGGGTAAGCAATTCTTCCAAAGCAATCTCGCGATTGGGCCGCGTGAACCCATTGGCATCTTTACTCACTCCAAGCATGTAATCCGAGACATTTACCTCGCCCTTATAAACGGCAAGAGGCGGGAAAAGCTCTATAAACCGGGATAGGGTGCTATTCACATTTTCTACCCCCAAACGCTCATCCAACCATCTCAGGGCTTTCGAAAATGCCTCTTCCAGTCGTTGCTGTCGATAGCATTGAATCACAAAGTGAAAGATTTCATTGATCAGTCCCATGGCATTGATCTGACCTGCCTGGACCGCCTGTTCAGGGAAACGGGCTATATCCCGCTTCGCGTTAATCTTCTGAGCAAACTGCCTCACGGCATGAAAATTTACGAATATCGCACGCCCATCGAAGGTAAATAGCTTCTCGTCGAATTGATAACGCAGCCGTGCAGCTCTTGAGATGTGAAGTTCGTACATATCCATAAAATTTTCGGAGGGAGCAGGTTCTTGCATCGCTGATCGTCTATAGGCGCTCAATTTCGTTTGTATGTATCAGATGTTAATACATCCGGGCGCACCTGCCGAATGTAATTCAACGACTGCAACGCTTCGGAGAGGCGCAGTTCAAAGATCACCGGTCCTTTAAAATTTGCCTCAACAAGCCTATCCAGAAAGCGTGCCACATCCAGATCGCCCTCACCTAAAGGGCGATGGTCTTTTCCAAAGGCAATGTTGCGCTCTACCCCCTGCCAGGGGCTATCATGCAAGTGAACTTCGCCAAGGCGAGGAAGGGCAAGTTCCAACACTTCAAAAACATCCTTCTCACCAGAAAACCCGGCCAATACATGCCCTGTATCCAGGCAAATGGATAGGTCAAACTCCTCTGCCAGTTCCAGGGTCAACTCAAACGGAAATGCGACGGTTTCCAATGCCAGCTTGCGGGACGGGATGGCGGTCTTTGTAAGCAGGGTTTGAATGCTCTGCCGCGCGCCATTTTGAAACTGACGCATGAGAAAAGCGCGCGCTAATGGTGGAAGCTTCATTTGCAAATAAAATTCAGCCGCCAACTCGCCTGTGGCGTGCAAAACATACATCTCGGGTTGCAATGGAAGTGTCGCCTGAATGTTCTCGATGAGCGCCAGGACCGATCCATTGCGCACTTGAGACAACATTGTGGAGGGTTCAACTGACCATAATGGGAGATGCAGCGTGTAACTCAATCCATTTTCCTCTTTGAGCTCAGCCAATTTTTGGATGGATGGAGAGGCGAAGGTGTGGGGGAGTAACATCGCCAAATCGCCTCCCAATTCAATCAGGCTAAAGCCATGTTGCACCATCTTTGCCACCAGCGCGGCATGATCTAGATTGAGCACATGGGTCATCCACGCCGAAGAGCCCTCCTCAACCTTGTCTTCGGGGATAAGATAATCGATCTGCATAGCCATGATACCGAAGCGCATCAATCACCTCCACGTGAATATTATCTCATAAGGCAAGGGGATGGTAAAGGAATCTTGTGTTATAATCGTTTATGACGCAATGCGTCATAAACGATTTGGAGGTACAACCATGGCAAATCAAGAAACAGCCGAGGAACCACAAGCTCGACCAGGCGAACGCTACCCCTTTTTAGAGATGGCACGCAAGGTATTACTTGCCAGCATCGGAGCCCTGGCCCTGGCTCAGGACGAAATCGAAGAGTTTGTCGACCGTTTGATCGAGCGCGGAGAAATTGCAGAAAAGGAAGGCAGGCAACTGATCCACGAGCTGCGGGAAAAGCGCAAAGCGCACTACGAGAAAGTAGAAGCCGAGATCAAATCACGCCTGGAGCACATCATCGCGCGCGCCAACCTGGCATCGAAAGAAGATGTAGAAGCGCTGAGCAAGAAGGTAGCAGAGCTTTCCAGGAAAATCGATCGCTTGGCGAAATCCGAGTAATGCTCAAGATGCGATAATCTGCTCGCGCCAACCTACGTAAGGATGGCGCATGCCATCAAGCGCCAGCGTATCCGTGATCACGATCAAGCGCTACGCCAACCGAAAATTGTACAACACCGCTTCCAGAAAATATATCTCTCTGGATGACTTAACCCATTGCGTCCTTCAAGGCGAGAAGATCTGTGTCATCGAACACTCCTCTGGCAAAGACATCACCGCCGCCATTCTCGCCCAAATTCTACACCGACAGGAAAAACACCAATCGACGAACCTGCCCGCCATATTTCTATCGCCATTGATTCGCATGAGCTTTGTTGGCCTAAGCGCGATCGCAGGTTCAGACAAAATTATCAATCACATTCTGGGCTCTCTTGAAAGAGAACTGCACGAACATATTACCCAACTGGTTGAAGCGGGTAGCTTGAGCATTGAGGAGGGCGAGTCCTTGCTACTGCGGAATATCCCCATCAACAATAGCCTTAATGAAAACCATGCGGATGAATTTCATCATTCAGATATGCCTCTCAGCCATGCGGTCTTCGCCTCAAAAAGCGATTTGCAACTATTGCAAAAAGCAATCGAAGCCATCGATGCGAAAGTAGAATCCCTGCTGGAACACTCCATCTAACCCATCCCACCTAACCCAATTTTGCTCCAATCAACGCGTTTGCTGGTACAATCCTGCCATTCTTTCGTTTAGTCTTTACGCATTCTGGAGATGAAATGAAGATTCTGCTCGCCGTCTGGATTGAAGAAAGGTATCTGAGATAGAGTGCGCTAATGAAGATTAAAGTCACCCTGATAATTACGAGTGTTTCCCTGATCCTGGCAATGTTGGCCTGCCAATTGAATGGCGTTCTTGGAGAAGAACCCACCCCAGGGGCAACAGCAACGGAGATTCGCATCCCTCCTCGTTCTCTTACACCTCAAAGCGATAACCCTGATGAACCGGTATTGATCCGTGGGGAAATCCCCTATACTTCGCCGTTCTTCCTCAACCTGCTTGCAGAACCTTTCGTCATGCTCGAAGATCAGGCAGGGTTCGTGCAGCGGAATCGGGAGTTTCAATTTGCCCTTTCCTCACAAACCATTGGCCCGGTAATCAGAGACGAACAAGATCGGCTCACCTTTATCCTCAGCCTGCCGGTTGTGCCCCTGGGCACTTACGTAGATGTAGATAACGATGGGGAATCCGACCAGGGTGTGCAAGTCTTTGCCATCGCATTTTGGTCCAACACTTGGGGAGATCCATTCCTAGAGCGGCGCGATGGCACGGGTTGGTCAACGGCTTACGCTTCGACCATCACCGACCCTGATAACCATGACGAGATCATCGGTGGCACATTGGTCGTCTGGGCGCCAGATGAACATCAAGGGTTCCCCGTCGGATTTGGCGAGGATGGCCGTTTGTTTACTGCGGACGACCCCACCGAAACTATTGCGGCTGGTTACAGTCTGGTTGACCTGGATGAAACACCATTTCGCATTTATAAAACGGCTCAACCCGAACTTACCTTATACGAAGGCGACATTGCCCTGAACGACTTTTCGCATTTGAGTTACAAAGACGCCTTCCTGGCGCTTTTCGAAAAAGTAGCAGTTGAATACCCCTTCACTAAGGAAAAAGGCATCGACTGGCAAGAGCTAAAAAGTGAAATTTTACCCATGGTCGAAGAGAGCCGCAACGATTCCGATTTCTACCATGCACTCTATACATTTGCTCAGCGAATCCCCGACACTCATGTCAATCTATCTTTGAACGCAGACGACTTCTACACAAAAGCAGGCGGGGGCTTCGGATTGGTGTTGGCCGAATTGAGCGATGGACGCGTGGTCGCCACACAAGTTTTAGAAGGGATGCCCGCACATCAAGCAGGCATGCGCGTGGGTGCAGAAATCCTCACCTGGAATGACAAACCTGTAGGAGAAGCCATTTCCCAAGTTGTTCCTTACCTGGGTCCATATTCCACGTCGCACACATTAAGGCTGGCGCAAGTTGACTTCCTGGGACGCGTACCACCCAATTCAGAGGTCACCATCCGTTTCCGCAACCCCGGAAGTAGCCAGATCACACAAACCAAACTCAGAGCCATCGTGGAATATGACTCGTTTTTCAAGACCATCCCCTCGCTCAATCAGGATGAGCTCGACTTGCCCATCGAAGGGTACACTCTAGAGGATTCCAGGATCGCCTATATCCGCATCTCCACATTCAGCGATGACTATCATCTGCTGGCGCGCCTATGGGACCATTACCTCCAAGGGATCCTGGATGCAGAAATCCCCGCGCTGATCCTGGACCTCCGCTCTAACGGAGGTGGATCAGTGGGTATGGCCATGGATTTCGCGGGCTATTTCTTCGAGCAAGAGCAGACGTTATACACCAGCTATTATTTCAACGCTAAAAGTCATCTATTCGAAGAGGTTGATACCCCAACGAAAGTCAAGCCTGGACCAATGTTATATGAAGGCGCTCTTGCCGTGCTGATCGGTCCCCATTGCGTTAGCGCGTGTGAGGGATTTGTCTATGCTTTGCGTCAGAACGAACGGGCGATCTTAGTCGGGCACTACCCTACGGCAGGAGCATTCGGTGAAGTTGGACGCGGTCAATACAAACTGCCCGGAGACTTCGATATGCAATTTCCTACAGGCAGGTCTGAAACGCTGGGCGGCGAACTCCTTATCGAAGGCACCGGCGTAGTCCCTCAAATCCAAGTACCGGTGACCCTGGAAAGCGCTTTGGGAGAGATCGATGCTGTCTTGCAGGCAGCAATCGAAGCGCTACTTGAGGTGATCGGCTAAGCGACCTGTGGCGGTCAAAGTTAAGGAATAACGCGCTTGAGCGGCTATGGTTCCAGGTGAATCAAGGAAATAGACGATAAAACTTGGCAATGCTGAAGTATGCGTAAGCGTTCATGGCTACAAAGAAAAAGAGATACAGCCCTCGAAGAACGGGGATGAGGTGCGTCTCGCCTGCATAATGGCGTAAAGAACGCAAGGCGATCCTCCCTATTTCTCGCCAGCCTGTATTGAGCAATAACATCACAGGGAGGATAGAAACCAATGCATGCCGGGCTACCGAAAAGTACAACCGGGGCAAAGGTAGAAACACCGTGCCACGCAACAGCGTGATCAACCATGGGATGAGCAAAGCCACTCCCAAGACAAAGCCGATCTCCCAATGCCAGGTGCGCAACCTGCGCAAGGCTGCCAAGAATGCTCCAAGCAACGCTACCAGGGTGACCAAGCCGAGATAAAAATAGGGGCGACGGCCAAGAAATTTAAAGAAATACAGCGGGACATGACCCCAGCCAAATCGTCCCCAAAATGTCCTGAACAAATGAGGTGCTGTCAGACGATATAAGTAACCTGTAGCCGGCAAATCGAGCAACGCGCTGAGCACCATTGAAGGGCGCATTTCATCTGGCAAATAAGCGGCAGCGAAGTTGTCCACCCACGGATGGACGCGCGGAGCGGCTTTTTCAAAAGAAGCGTTTCGCAACAGGTTTTCGAACGGTTCCCCTCCCCATTCACCAAATTCCCCAAATGGACTTGCGTAAAGAGGCGGATCGTTTAGCGGGCGCTCACCTAGCGCCATGACAAAGCCATCGAAAAACACAGAACATTCACCCGATTCCCGGATCGGATCGATTTCGATCCAAACCCGGCTGCGCTCCACGGGGCCATCAATCCACATCGAAAAAAATTGAGGCGTCAAACCCACTTTTATGCGTTGGGACTGATGAGCTTGAGGGGTGACAAAGGCCAGGAACTCGACTTCGATCTCACGCGTTGCCCACATCCAACCACCCAGGGTGAGTCTCTTTCCCACAAGTTGATCCCAATTTTCTTCGGGAATCAACTGGTACACCGGAACACTCCACTTCGGAGTGACACGCGCTCCAACTTCCAGTGCCAGAACCTGCTCACCCAAAACAGCTTCAGGGCGTTGTTGTCTGAGAGGTTGTGCTTGACTGCTGCCTCGGTGCCAATAGAGTGCATCGTCCCAACGTAATAGCCCGAAACAAATGAGCACAATGCTCCCGCTCACTCCTGCAATGACCAGGAAAGGGCGAGAAGAGCGAAAAACGGCAAACACCAAAACCAACGGCAAAAGGATTATGGCAAAAGCGGAGGTGCTTTTCAGGAAGAGGCAAGCAATGGCGGCAAGGATGCACCAGGCCAGGTTGATGAGCGAAAAGGGGCGCTTCAACAGGCGAATCGCTCCCCAAAGGAATACCGAATACCCCAATACAGCCAGGACATCGTTATTCACCGCGCTCATGACATCGACAAAACCCGGCAACAGCGCCATGCTTAAAGGCACCATCCAGCGCAAGGCACTTGCTGGAACGGTCAATTCCAGGGTGGCAACCCAACCCACAACGAGAATCAGCAGAAAGAGTACAACAGACATGAGGCGTGCGACGTAAAGTTGGCTTTCGACTGCAGAGGTCTTTATCCAACGCAAGGGCAAAGATGCCCACCAATAATAAGCCACAGGCTCTTCCAACTGGCTATAGCCGGGAATGGTCATGAGCTCATCAGGCCTGTATAAGAGCGCGGACATGTCCTCGTCCCCCCAAAAGCCATGTTCAAGCATGGAAGCGATGACCTCTCGACTCAGTTGGGCGTCGAAATCGCCTTTTTGGGGAGGTGCGCCGCGATGGATCAGCAGCCAGAGGTATTCAAAATGCTTGGGTTCATCATAGTGTTGCCACGGAGGCACCAAGAACACAAAGACTAGAGCGTTGAGCAACCCCAAGACAAGAGAAAAAAAGAGATAGCGCAATGAAGAATGGCGAGGGTGCATCATACCTTCCCACGCGTATGGGCAGTCGAAGACAAATCTCGAATTGCGGGCATTCCCGCACGCAAAATCATTTCGATCTCTTCTGCGGTCGCTTCATATTCTTCAGGAGATTTTCCAATCGGGTCAACGATTTCGTAAGAGGAAGATACCATTTCGCTCAATAAAAAGACCTTCTGTGCATGTTCTGGGAAAGCCAATTGCAAGGCTTCTTTTTGCCCTCTTTCCATGGTGAGAATGAGCTGGTAGGTATTCATCATTTCGCGGGTGATCTCTTTTGAAATATGTCCTTGAATCTCGATGCCTCGCCGGCGGAGTACCGCGACAGTATTCTCCGCAGCAGGATTGCCAGGCAAAGCCCAAACACCTGCGGAGGCGATATCCCAATGATCGGCTTCGGCGCGCACAAGATGTCGTAACAGCCATTCTGCCATCGGTGAGCGGCATATATTTGCGGAACACACAAACAAGACAGCATGCGTTTCCATGACACCTCAGTCCATAGGTGATCTAAAGCGCGCGGGGTGGAACCATTGCCTACCTGGTCGGTTTTGGGCTATCGCCCAAGCGCCCAAAAGGATCACCGGTACATAAACGATGGCATGGAGCAACACGGCGTAACTCAAGGCAAATGTCCCCTCCACATCAAAAAGTCCTAAGGTAAAAACGACGATATATTCAAACACGCCGACCTTACCCGGCGCAGAGGGAATGGAAACGCCAGCCATCAACAAGACTAGCAATAAAAGCATCCCCTCCCAGGGAAGTTGGCCGTTGATGGCGAACAAGGTCAATTGATTATTCAGCCATGCAGACAACCAAACTGCAAAAGTCAAACATAGCCCCAGGAACAATGGGATACCCTGTCTAAAAAATCCCAGGCTGGAAACAAGCGCGTGGCCAAACCGCTTCACAACATCTGCAAGTTTGGAGGAGAGTTTTTGTTCCACAATACTGCCAATCGTTTCGATAAGAGGAACGCCTTTCCACAATACAAAAAGCATGAACACCGAGAACAGTATAAAGAACCAACCCAAGCCCATCAACAAAGGCTGAATCTCTGGTGGCATCGGTAAAAAACGCAAACATAAGGCCAACAAGGAGAACAACATGGCTAAATCAAGGTATTTCTCAACCCCAATTGTACCCAAGGCATTCACGCGCACGCGGTTGTCCTCAGCAACCAGATATGCGCGAGCAATGTCGCCAATCCGAAGAGGCAGCAGGGCATTAAGCCATTGACCCACCATCAAAGAAGCAAATGCGTTCCTAAAGGAAAGCCTAAAATCTGGCGAAGCGGCAATATATTGCCACCGCCATGTTTTGAGCAAGTGATTGAGTACCACACTGATCAGGGCGGCGATGACCCATTCCCCACGCACCTGCTTGAGGATGTCCCATGCGCGTTCCAAATCCACCTGGCGTAATGACATTACCAAGCACACCGCACTAATGGCAAAGCCAAGGATAATGCGGAGTACTTGACCGTGGCGAGGCGGTATGTGGCTTGGCAACTCCTTGGATAGCAATCTCGTTTTCCCGTTGGGTGCGTTCAACGCGTCTCAGGACTGGTCAGGATGCGCAAATCATGCATCACCATCATGTGGACTAACGATTCAAAGCCCACCTTAGGACGCCAGCCCAGTTTCTCTCGCGCTTTACGTGCATCGGCTACCAATTGCGCCGTATCCTCCTTGCGAAAGAACTGCTCGTCTTGGACGACAAAATCGCGGTAATCCAAACCCAACGCCGAAAAAGCTAATTCGCAAAACTGGCGCACCGAATGGGTTACGCCGGTACCGATGACGAAATCTTCGGCTTCAGGCTGTTGGAGCATCTGCCACATGGCGACGATATAATCACCGGCATAGCCCCAGTCGCGACGTGCGTCTAGATTTCCCAGCCTCAGCTCCTGGGCCATGCCCAACTTGATCTGCGCGGCTGTATGTGTAATCTTGCGTGTGACGAAATCCATGCCTCGGCGAGGGCTCTCATGATTGTAGAGAATTCCCGAAACCGCAAACAAGCCATAGTGTTGCCGATAACGCACCGTCATCCAATGTGCATAAAGTTTGGAAATTCCGTAAGGATTGCGGGGGCGAAATGGAGTGTTTTCATTTTGGGGCACCTCTGAGGGGTCGCCAAACAATTCGCTAGAAGAGGCTTGATAAAACCGGGCGTTGGGGGTCTCGCGACGAACAGCTTCTAATAACCTTGCCGTACCCAAACCGGCAATATCCCCTACTTCTACCGTGGCTTGCCAGGATTTATAGGGGGAAGAAGGTGAAGCCAGGTGATAAATTTCGTCGGGTTGGTATCGTGCCAAACACTCGCGAAGTCCATCAAAATCGCGCAAATCTCCACTCGTCAGGGTGAGGTGCTCTAAAATTTGGGCCACATTGGATAAAGAAACAGCGATATTTTGTGGCGTCCAGCCTACAACCCGATAGCCTTTGCCGAGTAGCCATTCCGCCAGATATGAGCCGTCCTGCCCATCAATACCGAGGATCAATGCGGTAGGCAAGGCGATCACCTCTCCATACTCACTGCCTGATCTTCCCAGCGATGCCAGTTTCCATGGTGCTTTTCCAGAATGCGGCGACCCTCACCTGGGGGAACCAGCCCCATGCGTTCCATATCGGCATCGACCATCACACGCACCAAATCCTTAAAATACACCCTGGGCTGCCAGTCCAACTCGCGGCTCGCTTTGGTTGCATCAGCCAGTAAAAAGTCCACCTCTGTAGGGCGGAAATAGCGCGGGTCGATTTCGACATAATCATGCCAATCCAAACCCACATAACCAAAGGCCTCATCCAGAAATTCTCTCACAGAATGAGCTTCACCTGTGCCGATGACAAAGTCATCCGGTCGATCGTATTGCAGCATTTTCCACATGGCGGCAACGTAATCTGGTGCATAACCCCAATCCCGCTTAGCTTCCAGATTGCCTAAATACAGTTTGTTTTGTTTCCCTGCCAAAATGGATGCCAAAGCGCGGGTAATCTTGCGCGTGACAAAAGTCTCTCCGCGCCGAGGGGATTCGTGGTTAAAGAGAATGCCGTTGCAGGCAAAAATTCCATATCCTTGCCGATAATTGCGCGTGATCCAATAGGCAAACAGCTTCGCTGCAGCATAAGGGCTTTGTGGCATAAACGGCGTAGTTTCATTTTGAGGGGCTGGCGCGCTGCCGAACATTTCGCTAGATGAAGCCTGATAGAATCGGGCTTTCACTCCGCTCTTTCGGATGGCTTCCAACAGGCGTAGGGTGCCCAGACCTGTGATGTCACCGGTATACTCTGGCATGTCAAAACTAACGCGCACATGGCTCTGAGCTGCCAAATGATACACCTCATCAGGCTGGAGGCTATAAATCAAGTCGACCAAATGGCCTGTGTTTGCCATATCGCCGTAGTGCAGGTATAGTTTTACCTGTTCACCGTTGTGAGGATCTCGATAGATATGATCGATACGGCTGGTGTTGAAAGTGCTGGCACGACGAATCAACCCATGCACCTCATAACCTTTCGAGAGCAATAACTCCGCCAGGTAAGATCCATCCTGACCGGTGATACCCGTGATCAATGCTTTCTTCATCTCTAGTTTGTATCCTTTCAGATCGTTTGGCTACACCCTTTTCTTTGAAATCTGGCCAGCAGGAAGAACAAGCGGGACTTTGCGTTGACTTCCTAAAAGTTCCAGGAGTACGCGCACACGTTCGCTTCCTGGGATTTTTTCATCAAAGATAGCCTCATATCCCTTGAAGGGACCATCGGCGATGACGATTGCATCACCCTTATTCAATCCGTGAAATACTTCTCCACCAGCCAGGTTGATTTGCTCGAGCTTTTTGCGGAGCGCATGGATCAAGTTTTCTGGCACAATGGCTGGCTCGTCCCCAAAAGTCACCAAACCATGCGCATGGGGCATCCATTTGAATGCTGTCACGCCTGTTTGCTCCAAGTCAACATAGATAAAAAGGTAGCCAGGGAAGTAGGGCTTGCGCTTAGACGAGCGAGGGTTGACCGGCTGAACTTTGATTTGAGGGTAAAACACCTCAATCCCTTTGCCGACGATTTGCTTCCATACCGCCAACTCTTTGCGTGGCTTACAATGTACCGCGTACCATTTATGTGCCACAGATTACTGCCCTTGTATCTTTTTCAACATGACGCTAAGCATACCACCATTGAGGAGAGGCGCCTCGAGTTTGATCGCATGGTCTGAAATGGACATCCCATACACTTCAGGAAATGGATTATATCATCCTATGCTCTGCATACCCCCACCTGGTTCAGCTCGCAACGTTTGCCGTCAGACCGTATACACAAAGTGAACGAAGCCGTGCATCCAAGCATTCAGGCAACAATATAAACCTTGATAGTTGCAACTTCATTCAGGGGTTGCGAAGACCTTCTACACCAATCTCATGTGAAGATGGATCTGATAGAAATTCCCCATTATTTTGAGGAACTTATGGAATTGGATGCCGCTTGAACGATGAGTTGAAATTCGGCAGGTTTTAGACTGGCCCCACCTACCAACCCTCCATCGATTTGTTCGTGTGAAAAGAACTCCACCGCGTTCTGCGCATTGATGGAACCGCCATAAAGCACACGTACCGCTTCAGCGAATTCTTTCCCGAAAATCTTTGTTAACGTGGGGCGAATGACTTTTAGGATCACTTCCGCAGCTCCCTCCACCGTCGAAGGTCTCCCTGTGCCAATAGCCCACACAGGTTCATATGCCACAACGACTAACGACGCATGTTCGCTACCCAGATGTCCTTGGAGACCCTCAAAAGCAGCCTTCACCTGCTTTTCTACGACGGCATGCGTTCGACCCGCATCTCGTTCCTCCAGGGTTTCTCCAACACATATAATAGGAATAAGTCCATGTGCCAGAGCAGCTTTCACTTTTCGATTCACACTTTGGTCGTCCTCGCCAAAGTACATCCTGCGCTCGGAATGCCCCAGGATGATATATGAGCACATTTCGGCGATCATCAAAGGGGATACCTCCCCAGTAAAAGCTCCGCTTATCTCCCAATGCATGTTTTGCGCACCCAATCCGATATCCGTCCCCTCAAGCAGGTCCTTTACAGCCATCAAAGCAGTAAATGGTGGACAGATCACTCGTTCCACAGAAACATATGCCTGCAAGCCGGGCACTAACTCGGATACCATGTGCCGAGACTCAGCGACGGTCATAAACATTTTCCAATTACCTGCAACGAATGGTCGCCGTGGCATAGATCACCTCTGTATCTCCTCAAGAAGTTGATTTGACTGATGCGCAATCCATTCCGGAAGGTTGGGGGTGGATCGAAGGGCGATTAGGCTCCTACGTGCCTCATCGAAGCGACCTTCCGCGATCAAGAGCTCACATTCCAGCAGCCTCAGTTCAAGAGCACGATAGCCCTCAGCGTTCAACCGATCGACGATCTCGCGAGCAAAAGCCAGATCATGGCGCAACAATGCTCCTCGGGCACGTAAGACCTCTAAAAACTGCTGGTCCGCCCAAGTCTTTTCCGCATCTTCGAGCATGCGCTCGACCGCCACATCCCCTGCTCCTCGATAAAGCGCTTCATGAAGGCGATGGATAACATCTTCGGGTGGTGGATCAGGATCAAGGGAGATCGCATGACGATACATCAATGCCGCCATAGCGAACATCTCTCGCGCCAGAAATTTATCCCCAGCGAAAAGGAAAAACGCAGGGTCATCTCCTGAAAGCTGTAAGGCTTTGGAAAAGGCTTCTTCTGCTTTTGCCGGTTGATTTGTCAACCAATACGCTTGCGCAAGCTGCAAATAAGCATAGGGGTCTTCAGGGTTTTCATCTACCAGGCGTTGAGCTTCCTCAATCGAGATGTCTGGAGAATGGGGAAGAGGAGTGCGCGAAGCAAAAATTTCGCTAATCGCCTTAACCAGATAGCGATTGCGTAGAAACCCTTGCTCCGAGGCGCGGTTATTCACCACCAATAAACCCAGGCAAATGCACAGCAGAGCCAAAATACCCACACCAATGAGCCACTTCTTTCCCTTTTTCCCCTGTTCTAGAACCGGCTGCTCCTCAACAACCTGAGGTGCATTTTGAACCTTGGACGGGGTTTGTTCGATAGCGGCAGATTGTGTTAAACGTTCCTGGGGCGGCTCAACAAGGGGTTCAGCATCCGCCGGAAAAAGTACATCTCTGGGGAGCAGGCGGGTTTGATAAGGTTCTCCCATGGCATGGTGAAAGGCGCTCACCATGTCTTCGATGCTCTGGTAGCGATCCTCCCGCTTCTTCTCCAGCGCTTTGATGAGCACACATTCGATGGCTTCGGGTACTTCGGGATTCTCCTGGCGAGGCAATGGAAGAGGGGTGTAGATATGGTCGTGAATGATGGAATAGGGAGTATCCGCGCTAAATGGTACTTTGCCAACGAACATCTCGTAGATCATCACGCCAAAAGAATAAATATCTGTGCGCTGATCCAAATCGCGACGGCCCATCGCTTGTTCAGGAGAGATATACTGTGGCGTACCTAACATCATGTCTGAAGATATGGTCGACTCTCCCGCTTCAGCAATGCGCGCCAATCCAAAGTCTGCCAAGTAAATGTGACCATCCTCTCCAAGCAACACATTCGAGGGTTTCACATCCCGGTGCACTATGCCTCGACTATGCGCATACCTCAAGGCTGCACCCACCCTAGAGACAACCTCATAAATTAGACCCGGCGATAATGCGCCTTCCTTCATTCGATCTTTAAGCGTTTCGCCCTCTACGAATTTCATCACCAGATAGGGGCGCCCTTCATGCTCGGAAAAATCGTACACCGGGACGATATTCGGATGCTCCAGGCGCGCCACGAGTTGGGCTTCCCTTTCGAAGCGCGCCAGGAAGTTCGGGTCTTCAGTGAAAGCTGGGTGCAAGGCTTTGATCGCCACATACCTATCCAAACGTGCGTGGTATGCTTTGAACACCGTTGCCATACCCCCCTGCCCGAGCAGCTCGATAAGCTGGTATTGCCCGACGATCTCTCCGACTACGAATGGCATTTTTTAGCAACCTGTTGGAAGGATTGGAGGCTGAGGTTCAATCGCGCGCGTTTAATGCGGCAAGCCCTGGGAGCACTTTACCCTCGAGCATCTCTAAGGAAGCACCACCGCCCGTAGAAATATGCGTGATGCGATCGCTTAGCCCAGACTGATTAATTGCCGAGACCGAATCCCCGCCTCCTACAATGGATATCGCCTGACTTTGAGCAATGGCTTGTGCGATGCCAAACGTCCCCTGGGCAAATGCGGGGAACTCGAACACCCCCATGGGGCCATTCCATACGATCGTTTTGGCTTTGGAGATCGCCTGGCTGTAGGATTGAACTGTCTGGGGGCCGATGTCCATCACTCTCCAGCCCTCTGGAATGGGACCAATCGGGAGAATTTTGTACTGCGCATTGGCATCAAAGCGATCGGCAACAACGACATCCTGCGGCAAGCGCAACCGCTGCGCGGCGCTCTCCAGCAATTGCCGTGCCATGTCAACAGCCTCTTCCTCGACCAGTGAATCTCCCATTGGAATACCTTTGGCTTTGAAGAACGTATTCGCCATACCACCCCCGATCAAAAGCTCATCTGCGTTTCGAAGCAAATTGCGGATCACCCCGATTTTATCACCCACCTTTGCTCCTCCAAGGATCGCCAGAAAGGGTCGTTGCGGGCTGGCAATGACGTTACCGAGATATTCGATCTCCTTCTCCATTAGAAAACCAGCAACCGCGGGCAGAAAATGAGCCACCCCTTCCGTAGAAGCATGTGCACGGTGCGCGGAACCAAAGGCATCATTGACGTACACATCAGCCAATGCAGCTAACTGGCGAGCCATGGCTGGATCGTTTTTAGTCTCCCCTTCGTAGAACCGAGTATTTTCTAAAACCAGCACTTCACCGGGTTTAAGAGCCTGCGCGGCTGCTTCGGCCTTCGCACCAATGCATTCTTCCACAAAGTGCACCGGTTGATCTAAGAGACCGGCGAGATACTCCGCTACCGGTTGTAACGAGAATTGCTTGTCGAAGGGCGTCTTGGGGCGGCCAAAGTGCGAGCAGAGAATCACCGCTGCGCCATGTTCTAATAAATAACGAATGGTGGGCAAGCTCATCCGCAAGCGTGTGTCATCCGTGATCTTTCCATCGGAAACAGGCACATTGAAATCCACGCGTACCAGAACACGTTTGCCGGTCACATCAACATCAACGAGGCGTTTCTTGTTGAACATCCTTCAGCCTTTCATCTTATCGTTAGGCGGCTGCCCAAAAGCCCAAATCTTGCGAAAAATGACCCTAATGGAGGGCCAATTGGCACACTATTCTTGCCAAATGCGAGGTGACCATAATTTCGCTCCACTCTTTCTGGGCAGCCCCGAATGCTTCACCTATAAGGATTTGGCTACCATCGCAGCCAGGTCGGCTGTACGCACAGAATACCCCCATTCATTGTCATACCATGCGACCACTTTGGCCAGCGTGCCCTCACCGCCCAAGACCATGGTGAAAGGCAAGTCAATCGAGGAACTAAATGAGCTTCCCTTGAAATCCATGCTCACAAGAGGCTCATCTACTGCTGCCAGGATACCCTTCAAGGGGCCGGCTGCTGCATCGCGATAATCCTGGCGCAACTGTTCTGTGGTCGTTGGCGTGGCTAGTTCAACGGTCAAATCGATAACAGATACCGTAGCCGTGGGCACACGCAAGGCATAACCATCCAGTTTGCCTGCCATGTCGGGGATGACAAGCTTCAATGCGCGCGCTGCGCCAGTGGTGGTGGGGATGATGTTGAGCGCTGCCGCTCGAGCACGCCGCAGGTCCTTGTGAGGCAAATCCAGGATGCGCTGGTCATTGGTATAGGCATGTACCGTGGTCATCATACCGCGCACGACACGATATTTATCATGCACGACTTTCACCGCTGGGGCGAGGCCATTTGTCGTGCACGAAGCGTTGGAGATGACATGGTGCTGCTTGGGATCATATCGATCGTGATTTACACCCAACACAATGGTAATATCTTCACCTTTGGCGGGAGCAGTGATGATGACCTTTTTCGCGCCTCCCTTGGTAATGTGTTTTTCCGCATCCGCTTTATTGGTGAAGACACCCGTGCCTTCAATGACGATGTGCACACCCAAATCACCCCAAGGGATGTTGCTCAAATCTCTTTCACTGAAGGCTTTAATACGCTTGCCATCTACAATCAGCGCTCCTTCGTCCACCTTGATGTCGCCATCAAAAATGCCATAATTCGAATCGTACTTGAGCAAATGAGCCATGGTGGGCAGGTCGCCAATGTCATTAAATGCAACCACTTCCAAAGTGTCCGCATGAAAATCTCGAATAGCTTTGAGCACCTGCCGTCCGATACGGCCAAAACCATTGATGCCTACTTTGATGGTCATAGTTTACCTCCGTGTTTGAATTCTATTTTTTTACTTGCTTTATTAATGGACTGCCCGGCACGAAGGACAGTTGAATGACATCGTTTTTGGGATAGAGATTGTTCGATATGATAAAGTTCAAAAATCTGTCTCTCACCTTCGTGGTCGCTCCAAGGGTCAATTAGATGAGATTCTGTGAAGACAATCGGACACAGACTATTCTACCAGAGGGCCAGTACGCTCCTGATACAAATCCACAATCACTTGCGCCAATTTCTGCGCATCATGCCGCCAGGGATGAATCGCATCCACCAAATCAGAGGCATAGACCGCGTAGTCTTCTTCGATATCTGACTCCAATTTCACCCATTCGATCTCCTTCGGCAAAGGCACATTGAAAGAACAATTGAGCACGGCGATATCGAACAGCCCTGGCCCGATATGTTCCTCTAAAGCACGAATGTGATCTCCACAAGAGAAGTGGTCTGTCTCCCCCGCTTCCGTCGCCAGGTTACAAATATACAATTTCAGGGCGCGACTGGCTTTAATCGCCTCGGCGATATCCTTGACCAGCAAATTCGGCAAAATGCTGGTATAAAGACTTCCGGGGCCGATGACGATAACATCTGCAGCCAGGATCGCCTGAATGGCTTGAGGAAAAGCGGGTACATTTTCCGGTTCTAGCCACACGCGTTTCAACCGACCTGCAGTTGCGGGTATCTGGCTCTCCCCTTCAACGCGAATCTCTGCGCTGGATCCTGGTAGTAGTACATCCGCCACCAGGCGCACCTCATGAATCGTAGAGGGCAACACCTGACCTCGCACGGCTAACACCTTGCCGGATTCGGCTACCGCCTCCTCAAAACTACCCGTAATCTCTGATAGGGCCGTAATGAACAGGTTACCAAACGAATGTCCATCCAAACCACTTTCTTGTGTGGCAAAACGATATTGAAAAAGCTGAGCCAGCAACGCCTCATCATTAGAGAGCGCAGCCAGGCAATTGCGAATATCTCCTGGAGGGAGGATGCCCAATTCGCGGCGCAATCGTCCAGAAGACCCGCCATCGTCAGCGACCGTAACGATAGCCGTGAGATGATGCGTGTGCGACTTCAAGCCACGCAAGAGGGTGGCCAGGCCATGCCCCCCACCGATAGCGACAACGCGCGGTCCACGCTCCTTTTGCCGGTGCTCCCGTATCGTCTCCGTCACCCCGCGCCCCGGCCGAACGAAAGGCTTCATTAATGATCGATTCAACCCCCATATGCCAAAAAGGATCAGACTCAGCCCGCTGCCTCCGAAGATCAAGGCACGCAAAGGTCGTGGGAGAAAACGCAACGACGCAGTCGATAGGATAGGTAACCACCATGTCTCAGGCGCGCTTCGATAAACCTCCAGAATGAGCACTCCTAATCCAACCCCCACAAGTGTCGTCCCAAGCAATACAACCCCTAACCATCGCTTCACTCCGATTCCTGGAAGCAACCACGTCGAAAGATGAAAAGCCCAGGCGCGGATTCTTTGCCAAATCGATGTCAACGTCTTTCCCATCAGGCTTTGATAATAGCACCCTTATAGAGAGTCGTCAACTGCTTTCCAAGAATATCATGCTCGATAGGTCATAATAATGACCGGCAAGGGGACTGTGCTATACTTACTTCCATGGATACCTACCTGGCTGTGGATGTTGGAGGTACACAAATCCGCGCGGCAATCTACCCCTCTGAAGGGGTACACCCTTTAACGGTAAAACGCACGACAACCCAGGCAACCACTGCGGATGGTCGTGGAAACACCCCCCTGGAGCGGTTGCTCTGGCTGATCGATTCCCTTTGGGAAGCGGAACATCCACCAAAAGTTCTTGTTGTGGCTGCTCCCAGTCCGGTTAATCCACATGGCGTGGTCTTGGAAGCCCCCAACATCCCCGGATGGGTTAATTTTCCTCTGAAAGATGAACTACAAAAGCGCTTTGAGGTACCCATTGCGATTGGCAACGATGCCAACCTGGCCGCGTTGGGAGAATGGAAGTTTGGCGCAGGGCAGGGGCACCATCATCTGATTTATCTCACGATCAGCACCGGGATTGGCGGTGGAGTGATCGTCAACGACCAATTACTCCTGGGAGACAATGGATTGGCTGGCGAATTGGGCCATATCACCGTTTTGCCCGATGGTCCCGCATGCGGCTGTGGTCACTACGGACATCTGGAAGCAGTCGCCTCAGGAACTGCTATCGCACGGTGGGTCGAAGAGCAAATCGCTCAAGGCAGGCCAACAACTCTTGGAAATACCTTGCCCATCACCTCCAAGCAGGTTGCCCAAGCGGCGCTTGGAGGCGATGCATTGGCAAAGGAAGCCATCCAGCGCGCGGCTCATTTTTTAGGGCAGGCTTTGGCGGATTTTATCCATATTTTCAACCCTTCGCTGGTTATTTTAGGAGGCGGCGTGGCTCAAAGCGGCGCGTTGCTCTTCGAACCCTTGCGCCAATCGATCCACCAACACATTATGGCGCCTGGATTCCTGGAACGACTCGAGATCGCCCCTGCTGCTTTTGGTGACGAGGCCGGCTTGATCGGTGCCTTAGCCTTGGGGAGAAGCCTGATCTCGAGTGGTGCAATAAACAAATAGCATGAAACATCGACAAAAACGCTGGCGCGTGCCTTCTGATATCCCGGCGGAAATTGACCACTCTCTGGCTCAATTTCCAAAAGTTTTACGACACATTCTCTATCACCGTGGTTATACCAGCCCACAGGCAGCACAAGCGTTTCTCGAAGCGGAGTACCCTCCAGGCACAGACCCGCTTAACCTGAAGGACATGCCGCGTGCCGTCGAGCGCCTCGTCAGCGCAATCAAGCGTGGTGAAAACATCGTCATTTATGGTGACTACGACGCAGATGGCGTCACAGGTTGCGCATTGCTGATTCTAGTTTTACGGTGGTTGGGTGCACAGGTGCGCGGTTATATCCCCAACCGCTTTGATGAGGGATACGGGCTAAATTTCGATGCGCTTAACGAGTTGCATGCAATGGGAGCTCAGTTGATTGTGAGCGTGGATTGCGGCATCCGTTCTCCAGAGGAGGTTGAATTCGCCAAAAGCCGGCATATGGACATGATCCTTACAGATCACCACCACCCTGGAGCCATCCTGCCCCAAGCATATGCCGTGATCAACCCCAAACAAACAAACGACCGCTATCCAGAGAAAAACCTGGCAGGTGTCGGGTTGGCCTACAAACTCGCACAAGCGTTGCTTTCGAATCCAGAAGTGCACCAGCTTGCAAGGGTACGTCTTCCACCAGTGGAACATTTCCTAGACCTGGTCGCTTTAGGTACAGTGGCTGATATGGTGCCCATTATCGGGGAAAACCGGTCACTGGTTCGCAGGGGGTTGGAATACTTGCGTGCCCCTCAGAGACAAGGGGTATTTTCACTGATTCATGCTTCAGGCGTGAATCCCAGGAGATTATCCACAGAACACATCGGCTTTATCTTAGCACCGCGACTGAATGCAGCCGGGCGCCTGGAAACCGCGCTCGATGCACTGAGCCTATTGACCACTGATGAGGTCGAACAGGCTGCCTTGTTAGCCCAAAAGCTCGACAGTCAAAACAGGGAACGACAGCGCCTTACCCAAGAAATACAACAACACGCCGAGCAAATTGCCCTGGCGGAAGACCCGGAGGCGTTAATCCTCATCGCTGTCCACCCCGAATATAACCTGGGTGTGGTGGGATTGGCTGCCTCACGTCTATGTGAAACCTTCTATCGGCCCGCCATTGTCGCCCAAAAAGGCGAAGAGGTAACACGTGGCTCGTGCCGAAGCATCCCAGAATTCCATATCACCCAAGCATTAGATGAATGTGGCGATCTATTAATGCATCACGGCGGACATCAGGCAGCTGCAGGCTTTACCCTGCGCAACGCTGACCTACCAGAATTCATCGAAAGACTGAAAGCCATTGCCCAACGCGAACTCGCCCAGCAGGACCTGGTGGCTACTTTAACAGCAGATATTGAACTGCCTCTTTCAGAGTTGAAGCCGGAAATTTTACGCTATCTCGAGCTCCTTGAACCTACGGGTCAAGGAAACCCACGAGCGACATTTGTCTCCCGAGATCTAAAAGTGTTGAACAAAAAAGCAGTGGGGAAAGAATGGCAGCATCTCAAGCTCAGGCTCAGCGATGGGTACATTACGTATGATGCGATTGCCTTCCGTATGGGAGCATTAATCGACAGCCTGCCCGAACGTGTGGACGTGATGTATCACTATGAGGTGAATGAATATAATGGGCAGGAAACGCTGCAACTCAAAATCGTGGATATCAAACCTACGGGAGCAGCCGACGGATTGCCATCCTGTTAGGAACGACGACTCACTTCAAGACAACTTGCGCGCCAGGCTGATGCTCAATCTACAAAGCGGTATTTGAACAAAGTCCATACCGCTTCAAAAGCATCTTTAAGCTTGATCTTCTTACCCTCGCTGTAATCACGGGGGTTGAAACTGATGGGCACTTCAAAAATTCGGTAGCGTCGCTTGAGCACTTTCGCAGTAAATTCAGGCTCGAAATCAAAGCGTCGCGCTCTAATGGTCATTCCCTCAACGACCTCACGGCGAAAGACTTTATAGCCGGTTTCCATATCAGAAAGGATCGTGTTATAGAGGACATTGGTCATCGTGGTAAGCAGTTTGTTGGCGACCATATGCCAAAACATCACCACGCGGCGAGGCGCCCCCAAGAACCGAGAGCCATAAACGACATCCGCGAGGCCCTCTTGAATTGGTCTAAGTAAAATAGGGTATTCGCGAGGATCATACTCAAGGTCGGCATCCTGGATGAGGAGCACTTCTCCTGTGGAGGCGCGGATGCCGGTGACCACGGCGGCGCCCTTCCCCCGGTTGCGGTCATGATATATCACGCGTACCTGATCACGCCCATCCAGTTTTTGTAAGATTTCCCGCGTGCCATCGCTTGAGCCATCATCCACAACGATGATTTCATCAGCCAGTGAAGACGCTTGCACGCGGCGAATGATCTCTTCAATGGTGTTTCTTTCGTTATAAGCCGGGATAATGATGGAAACTTTCATATCCCGATTATAACCTGATGTAAGCAACTGGTTTATAATCAAAGTATGTTAAGGCGTGAACACGCATCCATAAGACTTTCAGATATCTGCTTGTGATGATCTCATGTTAAACACACTGCCCAAACCAGCCATATTCGCCCATCGCGGGGCAAGCCTCTATGCCCCAGAAAATACGTTAGAAGCTTTTGAACTAGCCCGGCAACAAGGGGCTGATGCCATTGAGCTGGACGCCAAACTCACTCGTGATGGTCATATCGTGGTCATTCACGACCAGACCCTTGACCGCACTACACCAGGAAACGGAGCAGTCAAAGATGCCACCTTAGAGCAAATTCGAGAACTAGATGCCGGCAGCTTCTTTGACCCTTGTTTCCATCACGCGCGCATTCCCACATTAGAGGAGGTATTGGCTGCGCTAGGTAAGCAATTGTTGATCAACATCGAGCTGACCAACTACACCTCCATTTATGATGAATTACCCGAGAAAGTTGCGGCTTTGATCCAAAAAATGGGTTTAGAAGATTACGTCCTCTTTTCTTCGTTTAACCCTATTGCCCTAAGGCGTATCAAACGGCTGCTACCACAAACCCCTATCGGCTTGCTCACCGCTTCAGGAAGCGCGGGAAGGTTAGCCAGGAGCCTCGTCCCATGGATGATACCCTGCCAAAGCTTACATCCCGAAAAAAGCGACTTGCACCCAAAGTTGTTACACACCTGGCAGAGACGGGATAAAAAAGTCTTTGTATATACTGTAAACGAAATCGGTGAGATGGAACGCTTGTTCCGCATGGGCGTAGACGGAATTTTTACAGATGACCCTCTTAATGCGCTCAAAATACGGGCGACAATCCTATCCGAAGTTTGAAGAAAGCGCTCTATAACGATGTTGCCACCAGAATGGTTTGAAGCCGCCAGAAATCGCCTCAAGGGCCGTATTTACCAAACCCCATTGACCTACGACGAACGGCTGAACATTCATTTAAAATGGGAAAACCGCCAAAAAACCGGATCGTTCAAGCTGCGTGGAGCGTTGAATAAAATCCTCTCAATAGAACCCTGGGAACTTGAGGCTGGGATCGTAGCAGCATCGGCCGGCAATCATGGACAGGGTGTTGCTCTAGCCTGTCAAATTGCCGGGGGGCGCGCCATCGTGTTTGCTTCTGAACACGCAGTAGCTACTAAATTACAGGCGATGCGCGCCTTAGGCGCGGAGGTCAATCTTGTCCCTGGGGGATACGCTGAAGCTGAAAAAGCGGCGATTGCCTATGCACAGGAACAGCGCGCCACATGGGTCTCGCCTTACAATGATGGTCAAGTCATCGCCGGCCAGGGCACGCTCGGCCTGGAAATTCTGGAACAACTCCCCGAAGCGCTGGAGATGACCTGGTTCATCCCCGTTGGCGGAGGTGGCCTGGCTGCGGGTATCGCTGCAGCCGTGCGACCATATCAAAGGCAACGCACCGGACATCTTCGCATCGTGGGCGTGCAAGCTGAAGCCTCTCCCTTTATGCATGCGCTCTACTATCATGAAAGTCAAGATCATGTGGTCGAAACCCCTACCCTGGCAGACGGCCTGGCCGGCGCGGTAGAAGCCAATGCGGTAACGATTCCGCTGGTGCGAAACCTGTTGGATGAGATCATCCTGGTTAGCGAAGAGGAAATTCGTCAGGCAATTGCCTTTGCCTGGTTTGCATATGGAGAGGTCATCGAAGGATCGGCGGCTGTTGGGCTGGCGGCGGTTCTTTCGGGGAAGAATGCGCACCATCCAGCCATGATCGTCATTTCCGGGGGAAATATTCAACCTGAAATCCATCAAGAAATCATTCAGAAGGAAGCACAGGAATGAACATCAGCGCCGACGAAATCATGGTGGCATGCATTGCCCGTCAAATCGTTGACGGGGAAATCGTGGCGCAAGGATTGGCGACTCCATTGGTTGCCGCTGCATACTTGCTGGCGCGTCGGACCCATGCACCGCACATTTATTTCAGCTCGGCAATCGGGCAGGGCATTTGCCGCACACCCGCTCCGCTTAACCTGCTCAACGTCGAAAGCCTGTGGTTGGATCTATCAATGCAGAATGTGGGCTTCGTGCGCGCCGCAGCGGATATGCTGCCCCGCTTGAAACCCAAAGAGTTCTTCCGCCCGGCGCAAGTGGACGCACAAGGCAACTTCAATAATATTGCCTTTGGCAAGGACTATCGTCGTCCAAGATTTCGCCTCCCGGGTACCGGCGGCATTCCAGATGTGACCACATTTATCGACGACATTTACCTCTATGTGCCGCGGCACTCTAAACTGACCTTCGTGCCGGAATTAGACTTTCTCTCTGGTTTGGGTCATCACCCAAGGCGCACACAGGGGAGCGGCGCTAAGATTCTGATCAGCGATCTGGGCGTGTTCGATTTCATTGGCATGGATGCTCAAGGTCGCCCGCATATGCGATTGGTGAGCTTCCATCCTGGAGTAGAGATCGCCCAAATTCAATTTCGCACCGGCTTTCCCTTACTCATTTCTGAAGAGGTACATCAAACCCCCATACCCGGTGAAGAAGAATTACGCATCCTGCGTGAAGAGATCGACCCATTGGGCATCCGGAAATTAGAATTGCTCAGCGGAGCCGCGCGCCGACAACTGCTGCGCGAGATCTTCTTCATTGAAAAAAACAGAAACCCATCCTCTCCTAATGAAGTGGTACAAGGCCATGAGACCCTTCCATTCTAATAAAAGTCTGAATGCGTTCCTTGCCGTACTTTTGGTGTTCAGTATTTTGAGCGCATGGGGAACCTCCGCAAAGGCTGGATATTCCCGCCTCACCCCAGCTGAACAGGCAAGCACCCTCTTGGAACGCATGACCCCTGAGGAACGGGTGGGTCAACTTTTCCTGATCACTTTTAATGGAACAGAGGTAGGAACCGAAAGCGAAATATATCAGCTGATCACCGAACACCACATCGGAGGGGTCGTGCTGAAAGCGGCAAACGACAACTTTTATTACGATGGCAGCTCGCCAGAAAGCACGATCAACCAGACGGCGTATCTAAATCGCACACTACAACAGATAGAATGGTCTGCTTCACTCAACCGGCAAACCCTGCCCAATGGATCGGGAGATTTTATACCCACCTTTGTGCCGCTTTTCATCGCCATCTCACAAGAAGGAGATGGATTTCCCAATGATCAAATTCTGCATGGCATCACCAAATTGCCCAATGCGATGGCTATCGGCGCAACCTGGAATGCGCAATTGGCGGAAGAATTAGGCCAAATTGCCGGCAGAGAGCTGTCCACATTAGGGTTTAATCTGCTCATTGGACCCTCGCTTGATGTATTGGAACTTCCGTTACTAGAAAGCACACATACATTGGGAACGCGCACCTTTGGAGGGGACCCCTACTGGGTGGGCCGCATGGGCAAGGCGTACATTCGAGGGGTGCATCTCGGCAGCCAGGGGAAGATGGCAGTAAGCGCCAAACACTTTCCGGGTCATGGGAGTTCTGACCGCTTACCAGAAGAAGAAGTGGCTACAATTCGCAAGTCATTGAGTGACCTCAAGAGCTTCGATTTGGCCCCCTTCTTCGCGGTCACAGGTCTGGCCTCTAACGCAGAAGAAACCGTGGACGCGCTGTTGACCTCACATATCCGCTACCAGGGACTTCAAGGTAACATCCGCGCCACCACGCGCCCATTGAACCTCGACCCCCAGGCTTTCGAGCTGTTGATGCAATTGCCCGAATTGAAAAGCTGGCGGGAGAATGGCGGTCTCATGATCAGCGATGATCTGGGCAGTCGCGCCATGCGCCGCTTTTATGAACTGACCAACCAGACCTTTGAGGCTAGGCGTGTAGCTCTGAGCGCCTTTTTGGCAGGCAATGACATGCTTTACGTGGGCAATTTCACCTCTACCGGAGACCCAGATACATTCGCAAGCACAGTTCACACTTTGGAGTTCTTCGCGCAGAAATATCGGGAGGACCCCGCTTTCGCCCAACGAGTGGACACCAGCGTATTGCGCATTCTCACCCTCAAATATAAACTATATGGTCTCTTCAACCTGGGTACAGTGCTGCAACCGTATGCCGAGTTGGAAAAGCAAACCGAAGCGCGCCAAAAAGTACTCGAAGTCGCGCGTGCCAGCGCAACTCTGGTAAGTCCGACTCAAGCGCAACTAGATGAAGCCCTTCCAGAACCACCTGGAGCTCAAGATCGCATCATTATTTTCAGCGACACACGCACGGAACAACAATGCAGCCAGTGTCCCCCATACAATATGCTCGCTAAAACGAGCCTGCGCGATACCATTTTACGGCTTTATGGCCCTCAAGTGGGAGGGGTTATTAACCCCAATTTTCTCTATTCGTATACTCTGAATGAACTTTTGGATTTCCTGAATAGCTCAGGTGCTGCCACCCAATCCCCGATCGATGTTGACTTGCGTCGGGCAAATTGGATTGTGTTCCTCATGCTAGACCAATCGGCGCAATATCCTTCTTATTCGACTTTGATTCGCTTCCTGGATGAAAAGCCAAACCTTTTCCAGCAAAAGAAATTGATCGTTTTCGCAATGGGTGCACCCTTCTACCTGGATGCCACGACAATTTCAAAACTCACTGCCTATTATGTGCTATATAGCAAAACCCCCGAGTTCCTCGATGTATCTGCCTACCTGCTCTTTCAAGAACTGCGACCTACAGGCGCGTTACCCGTCTCAGTGCCTACAATTGGCTACGACCTAAATGAAATGCTTTTTCCTGACCCTGATCAAGAGATATCTTTGTTCATCGACCTCCCCTCACCAATCAGCGAGACATCTGTACCTGCCACGCTTCAGGCTACCCCCACCCTTCAGTTTCACCCTCAGGATACCCTGCCTTTACGCACATCCGTGATATTGGATCACAACGGGCACGCGGTGCCCGATGGAACGCCCGTGCGTTTCACTTTCAATTTCGAGGGGATGCCCAACAACATTATTCAAGAAACGACCACCAGTGAAGGCGTGGCTAAAACAGTATTCACCATCCCAAGTGTTGGAGCTTTGGAAATATTTGTGCAAAGCGAAAACGCTCGCTCTGATCCAATGCGCATCGACATCCTGCCATCTGGAGAGTTGCTGCTCACACCGACAAATACCTCAGCCCCGACCGATACCGAAACCCCTGTACCTCTACCCACACCAACACAAATAACCCCTGAGGTTGAAAAAGTTATCCCTCCGAGCGAACCCGGAATTCTCGATTGGTGGTTAGCCCTCATTACGAGCGGGGGGGTTGGCCTGGGGATTTATCAAGCAAGGTTCAATAGACATCCGGGGCAATGGAGGGCTCGCGCCTCACTCCTGGCGTTCATTGGGGGCATGGGAGTTTATCTATACCTGATTTTCGGCTTGCCTGGCAGTCGAGAGGTGTTAGAAAAATCCGTACCGATAAGCGTTATCTTGGGGACTTTCGGAGGAGGCCTGATCGGGGCGGTGATCGCTCTTTCCTGGAAGAAAATCCATGAGTGGACCGTCCAGCGTAATAAGTCATCGGAACGATGAACCTTAGATTTCCGATCTCAGCACAAAGGATCAAAGCTCTAGCGGTTCTCGTTATCGGAGCAAGGTGACCACCAGGCTGAACAGAGCCAAGCCTACGCTGAACCAAAACAACCCTTTCTCCAGAGGGGCAGCGATGGTTTCCCGGAAAGAGGGCGCCGGAGTTGTTTTAGGTTGGCGAATAAAAAACTCTTTGTCACCCAACAAGGCTTCGCGGAACTCCTCGACGGATTGAGGGCGCTCATCAGGATGGAGCTTCATCGCCCAAAGCACCGCGCGCTCTGTACGCGCGGAAATTGCCGGGTTGATCTTGCGAGGTGGAATGAAATCTTCCGGATGTAAAAAGTTCTGGCGCGCTTCCAGAGGAGGTTGATTGGTCAATAAATGATATAACGTGGCACCAAAGGCATATATATCCGAGCGCACGTCGGTATGCCCTGTATCACCCCCATATTGTTCCAGCGGTGTATAAAACGCTGTTCCACGCCCCTGGAGGACAGTGATGGTTACCTCCTCCGAAAGGAGTATTTTTACCAAGCCAAAATCTACCAACTTCAGCAAACCAGTGGGGGTCAATTTGAGGTTACTGGGTTTAATATCGCGATGTACAATAGGTGGAACTTGGGTGTGCAGGTAGGTAAGAGCATCCGATAACTGACTTGCCCAGCCAAGCACATCCCGCTCCCTCAGAAACTCCCCTTTGTTACGCGCCTCTAACATCAGATCGCGCAGATCTTTACCCGGAACGAAATCCATGACCAAGAAGTCACAATCTTCGATAATGAAATAATCTGAAACTTTGGGCAAATTCGGGTGGTCCAAGCGCGCCAAAATCGTGGCTTCGCGCAAAAATTGATCCCGCGCCTGGCGAATCAGGTCATTAGGCAAATTGCGGTCGTGCACAACTTCTTTTACCGCACACAGCCTGCCTTGTAGACGCAAGTCATCTGCCAGGTAGATGTTGCCCATGCCTCCCTGGCCAATGATACGTTTGATGCGATAACGATCGCGCAGGACTTCACCCGTTTTTCGTGGCATCTATCATACGTATAAGGTCAATATTTTTATTTATGCTTGCTCCATGCTTGGCGACAACAACCATAGGCACGGCATTCAATTTCGGCGTTATATGATATTATACAGCCTGAGGCGATTCCGTATGGAGAGGTTTGCCGAAGAAGTTGCGATATTGATAGCTCAAACTGGTCCCCTCCTTGGCCAGCGTTGGAAACTGGATCGCAGTATCATCGTCGGCCGAGAAAGCCAATGCGACATTGTCATCCCCGACCGTCAAGTCTCCAGACATCATGCACGCTTTACGCCAACACCCAAAGGGGTGATCTTAGAAGATTTGGGGAGTAAGAACGGCACTCATCATAACGGCAACCTGATCAGTAACCAGGTCTTGTTGCAAGATGGCGACATCATCCAAATCGCTTTGGCGCAACAATTTGTCTATCTCAGTTCTGATGCCACGGTTCCGTTAGAGGCCGGGGAAGTGGAATTGCGCATTGGTGCCTTTGGTGAAAAAAGTGGGGGGTCAAAGGACATTCCCCGACGTTTGATCGTGGATCAACGTTCCAGAAGAGTGTGGGTCACCCCTGGCGGAGGCACGAACCAAGCCCCTGTAGAAGTCCTGCCTACTTTATCTGCCTCTCAGTTTCGTTTGTTAGAAATCCTTTACGCCAATCCAGGTGAGGTGATCAGCCGCCAAGAGCTGGTGCTTGCCATTTGGGGTGAAGAAGAAGCCTACACGGTATCTGAACAAGCCCTCGATGCCTTAGTGCGCCGTTTGCGTGAGCGCTTACTGGCAATTGATCCCACACATACTTATATAATCACCGTGCGCGGTCACGGGCTTCGCCTGGATAACCCTCCGCTTTGAGCCGGCTTTTATCTCTAAGCTCAGGATTTTTTGAGGTTCTTCTCCATAACAAAACGAAGCGCCTGACGATTCGCGCGCATCACATGGTCCGCAAACGCGGCGTCCTCTCCTGATTGAATCTGCAATGCGAAGCTCGCCAGCAATTCCAAGAATTGATCGTTGATTTCTTGGGTGTGTTCTTCGAGGAACCTTTGGCGCTCAGCTTCATCCTCCACCTCCAGATACTCTTCCAACAAGGCAATTTCTGCCGGAGTGGTCAAATTTCGCAAGGTGGATAACACCTCTTCGAGCCTGGAAGATCGCTTTAAATCTCCTGCTCGACGCGCCTCTTCCATCTGGCGGTTTAGCTCCTCGATAAACAAATCATCCATTTGAGGCATGATTTTCATCAATGCCTCTTCCAAATGATCCGACTGCAGAATCTCTTCGATGGATTTGCGGATCTCTTGCTGCCTTGCAGCTAAGAGCTCATCGATTTCCCGCGTCATCTCCAAGAGTTTTTCGCGCAGCTTTTCCAGGTGTGCACGCTCATCTCCCGAGGCTGCATCGATGCGCTCGCTTAATTGCTGGAAGAAGATATAATCCATGGCAGGGTGCATGATGCTCACATAAGTGCTCAATCGAATGTCATTTGGCGCCTGGATAACCAATGACAACAAACTTTCACGCGAGATTTCTTTGCCAAGCGACTGTAAATCCTTAATCGCCGTTTCAACCTCTTGAGATTGCTTTTTCCATTCGCGCCCATAAGTGGTGATCGGGATCAGTTTGCGAGATAGCTCCTGCAATTTTTCAGCTGAGGCACGATCGCCGCTAACTAAAGACGCTTCGGTCAGGCGTCTTAGCAGCGCAAAGAACTCGCCATCAATATGGCTATCTTCTTGTTGGGCGATTGTCTCCAATACATCATCTTCGCTTACGTTAGCCAGGCGGCGAATCAGATTGAGGCGATTCTGTTGATCTTGCAACATCTCGCGCGTGATCCCATCCGCTTCCAGAATGCGCTCAATGAACCCCTGCATGGTCAAAGCCGCTTGAGGGCTAAATAAATAACCTTTGCGCTTTTCTGGCGAGAGGTGTTCAACAACCTGGTTGATCAACTTGCCAATGACGCGTTCTTGTTCTTGCCGTGAGCCCCCCAATTCTGGTGGGATAAACGTGAGTAATAATTCTTTCTCCGGGTCATGATAGACCAAAGGCGTAGCGATATTCCCCTGATAACCGCAGTGGGGACAATGAATCAAGTTCGATGTACCACTAAGCAATCTTTGCTTCGCCGAAGCATCTCTATTCAAATCAAACAGCTGCTCGACATTGGCTGCGATCGGTTGGCGACAATTGGGACAATTCATTCGTACTTGAGGCATGCACAACTCCATATTAAAAATAATTTCCGCCCATAGTTCTAGGGCAAGGCATTCATTATACCCCACCCGAACTTATTTTCACTCTGCTTTAGGAAGTGAAAAACAAATGCGCGCGCCATCCCCAGGGCGCGGGTCAACCCAAATTCGGCCGCCATGGGCTTCGACCACCGCCCGCGCCAGGTACAACCCCAAGCCCGCCCCTTTCGTCTTGCGCGAAGCATCCACGGAGCGATAAAAGCGATCAAAGACATACGGGATATCTTCAGAGGCAATGCCCGGACCCTGATCGCTGACACAGACGATCACCTGGTTCGGGCGGACCTGACCGCGAATGCGTATCTCTCCGCCCTCTGGAGAATATTTAATGGCATTCGACACCAAGTTGGAGAGCACCTGAGAGAGGCGGTCCTCGTCACCCAGGATTATCGGGAATGCCTCTGGGAAATCTACCACAATGGTATGCTTTGTGGTCTGTGTTTGAAAGCGCTCTGCGATGCGTTTCGCCAAAGCATCCAGGGCAACATCTGCTAAATGGATCGACAATGCGCCAGCCTGTAGCCTCGAAGCGTCTAACAAATTCTCAATCAACTGGGTGAGGCGATCGGCTTCCTCCTCAATGACTGCCAGGCTATCTTCAACTACCTGGCGGTCCCAAATTGCATCCTCGCGACGAAGAGTGCCCACATAGCCCTTTATCAAAGCCACAGGGGTTTTTAGCTCATGACTGATGATCGAAATGAAGGTGCTCTTCAACTCCTCTGCTTCGCGAAAACGGGTAATGTCTCTCACAGAAGCGATGACATTGACCAGATTCCCTTCCGGGGTGAGCAAAGGAGCATAGGTGACACCAACCGGCAAGGGCATTTGGTCATTACGCGCCAGGTCGCCTTCAACATACAAGGTCGCGTTCGGGGTAAGAGGCCAGCCGCCTGCCTCCGCCTGCTCCAGGGTCATGCCTTCCTTCACTCTAGAGAAACGAATCACTTCCTGGTGTGGTTGCCTCAAAATGGCTTCTTTTGTCGTCCCCAACATGCGTGCCAGAGCAGGATTACAATGTTCTACACGGTGATCGGAGCCCAGAATGAGAATGCCATCCGCAACAGAATCGATGATCGCCGACAGGCGATGTTCTTCATAGCGCAGGCGCGTATATAGTTGCGCGTTGCGTACAGCAATGGCTGCCTGGTCGGCGAAGCTCTGTAAGAGCGCTTTATCATTGGCTGAAAAAATACCCAAATAATTGCGGAAGACAAAAAGCAAACCGATTACCTGAGTGCGTACAATCAGTGGCAAGGCAACTCCGGTCAGAAGGCCAAAACTGGCTGCAAATGTCAGGCGCTGTAAACGCAGATTGATGGCGCTTAATTCGTCCTGGGCTAAGTCGTCGCGTTCCGGCACCACCTCCATTATGGGTTCAAGCTGGCTTAAGAACGCAGGGGAAATGCCTTGCGAGACAGCTACAGACCATTCTCCTGGCGCCTCTCGTAAGGCAATCAACCCCGCCTGGCCAGCAAGCATCTCAATGGAAAATTTCAAAATGCGCGCCAGCACTTTATCCAGGTCTAGTTCCTGGGTGATCGTGCGCGTGATTTCTAAAAGGTAGTCTCGTTGGCGGACGCGATAATCAGGCAGCAACCCCTCTCACCTTCCTTTCACTCACCTGAATGGCTTCCTCGAGGATAGTGAGACCTTCGTCAATTTCGTTTCTCGTAACGCAGAGCGGCGGGGAAAGGCGAATGGAACTTTTTCCACAACCCAAAACCAACAAACCACGCAAATAAGCATTATCGACGATCAAATCGCGCAATTTCTCATCAGGCTGACGGCTCTGGTGATCCTGGACGAATTCGATTCCGATCATCAACCCCAATCCTCGCACTTGGCCAATGGAGGGGTGGCGTGCCTGAATTTCTGCAAGCGCGTCTAAGGTGTACGAACCCATCTCACTAGCGTTTTGTAAGTATTCCTGCTCTATCAGATCTATCGTCGCCAGTGCAGCTGCACAAGCCAGGGGATTGCCTCCATAGGTATTGCCATGGGCGCCTTTGGGCCAGGTAACGATACTCTTACGGGCAAACATCACCCCCAATGGCATGCCAGAGGCGATGCCTTTAGCCGCACAAACGATATCTGGCTCTACCTCAAAATGCTCAATTGCCCACCATTTGCCAGTGCGTCCCATGCCAGATTGCACCTCATCCGCGATTAACAGAATGCCATACCGATCACAAAGATCGCGCAACGCGGGGAAGAATCTCGCAGGGGGCACCAAATACCCTCCTTCTCCCTGCACAGGTTCGACTAAAATTCCTGCCACTTCGTTAGGGGGTACAATATGACCTAGGATTTGCTCTTCGATGTACCGCACAATGGTCTCACCGTAATCTTCCCCAGGAAGGCTTTGCAGAATAGGGCGATACGGGTCTGGGTACGGTACATGAAAGACATTGGCGAAAAGTGGGAAAAAGCCATCGCGATAGGTGATCTTACTTGAAGTAAATGCCAAAGAGCCCATCGTACGCCCATGAAACGAACCTAAAAAGCCAATAAAACTGGTGCGCCCGGTGTAATAGCGCGCCAGCTTGATCGCGGCTTCTACGCTCTCCGTGCCAGAATTGGTCATAAACGAAATGGCATATTCAGCGAAGGGCGCGATTTGGTCGATACGTTCGCCCAATTCCACCCATTTCTCATGGTAAAAATCCGACGAGATATGGATAAAGCGTTCCGCTTGCTCTTGAATGGCTTTGACTACCTTGGGATGGCTGTGTCCAGTGGAAACCACAGCAATTCCTGCGGCAAAGTCTAAAAAACGATTGCCATCCACATCCCAAACTTCCGTTCCTCTGCCACGATCCATCACAAAAGGATAACCACGCGGGTAGGAAGGAGAGATGACCTTCTGGTCACGTTCGATGATTTGCTTTGACTTAGGGCCAGGAAGATTCATGATCTGCATAGATTTACTCCATAATAAAATGACGTTTATCTTAAAGATGCCAAATGCGGTAAAAAGGGAGCATTGAAGAATTTCTGCGCCCTGCCCTGTTTACCAGATTTTCACGGTGTCGCATTTAAATTATACCCTACGCGAGTAAGCCTCCATTGTGTCAAGCCAGGAGAGAGATAGGGTATAATCATGCTCCGTGAATCCGCAAACTCAACTGCCCCCTTATTTTTCTTTCGAGGTTCAAGCGCAAGAGGCGCGCGCCAGAGCAGGGATATTCTATACCCCCCATGGCCCAATCGAGACACCGGTGTTTGCTCCAGTAGGTACACAAGCCACGGTCAAAGCGCTTACCCCTGCTCAGCTTGAGGAAGCTGGGGCGACGCTTATCCTGGCAAATACCTATCATTTATATTTGCGGCCAGGCGATGAACTGATTGCCTCTTTGGGAGGGCTGCACACTTTTATGCATTGGGAGCACCCCATCCTCACCGACTCAGGGGGGTTTCAAGTGTTCTCGCTGGCAACCCAACGGCAGGTGGATGAGCAAGGGGTGACTTTTAAAAGTCACATTGACGGCTCCACCCACCGCCTGACACCCGAAAAAGCGACGCGTATTCAGGAAAATCTGGGGGCGGACATCATCATGGCTCTCGACGAATGTGCCCCGCCATATGATTATGCCTACCTCCAGCAAGCTCTGAGGCGCACACACACTTGGGCGGAGCAATGCCTTCGGGCGAAGACCAGAGCCGACCAGGCGCTCTTTGGCATTGTCCAAGGAGGGGTCTACCCAGATCTGAGGCAGAAATCGGCAGAATTCTTGCGTTCGCTGGACTTCCCCGGCTACGCCATTGGCGGGCTTTCGGTTGGCGAGACGAAAGAGGAAACTTTCGCCACCCTGGAAATGCTGGAGGATTTGCTGCCCTCCGATAAGCCTCGTTACCTCATGGGAGTGGGCACCCCAGAAGACCTGATCCGAGGGGTGCAATATGGCATCGACATCTTCGATTGTGTCTTGCCCACAAGATTGGCGCGGCACAACGCGGCGATAACGCACCAGGGGCGGTTGAACCTGGTAAACGCGGCATACTCCAGAGATGAAAACCCGATTGATGCAATGTGTGCCTGTTACACCTGCCGCAACTTTTCGCGCGCCTACCTGCGCCACTTGATCGTGGCTAAAGAGATGCTCGCCGCAACCCTGCTCTCGATCCATAACGTATTCACTCTGGTGCAATTGGCCAAAGAAATCCGCCAGGCAATCTTGAAGGGGGAGTTCGAAACCATCGCCCATAAGCGATTAGAGATGTACACCATACGAGACTCCGCCGAAAGCTGACCATTCACGACCTCAACACATCCCAACAACCAGGAAACCTTTATGACCCCTCTACAATCCATCCTATTAGGTCTCATCCAGGGCATGACTGAGTTTCTGCCCATCTCCAGCTCAGCCCATCTGGTGCTCTTTCCTTACTTTATGGGTTGGGAAATCCCGTCAAAGGACGCGTTTATCTTCAATGTGCTCGTCCAGATGGCCACACTACTGTCTGTGATTCTCTATTTTTACAGAGACCTGATGGAAATCATGCGAGGCTTCGTCGTGAGCTTGAAGAGGCGTAAACTCTGGCAGGAACCTGAGGGTTACCTGGGCTGGTTGATTCTTTTGGCGACACTGCCTGCGGGTCTCATAGGCTTGCTTCTAAAAGGGCAGATCGAATGGGCGTTCTCCAGCCCCATGGCAGTGGGAATCTTTCTTTGGTGCACAGCGCTCATTCTATCCATTTCCGAAAAGCTTGGCAGAAGATCGCGCTCGTTAGAAGACCTGAAGTGGTGGGATGCGCTTTGGATTGGAGTGACCCAAATTGCAGCCCTTTTTCCAGGGATCTCGCGCTCTGGCGCAACCATGGCTGGGGGAATGTGTCGCGGTCTAAAACGGGCTGAGGCAGCCAGGTTTTCGTTTTTAATGTCGATCCCGATCATGCTGGCTGCTGGCACGATGTCTTTTATTGACCTGATTGAGTTGAACAACTCAAAGCAGTTACTGCTTCGATATCTGCCCGGCTTTTTTTCTGCTATGGTCGTGGGTTACATCTCTATCCACTGGTTGTTGAAATACCTGAAGCAGCGCTCGTTCTACACCTTCGCCATCTATTGCGCTGTATTGGGTACAGTGGTGATTATCGTACAAATCATCCACTAAGAATCCCTGGCTCAAGTTCAGGAGTGTACTTCTGCAGAGGGCAGGGTGAAATGGAAAATCGTCCCCTCCCCAGCCTGGCTTTCGAACCAAATCCTCCCCCCTTGCATTTCTACCAGGCTTTTCGTGATGTTCAACCCCAACCCCGTACCCGAAGCCATATCCTTCGCCCTTTCGCTACGGAAATAGGGTTGAAAAATCTTTTCTTGATCTTGCGGATCAATGCCAATGCCACTGTCTTTCACCCAGATATGCACATAACTTGCCCCCTGCCCAGCCGCGGCATCGGCAGGGACATTTTCCGCTCCAATCGAAATCGTACCATCTTCAGGGGTGTATTTATGCGCATTGCTCACCAGGTTGGTGAGAATTTGCACCAGGCGAGCGGCATCCGCCCAAACAGGAGGTACATCGGGCGGCACCTGTACGACCAGGGATTGCCTCTTCGCACGTATCTGGCTTTCTAGAGAGCGCTGGACTTCGGCGAGCGCGCCTTGCAAGGGTGTTGCCGAAAAATCGAGACGCAGGTTGCCCACCTGAATCTTGGTCAGATCGTTCAAGTCTGAGACAATGTTGTTCATGCGATCGACATTTTGCCGCACAGTTTCCAGGAAAGCAGCTTGCATTTCAGTCACTGGCCCAGCCATGCCATTCGCCATCAATTCGGTGTACCCCTTGATTGAAGCCATTGGGTTTTTCAGTTCATGAGCGACGAAAGAGACAAACTTACTCTTTGCCAGGTTTGCTTCATGCACCTCGGCGTATAATCGCGCGTTGGCAATGGCAATGGCAGAATGATCGCACAGCCGCGAGAGAAAAGCCAGCGTATCATCATTGATCCATATACCGTTTGCACCTTCAAGTAGCAGAATCCCCAAAACTTCGGATTCGCGCTTGATGGGCAAGACAACCTGAGCTCCTCCCCTGTTGCCCAAGAGGGAGGAATACGGTTCTCCGTTTTTATGAGTCACGATTTGAGCCTGGCCGGTCTGCAACGCCCGTTGAACGCCAGCGAGCGCCTTCCAATCCTCTCCAAGTGTAGGAAAAGACAGGTGTGGATCAAGGATGGATTCGGTCCCTTTCGCCGCGATCATGTGCAATTCGTCTCTCTCTACACTGGCAATGAATCCCATCTCTGCTTTGGATTGCCTCAACGCCCAATCCAGTGTGATGCTCATGGCATGTTGTACATCCAGGCTGGCGTTCAGCTCACGGTCGATCTGCTGCATCACCGAGAGCTCCTCCACGCGCGAGGCCAACGCCTGATCGGTCATCGTGTAGAGGCGCGCATTTTCAATCGCCACAGAGGCTTGTGCGCTCAGGGCGTTTAGAATGTCACGCTCCGAAGCCGTAAAAGGCGCTCCATCTCGTTTGTTCACCACCTCGATGACCCCAATTACCCGTTGCTGATAAATCAGGGGGACCGCCAGGATGGCGCGGGGTTGCAAGCCTTCCTTTCGCTCTAAAAGCGAAATCCAATGATCTTGAGGGCTTGCCTGGTTTAGAAGTAGCGCCTCCCCAGTTTGAGCAACGCTCCCCGCCGCCCCTGTGCCGGGGGGAAGGCGCGTATTGATCAATTCTTCAGCAGCCAAGCCTACGACGACCTCAAAGGTCAGCTCGCCAGTAGTGCGATCCACAAAGAACAACGTTGCCAATTCGCATTGAAGCAACTCCACAACTCGAAGCATCATCTGTTCGAGCAGGCCTTCAAGTTGCAATGTCGATGTCAGGCTTAGGCTAATTTCGTTCAAGGTCGCCAATTGATGGGCGCGCTTTTCTGTCTCCTGAAGTAAGCGCGTCTTGACAATTACCCCTGACACGTGGTCTGCCACCGCCTGGAGGAAATTGAGCTGCTCGGTTGAGAAATACTCCTCCGCGCGGCGACTGCCCAAACTCAACACCCCAATCACCTGAGCGCCAGCGTTGAGCGGTACAGCCATCCAAGAGAGGATTTCTTTATCTACAGGCAGGTAACCATAAGATCGGCACAATCCTTCATAATCTCTAGTGGAAATGGGGTTCTGAGTTCGAATAACTTCATACTCCAAAAGTTGGGTGATGTTCAAAGGATGGTGTTCACGCTGTGACTCTCGTTCGCCATTCACCTGGTAAAAGGCATAAGCGTATGATTGCGTCGTTTCATCAGATAAAAGGACGAAGAAATCTGTAGTAGGGATGACTTGAGAAGTTTGAGCATAAACAAGCTCTAAAAGGTCATCCAGGGTGATGGCGAAATTCGCCCCCTGAGCAACACGGGAGAGAACCCGCATCTGTTGAATGTGTCGTTCCAGCTTTAAGGCTGCCAGGGCGCGATCCAGGGCTTTGGCTGAATGGTCTCCAACAAGCTGCAAAAAGGTAAGGCGCGCCTCGGAGGAAGTAACAGGCGGCTGGATTTTTCCCATAGCAATCCAGCCAACCAGCCCGCCACGCGCGTGCATGGGAATAATCCACTGTACACCTAGTAAAGCCAGGCGCGCGCCATCGGCATCATCCAATTGCTCGAGCTCTTGGATGGGGAATGGCTGCCTTTTCTCCCGCAGAGCAGCGGCCAGCGAACTTGATGATTCGAAGAAGACTGCCTCCGAAGCCCTCAATGAGCCAACCTCATTGCCAGGTAAAGACAGCCGATAATGTTCTGTAAGAGCATCGTACACGTAGACAAAAATGGTTTTGGAATAGAAGGTTTCGGTAAGGAACTGATGGATAAAAAGGGATATTTCCGCAGGGGATGTCTTTTGAAGCAGTTGCGCAGAAAACACTCCCTCAAGACTCCTATAATCCACAGTCTCGCGAGAGAGGGCGCGCTCTAGCTCATGATGCCACCACTTCCTTACAGGATCGAACACTAAGAAGAGGAGCAAAACCAAACCGCCGATGTACAATGGGTTGAGCAGTTTAAAGCCCCCTCCAACAAGGAGGGTCACACCGGTAGTGATGGCGGTCAAACCCGCCAGCACCGTCAGGCTGGCGAATAAATAACTCAGCGCCAGGGGTTTCGTCTCGCCCCCATCCACAGGCATCCGCGCCAGGCGATCCAAGAACAGACGCGCTTTGCTTGCCATAAGATATGTTTTATTGTAGGGTATGGCAAAGCGGTCGTCAAATGTTCATGAGTGAATCACAGAGAATTGTAAGCTAATTGCAAGGAACCAGGCGCATTGAGCCCCTGAATAGAAACACAAAGTTCATTAATCTTGTTTTGTGCCAAAGGTACGTAAATAGTCTTCCACTGCCGCCTGATGACCCACATCCCTCTGAGCCCGCTCAGAGAGGTACCATTTGTGTTCGAGGATTTGAAAATAAAGCTCAGCTAATGTTGTGTCCTTTGTATCCAACACACTCAATTGTTGCGTTACTGGCTGAAAGCGGTGCTGATACCAATAATAAGCTGCTTCACCTAACGATATGCTGCGTTGGATTTTGGAAGATAGCTCTGCGCGCACCTCATAAATCTCGTTCATCATGGCGCGTGCCTGCTTTTCTTCTGCATCCAGCCCGGTGAGGTTGAACAATTGATCCCGATGAAAGTTGCGGTCGGTGACCACCACTTTCAGGCGCAAAGACTCCCCCTCTTCAGTGGGCAGGAGTTGTACATCCCCCACCGAAAACCCCAATTGGTTGAGCGTCCGAATACGCTCTTGAACGCGATAATGCTCATCGGGGCGTAAAATCACCTCTTTGGCGATTTCATCCCATAAACCCAAGTACGAGCGAGAGATGTAGGCAGGAGTCTCTTGCAAAGGTACGTTCAGCAAACCTTCGGATAATGCGCCTATCGCTTGCAAATCCATGATGTCCCCAAGCACATTTTGTTGCATAACCTGCAAATCCTGATAGCGTTCAACAGATGGAAGCGCGCCTTGAAAGAATTCACATGTCTCTGCATCCACGAGATACGCCTGCAGCGTACCCGCATCTCGCCGAAAGAGCGCGTTGGAGAGTGAACAATCTCCCCAGAAAAAACCTGCCAGGTGCAATTGCACCAATAAACCAGCCAGAGCATCCAACAAGTGTTCCCGGTAACGTTGGAAACCTTCCCCGGCAATCAAAAGCCGATAAGGCAAAGAGTTTTCCAAATAGCGCGTGATCAAAACACCGCGCGCCTCGCCAGGCACCGGCGACTTGGCAAAGCCCAGCGGCCTGACAGCAGGCAGATGACGCTCCTGGAGAAGCAAGAGAGAGGTGAATTCTTTCTCTACCAACGGTAAGGGCATCTCTTTGAGTGCACAGGTCATCTCTGCGCAATCGACAAACCGGATTGGGTGCCGCGACACCCCTTGGGGAAGGTGCACCAGTCGAGGGTGTTTATCGGGCCACTGTTCCAGAGGTAGGTGCCAGGGCAGGTCGGAAAGGTTCGGCACATGGTCCTGTAAGAATAAGAATTCAGCTAAATCCCGCATCCCAACTATGAATCTCCTTCGATGAGCGAACGAGATGTTTCGGCATAGGCAATACTTTGATGACGAAAATAGGTGTTATAGAGGGTGGCGTAGTGCCCCCCTTGTTCCAACAAGCTATGGTGATTTCCTTCCTCGATGATTTTACCATGATCCAGAACGATGATGCGATGCGCGGCTTTTACCGTCGATAGGCGGTGAGCAATGAGGATGCTGGTAGTCCTTGCCAGGATCATTTGCAATGCCTGCTGGATTTGCCACTCAGTAAAAGGATCGATGCTCGCTGTGGCTTCATCGAGGATGAAGATGGCAGGTTGTTGAATGAGCACGCGCATCAGGGAAACCAACTGGCGCTGCCCCATTGATAGGCGTGAGCCTCGTTCACCCACTTCCGTTTCCAAGCCTTGTGGAAGGGCTTCCAGCCATTCTCCATCCCCAATCTGGCGCGCTAAAT
Source organism: Anaerolineae bacterium (assembly GCA_037439525.1). GTDB lineage: Bacteria > Chloroflexota > Anaerolineae > Anaerolineales > UBA4823 > JBBIVW01. Next base: position 180,435 of record JBBIVW010000004.1, read on the forward strand.
GTTCGATTTCCGCCAGTCTGTCGGCATCAGGGCAGGAATAACAGATATTCTCTGCCACGCTGCCCGAAAATAAAAACGGCACCTGCGAGACAATGCCCAACTGAGAGCGGTACTGTTGTATGTCCAATGTGCGGATGTCACGTCCATCAATGAGGATCTTCCCCTGCTGGAATTCATAAAACCGCGCGATAAGTTTCGCAATGGAGGTCTTGCCAGCGCCGGTATGCCCAACGAGGGCAATTGTCTCTCCAGGGTAAATATGCAAATTGAAGTCCTCCAAAACCGGCTCTTGAGAGGCATATTTGAAAGATACATGTTCGAAACGAATGTCGCCCTGCAGGCGCGGCACAGGGTTATGGCTGGTTTGCACAACGGCAGTTTCAGCATCCATCAACGCAAAAACCCTTTCTGAGGCCGCAAGACCCAATTGCACCTGCGCCCAAAAGGCGGATAGATTGAGCACCGGAAAGAAGAAACGATCCAGGCTTTGCAAGAAGAGGAACCAGGCGCCTGCGGTGGCGATGCCCCTGGTGACGCTCAACCCGCCTACATACACCAACAAGGCAGTGCCTAACCCACCTACCACATTCAACACGGGAAAAACCATAGAGAGCACCAGGCCACGGCGTACATTCACCCGGTAGGAAGTTTTGTTTGCCTGATCGAACGATTTGAAAATGCTCGCTTCCTGGCGAAAATTCTTCGCCACAGCGATGCCACTGACGGTTTCTTTGATCGTCGCGTTGACATTGGCCATCGCCTGCATGCCCGTGCGCGTCACTTTGCGCGCCAAGCGGCGAAAGCTGAAAGCCACGAGGAAAACCAACGGGAGGAAGGCAAACACCAATAAGGTGAGACGCCATTCAATCACTACCAACAAAGCACCCAAGATCAAAGCCTGGAAGATTTGCGAGATCAAATCCGTAACCAGCACAACCGTTTGCCCAAACTCTTGTGTGTCGGAGGTGATGCGCGAGACCACCTTGCCGGAGGCAAAGACATCGTAGAAGGACAGGTCGTGCTGGGCGGCGGCGCGAAAGGCGTCGGTGCGCAGAGTGAGCACAATATCGCCGATGGTGCGAACGGTGAGTCGTCGCCGCTGCCAATTCGCAGCCCATACGAGCACCTCGGCAAAGAGCACAGCTGCAACCAATAATGCGATCCACTGGTTGGAGAGGCTTTTCTCCAAAGCATCTACCCCTCGAGCAACAAAGGCCGGTACTGAAGCTCCAGCCAACGCAATCAAAACCAAAAATATACTGATGGCAACCAAACGTTTGGTATAAGGCTTGAAATACCCCGCCATGCGCACGACGAGTTGGCGGTCGCTATATTGACGGTCATAACCTTCTGCTGCTAATCCAGAAAAGAACGCCATGTTTTACTCACTGAAGATGCGCCGATACGCCGGCGAAGTACGCATCAATTCCTCGTGTCGCCCAATAGCCATCAAACGCCCTTTGCGCATGACCAGAATCAGATCTGCCCAGCGAATTTGAGAGAGACGGTGAGTGATGATCAGCGTTGTGCGCCCTTGCGCGGCGGTATAAATCGCCTTTTGGATGCGGTCTTCGGTTTCGCTATCGATCGAACTGGTTGAATCGTCCAGAATGAGGATGCGAGGGTTGGTCAGGAAGGCGCGTGCCAGCGCCAACCTTTGCCTCTGCCCTCCAGAAAGGGTGACGCCACGCTCGCCAATGACCGTATCATACCCTTTGTCCAAAGAGAGGATGAATTCCTCCGCCTGCGCGGCTCGAGCCGCACGCTCGATTTCTTCCCTAGTGGCATTGGGCTTGCCAAAAGCGATGTTTTCAGCAATGGTGCGTGAAAACAAAAAGATATCTTGCTCAATAATAGAAATATTCTGACGCAAGGCGCTCAAATTCCAATCGCGCACATCCACACCATCGATAAGCACCTGTCCCTGGCTCACGTCATAAGTACGGTTGACCAGTTTCGCCAGGGTGGTCTTTCCCGCTCCTGTTTGCCCGACAATGGCTACCGTCTGACCGGGTTTTACAACGAAGGAAATATCCTCCAGGACGGTCTCATCCTCTTGGTAAGCAAAATGCACCCCTTTAAACTCAATCGCGCCTTGCATCGGTTGCGAATACCCTGAAAGGTTTTGATCCAGGTTGTTCTCTCGGTTAATCAGCTCCAGAATGCGCCTTGCTCCTGCTATTCCCAAAGAGATTTGCGAATAGGCGAACAAGGAGACGAACGTAGGAAAGCCGAAGAGCTGAATCAACCCAAAATATGCCACCACCTGCCCCACATCCAATAATCCTCGTTGAAAGAGGATAAGAGAATGCAATAATGCACCTGCCTCAGCCAGACCCAACACCAAGAGCGGGATAAAGCGCGCCTCTACATCCCCCTGTTGGACAAAGGCATTTCGATAGCGACGCGCGTTTTCCCCAAAGCGTTCAACTTCGCTTGCCTCCTGCGCCATACCTTTGACGGTTTCAATGCCATCCAGTGCCTCTGCCAGGCGGCTATTCAAACGCCCAAAAGCTTTGCGTACATCGCTGGTGATCGGTTGAAGTTCATGCAGGTAGCGCCACAAGGCCAGAAAGTAGGCTATGGTGTACAGTAAGGGTGTCAAAATCAGCGAGGGATGGTAGCGTGGGGCGATCAGCACAGGCATGAGGATAAATATGCCCGAGCCGACGACCAGGTTCAAACCAGGGCTAAAAAGGAAATTGACCTCACGCACATCGTTGGTAGCACGGGCCATAGTATCCCCCACGGGTTGCAGGCTGTGAAACGTCATACTCTTTCCCAATAAGCTGGCATACAACTCGTGGCGGATATCGCGCTCGACGCGTTGACCGACCAATTCGGCACCAAAGTTTCTGCAGAATTGCAGCACGCCGCGCAGCAATTGACTGAATGCGATGAGTAAGGCAATGCGCAACAAAGCAGACATTTGAGGTGGTGAAGCCAGAATGGCGTTGAAAGCCTCACCGATGAGCATCGGCACATATGCTGCCAGCGCGGCGTTGCTGACCGCTCCCAACAACATCATGAGCAGTAGATACCAATAATGAGCCACATAAGAAAGCAGCCAGGGAACCGCCCCGCGCCGGTTTGTTTTTATATGCGGAGGGACGGTGAATTCTGAGGCGCTCAGTGTTGCAGCCATGATCAGCAGCCATCCATCAAATGAGATCGATTTACATCCATTGCGTAGCGCATGAAGGATACCACAATTCCCCAGGCTCTAAAAATCCCTGGATTATAATTTCTCCGTCATGTTGCGCGCGCGGTACCGCCAAATCATCATTTTCTTTCTACGCATGTTTCTCAATCTGATATTATGGGAATTGATTTACTCGCGCATCGGCCTTGGCACATTAACGCGGCGCACGCGCTCGGCACGGATCAGGAAAATGTCTAGTTCGTTCCGCAATTTAGCCGTGCGCATGGGGGGAGTGATGATCAAAGTAGGTCAATTCCTATCTTCACGCGTGGATATCCTGCCAATCGAAGTCACCGATGAGCTGAAAGGGCTTCAGGATGAAGTTCCCCCAGAAGAATTTTCTGAGATTCGCAAAGTCATCGAAAGCGAACTGGGCGCTCCACTTGAAAAATACTTTTTCCAATTCGAGCCCCAGCCTCTCGCTGCGGCTTCACTCGGGCAGGTGCATCGCGCACAACTCCACGAGACGCAACTCGATCATGGGCATATCGGACACAAAGCTGTCGCCGAACCATTTGTCAACCATGTGGTGATCAAAGTTCAGCGCCCGAACATCGAAAACATCATCTCCACCGACCTGGCTGCGTTGAGCACCGTTGGCAGATGGCTGCAGCTCTATAAACCGGTCCGCCGGCGTGTGAACATCCCCCTGCTGATGGAGGAATTCAGCCACATCCTCTACGAAGAGATTGACTATATCGCTGAGGCAAGCAATGCCAAGCGCTTTGCGGCAGATTTTGCCGGGAATAAAGGCGTGCGCGTGCCACTGGTGATCGACAAACTGAGCACGAAACGGGTGCTTACTTTAGAAGACGTCTGGGCAATAAAGATCACCGATTTCCAAAGAATCCAGGCTGCGGGCATCCGCCTCGATGCCGTTGCTTCAAGATTGTTGGATGTATATCTGCAACAGATATTCGTAAATGGCTTTTTCCACGCCGACCCTCATCCCGGCAATTTGTTTGTCAATCCTTTGGATGCGGATGAAGGGGACAGTTCGTCAGGAAGAGAGTGGGAGCTTACATTCGTGGACTTCGGCATGGTAGGGCGTGTGCCGGATCATCTTAGGCAAGGTTTACGCGAACTGGTAATCGGTGTTGCCACCAGAGACGCGAAACGGATGGTCAGCGCGTATCAAATGATGGGCGTCTTACTTCCAGGCGCGGATTTGGATTTGATCGAGAAAGCGGAAGCCAAAATGTTCGAACGCTTTTGGGGAAAAAGCATGCGTGAACTGACTTCGATTGACTTCCGCGAGATGCACGCATTCGCCAAAGAATTTCGCGAAATCATTTTCAACATGCCTTTTCAGGTGCCTCAGAATCTACTGCTTATGGTGCGTTGTGTGGGTATTCTGGCAGGGATGTGCACAGCACTTGATCGGGATTTTAATGTCTGGGAACATCTGGTGCCCTTTGCTGAAAAGCTCATCGCCCAGGAGAGCTCAATCCTTCCAACGCAATTGCTGGAAGAGCTGGAAAAGATCATCAAGTCGCTTGTCTTGCTCCCTCAGCGCTTCGAACAAATGTTGTCCACAATCGACCGTGGGGAATTGGCGGTGAAAACGCCAAGCTTGGATCACCAGTTGCGCCACCTGGAGCTGGTATTGGGGAAAATAGTGGGCGCTATCACCTTTGGCGCGTTCCTGTTTGGGGGGGTGCAACTATATATGCATGGAGACATAGCACTGAGTACGGTTTTTTTTGGTGCCGCGCTGGTCAACTTGCTCTGGCTGACCTTCTATCGCGGGAGGAGCAAATGAAGTTCCAAAGTCCATGTTCACATGACTTGGATACCCCCTGTCACAGCGAGGTGGTGACTTTTATCGCTTGCGCGCATGATGTAAAAAGGTTATACTAGATTGTGAAATATATCACGAAAAGGAGTACGATTTATGAATGCGACAGAGTTCCGCATCGATGCTCTCCTACACCCTGAAATGGCAAGGAGGGCTGAATATGTTGGGGTGCGCAAGGCGGAAACCCCACCCTTGCCAACTTTGGGACTGGCAGTGCTGGCTGGTGCCTTTATCGCCTTGGGCGCTGTTTTCGCCACCACCGTGGCAAGCGGAAATATGAGCGTGCAATCCGCTGAGGGACAAATGCTAACCATCAGCATGCCTTTTGGGCTGACGCGCCTTTTAACCGGAGTGGTGTTCAGTCTGGGGCTCATTTTGGTGATTGTTGGTGGTGCAGAGCTCTTCACGGGCAACAACCTCATTGTCATGGCATGGGCAAGTCGTAAAATATCTACACGCACCCTGCTGCTCAACTGGGGTATTGTGTATGTAGGAAATTTCATCGGCGCGGTTCTCACCGCGGGGATGGTATTTGTCTCCGGGCAATATCTTTTCGGCAATGGTGCGATCGGCGCGACAGCGTTAAACATCGCCAAAGCCAAAGTGGAGCTCTCTTTCGTTCAGGCATTATCCCTTGGAATCCTGTGCAATGCATTGGTCTGCCTTGCAGTTTGGATGACATTCAGCGCTCGAAGCACTACAGATAAAATTATAGCCATTCTCTTTCCGATCGCTGGTTTTGTCGCCGCTGGTTTTGAACACAGTATCGCCAACATGTACTTCATCCCCATAGGGATTTTGATAAAGAACTTCGCACCGGATCGCTTCTGGATGCTGATCGGCAAATCTCCCACGGATTTCGCTTCTCTGAATTGGGATGCGTTCCTGACGCAAAACATCCTCCCAGTAACGATCGGCAACATCATCGGGGGCGCCTTCTTCGTCGCGGCAGTGTATTGGGTTATTTTTCTACGCAATCAGAAGACTTCGTAATCAGGAGAACAAAGACATGAAAGCCTATATTTTGATCAACGTCCACATGGGCGCAGTCAATGAAGTGGTAAAAAATTTGCGCCGACTGGATGGCATCATTGAAGCCAACATGACCTTCGGACCCTATGATGTCATCGCGAAAGCGGAGACGCCGGATGTAAAAACATTAGGAAGGTTAATCGCCTCAGAAATTCAACCCATCCCTGGGATCTTGGAAACGCTCACTTGCATGGTCGTGGAATAGAACAACCGATAATTTTTTTGTGGATTGGATCCGCAGTGCGGTGGAACGCAAAAACAATACTGGTGTGCATTTAAAGAACCACCATTTGCCATCCAGGTCTTAAAGCCTTTGTTTGGTCCTGCTTGCGGGTGATTTCACCCTGGGCGCAGTGCCTTTGTATCTTTTGTTTCTATAATAGCCTCCAGGAAACTGAGAGCTGTGAAATGCAACTGTGTTTCGAGTGCGCAGTACTCCCCGATATTTCACAGGTATTGCAAAGCTCTATTCAGCGACTGACCATTCAGGGCTCCCTGACCATCCAGGCCGACCTGCGCAATCTGGCGCTCAATGAGCGCTTGGGGTCTCCAACCAAGTTACCCTTCCCCCAATCAGACAAAGACGCTATTGCTCTGAATTAGAGAGCAATCCATCCACAAATTCAACCGCTTGACGTGCGATTGCGACCGCATCTTGCGCAGCTTTTTCGGTGAAGACATGAGCAGGAATACCGTCCGGCAATCCATTTGGATAACGGGTAGGAATATAGTAACTATCCAATATGCTCCATGTCTTTACTTTGGTTTGGAATTCAGGATGATAATCCGCTGCTTGCTGGCCAAGACGTTCCACAGAATGCCCCAAGACGACCTCTTCACCTTGGGCAAATAAGTAAGCTTTTAAAGCCATTTCTGTGACCTGTTGAGCCAGAAAACATGCCAGATGATACCCCCCATGATTGGCAAGATGCTCAGCCCAAAATAAATCTTCCTTAGCTTGAGCCAACCAGCGCGTTCCTTCGGACAATGGATTATTTCGCATACAAAACGATACCTTCCTTGAGGATGCGACGGAAAAACGGACGGTCTTTGTGACGTTCTATTTCCTGCGGTGTGTAGACCAGGAGGTCAAGATCAACACCCACCGAGATCTCTGCATAAAGCTGCGCTGTACGGGTGACAAAATCCAATTCTGAATCCATTACCACGAGCAAATCAAGGTCGGTGAATAAATCCGATCTGCCTTGGGCATACGAACCAAACAAGATAATGTGCTGCACCTGAGGTTTGGAAGATAAATGCGCCACCAAATTGTCTAGCGCCTGGGACAAATCCTGCTGATACTGCACACGCTGTTCACGAATCGCATTCATCGCACACTTCATCATACCCGGTGTTCCCGGTTTCTATGGATCAATTTTACCCTGTAGCCAAGATGGCCTGGTTGAAAAGCGAGCTATGCGTGGTAAAGGTACATGATTGGCGTAGTCCCGCAGCCATTTGGGGTAGTCTAAAAAGCGTTGATTGAACGGCAAGCACCATATAGGCTATTTCAGCGTGCTAAACTCAGAAAACCCTGCCATCGACTGCGGGTATAATCGAAGCCATATCTTTAGGAGCAATCCATGTCATATTACCAACCTCAATTCCGAGAAATCAAAGACCTGATAGAAGGCGTCCACGCGCGCACTTTCTGGGGCGAGAACCTGATGCTGGTCGTGGTTGATCTAGATATTGGCGCGATCATCCCACCCCACAGCCATCCGCATGAACAGGGTGGCATTGTTCTGGAAGGCGAATTGGACTTCGATATCGCCGGAGAGAGACGGCTGCTGAAACCCGGCGATCTGTATATCATCCCCGGCGGTGTAGAGCACAGCGTGAGAGTCGGAGCGCAGCCAGCAAAGGTACTGGACATTTTCCACCCCGTGCGGGAAGAATACAAGTACTAAAGCCTACAGGTTTAGTTGCCGGCTTCGGGAAGAAAAGGCATCTGTGGGCCCGGGAGGCCGAGGTGTTCGCTCAAGGCGGCGCGCATCGCCAGGCGGTCATCCCAGGGGTATTCGGTCTCCCCAAAGCACATCGACTGTTCGTGTCCTTTGCCGCAGAGGATGACCAGGTCTCCGGGCTTTGCCAATTGGATAGCAAAGCGAATCGCCTCCCGGCGGTCAGGCACCCGCCAGAACGTTTTCCCTTCGATGGCGCCCTTTCCACGCGCCCCCTGAGCCATCTCTTCCAGGATCGCACTGAGCGACTCGGTACGCGGGTCTTCAGCGGTCAGTACAGTCAAATCGGCATGTTGGGCAGAAACTTCTGCCATCATGCGGCGCTTGAGCTTATCGCGCAATCCGGCTGAGCCGAAAACAGCAATCAGCCGCCCTTGGGTGAGGCGCCGGGCAGAGGTGAGCGCTTGCAGCAAGGCATTGGGCGTATGGGCGAAATCCACGATGGCAGTAAATGGCTGACCAATATCTATCCGTTCCATGCGACCGGGCACCCCTTGCATGGCAGCGATGCCTCGGGATGCCACTTCGGGGTGCATGCCTAGTACCCCGACGGTGGTTGCCAGGGCTGCCAGACAATTCAAGACATTGTACTCACCGACTAGGGGAGCGCGAATCTTTACCGTAAAAGAATCTCCCTGCAGGGTAACCCCACGCGCTTCGAAGGAAATCCCGTCGGGGCGGTTGGCGATGCTCTCACCCCGCACCTCTGCCGACTCCCCAAGGCCATAGGTGAGTTGCGCCACACGGTTTACCTCCATCAAATAGGGATAAGAGCGGTCATCCCGATTGAGCACTGCAGCGCGCGGCGGCTGGAAGGCTTTGGGCATGGTCTGGCTCAGAGAAGCAAATAAAATCCCCTTCGCCTGGAGATAGGCTTCAAAAGAGCCATGGTAATCAAGGTGCTCATGGGTGATGTTGGTCACGATACCAACATCGAACGCACACGCGGCGACACGCTGCTGTGCCAGCCCATGGGAGGTGGCTTCTAAAATGACATGTGTCAAACCGCGCTGTACCATCTGATGCAGGTAGTTCTGCACATCCGGCGCCTCTGGGGTGGTGACGTGAAATCCGGTGTCGAGGACCTCCTCCCCAATTAGCGCGTTCACCGTGGAAATCATCCCCGTGCGGTACCCGGCGCTTTGGAGAATTTGGTACATCAGATTGGCGGTGGTGGTTTTACCGTCCGTGCCGGTGACGCCAATGACAGTCAGCTTGCGGGCTGGGTGATCGTAAAACGCGGCAGAGAGATGCGCCAAAGCCAAGCGCGGGTCGGCAACCTGGATATAGGGTACTGGCAGGTCATCGAGGACTTGACAGCCGAAGATGGCAGCCGCACCGCGCTGGAGCGCATCGGGGATGAAACGGTGCCCATCCACGCTGGTGCCAGGCAGGGCGAAAAAAACATCTCCAGGTTCAACCTTCCGGGAATCTAACTTGATGCCGTGAATGAGCGCTTCCCCACCCATAGCCTTGATAACCCCAGGCACTTCCGGGAGCAAAGAGGAAAGCATCTTTTCGCGAGAGGTTGACATGTTGGAGTAAAGCTCCTGGTTTTATTATACGTGAACCGCGAAGTAAGTAGGATGATGAGAGGTTGAGTAAAAAAGCAGGTTGTTAGATTATGAAACGTTTTGATGCGCTCGATCCCCTAACAAATAAAAATGCCCAGATATGAAAATCCGGGCATTGTGGATCAACGGTAAAGTGAGATGTTTTTACACCAAACTCTGGCGTAAGGTCTCCAGTTGGCCCGAGACAGAGCCATCCACCACTTTGTCGCCGACTTTGATGACCAAGCCACCCAAAATTCTCGGATCGACACGAAAGGTGACCGTCTGGCTGCCCGTTTTGGAGACAATTTCTCTGCGCACCAACTCCTTTTCCTGCTCGCTCAATGGCAAGGCGCTGGTGATTTCCGCAGAGGCGCCTTTGAGCTCGATATTTTCCAGCACGACGACTTTGCCAGCTTTGACGCCGGAAAAGAATTCGTCTATTAAGGCATGTTGGCGTTTTTCGTCCAGCGATTCGCCCACCAAGCGCTGCGCTGCAGCAATCGCCAGTGAGGCGACCTGGCCGCGCAAATCCGCCAGAAGGCGGTCTCGCTCCTGCTCCGCTTCCGCCATTGCCGCCATGCGCATTTTCTGCGCCTCCTGCTCCGCCTGGGTATGCACCTCCCGCGCCGCCGCTTCCGCGCGCTCGGTAGCCTCGCGTATCCTGGCTGCAGCTTCCGCCTGGGCTGAGGCGATCACCTTCTGCGCTTCCTCTTCCGCGTTTGCTCGCGCCTCCGCAGCTACGCGCGCATCCTCCAACCCTTGGGCAATCGCTTTTCGCCGCCTCTCGAGCAAGTCCAGGATCGGGTAATAGACCCACGCTCTCAGAACGATGAAGATAATTAAAAAATTGAACACCTGCACCAGCAGGTAACCCAGATTCAACCCTAGTGCCTCCAAGGTGTACCTCCTCTCCTCGCGCCCTTCACACCCTAGCCTACAAACAGAATCAGTAGAGCGACAACCAGACAATAGATCGCCACTGCTTCCGCAAAGGCAATCCCTAAAATCATATTCGTCTGAACATTCCCCCCAGCGTCAGGGTTGCGCGCAATCCCCTGCACGGCCCCATTCACTAAGACGCCAATGCCCAATCCAGCACCGATCGTACCAATCATTGCCAATCCTGCTCCTATGAGTCGCGCTGCTTGTGCATCCATTTCTATTTCTAATGCCTCCTTCTTTTCGATCACGGGCGGGGCTTCCGCCTCTGGATAAGGTTTATTCCCGGGCGTCTTTCCGCCCGAAGATCACCATTCTAATGCGCATGCTCCTCCCCATGGTCGCCGTGCCCGGCGGTGGCTTGCGCCATGAAGACCATGGTCAGCATACCAAATACGACGGCCTGAATCAGGCCAACGAAAAATTCCAACATCAAGAAAATCGACTGGGCAAACACTGGTACCAGTGTGCCAATGACGAATAACAAAACCGAGCCGGCGAAAATATTACCGAACAACCGGAAGGAAAACGATAGGATCTTCGAAATTTCGGAGATCAACTCCAATATACCCACGCCAAAGTCGATGACACCAAAGATGGGTCGGCTAAACAAACCACCCACATTGATGAACTTGGTGAAATACTTCAACCCCAACGAGCGCACGCCGATCACCTGAGTCATCACGACTGAAATCAGCGCCAAGCCAACGGTGAAGTTCAAATCCGTCGAGAGCACACGTACATAGGGGATGAGGGCGAAACTTTCTTCTTCACTATTCTCGCCATGTGCCTCAGATGTCTGCTCTGCCTTCACAATGGTAGCCACACCGGAAAACACTTCCTTTACAGGATAACCATGTTCGGAGTGTTCCAAGATGCCAATGCTATCCACACCAGGGATCAACTCCGTCCAGTTCACTACCAACACCAACAAGGTAATTGTGGCAAAAAAGGGGAAGATGGTCTTCGTCCACTTGCCTGCGGTGGCTTCGGTCAGGTTATAGATGACTTCCAGCAGAGCTTCAACTGCGCCAGAGAAGCCACGCGGCACAAGTTCACCGCTCTTGGCGGCGCGCCTCACCCCCAAGGCGATGAGGATGATGATCCCATCGGCGATGAGCATGGCCGTCAGGGTATTCGTCCAATAGAAATCGCCGATCAGCGGCAGGGTGAACAGAGGCTCATGGGAATACCTCTCCGCCGGCAGTTGGATGTGAGGCAAAATCGGGGGATAGGCGCGCGCAGCAAATACGCCCAGAACGATGAACAGCAAGACCAAATAGCGATTGGGGATGCCGAAGATGCGTCGTTTACCCTTACTCTCCACGAGATAAATCCTCCTTAGATTTTGGCGTTGAAGCCTGCGCCTCCGAGCGCAAGCGGGAGGTCGCCGAACGTACCACCCAAAACATCATCACCAGGGTCACGGGGATACTGACCACCATCAGACCGATGGTGAACATGGGGCGTGTCCCCAAGCGATTGTCCAACCACAACCCACCAAACAGCGCTGCCAGGACAATGACCAAAGTCAGACACCCCACCTGACCGGCAACTGCTGCCAGTGCCAGGTTGAAGGCATACTGCTTGCGGTTCTTCTGGTTTCCTGTCTGGCTCATAGTTTCGAAATTGTATCATACCGTCAGGATAGGAGTCAATCGGCACGGAAATTTGAGCTAGAACATGGCTGCCGCGGCAGTTTGCGCCCATCCAAACCATGGAGCGAACAAGGTGCCCAGCAAAATGATACAAAAAGTCAAAACCACGATCGCCAGCCTAGAGGGGCGGGAAATCGATACGGGACTTTCGTCCCCTTCGGCACGATACAAATATACATATTTAAGCACTGTGAGGTAATAGTACAGCCCCACAATGGAATTAAGCACACCAGCAAATGCCAACCAGATCAAATCACTGCGCACCGCGGCAGCAAAGACCATAAATTTGGCGATGAAACCGCCCAACGGCGGCATACCAGCCAGCGACAATAGGGCGACCATTAGCGCCAGCGCCACGCCAGGAGAGCGTCGGCTCAAGCCATAATAGGCTTTCATCTCATCTGAGCCCAATTGACTACCAACAATAGAGACAATGCCAAAGGCTGCCAGGTTGGTTACCAAGTAGATGATCAGATAAAAAACCACGCTGGCAATACCCAGACTGGATAGAGACACCAGCCCGATGAGGGCATAGCCAGCATGTGCTATCGAGGAATAAGCCAGCAGACGTTTGATGTTCTGCTGCGCCAAAGCGACCAGGTTGCCCAGGGTCATCGTAGCAACCGAAATAGCTGCAAGAATCGAACCCCAGACAAGGGTAACTTCAGGGAAGACTGCCAGAAAGACACGCAAGAGCACCGAGAAGCCCGCTGCCTTAGAGGCAGTGGATAAAAAGCCGGCTACAGGTGTCGGCGCACCATGATACACATCTGGCGCCCAAAAGTGCAACGGCACCGCAGAGACTTTGAAACCGAAGCCAATCAAGATGAGCACTATGCTACCAACGATAGAGAGCAAGGGAAGAGCGCCCTGGCGCAACGATACTGCCAATTGGTAAATATCCGTAGTGCCACTGAAGCCAAAGAGCAGACTGAAGCCATACAGCATAATCGCAGAGGTCATCGCCCCAAAGAGCAAATATTTGAAACCAGACTCGGTAGAGCGCACATCATGTACCAGGAAGCCTGCCAGGATGTATAGAGGAATAGAGGTGGTTTCAATCGCCAGATAAAGCATCACCAGGTCAGCAGCAGAAGCCATGAACATCATCCCCAAAGTGGAGGCGAGCATCAGCAGGTAAAAATCCCCGCGTCGCCCCAAATGGGGTTCATTCATGGAAAATAGAGCCGTGATGCCAGCTGCGAAGAGGAAAAGCATTTTGAAGGTAAAGCTCAACCAATCATAGCGCAACATCCCACCCCAGACGAATTCAGCCTGTGCGCCGGGCATTGCCGGTATGCTGAGCAAGATGATCAAACCAGAACCGATGGCGGTCACCCATCCCAGGTTGCGGTGCGCCTGCTTAGGAAGGAAAAGCTCAAGAAACAACACCACCAAGCCTAAGAGCAAAAGCAAGAGCTCAGGCAAGATGGGGATGAACATGCTCAAATTCAGGGACATGCTAAACACCTCCCAAAAGTCGGAGTACGTTATTCACTCCTGTCTCTACCAGGGGCACCATGATTTGGGGATAGACGCCTACAACGATTAAGATGGCGGATAGAACCACCAAGGCAACCTTGTCCAAGACACTCACATCGTGCACATGGTGCGCGAACTCTTCAGGCATCTCCCCAAAGAAAACCTTGCCTACGATGCGAATGATATATGAAGCTGTGATCACGATGGAGATCGCGGCAACGATTGCCACCCAAGGATAGGCACGCCATACACCCATAAAGATAGGAAATTCGGCAATGAACCCCGAAAAACCCGGCATACCCATAGACACAAGACCACCGATAATAAATGCCACAGCAACGATGGGCATCACTTTACGAAAGCCTCCCAGGCGCGGGATCTCGCGCGTATGTGCCTGATCATAAACCATGCCCACCACAGCAAAGAAGAGGGCGGTCATCACTCCATGCGAGAACATCTGCACGCCGGCACCAAGCAAGCCTTCGCGGTTCAATGTGGCGAAACCCATAGCGACCAGTCCCATATGGGAAACTGAGGAGAATCCAATCACATATTTAAAATCGTTTTGTACCGAAGCGATAAAAGCTCCATAAACCACGTTCACCAGGGTGAGCAAGATGATCCAGGGGAGGTGCACCTTAGCGCCCTCCGGCAAGAGCATGATGCCCACGCGCAAAGCTGCGAAGGCGCCTAGCTTCATCAATACACCTGCATGGAACATGGAAACCGCTGTCGGCGCCGCCACATGCCCATCCGGGCTCCAGTTGTGAAAGGGGAAGATGCCCCCCAACACGGCAAACCCAAAGAAGACAAATGGGAACCAGAAACGCTGAAAAGCCGCAGAAAAGCCTGCCTGTTCCAGGGCAAGCATATCAAAGGTGTTCAACCCTGAAGTGAAATACATCGCCAGCGCGCCAACCAGGGCGATCACCGAACCGACAAACAGGTACAGGGTGAGTTTCATAGCGGCATATTCGCGCGTCACCTGCCATCCCCAAATCGAAATCAAAAGATACATGGGGAAGACGGCAATTTCATAAAAGAAGAACAACATGAACAAATCCAGGGCGACGAAAACACCAAACACTCCTGTGGCGAGAATGAAGAGGAACGCAAAAAACTCGCGCGGGCGGTCATCGATGCCCCACGAGATGAGCACGCCGGTAAACATGACTACCCCAGTCAACAACACCAGAGGGGCGTTCATGCCATCTAAACCTACGTGATAGGAGATGCCTAATGCGGGCAGCCAGGTGTATTTCTCTACAAACTGATAACCACCCGCAGCAATATCATAGGAAAAATAGACCCATGTGGAAAGGATCAACGCGATTGCGCCCGCGGCGATGGCAGCCACGCGCACTTCATTTTTACGCTCCGCAGGGATCAACAGGATGAGCAATCCTGCGACCAGAGGAGTGAAAACAATCAAGCTCAGGATGGGAAATTGCATCGTTCACCTCAAGCATTCATATCGCCATAAGCTGCCTAAACCTAAAAGAGCATGCTCACCGCGCGATTGATCACCTCTAAAATCCAGGCTGGCCAAACACCAATCCATAACATCAACACCATCAATGGCGCGATGACGAAGAGCTCGCGAGCATTGATCTCGCTGATGTGGCCAGTCCAACGTTCATTCAAGGGGCCATGCAGCACCTGTTTAATCGCTTTCAAGACATAAGCGCCAGTAAAGAACAAACCAATCATAGCCAATGCCGTATAGAGGGTGAAAATCGGCCAAACGCCTCGCACGACCAGGAATTCTGAGACGAATCCGCCTAACCCTGGCAGACCTAGCGAAGCCATGGAAGTGAAAATCAAAACGCCGCCATAAACCGGGATGAGAGGGAATAAACCGCCAAAATCGTTCAGGTTGCGCGTATGGGCGCGTTCGTAAATGACACCCACCAGGAAGAACATTCCCGCAGCCGACAGACCATGATTGAACATTTGCAACACGGCGCCATTCAAAGCAATGATGGCGTTTTCAGTGCCGGCGGCGAAACCCGCCGCGGCAATGCCCAACACCACGAAGCCCATGTGATTGACCGAAGAGTATGCCACCAGGCGTTTAAAGTCATCCTGCCCGTAGGAAGCCAGCGCGCCGAAGATAATCGCCATGACTGCCAAGAAGCCTAAAGCGCCAGCATATAAGTGAGCTTCAACAGGATAGAGCGGCAGCACCAGACGTAGAAAACCATAGGCGCCCAACTTCAGTAACACCCCTGCCAAGATCATTGATCCGGCGGTAGGAGCTTCGGTATGAGCATCCGGCAACCAGGTATGAAACGGCCAAACTGGCACTTTGAGGGCAAAGGCGATGGCGAACGCCCAAAAAGCGATGGATTTCACCGTGGAAATAGGCAAACCAAAGAGCGATTGATCCAGCGATGTCCAGCGCTCGAACAAAGTGGGCATATCGAAGGTGCCGCTGACCACACCCAGCATCTGGATCGCCAGGAGCAGCCCTAGAGAGCCTGCCATGGTATAGACCATAAATTTGAACGAGGCATACTGGCGCGCCGGGATTTTGCGCCCACCCCAAATTTCACGCTCCCCTTTTTCGCTGCCCCATTGATTGATCAGAAAATACATGGGCACCAAGCCAAATTCCCAGAAGACAAAGAACAAAAGCAAATCAAGGGAAAGGAACACGCCCAACATCCCCATTTCGAGTAGGAAAAAGAGGATCATGTAGGACTTTACGCGATCCCGAATGGTGAAAGAAGCCAGAATAGAAAGAGGGGTTAGCAGAGTGGTCAACAAGACCATGGTGAGCGAGACTCCATCTACACCAACGTGGTAGGAAGAGTTGATCGCGGCATACCAAATGGCTTTTTCTTCAAACTGAAAACCGCTCTTCGAAGCATCAAATTGCAACCACAAAGCGATGGACAGCGCAAAGGGGATGAAGCTCAGCAGAAAAGAAACCCAGCGGATCAGGTTCTCCTCTTCACGCGGTAGAATAAAAACCACCGCGGCAGCCAGAACAGGGGTAAACAAAATCAGGGTCAGTAAGTGTTCCAAAATGAAATCCATCCTATACTCCTACCTGTGTGTGACCTTCTGTCTCGTTCATCGGGTAAAAGTCAGAAGATAATAGAACAATGCGCTAAACGCCACCAGGCTGAGCAACGCCAGAAGCATATATTGCTGCACCTTACCACTCTGCAGGGCGCGCAACGAATGGCCAAAGCGCTTCGTGGTTTCCGCCACCCAATCGCCAAAACCATTGACCACCGGCTTGTCAATGAAATCTCGGAAGAAATTGCCCAAAACGCCGGAGAGGTAAGCGAAGAAGTGCAGCACTCCATCAATCACCTTTCGATCCATCCACAAGTAAGTAAATGAGGCTGCCAGCCAATACGCCGGGCGCACAAAGAGAAAATCATATAACTCGTCGAAGTAGTATTTGTTCTTCAGAAGTGTGTACACACCGCCCAAAGGCCGCGCCAGCGGGTCTGCCTGTCCGGCGCGCAGGCGGCGATAAACCAGCCACCCTAAAACTATTCCACCCAGAGCAACGCTCAGCGAAGTGAGCAACGGCGTCCAACTAAACTCAACCGGCTCGGGGTGATGGAGCAATGTCCCTCCGACGAATTCATGGAACCAGTTGGGTATCCACCCGCCCAGGAGCGGAAAGTGCTCCGGAATGCCGACCCAACCTGCACCTACGGCAAAGATCGCCAAGACGACCAGCGGAAGGGTCATCGTCCAGGGCGTTTCCTGAGCATGTTCCGCAGCATGAGTGCGCGCCTCTCCCAAAAAGGTCAGGGTGATCTGCCGCATGGTATAGAAGGCAGTAAGCAAAGCCGCGGCGGCCAGGGTGATGAACACAGCCCAATGACCGTGTCCAAAAGCGTCCGCCAGGATTTCATCTTTCGACCAAAAACCCGCGGTAACCAGAGGAAACCCAGAAAGTGCAAAACCTCCAACCAGGAAGGTCCAAAAGGTAATGGGCATCTTCTTGCGTAAACCGCCCATGTTGAACATATTTTGAGGGTCGATGTGTTCACCGGTATGCAAGACGCCGTGTTCCATGCCATGGATGACCGAGCCAGAACCAAGGAAGAGCAAGGCTTTGAAGAAGGCATGGGTAATCAAGTGGAACGCCGCGGCGACATAAGCGCCTATACCCAGAGCAGCGATCATGTATCCCAGTTGCGAGATGGTGGAATACGCCAGCACGCGTTTGATGTCATTTTGCGCCACGGCGATGGTGGCGGCAAAGAGAGCGGTAAAGGCGCCAATGAACGCCATAGCCATCATCGCCGGGGTTAAACCGCCTTCATGACCAAACCCTGCCGATAGCAACGGAAAGATGCGGACCACCATATACACGCCAGCAGAAACCATCGTGGCAGCATGGATCATCGCCGAAACAGGCGTGGGGCCTTCCATGGCATCGGGTAACCACACATGCAACGGCCACTGGGCTGACTTTCCAATCGTACCGATGAAGAGCAGTATTCCGATCAGGCTGGCCACAGACAACCCTAAAAAGCCGGAATTTATGTGCGCCAATTGAGCCAACAAAGCTTCGTTGTAGAGAATCTCGCGATAGTTGAGCGTTCCAGTTGCCGAGTACAAATAAGCGATGCCCAGCAACATGAATACATCGCCTACGCGCGTGGTGATAAACGCCTTGATCATCGCTGCACGCGCGGAAGATTTACCATACCAGAACCCGATCAGCAGGTAAGAACACAACCCCATGATTTCCCAACCGATAAACAGGGTCAGCAGGTTATCCGAGACCACCAGGGTGTACATTCCAAAGGCAAACAACCCGATGAAGGCAAAGAACCGCGAGTACATCGGTTCGATCGATGGGACTTTGTGTTTATGACCATGTGCATCGATCACCGTAGCCCCATGCGGGGGCAAGCCAGGGCGGTCATCATCGCCTGCTGGTTGTCCAAAGTTGTGGTATCCGACGCTGTACAGGAAAATCATCAGCACCGTCCAGGCGACGAAGAACAACGAAACCGCGGTAAGGGGGTCAACCTGTACACCAATTCGCAACCATGTATCACCAGTGGGCAACCAGGGGAGTGAAGAAACGAAGGGATGCTCCCCAAGATGAGGCGTTCGCATTGCCTGCCAAAAAACGATCATGCTGCCCAACCAGGAGAGGAATGCTGCACCAACAGCAAGGGTGTGGCTGAGCGCTTTGGCGCGATGGGTGAATAAAACGATCAAAAAGAAGGCAAGAAGCGGAGGTAATGGCAGCAGCCAAATCAACAATTCAATGGTCATAGGTGCCTCTTACTCAAATCACGACGGGTTTTTACCATTTCAGCAAATCGATTTCGTCCGCGGCGATAGTGTGCCGTCGGCGATAGACAGCGATAAACAATGCCAAGCCAACAGCGACCTCCGCGGCGGCAACGGCGAAAACGATGATCGCAAACACCCAGGCGGCAATGTTGTGAACCGTGCGGTAACTCCAAAAAGCGATAAGGTTGACATTCACCGCATTCAACATCAATTCAATGCCCATAAGAATGGCGATTGCATTGCGGCGCGCAAGCACACCGAAAAGACCAATGCTGAACAACGCAGCAGCAAAAAATAAAAACCACGATAAAGGTATCACTGCACCTCCTCTTTTCTTTCCCAGGCGATGTAAATGGCGCCAACCAAAGCTGCTAGAAGCAGCACCGATGCCAGTTCAAAGGGAAGGACAAAGGCATCGGGGCTGACCAGAGCCGTACCCAAGTCTTTCAAGGGGTCTGCAGAGGGAAGATAGTCGCGCAGATTGGTCGTGATGCCTGGCCAGAATGCTAAAATCGAGGACAAGCCGGCAAAAAAAGCGAGCGCCAATAAAAACGCCCAGCCCCAACCCCGATGGTACCGCGGTCCTTCCTCGCGAACCGCACGACGCGTAAGCATGAGGGCGAAGATCATGAGAATGGCAATGGCGCCGATATAGATCACGACCTGTACAACGGCGAGAAATCCCGCGTCTAATAAGACGTACATGACTGCAATGCCAAACAATGCTGCGATGAGCCATAGCGCGGCATGCACCAGGTTGCGCGCAATCACTACCATTAAAGCCGCTCCAAGAGTGGCAGCGGCAATGAGAATAAAGATGACCTGTAGCGAAGTAATCATCTAAAACCCTTCCTGAAATTACGAAGTGGGGGATGGGTGAGAAGGTCTCCCTTCTCCTTGAGTTGAAAGCACAACATCGGCGCGCGCCACAGGGCGTGGTTCAGCCACCGGTTGGCGTGCCAGGCGCGCATATCGATTGGAGAGATACAAAGCCAACCATGCCACCAGAGCATTTGCGGCGAACATTCCGACGACATAACCCCACATGGGTAGAGTGCCAAGCACTTTATCCATCACTGCGGTGACCAAAAGGACGGCCAAGGCCAGAGGGGTGAGGAACTTCCAATTGAAATTCAACATGTGGTCGATGCGAATGCGCGGCAGTGTGTACTTGATCCACATGACGATAAAATAGACGAAGAACGCTTTTGCAAACAGGTACACCAGACCCAGTAAAGGCACCTGCTCGACCCAGGGACCTCGCCACCCTCCCAGGAAGAGTGTGGAGATGAGCGCCGAAATGGTCAAAGCATGCAATAGCTCACCCGCATAGAAGAGCCCAAACTTCATCCCCGAATACTCAATGTGAAACCCGGCCACGATTTCCGACTCGGCTTCCAGCAAGTCGAACGGCGTGCGGCCAATTTCAGCAATCGAGGTAATCAAAAAGATCAATGCTGCCAGAGGGGCTAGAACGACGAACCAGACAGATTGGGCTTCGACAATCCGAGAGACGCTCATCGAACGGGCAAGGATGACCGGCACCAACAAAGTGATCACCATGGGCACTTCATAAGCCACCATCTGAGCCACCGTGCGTAATGCGCCAAGCAGGGCATATTTATTGTTTGAGGCATATCCTGCCATGATGATTCCCAACGTGCTGATCGCGCCAACCGCGACAAGGTATAGCACACCTACGTTCAGATCAGACCCCAAGAGGTCTGGCGCGAAGGGAATCACAGCCCAAAGCAACAAAACTGTGGCCAGGGCGATGATCGGAGCGAGATTGTATATGAAGCGGTCCGCGCCTGCCGGAGTAGTGTCTTCTTTGATGAGCAACTTGATAATGTCCGCCACCGGTTGAAACAAACCGAATGGGCCCAGACGATTTGGCCCCAAACGATCTTGAAAGCGCGCGACCACTTTCCGCTCGACCCACACCAGAAAGATATCCAAAATCAACAAAACCGTGCCAATCAGGATGACCCCTAAAACAGCGAGGATCACCGCGATCCATCCCGGGCTGAAACCCCACGAAAGGAGCAGTTCCCTCAGCCATGTGGAGACAAATTGAAGCGGATTGAGCATGCGGATTCTTCTCCTAAAAATACGATGGTTTTAGCAATGGTGGCAATGACCATACATATCAAAGGCTGAAAGTGAACCTTCAGCCTTTGAAAGATTTCGGGGACAGGCTATTGCCATTGAAGCGCACCCTTACGCCAGATGTACACCAACCCAGCCACAAGGATCAGCACAAAAAGGACGCCTTCTAGGACCGCAAATAGCGGCAATTGATCAAAGGCTACAGCCCACGGGAAAAGGAACACCGTTTCGATATCGAAAATCAAGAAGATCAAAGCAAAGATGTAATATTGGACGCGTACCTGAACCCACGACTCTCCATAAGTTTCCATGCCACACTCATAGGTTTGCAGTTTGACCTCGTTTGGCTTTTTGGGCGCAATCAAGCGCGGTACTAAAAGCGCGATGGCCGGAAAAAGCGGGGCTAAAAGCAAAAATACGCCAATAAAAAGCCATTCTTGATTCAGCATTTCATCTCCTTATGGCGTAAGGATAGGATGTCTTCGTCGCTCCTAAATCGCCCAATCGCGACCAGGATAACGGACAAATTTTACCATAAAGTCTTTAACCCCTTACTGCCTCAATCGTCACAAATCAATCCATGACGATAGTCACTTTTTTTATCATATTCGTACTTTTATATAATTGTAACAAATCGTCCTTCCCATATAGGTGAAGTCTGGTTTGAAGAGCAGCATCCATTGGGGATGATTGCATAAAAAAAGGTTACACTCCATGCTTCGATGCAGCGCCACCCTCATAAAGTCCAGCATCTCTGGGCTTTGAACGACCATACCCTGTAATGAGTATTATGTTAAACATGAGGCGGGGACGATTCCCAATTCTGACCAAGCAGTGATATGATGCATCACAAGTATTGATGAACGAGATGATAAAAACGAATCCACCCACCACACGCTGGAGCGATCTGTTATCCGCCCTGATTTTGCTGGCAGCGTTGATGTGCGCCGCCGGTCGGTTATCGGCTACAAAGTGGACCAGCCATCTCGCCCTCACCCAGACACTGGCTTTCTTTGGCGTGCTGATCGGATTGGCTCTGGGTCAGAGCACTTTTTCCCCACGCCTCTCTATTGGCATTGCTCTGGCTTATGGACTTTTCTTCATCCCGTGGCAGATTGGCGAAACACTGGAACTAGAACCTCCATGGTTGGAACGATTATCCATCCTGTATCACCGCTTGGAGGTGATCGTCATTCAAATTGTACGCCATGAAAGCGTCCAGGATTCGCTTCTATTCTTGGTGTTGATGGCAATACTCTTTTGGGCATTGGGGGCATACACTGGATATGTGCTCTTCCGCCATGGAAGAGCGTGGGCAGCAATCCTACCTCCCGGAATTACGGTTTTTGTGATCCATGCCTTCGACGCGTACGCGCGTCGGCAGATGTGGTATCTGGCAGCGTTCCTGTTTTTCGCCTTGTTCTTGTTAGCGCGGCTTACATACTTGCACCACCGCCAGCGTTGGAAAAGCACCCGCACCGCTATGCCCCCACAACTGGGTTTCGAAATCACGCGTTTCATTTTTTTCAGCAGCATTCTGTTGGTTTTGCTCGCCTGGAGCGCCCCAGCCTTGGCAAGCACATTGCCAGTCGCGGAGAGAGCCTGGCAGCCAATTCACAACTTCTGGAACCAAAGGCGCAATGACTTTGAAAACCTCTTTGCCTCACTGAGGTCGAACATCAGCCCGGTACGGGAGTTTTATGGCAGAAGCGCATCTTTGGGTCGGGGAAACCCTCTAACGGATACACAGGTTTTTTCTGCACGCGTTCCCCCGAACATGCCTCCCGGAGTGCGTCTGTATTGGCGCGCCAGGACCTATGACACGTACGCTAACGGTCAATGGCGGAGCACCGACTTGCTCTCACAAGCCTTCCAACCGGAAAGCGCACCATTCACCCTTCCAAAAGAAACAGGACGGTGGCTGGGCAGCTTCGAGGTCGTCGCCGCAGTGCGCATGTCCACGTTGATGGCGCCCCCGCAACCATTATGGGTGAGTCGCCCTGGCCAAATAGAATTCTTCAATGATGAAGAGGGGGTTCAGAAAATTATCGCTTTCAGGGCCGAGCCAGCACTTATCCCAGGTCAAGCGTATAAAACCCAGGCTTCTATCAGCTACGCCACCGAAGCTCAATTGCGCCAGGCAGGTACGGATTATCCCGATTGGGTTACCAGGCGATACCTACAGCTTCCGGACAACCTCACAGAGCGCACCAGGCAATTGGCATTACAGCTCACCGAAGGATGGCAAACCCCTTATGATAAAGCGGTGGCGATTACCCAATACCTTCGCACGCATATCACCTACGCCGATCGAATCGAAGAGCAATTTCCCACAGATCAAGAACTCATCGATTGGTTTTTATTTGACTTGCAAAAAGGCTTTTGTAACTATTATGCTACAGCAGAAGTGTTGCTCTTAAGATCGATTGGCATTCCCGCGCGTTGGTCCATCGGTTACGCTCAAGGCGAACGCTTGGAAGATGTAAGCAGCCCGGCGGAAATGGATCGCTTCGAGGGGGGACGCTATATCGTACGCCAAAAGGATGCCCACGCCTGGCCAGAAGTGTATTTTCCTGGCATAGGATGGGTGGAGTTCGAGCCCACCGCTTCACAGCCGGATATCATCCGTCTGTCCGGGGAAGACATATCGGCCATCGAAGCCAGCCTGGCTGAAAACACTCAAGAAGCACTGCGCCAGCGCCGATTATGGGAAGAAGAGCTGAAAAAGGGTGCTCAGGAAAGCCAGTTGGAAGAACCACAAAACTTTGCCAACGCCTTGCTTCGCTTCCTCCCATGGCTCCTGCTGGCAGGGATTATCCTATTGGCGTTCTTCTTCAGAAACCGCCTACCTTCAACATGGGTTATGCAACCTACGCCCATACTCCTAGAGCGCGCCCTCGCCCGCGCCGGTGTAACGCCACCCAGAGTCATCCGTCAATGGGCGGAGCGAGCCAAGCTTCCCCCCATTGCTCGAGCGTATCAAGAGATCAACCTGGCACTCATCCGCCTTGGGATCACACCCGAACCCGCGCACACTCCTACAGAAAGAGCCGAGCTTCTCGGCAACCTGGCGCCGACCACGTATAAATATGCCCATCAACTGGTACAAGAGTATTGTGTCGAGCTATTTTCTCCAAAACAAGCCAACCTTGCCACCGCGCTAATTGCTGCCAGAGAGATCAAGAAACTCACTCAAACACCTCCCTTGAGAAAGTTGATGACAAAAATCCATAAAATCTCAGGGAACGCTGCCGAGTCACACCCGTGATTTGATCAATGATGAAAAAGGGGCACATAAAATCGGGTAGGTAACCCGAATGAAAAACAATCATGATCAGCGAAATTCATTTTGAAGTTCCATTAATCTGATTAATGGTATAAATAATAGTATGTATATCATTGCACTTTTCCTGGAGGAATGAAATGTCAGAATCGGTCAAAAGCGTGATCACTACGGATTTAGAGGGGCGCATCCAAACATTCAATAAAGGCGCCGAACTTCTATTTGGCTATACCCCAGCAGAAGTGATTGGAAAAAGGCGCGTTTCAATTTTTTCGCCTGGGGAGATCGTCCTGGAGCACGTCCCTCGTTGGTTAAAGGAAGCTAGCGAAAAAGGGGAATTTCGCACGCGGACGGTTTTCAAACGCAAAGATGGCTCCCAATTCGCCGCGGAGATCCGCATAACACCCACCTTCAAAGATGGAAGGCAAATTGGGTTCTGCGGCGTAACCACTCCGCTCAATGAAGTGCCACCGCAAGAAGCATACCCGCCCATAAGGTGGGCCACTAAAGCATTTCGCTGGCTGGTGGTCACGCGTGCGCCATTTCTCACCGCATCCGTCATGCCGATTTTGATCGGCGCGGCATGGGCAATGGCAAGCCGTGGGCTAAGCCCCTTTCCATGGATGTTATTTGCGTTGGTGTTGGTAGGGGGCATCGCCATGCATATTGCAGCGAACACCTTTAATGACTATTTTGATTGGCGGAGCGGAACAGATCAAGAGAATAACGACTATTTCCTGCCCTACTCTGGAGGCAGCCGTTCGCTAGAACTAGGGTTGATTTCCGAACCCGGGTTGTTCCGTCTTGCGTGGGCTGCTTTGGGGATCGCTATTTTATGCGGGGTATTGCTCATAATCCTGCAAGGGGCAATGATCGCCCTCTTCGGAATATTTGGCGCGTTTTCAGTGTACTTTTACACTGCGCCACCTTTACGCCTCGTGGCGCGCAAAGGGCTTGGAGAATTGCTCATCGGGCTTAATTTCGGACCTTTGATGGTAGCGGGTACTGCGTTCGCGCTAACTGGCACGCTTCATTGGTTGGACTTTTTTATCGGTATGCCCATTGGCTTTCTCGTCACGGCTATTTTATGGATCAACGAATTTCCAGACCGTGAAGCAGACGCCCTAACGGGTAAAAACCATCTCGTCGTCGTATTGGGGAAGCAAAAAGCGCGTTGGGGGTACCTGGCATTGGTTGGAGCAGCCTTTTTGTGGGTAGCCTGGGGCGCACTTACCGGCCTCTTTCCACCAGGCGCTCTGGTCATCCTCCTCGCTTTACCGATGGCAATCTCTGCGGTACGCGTGCTTTTCAAACATTACGCCGATCGCGCCCTGGTCACCGCCAACGTAACGACCATCAAACTACACACTATGGCCGGGGTTTTGTTGGCTTTGGGCATCTTCATCAGCCCATATCTCAACAGATTGCTGGGAGGCTAGAGCTGCGTTAGTATAAGTCTTTATAGCGCGAGGCGAAGAGCGCAGGTGTGCCGCCAGTATGCCAAAAGAGCACCGTATCGGTGGGGTCGAAAAAGCCTTTGCGAATCAAATCGATGAGCCCAGCGGCAGCTCTGCCGGTGTATACCGGATCGAGTAAGACGCCTTCATAACGGGCAAACATGGATATCGCCTCGCGCTCTGCACTTCCCATTACTCCGTATCCACCCCCAAGATAATCGTCACTCACCATGATATCTTGAGGCGCAAAAGTCAGAGTTTCGCCAAGCAGGCTGGCTACTTCGGTAGCCAGCCTAGCGATGCGCCCTTGTAATTCCTGGGCCGTTTCATCGACGCTGATGCCCAATACTTTTCCATGGAATCCGAAGAGTTGGCTGCCTACAGTTAAACCTGCCTGGGTGCCTCCGGAGGAGGAGGCGAAGACAACCCATTGGGGATGAAGGTTTTGGCTGAACATCTCCTGCATGGCAAAGGCATATGCCGCAGCCCCCACCGCGTTCGAACCGCCATAAGGCACCAGATAGGGGCGTCGACCAGCTTTCCAAGCTGTATCGAAGGCTTCCCAGAGCACCTCCTCACGCGTCTGGCGTTCTGTCCATAGTATCTCGGCATGGAATAGATGATCCAACAAAAGGTTGCCGCTCAAGGCACGGTCCTTTTCAGAAGGGTTTTCAGGCAGAGTAAGAATAAGGACGCAATCAAATCCAAAGCGCGCTGCGGCGGCGGCTGTTTGGCGGCAGTGGTTGGATTGAACCGCGCCGGTGGTGATCAGTGTGCGCGCCCCTTGAGCCTGCGCTTCGGCCAACAAAAACTCCAATTTGCGGGTTTTGTTGCCTCCAAAAGCAAGCCCGGTTTGATCGTCGCGTTTGATCAAGAGCTTAGGGCCACCCAACACTGCTGAGAGGCGCGGCAAGTGTTCAATGGGCGTGGGCAAGTGGGCAAAACGCAACCTGGGCAATGGCTTCATTGAGCGATCTCCTTCATAACCTGGATTATAAGCGATCTCCAAATTGGCGGCGAACCCTCCTGACCCCAATCATCCTCCAGACCGATAGGAAACGCGGCAAAACCTGTAAGTAAAGGTGGTAGAGCCCTCTGTGGCAAGGATAATCCCACGCGCCTATGGTGTATATCACTTCCGCGCCGAAACCCTGCTTGAAGCGATACACCCCCCACAGACGGTCGGAAGGGACAAACTCATCCGGCGCACCCCACAAATCATAAACCGTACAACCGTGCGCCTTGGCGCGTTGTATCGCCCGCCATTGCAACAGGTGATTGGGCATTTTCTCACGATGTACTTCGCGGGACATGCCATATAAATACCAGGCTCTATCAGAAAAATAAAAAACGATCAAGCCAGCCGCGACTTCATCTCCTACATATGCCAGCAGAGGTTCAGCCATATCTGCCTCGATGAAGCGCGACCACAAAGTCAGGTAATAATCCTTCTCGCGAATGGCAAAACCATCTCGCAGGGATGTCTCGGCGTAGAGCTCATAAAGTTTCTCCAAATCCTGCAGATGGCCCGATTTCACCTTTACCCCCTTACGCTCTGCCAGGCGGATGTTATAACGCGTTTTCTGCTTCATCGCAGCCATAATCTGCTCTTCCGAGCGATTCAAATCCAACCACATGGTGTTGCGAAACTGGATTTGCTCAGGCGAGAAGCGCCAGCCGGTGGCGCGCAAGAGACTTTGAACTTCTCTCCCAGTAGTATCGTTCGGCTGGTTTGGTTCTTCTGAGGTACCTCGACCCAGTACGACCTCCGGGTCAATCTTGAGGAACAAAGCGCCTTTCTCACAAGCTATGGTACGCAGGTCTGCCAGAACACGAGTACGAAGCTCTACATTGTGCCAATCTAAAAGCGGTCCCCTTGGAAGGTAAAGGATTTTGAACCACCTCGCCATCCAAGGGAGTTTTAGCTGCCGCGACAAAATCAAAGCCGCCGCCTCTATTTGCTGCCTATCGCCTCTCCAAAGAAAGGCATCGGGATGCCAGCCGAATTGCTGCTTCACCTCCGCCCATTGACGCGTGTGTAAAATATGCGCGCCGGGCAACGATGAAATCAAATCGTTCCAGCGATCACTCAATGGGTTATACGGTTCACAGGCGATCATTCACTGGCTCACAGATCTAAACATCGGGTCAATCGAGTTCCTCGCCGGCATGGAAGCCCTTATCGCCATCCGTCAATCTAGCCTTGTCGCCAACGCTGCCATTGCGTCCAAAGGCGATAAAACATATACCAAACAGGGCGATAAACCCGATCCCAAGGCCCAGAAATCCTCTGCAATTCGCCCCCAAAACCGCGCTTAAACCGGTAAACCCCCCACAACCCCTTCCTTCGGCGGTTGAAGCGAGCTTCTAATTCATGCTCATCGTAGTCGGGCACCCCCCACAGGTCGTATGTGAGGCAGCCTCGCTTGCGTGCCCAGCGCATCGCCTCCCATTGCAAGAGATAATTCGGCATGCGTTCACGATGGACATCCGATGAAGCTCCATAAAAATACCATGCACGTTGCCCACGCGCAAAAGCCATCAATCCAGCCAATATGGCGCCTTCAGACTCGGCGAACAACAGAATACAGTCTCCCTGAGGGGCAAACAATTCATAGGCCATGCGATAATAATCCAAAGTATGGACACCAAAAGCATCCCTTTGCGCAGTTTGCGTGATGAGCTGATAAAAAGCCTCTACATCTGCGCTGGGGCGAATCACCACCCCCTTTTTCAAAGCCAGGCGGATGTTGTAGCGCGTTTTCTGTTTCATGCGCGCCAAGAGGCTCTCTTCACTCCCCTCGAGATTGATGATCAATGTCCGAGGGGGTTGAACGCCAACAGGGTTGCGGATAAAGTTCGCCCTCATCTCGAACCGAGAGAGGTCATCTTGAGAAGAACGGTCATCCTGCTCCCACATGTCGGGCTCCACTTTGAGAAAGACAACCCGTCGCTGTCGGCACAGGCGATCGATTTCACTCCAAAGCGGTGCCCAACGCCTCCAGGATGATTTGTGAGCACGATTACCCACCGGACCCATGGGCATATAGGCAAAAGAAAAACCAAAAGGCACCTCGCGCAACAGAATTTGAGCGCCTGCCGGATTACCCAGATGATCCTCTCCGATTACCCTAATCGGCTGCCAACCAAAGGCACCTTTCAGCTCCCCCCACTCTGGGGTTTGAAGCAAATGTGCATCTGGGAAATCTTGTAAGAACTCCCTCCAACGAAGCAGGTCAATTTCAGGCATAGGCTCTTTTTCGAAGCACAGATAGGCGAAGTTTAGATTATTGAAGTAATATCTGGAGGAGGAGCACTGCGCACAGCAGCCCCCGGGATGTACTCATCGAAAATCTTCAAAATATCCTCCGTATTTCCTTCACGCGCCAGGAGGATCAACTCATTTACCACACGATGGAGCGTATCCCCATTCAGCACATTCTGATCACTGAGTAAGAGGATATCGGGGTGCGGTGTGGGATGGTATTGCGCCCACTGATCCCAAAGTTCTTCACTGAGCTTTTCGCCGGGGCGGATGCCTGTGAAGACAATTTCGATATCCTTGCCAGGCTCCAAACCGGAGAGGCGGATCAGGTCTTCCGCCAGGTCTAAAATGCGCACCTGTTCACCCATATTCAAAACAAAGACTTCGCCTCCATTCCCCAAGGCAGAAGCCTGTAAGACGAGATGAACCGCTTCAGGAATGGTCATAAAAAACCGCTTCATCTCAGGGTGCGTGATGGTGACAGGTCCTCCAGCAGCGATCTGACGTTTGAACAACGGTATGACGCTGCCACGGCTGCCCAGGACATTTCCAAAGCGCACCACCGAAAATGGCTTCGCTGACCGATGCGCCGCATCCAGGATAAGCATCTCAGCCAGGCGTTTCGTTGCCCCATAAACGCTCATCGGGCAAATGGCTTTATCCGTGGAGATGAGCACAAGCCGCTCCACGCCAAAGTTGATGGCTGCCTCGGTGACGTTGCGTGTGCCCAAGATGTTGTTCGTCACCGCTTCAGAAACGTTGACTTCCATCAGGGGCACATGCTTATGCGCGGCAGCATGAAAAATCACCTGAGGGCGAAAGTCATCGAAGACCACCATCAAACGATCCATATCGCGCACGTCGGCAATCACTGGGTGGACAGGCAGGTTTTGGAAGTTTTCCTGTATTTCGAGCAACGTTTCGAAGATGCTATTTTCGCCGTGCCCTAATAAAATCAGAGAAAGCGGCGACCAGCGCGCGATCTGGCGACACAGCTCACGACCGATGGAGCCCCCTGCGCCGGTGACCAATACCCTGCGACCGCTCAGACTGGACCCAATGCGACTATCATCGATTTGCGCCGGTTCACGGCGCAACAGGTCATCGATTTCCACCTCGCGCAAACGGCTGACGTTTACCTTCCCGCCGATCAACTCATAGATACCGGGCATCGTTCGAAAAGGGATATTGCGCAAACGGCACACTTCAGTGACCTGACGCACGATGCGTCCCGGCGCGCTGGGAATGGCGATGATTACTTCCTGAATATCGCGCATAAATACTACCCGGGCTAAGTCTCCCAGGGTGCCCACTACAGGAATGCCATGGATTTGCTGCTTCTGCTTATGTGGATCATCATCCACAAAGCAAACCGGCTCCAGGTTCAATTGCGTATTCTTCTGCATTTCACGCACAACCAGCGCGCCCGCCTCACCAGCGCCCACAATCAAGACACGCCGCTTGGTGGTGAGCCGGGTAGGTGCGCCCGATTGAACCTCGGCAAGCACACGGAGGGCAAAGCGCGACCCACCGACAAGCACCAATGTCAATAGCCAATCTATGGGCAGCGTACTGCGCGGGTAATACGGCAAAATCTGCACGGCACGCAAAACCACCATCACCAATGAAACGACAACCGAAGCGCTGCTTACAGCCAGGATGATCAATTTGAGCTCTGCCACGCTGGCATATACCCACAAGCGCCGATACAGGTTGAACAGGTAAAACACCAGGGGTTTGATGATTAGGGAAACGCCGATCAACCAGTAGGCTTGAGGCAAATAAAACGTAAATAAAGGTCCAAGGTCTGTACGCAGCGCAAAGCTGCCCAAAGCTGAAACAACGATAATAAATAAGTCTCCCAAGAAGACCAAGCGGTTGCGCAGGAAGACCCTGGGTTTCAAACCTACCTCCCTCTCAACCCCAGAATTGTGGCAGGTGTGCGTAGCAAAATCAAGATATCCAAAAAGAGATTACGGTTTTTAATGTAATAAAGGTCATACTCTAACTTGACGGTTGTTTCTTCAATGTTCGTGGCATAACCATAATTGACCTGCGCCCAACCCGTGATACCCGGTTTCACCAAAAGCCTGGCGCGGTAAAAAGGGATGTGCTTATCGAAATGCTCCACGAGTTCGGGCCTTTCCGCTCGTGGTCCCACCAGGCTCATATCGCCACGCAAGACGTTAAAGAACTGCGGCAATTCATCCAGGTGTGTCTTCCGCAGAAAGCGTCCGATGCGCGTGGCGCGTTCGTCATCCTCTTTCGCCCACATCGGGCGACCTTCCGGCTCTGCGTTCTTTTTCATGGTGCGAAACTTGACAATATCA
The DNA here is from genome assembly GCA_037439525.1 of Anaerolineae bacterium. Lineage (GTDB taxonomy): Bacteria > Chloroflexota > Anaerolineae > Anaerolineales > UBA4823 > JBBIVW01. The sequence continues at coordinate 211,796 of JBBIVW010000004.1, forward strand.
TAAGGGACGCCACCGCGACCATAGCGTGTTTGAGTATAAAAGATCGGTCGTCCATCATCGATCAAAATCGACAAAGCAATTAATGGGAAGAGCAGCAAAGTAATGACCATGCCAACAACCCCACCCACGATGTCCAAGCCGCGCTTGATCAATTCAAAAAAGGGGCTTACACGCGCCTCATCCACGAATGAGCGCAACAACCAATCTGCTTCCAGGGAGTGGATCGGAACGCGATTGAGCAACTCTTCGTACATCATCGGCATACGCGTAATTTCCACACCCAATTGCTGCGCCTTCAACAAAGTTTGAAAGAGCTTTGGCTGCATTTTCCCTGAAATGGCGACGATGAGGTCGGTGATTTTGTTGTCAACGACGAGATCCAATAATTGATCCCCTGTGCCGATGACCTGGTATTCTTCAATGAATGTACCCAATTTACGATGGTCGTCATCGATAATACCGATCAGAAGAAATGGTTTGATGGGCAATTGGTTGATCATTCTAAGAAGAGTCTGCCCATTTTTCCCACCCCCAACAAGCAATACACGACGTGAGAATTGCGGTGCGGCGAAAACCCGAATATACAACCGGCGCCATGCCAGGGTCAACAGCGCCACTGCGAGAACAAAACTGGCTACTCCTCTGCGAGGCAATAAAGAGAATGGCGGGTTGACATAGTAAAAGTAAAGAAAGAGATACAAAAGAAAACCAAACACTGCCGCGGTAGCAATACCCCGCAGCGTTCGTCGCCAATCGGCCGCGTGGTGTAAATCATAAAGCTCGACCATCAGCAGCAGCCAGATCAACGGCAAGAAATAGAACCAGGCAGGAACACGCTTCTGCAAGAACTCTAGCGAAAACCCTGTAAATCTTTCGCTCACTCCCCATAAGTACAGCGAGATTAACAAAGAGATGCCCCCCACAATCATATCACCCAACACCAGCAAAGCCCGTCTCTCTCCAACCCCTAATTGCCAAAGCTTGCGCTGGAAGAAATAATTCGAGGAATTGGATGGCTTCATCTTTTCAACAAACTCCATAAAAATGCGCTCCCCCAGGAACCGTGCATGGTTGCAATTGCTAGAGGAACGCCAAGAATCATACGGAGATCTTTTTTTTCTATCGAAAGAACCAATCCTGTGGCTAAAAGGGCTAAGCCATAGGCAGATAATTCTAACACGAATAACGCTCTGGCTAAGGGTAGAAACCATACACTCAGCGCCAAGATCAGGAGGCTAAGGATGAAGAGCGGCGGCAAAACCTGCCTCCAGCGAAGCGTACGCGGGTAACGGCGCAACATACGGGCTTTCCAATATCCATAACGCCAATACTGGCGCGCCAACTCAATGAAGGTTGCTCGAGCGAGGTAAGCACAGCGGATGCGCGGATCGAACCAGACTCTCCCTCCCGACTGGCGCAAGCGAGCATTCAGCTCATAGTCCTCATTGGTGAGGAGATGCTCATTAAAACCTCCCAGGCGTTCGAGAGTCGTGCGCAGAAAAGCGCCATAAGGTACCGTATCGACGCTTCCTGGTCGGGTGGCATAGCGATAATGGGCATCACCCACTCCTAAAGGATGTGAGGCTGCCAAGGCGATAGCCCGCGCCTGCCAGGTTTGCGCCCCCGGGCGAATCTCCCAGACGCCACCCACATTATCCCCTAGTCCCTCTTGAAGGGCACGCACACATCGCTCAACATAATCCTCGGCAGGGATGCTATGCGCATCCAGTCGCAACACAAATTCCCCGTTCGCATGGCGGATGGCGGTGTTCAATGCCGCAGGTATGGTGCGCTTCGGGTTATCTACAACCCTCAGATGTAGATCGGGGTGGTTTTGATGGAAAAGCTCTATTTGCCTGCGTGTACCATCGGTGGACATGCCATCGGCAACAATGACCTCCAGCTTATCCCTCGGAAACGATTGGCGCAGAAGAGCCTCCAATAGCCACAAGATGCTCTTCTCTTCGTTGTAGCAAGGAACGATGATTGAAACGAGATTTGTGCTCTGGCTTTCCCCGCCTTCGACCCGCTCAGCCCGCTGCTGAACCATCTTCAACCATGCCTCCCCTGGCGCAACTTACCCGAAGGCGTGGCTTTATCTGGCTTTGCCAGGGGAAGGTTCACGACAAACACCGCGCCCGATAGACCGTCAACCAATGTTCGGTTGTATGCTTTGATCCCCCCTCCGTGCTTTTGGGCAATCTCTTTGGCAATGGCCAACCCCAAGCCGACACTACGGCGATCTCCCCCGGTACGTGCTTTATCCATCTGGTAAAACCTCTCAAATATACGTTCCGCCTCCTCTTGAGGAATGCCCGGACCTTGATCGATGACTTTAACCACCACTTCATCGTCTCCTTGATCCAGAGTAAGTACTACTTCACCTTTTGGAGGCGAAAACTTGATGGCGTTATCCACCAAATTGCTGAATAGTTGAGACAACCGCTCTGCGTCGCCAATTACAATGGACGTTTCGGGTTGCGCCTGAAGGGGCAGGGCTATCTTTAGTTTCACATCCGCCTGCGTGGCCAGAGGTTGAAATTTATCCACCACAAGGTTGAGGAGCTCTGCTAAATGTACCTTCTTGCGTTCAAAAGGAATCGCGCCGGAATCCAGGCGCGCCAAATCTAACAACTCGGACACCATGCGATTCATGCGCGTGGCTTCGGCATGGATCACTTGAGCGGCTTTGTGCACTTCCTGCTGATCTTCCACCGCGCCATCCAAAATCGCCTGGGCGTAACCCTGGATGGAGGTAAGCGGCGTTTTCAAATCGTGAGAGACATTGGCGACAAAGTCCCGTTGCGATTGCTGCGCGCTTTGAACGCGGGCGATCATTTCATTGAAAGCACTGGCTAATTCTTTCACTTCTTTTGGCCCCTCTTCTGTAGAAATTTGTAGAAACTCGCCTCCCGATACCGCACGCGCAGCTTGTTCAATGTTCCGTAACGGATGCGAAATCCAATGGGCGATCCAAAAAGCCAGAAGCAAAGAAAGGATCAATCCAAAGATAGCCCCGCGCGTAAAGACGCCCAACAACTCATCGCGCAAAATACCCAGCAAAGGAGTTCTGGCGCGAGGGGAAGCTAGAAGCAACATGTAGTCCCCATCGATGGGGGTGACAACATACAGCCATTGAGTGCCACGCACATCTCGAAATGTGGGTAGCCCTCCTAATACCGGTTCTTTCAACTGGGACCATGCTGGCAAGGGGGACGACAGGTGGGCGCGGGAATCGCCAATCAGTTCGCCTTGAGGCGAGTAAATGGCCACACGCGCACCCACAAGCGTGTCTGCCCTCTGCAGAACGAGATCCACTTTATCCGAGTCGATTTCCTCGGGTAAGATTTCCAACAGTTGGCTACGCTGAACGATAATACTCGCCAGGAAGCGCAAGCGCTGCACTTCACGGCGGTCTGCTACCGGGTTGCGTAAGATATAAGCGAATATCGCGGCCGTGGCGATGCATAAAACCATCCCCGCGACCGCGGCATACGTCAACCACAGGCGAAAGCGCAAAGAGGTAAACATCAGACAACCAGCTTATAACCCACGCCTGTAACTGTCTCGATATGTACCTGGCTACCCGCCAGCTTACGCCTGAGGTGCCCGATATGCACATCCACGGTACGCGATTGGCCATAATATGCATATCCCCAGGCTTTTTCGAGCAATTGCTCCCGCGTGAGGACGATGCCTTTATGTTGCGCCAGGGTAAGCAACAAGTCGAATTCTTGTGCACGCAATGGTATCGTCACACCTCGGAGGCTGACCTCACGACTGGCCGGGTCGATCACCACATCGCCCAGATGTATCGGCTTTTCAAGCGATGGCGCAGTGCGTTCTCCCCTACGTAAAATAGCCTTGATGCGCGCCACAAGCTCGCGAGGATTGAAGGGCTTGGTCAAATAATCATCTGCGCCCAATTCCAATCCCAGGATTTTATCCACATCATCGCTGCGAGCAGTGAGCATGAGGATGGGTATCTGGTTATTCTCAACCCGCAACCGACGGCACACTTCCCAACCATCCAATTCGGGCAGCATGATGTCCAATACCAGCAAGGCGGGTTTTTCTCTGGCCACAATTTGGAGGGCCGATTGTCCATCCCCCGCAGCTTTTACGCGAAATCCCTCCCGCTCTAAATATAGGCGCGCTAACTGGACGATGTTGGGCTCATCGTCCACAACCAGGATCAACTCACCAGGCATGCAATGGCTTCAATCTCTATCAGGGCACCTTTTGGCAAGGCAGACACCTGAACGGTCGAGCGCGCCGGAGGGTCTTTTGGAAAGAATTCAGCATAAACCTGGTTCATACGATTGAAATGCTGCATATCTTTTAAATATACAGTGGTTTTCAGCACATGCTCCATCGAGGAACCCGCCGCCTCAAGCACATTTTTTAAGTTGCTCAACACCTGGTGGGTTTGGGTGACGATGTCATCGGCAACTAACTCTCCGGTGGCTGGATCGATGCCCACCTGCCCAGCCGTGAAAACCAAAGACTGAAAGCGCGTGGCAACAGAGTAAGGACCGATTGCGGCTGGCGCATTAGGAGAAGACACTATTTTTTTCGTGTTCATCGAGATAAAAACCTTTCTCTGCGCATGGAAAATGACCGTGGAGATGTAGCGACGCGAAAGTATATCGCTTTCTGTACATGATTGGCACTATTTTAACTTAGGTGAAAGCAGAGGTCAAACCCTATGCGAGAATTGGTGCTGCCAGTTTGGCATCTGCATCATTCAAACTGGAGCAGGGTCAACACATCCTGCAAAGCAGTTGCGAAGATTTCCTCCAAAATCGAATCCTCAACGACATACTTCCCACCGAAAACCCCATCCCCGTAGATCTGGCGCGCTTCAATCGCACTGGTCAAGCCAGGCACGTAGGGGGGCACCTTTTCACCCTGTGGCAGTTCAGCGACTCTATTGAACGGGAATGCTTCCTGCCAGTTTGCATGGGTCTGTTTGAGACCATATTTCACTGCCACTGCCTGCACACTATGCGCTTGCCACCAGGCGTACCAGGCAAGCTTCAAGCCAGCCAGTTCATTGGCTAATTCATAAAGCCGCGCTCGAACCCCATCATTGCCTCCATGGCCGTTAAGCATCAAAATCTTGCGAAAACCTTGCCGATAGACCGAGCGGACGATATCCTCTATGACCTCAACCAGAGTAGAAAGGCGTACACTCACCGTCCCAGGGTAGGCCAAGAAATAGGGCGAAACACCAAAATTTACCGGTGGGGCAACCAAAACACCGGTTTGCTTGCTGGCTGCATCGGCCAAAGCCATGGGGATTTTAACATCCGTCAATAAACTGAGGTAGCCATGCTGTTCGCATGCACCAAGCACGACCATCAAGCGGTTATCTTTTTGGAGATAACTTTCAACGTCGAACCAATTCATCTCTTCAAAGCGCATAGCCTCTCCCTGATATTGCTTCATGTAGCATCAGAAGTGCTTTGCCTGCCCGGGTTAGACAACGATGTTCACCAGCTTACCAGGAACATAAATCACACTTCGCGGGGTCTTGCCAGCCAAATTTCTTTGAACAGCAGGACTGTCCAAAGCCATTTGCTTTGCAGCTTGTTCATCGATATTAGCCGGCACCATCACACGGTCTCTCACCCGACCATTGACCTGAACTACCAGAGTAATCAGCTCTTCCTGGGTGGCTGCTTCATCGACAATCGGCCAGGGTTGCTGATGAATGGAATATGGTTTTCCCAATCTCTGCCACAATTCTTCGGCGATGTGTGGGGTGAGCGGAGCCATCATGCGCAAGTAAATGTCCAGGGCTTCATGCCAGGCAGGGGTGCCGCAGGCTCCTTGTTCACGAGCATCGTACATGGTGTTGAGCAATTCCATCAAAGCAGAAACAATGGTGTTGAATTCGAAATGCTCAAAATCATGGGTAACCTGTTTCAGCGTCTGATGCACTTTTCGGCGTAACTGTCGCAACAGCGCCTCGGCTGGTCTGCCAGGTTGGGCTTCTTCGGTAAACAAGTTCCACACGCGGCGTATCCAGCGCGCCGTACCTTCGATACCGCTGCTGTTCCAAGGTCCACCCTGGTCCCAACGGGCGAAAAACATGAGATATGCCCGCACGGTATCTGCGCCATAATTATCAACCAGTTCGTCCGGAGCGACGACATTACCACGGCTTTTAGACATTTTCTCGCTATCTTCTCCCAAGATGATTCCCTGGTTGCGCAACTGGAGCATGGGCTCCGGCCCACGCATGATGCCCATATCCCGCCCTGCTTTGTGAAAAAAGCGCGTGTAGATCAGGTGCATGTTGGCGTGTTCGACACCACCCGTATAGGTATCCACCGGCATCCAATAATCATATTCCTTCTGGTCGAAGGGGCCCTGATCATAATCCGGGCTCAGATAGCGCAAGTGGTACCAGGAGGAGCACATAAAGGTGTCCATGGTATCGGTCTCACGTTCCGCCTCTGCGCCGCAATGCGGGCATTGTGTGTATTTCCAGGTGGGGTGGAGCTTCAAAGGACTTTCGCCAGTGGGTAGCCACTCCACATCATCTGGCAACAGCACAGGTAAATCTTCCAAAGGTACGGGTACAACGCCACAATTCGGGCAATAGACAATGGGGATTGGCGCGCCCCAATACCGCTGCCGTGAGATCAACCAATCCCGCAGACGATAGCTCACTTTGCTTTCCCCGATTCCTTTTTCCTCCAGCCACGCGATGACGCGTTTCACTGCCTCCTCACCCGGTGTGCCGGTTAACTCTCCAGAATTGATCATCGTGCCATAAGCATGATGATACAGCGCATCACGATAAAACTCTTCCGACCAGAGCATCTCCATCAATGTGCGCCATTGGCGCACTTCAGGCTTCAAAGCGCACATGCGGGCAAATATTTGTTCACCGCTTTCCACCGAATCCCAGGTCATAATGTGGTGAGGGAAAACAAACACCCATTGCGCGCCAACAATTTCAACCCAATGGCCAGAGCGGACGCTGGTTTGCGCCAGGTGGAGGTAGGCATCGATTTTATGATACGGGATAGTGATATTCCAGGCTGTGGTTTGCTTCTCAAAGGGTATTTGGTGGTCTCGAAGCCCATCCTCAAAACCCGCTTCTACACTCTCGAACAAGACGCGAGACTTCACCAATTGGTCTGGATGAGCGATCACGGGTAAAATGGGCAAGCCATACTTCAAAGCAAAATCGAAATCCCGCTTGTCATGAGCCGGGACGGCCATAATGGCGCCGGTGCCGTAGGTCATGACCACATAATCCGCGATCCAGATGGGGATGCGTGCCTGGTTTACCGGGTTAATGGCATAACCCCCGGTGAAGACGCCGGTTTTTTCCTTGTCCACAGCTTCTCTTTGAATATCGCTCTGGCGCAAAGCCTGGTAGACATAATCTTCCACCAGAGCTTTTTGCTCCGCCGTGGTAACTTTCTCTACCAACGGATGCTCAGGTGCCAAGACCATAAATGTCGCTCCCCAAAGCGTGTCTGGGCGTGTCGTGAAGACTTCCATGGCCTCTCCGGCTTCCGTGCGAAATATCACCATGGCACCCTCAGATCGTTTAATCCAATTGGTCTGTGAGGCAATTACCCGCTCGGGCCAGTCAATATGTGAAAAATCCAGCAGTTCGTCCGCGTAGCGGGTGATGCGGAAAAACCATTGCTTTAAATTCTTGCGGATTACCGGGGTCCCGCACCGTTCACAATGACGATCCTCGCCCCATACCTGCTCTCGAGCCAGAGTGGTGTTGCAGGTTGGACACCAATCTACCATTCCTTCTTTCTGATATGCCAGGTCATGCTCATAAAGTTTAACGAAGAACCACTGTGTCCATTTGTAATATTTAGGATCGGAAGAGATCGCTTCACGCCGCCAATCGAACATGGCGCCCATGCTCTTCAACTGAACCCGCATACGAGCGATGTTCGCATATGTCCACTCCTTTGGATGGATGCCTCGTTGGATGGCTGCATTTTCGGCAGGCAAGCCGAAGGCGTCGAAGCCAATGGGAAAAAGCACGTTGTAGCCGCGCATACGCATAAACCGGGCGCGCGCGTCCGAGGGCACCATGGCATACCAGTGCCCAATATGCAAATCTCCCGAAGGATATGGCAGCATGGTGAGAGCGTAGTGCTTTGGGCGAGAGGGGTCAATATCCGCGTGGTAGAGCCCGTCCTGCTCCCAACGAGTTTGCCATTTCGGTTCGATTGATTTAGGATTGTAATTCCGATCTACATCCATAGTCTATCTCCTGATCACTTGATGGTGCATACAGTGTCGCATGAATAAAAATCCCCTCATCCGCACAGGGACGGAGAGGGGTTCCGCGGTACCACCCTGCTTGTCGGGTGAAGACATCAAAAGAGAATCACCCAACCGCTTGAGGCGTGCTAACGGACGCAACCCGTCGCCAGTTTAGGATACTCCCCCATTAAGTTATTCAGAGCTCACTGGCGAGGTCTGTCCCTTCAGGGACGGCAGGCGAGTTCAGCCTCGGTTCAAAATCCTTCAGCCGGTACTCTGCGGGTACATTGTCGGGCTTCCACCTCTCTCTCCCGACTCGCTGGCAGATGGCTTACTACTCCTGCGTAGACCGTCAAAAGTGTCAACCCAAGGGTTGAAGAATGCCTCTATTTAATGGACCCAGTGGGATTCGAACCCACGACCTTCTCAATGCCATTGAGACGCGCTCCCAACTGCGCTATGGGCCCCCGTTTTATGCGATAACAGACTTATTGTATCTACTTATTTTACAATCGTCAACAAGTGGACCTGAGGGGATTCGAACCCCTGACCTCCTCAGTGCGATTGAG
>JBBIVW010000005.1:0-218202 GCA_037439525.1 Anaerolineae bacterium
GTGACCAACCTCTTGCTCATCTTCTTTGCCTCTGGACTGGTCGCCTACGGCATCCACGAGTTGAACGAGGTGGGTTGGATCCCACCAATCGTCGAACACCTGTGGGACCTCAACCACATCTTGGATGAAAATTCTCAGCTTGGTCTGATCTTGAAAGCCCTTTTTGGTTACAACGGTAATCCCTCCTTGAGCGAGGTGATCGGGTATAGCTCTTTTTTGAGCGCTTTACTGCTCAATTACTTCCGCTTCCAGCGGCGGGATTTGCGCCTGATCCCCGAGTCGGGCACATGATGATGTAGGGCGGGGCAGAGATCGCGTTCTGCCCCGCCCTGCTTAGAATTTCAGGCCGGCGGTTGGTGATGCACAGCTTGGCGTGTCGCAGTTTTATACGATGGACAAAGCCGGCGGAATTCTGTCGCGGAGACGTTCGTCCGTTTTGCCATGAAAATAACTACAAGGTGAAACGCACAACTTTCTCTGACAGTTGTCTATAGCGCGGTGAGCATAACTCACTTGAAAGCACTATAGCTATAGATTAGGGGTGTGTAATAGCAGGCTTTGCGTGTTTGAATGTTTCACCCCTTTGAGGTCGATGGAGTTGGTGTCTGTACCCACTAGAATTATATGGGGCGGGTGGGAATCGAACCCACAAGGTGTTGCCACCGGAGGATTTTAAGTCCCCTGCGTCTGCCTGTTCCGCCACCGCCCCACACCTATATTTTACCCAATGTTGCCTGCTGGTCAAGATAGAACTGCATGATTGGGAATAGGTGTGCCTCCAATCAAGGATTAGAAGGTTCGTTCCAGTTCATGGTACATTGATGCGCCTCATGTCTTGTTCGGATATTAGCAGATGCGTTTTCAGCGCCCGTTCGCCTGGAGCCTTTTTTGCCATTTTGCGTAGCGCGAGTAGAGGTGTACCCATGGAGGTGAAAGGCGCAATTGTGTGCGCGCAACTTTCAATGCTTGGCGTAGGCTTTCGGCGTCGTGAAATTCAGGTAGCCATAAAGTTGCCCGGCCGATCTCGCCTTGGCTGTGCGCGTCTGAACCAACGGTGGCAAGGAGTTGGTGTCTCTGCATATAGTTCTGCGCCAAATGGTTGGCGCGTGGCCGCATAATGCGCGCGTTGAAAGTTTCGATGGCGTCCACCAAAGGGGTAATGCGCTCCAGATCGTCCAGCTTCCAAGCACCGCCGCGCAGGTGGTCGAAGGGGTGTGCCACGCTGATAAATGCACCCTGGGCGCGCAAACGCTGCACGGCTTCTTCAGGCATTAGACCTGCGGGCACTTCTTCTTTCACGAAGAACGCCAGAAGTTCGCCTTGGGTAGTCATAATCTCTTCACCAAGGAACACGCGCGCTGTGTCCAGGCGTTGTGCTGCCCGCGCGCCTTCGAGGGTGTTATGGTCGGTGATGAAGACGCGGTCAATGCCGCGGCGCGCGCAAATCTGTAGCAGGCGCCCAGGATCGAGCAGGCTGTCTGGGGAGAAGCAGGTATGGCAGTGAAATTCGACGCACCACATGGCTCAAGCCTCCGGGCTGGATACCCTGCGGGCTTGGAGTTGCAGCAAGTCTGGGGAGCGCATCCAGGTGAGCAACCCAAGAGCCACACCAAACCACAGAGTGGCGAAGCGGATCAACAAAGTGGCTGTGCTGGCAACATCGGTCGAAGTGTGTAAGAGCAGCAGGAGCATGCTTGCCACCGAAACTTCTACCGCGCCTAACCCGCCAGGCAAAGTGGAGATGCCGCCGATTGCCGTGGAAAACGCCAGGATGAACACTGCCTGGCTGAGCGTCTCGCCGGTGGCAGGCAATCCCAATCCATGCAGGATAAAGAAGAACCCTATCCCTTCGCCAAACCAAGATATGGCGCCTAAGGTAACCGCCAGCAGGGTTGCCCGAGGGTTGAACAGGATCGCACTACCTGTATAGAAGGCATGCAGAGCAGGCACGGCGCGTCTCACCAGGGGCAAGCGCGCCATCAGACGCAAAACACCTTCAGCCAGGGGACGGATTTGTGAAAGGAGGATCACGCCAACCAGCAAGCAAAGCAGGACCAGGAACGCAGGCCAGTATTGCGGGTAGCTGATTGCCCCAAATGTTGAGAGCAGCAACACTGCCAGGCCATCACTGATCCGTTCTGCGACCACCACCGCGATGCCCTGAGCCAATGGCGCCCCGCTTTTTTGATACACCCACCAGCCCTTGAGTGCCTCGCCCACCTTGCCCGGTGTCACTGCCAGGGGGAAGCCGCCAACGAACAGACGCAGGCTCTCTTTTGGACGGACGCTCTGTGCGCCGATGAGGTGCAGGTAGTAGTGCCACTTCACCCAGCGCAGGCTATAGTTGAACAGGGTGCATAGCAACGCTATGGGAAAAATGCGCCAATCGAAGGCGGACATCTGGGCGCTCACCTGGCGTATATCTCCGATGAGGAGCAAGCCAATCAGGACAATAAAGCCCAAGATCATTCCCCCGATCAGGCGCCTTTTTATCGAAGCTGCAACGTCGCCAGAAGGCAAGGTAGAGGTTCTCACGCAGAAGGCTTTCTTTTCAGACTGCGCCTCAAAACATAGCCCAATACACCCAGAGCAGCCAGGGCGAGAAGACCTTGAAGCACCGTTTTGCGCTCCATGCCCGGCATGACCACCTGCCCATCATCGTAACTTTTGAACAGCTGACCCCACTTGGTCTGCAGGGCTGCTTCGACGCGTTTGCGCCCGACGAAAGGGTACCAATAGACGTTATGGTAGAAGTTGCTGGCGAAGTATGACCAGGGTACTAACGGGCTTTGGAGCAGCAGCTTCTCAAAAGGCTTGAGTGGCCCGTGGTAGATCAACTTCTGACCACGGCTGGCAAACGTGTCTTCCTGACGGAAGTTCCAGGGAGGTTCTTGCTCGATGTCGTAGCCCAGGATTTGAATCTGGCGTGGGTCGCCTACACCCAGATTCATTTCATGTGCCAGGCGGATAAAGCGAATGCTCAGCGGGTCGAAGCCCTGTAGCTTGGCAGAGACGGCATCGATCGCCACCTGATCTGCCGAAGCCAGTAGGATGTCCTTTTCGTGCCAGCGCATAGCACGCGGACCTGGGCCATCGCCGGCGAAAGTGCCATCCATCACTGCAAAAATGCCCGGATGGATCTCTTGCTGGATCATCAGCAAGTCCACCAACGTGTCGTGAATGACCGCATGCGTCCAGTGGCGATTGCGGTGTAGCAAGCCACCAAAAGCGTTCTTCATCGCTCCGGTGATGGTGGTGAACACATGCGTTTTAACAGTAGGCAAGTGGATGATGTTGATGCCTACCAGCGCTTTGGGGATGAATACCCCTTGTGGATAGACTTTATCCAACACCAGGAAGGGTTGTTTGGGACGATATTCGAACCACTCGAAATCTTCGTTATACAGGTAAATACACGGCACATGATATTGATCGGTGACAAATTTGTGTTTATTGTTGCGCTCACCGTCACTTGTATCCACGACAACGGTGTCGTTGTGCACGCCTACCAGGTCGGTGTAGCCAGCATTTTGCAGGGCACGGATGACGCCTTCGATCTGCCATGGAGTGGAAGAACACGCGGGATACCATGTTTGCCAGGAGATATTGATCTTCAAGCCAGTGGGTACGTTCTTGGGTAAGGCGCTTTCGAATCCGGCCAGTTTCATCAACCGTTCGATGTCTTCCAAAACACTTTGCGGCGAAGTCTTGAGTACCGCAACTTTGCCTCTACCAGGGAAATCGGGCATGCGTGTGTACCTCCGAATCGATTCTATGGATGTATTATAACGGCTAAATCGGGAGGGCGTTAGCGGAGCAGGCGAGATCGGTAATACAGTATAATTATATGCGATCCATAGCCCTCGATGAAATACTCAAAAGATTTTTCTCCTAACCCACACGCGCCCGCGCTGGTCATTGGTAGTGCAGGTGTGGACATCGTTGGATGCCTGACGGAAAAACTCCATTTGGGCACATCCAACCCCTCCAGCATTCGTCGTTCTTATGGTGGCGTGGCGCGCAATGTAGCCGAAAATCTGGCACGCCTGGGTCAGCCGGTTCGGCTCCTCACAGCGGTGGGTGAAGACCCAGACGGGGAAGCCCTAATGGCTGCGCTAGAACAGGCGGGAGTAGATATCCACGCCATCGTGCGCACTCCGCACTACCCTACAGGCGCTTACCTTGCTGTGGTCAATGCCGACAAAGAGTTGCAATTTGCGCTCGACGATATGCGCGTGTGTGAAGTGATCACCAGTGAATTGCTTCACAGCCATGCAGCGCTGTTTCAAGAGGCTTCGTTGCTTTTTGTGGATACGAACCTATCCAAGAAGGCATTGCGCACGGCGATCTCATTGGCGCGGCGTGCAGGCATCCCCATCTGTGCGGACCCTACTTCTGTCTCGCTTGCCAGTCGGTTGATCGCCCACCTGCCGCGCCTCAGCCTGGTGACACCGAACGCTGCCGAAGCGAATATCTTATGCGGAAGAACCTTTCAAGCCTCGCAACGTAGACGCGTCATTGAAGCCGCCAAACACTTGGTGAGCATGGGCGTGGACATGGCGATCATCACCCTGGCGCAGTTTGGGGTTTGCTATGCCACCTCCGAAACCAGCGGTCACATCTCAGCCATTCAGACAGAGATTATCGATCCAACCGGGGCGGGTGATGCCTTCACTGCCGCGCTGCTCTTTGCGCTTTTGAACGATATCCCCTTAGATGATGCTATCCGCCTGGGAGTTTCGGCGGCTACGCTGACCTTGCGCTACCCGGGGACAGTGTTACCGGATCTGACATTGGAACGCTTGTACGACAACCTGGTGGTTTAGATGCCTCGATCGTTCCCGAGCTTTATGCGTGTATCTATCGAAGTGGCCCAAGCCTTGGAGCTGGAGCGGGCGGTCGTTGCCCTCGAATCGGCGGTGATCACCCATGGGCTACCATTTCCCGAGAACTTAAACGTTGCCCTGGAAATGGAAGCTGAAGTGCGCGCGGAAGGTGCCGTGCCGGCCACGACGGCTGTGGTGCAGGGCAAAGTATGCGTGGGGTTACAGCGCGAGCAGATCGAAAACCTGGCACGCGGGCAGGGAATGCGCAAGTTAGGGGTACGCGAGTTGGCTGTTGCCGTGGCGCAAGGCGCGAGTGGAGGCACAACTGTCTCGGCGACCGCACATTTGGCACACCGCCTGGGCATACGCGTCTTTGCGACCGGAGGCATTGGCGGTGTCCACCGTCAACCGATGTACGACATATCGGCAGACTTGCCTGTGCTGGCACGCACACCGATTGTGCTGGTATGCTCTGGGGCGAAGTCCATTTTGCATCTACCGGCAACTTTGGAATATCTCGAAACGCATGGCGTGCTCCTCTTGGGCTACCGCACACACGCCTTTCCAGCTTTTTATGCTCTAGAAAGCGGTTTGGAAGTTAGGGAAAGGGTGGACTCCCCCGAAGAAGTCGCTCGCGTGGTAAAGACACATTGGCAGATGGGATGTTCCAGCGCAGTCCTGGTGCTCAACCCTGTACCGCAGGAAAGCGCTCTGGACGCAGAGCGTCTGGAGACCTGGATTGCTCAGGCTCAACAGGATGCAGAGAAGCAGGGAGTGCATGGGCAGGAAGTGACACCATTTATGCTCCAACGTCTGAATGTATATAGTCAGGGGGCAAGTTTGAGGGCGAACTTGGAGCTTTTGCGCGCCAACGCCCGCCTGGCTGCGCAAATTGCCGGGCATCTGGCTGCAGACCATCGGCGGCGCGCTTGATGCATCTTCGCAACCGCCTTTGATGGTCCATGGTTACCTGAACTGCGCCGATTTATTCGGGGATGGGCGTGCTGGTTGGAGTGGGTGTGCGCGTCAAGGTGGGCCAGGGCGTGGGTTTGAGCGTCGCGGTGGGGGAACTATAAGGCGTAGGAGTGGGTCGCGGGGTTGAGGTGGGCACGCGGGTGGCAGTGGGCCACGGTGTGCGCGTCGCCGTGGGCGTGAAAGTAGCGGTTTGTGTTGGCGTAAATGTTGGGCTGGGGATCGGTGTGGGCGGTTCACCTTCGACGATGAATCGTCCGGAGATCACCCATTGAAGTCCGACGAAAATTTGCACTTCATATTCTCCAGGCAGCCATTCGGAAGGATCCGGCGCCCAATCGGTAAAGCCCAACCCGCCAGAGCCCCCATTCCAGGGGAGCGTTTCGAAATGCACCAATTCACCATTGCGATACCAGATGGCGGTCCATTGGGCGCCGACCACCATGTTGTCGTAGCTAAAGACGGCATACATATGCTGTATCGGGTTTTGAAACACCGTGCCTGGCTTGAGGGGACGGTAGGAAGAATCCAAGCCATCCGTAAAAGTCAACGGGCTGAATTTGGGATCCGGATTGGGGGTGATGGTACTCTCGAAGAGCATTTCAATTGCCAGGGGGACATGCGGGGTGAAGGAAGGAGTGGGTGTGTAGGATTCAGCAGGTGAAGGTGTGAGCGTTGGGGAAAGGGTGATGGTTGGGGTGAGCGAGACGGTTGGCGTGGTGGTGATTGTAGGCGTGAATGTTGGAGTGAGCGTCGGAGGATAGAACTGGTAAATCAGAGGTTCAGCCTGGGAATGGACCACTGTCGCAAAGAGCAGCAAGAAAGGTGTCCAGAAGAGAATCAGCCTCCAGCCGCGCGCCATCTGAACGCGTCGCATGCGAAAGAAGGGCAGTCGTCGTGCCGACCGCAACAAGGTGATGCCGCGCCACAAGCTGAGCAAGGCAGCCACAGCAAGCACCCCGACAACCGTCAGCACTGCAGTGTGAATGTCCAGAGCCATAAAAAAACCCGATTTCAGCGAGGCGCCTCGGCAATGACGACGTTCTTCAAAGTGCCGATGCCTTCGATGCTGACTTCCACTTGGTCTCCGGGGAGCAATGGGCCAACGCCGGCTGGTGTGCCGGTCATCAGCACATCGCCGGGCTCCAAAGTCATCACCGAAGAGATGAAAGCGATCAACTGGCGCACGTTGAACACCATATCGCGCGTTGAGCCCATCTGGCGCATCTCACCGTTGACTTTGCAGTGGATCAGGCGATCCGCGGGATCGAATTCTGTCTCCACCCATGGACCTAGCGGGCAAAAAGTGTCGAAGCCTTTGGCGCGTGTCCATTGGTTGTCTCTCCGCTGAAGGTCCCTGGCGGTGACATCGTTGCCAATCGTATAGCCATAGACATAATCCAGCGCCTCTTCGAGAGGGATCCACCGGCCGCGTTTCCCGATCACCACCACCAATTCTGCTTCGTGCTCCACCTGCTTCGATTGTGGCGGAAGGACGATCGCCTCCCCATGGGCAATGAGCGCGGTGATAGGTTTCATGAATATCAGAGGCACATCGGGCACTTCGGCGTCATGTTCCTTGGCGTGCGCCACGTAGTTACGTCCAATGCACAGGATTTTACCCGGCAGCACCGGGGGCAAGAGTTGCACTTCTTCGAACTTGAAGACCGCTTCCAGGCGGCGATATTCACCGAAAGGAGAGCCTTCTAGGCGACCGACCTGGTAGCCTTGTTCGTTTTCTAGCACCCAGCCGTATGTAGGGGGTGTGTCCGGGGTTTGGAAGCGTATCAGGCGCATTTCTACCTCTGGAGCAAAGATGGTGTTGGCTAAGTACCAACACTGGATTAGCGCTGATTAGTATAACTGAAAATGGAGGCTAATCGAAGGGTTGTTGGATGCGCTCCGACAGTTTGGAGATGCTCTGTTCCGTGCCCGCAAAGCGGTCCGCATAGCGCCATTTGAGCACTTGAGAGAGGGCATAAACAATGGCTTCGATGGAAACGATACCTACTCCAATTGAGGGGTGCGCCTGGGCAGCCAATACGGTATCCGCGAAACGAGCTGTCGCCAGGGAAGCCGAGCCGATGATCGCTGCGGTGGGGATGCCCCTGGATTGAGCTTCACCCAACGCACGGGCAATGTAAGGTGACTGACCAGCCACCTCCATGGCAAGGAGCAGGTCTTGGTCTGTGGCGATGTTCACCGTGCGCGCCAGGTCGGCCACGCCCGTGCGGGCGATGTACACAGGAAAGCCACCTTGCTCTAAGAAGAGCACCAGGCTATAGGCTGTGGGTTGCGCCGGGCCTTCGGGTAAGACAACGATGCGCCGGGCGCGGTCCATTTGTTCCACCAAAGCCTCTAAGGAGTCAATGTCCAGAGAGAGGCGCGTCTTGTCCAAAGCCAGTGAGACATCCTGCAAGGCTTGATTGGCGATGGCCGCCACAGACCCTTCGACTTGGGCTTCTCTAGGGCGGATCAGCAAATCGCGTTTGACGCGCTCCCGGATTTCGCGCTGTAATTCGGGGAAGCCCAAATACCCCAGATTTTGGGAAAAGCGTACTACTGTAGCTGCGTCCAGGTCCAGGGCATGTGCCAGCTCACTGGCGGTCATGAACGCCGCTTCGACATAGGAATCCAAGAGGAAGTCTGCCAGCTTAGCAAAACTCTTCGACATGGTGGTTCTCTCTTTGCGGATGCGCTCTTCATAATTCATGGCATGCCTCCATCAGGGCAGGAACCGTTGCTCGCCGATATGATGAGAAGAGGAGTGTGGCGGGCAGAGAATGCAAGGATTGCTATGTTGAGTGTATCATAAAACTGGTCGGAATGCAATATTTCATGAAAAATAATATATTTCTATCAACTTTTTATCACAACAGAACCTTCGCCACTCGTTCTCTTCGAGAATTGGGTTGTTTGTGTGTTTGCCAATCTATTGACAAAAATCTCTAAACGCACTATAAACAAGGAAACATGGGCGCATAGCTCAGTTGGTTAGAGCGCTTCTCTTACACAGAAGAGGTCAGGGGTTCGAGTCCCTTTGCGCCCATCACAGTTTGATTGGCAGATTGCAAGGATCCAGCCGAATTGCAGCCTTAGGCTATGATCCTTAGCCCAAAGAGGCGGGAAATAACACCTTACCTTGAGCTCTGTATTCGATAAATATGACCTTTTTCACTTGACCTATGGGTATCATGCAGCTAAAATCAACATGGAATGAAGACAATCGACATGTTTTTCACACGCCCGCGGTGGTGGTTCAACGCGCCCCTCGCGGGTAATTTCACCTTTTTCACTCATCCATTTCGCAATTCAGGAGCCAAACATGACTGATTTCCTTTTCCGCGGCTCTCTAGCCGATTTAGATGCCACCTTAAACGAACTGATCCAAATAGAAGCAGAACGCCAAGTGCGCAAGTTGATTTTGATTCCCAGCGAGAGTCAAGCCCCGCTGGCGGTGCGTGAAGCCCTTTCTTGCGCGTTTCAAAACATCTATGCCGAAGGTTATCCGGATGAGGACACCCGATGGATGACCGAAGAGGATTTGGTAGATTACAAAAACCGACTGGCGCATTTCCGTCGCTATTCCGATCCACGTTACTATAAAGGCGTAGAGTATGCGGATATCGCCGAAGCGCTGGCGCGGCGCCGTTGTGCGGAAACCTTTGCCGCTAATGGCATTTCTGCTGACGATATCTATGTGAATGTACAGGCGCTTTCCGGAGCGCCGGCAAACAATGCCGTGTATCACGCTCTGGTAGAGCCAGGGGGAACAATCATGGGGATGAATTTATTGCATGGCGGGCATCTCACCCACGGCTCTTCGGTGAACCGCTCGGGCAAGTTCTATCGGGCGATCCATTATTCGGTTGATCCACAAACGGAACGCATCGACTACGACCAGGTTGAAGAATTGGCGCGCACCCACAAACCAAAGTTCATTATTGCCGGTTACTCATCTTATCCCTGGGCAGTAGATTGGGAGCGCTTCCGCCGAATTGCAGATACGGTGGGAGCGTTTTTGTTTGCCGATATTGCCCATGTCGCGGGTTTGGTGGCGGCTGGCGTGTACCCCTCCCCCCTGGGATATGCCCATGTGATCACTTTCACTACACACAAGTCTTTGTGCGGTCCGCGTGGGGCGTGCATCCTGACTACGGACGCTTCTTTGGCGCGCAAGATCGATCGCGCCGTCTTTCCGGGCGAGCAAGGTGGTCCCCATGTCAACACGTTTGTTGCCATGGCGCTGGCGTTCAAACTCGCGCAAACAGAACAATTCAAAACCCTGCAAAAGCAGGTGGTGCAAAACTGCAAAGTGTTCACCCAAAAGTTGAAAGATTTGGGCTTCCGCATCCCCTATGGCGGCACGGATACACACATGATGAACCTGGATTGCAGCACCATTGTCGGTGAGGCAGGCGTAACGCTTTCCGGCGATCAGGCGGCACGTATCCTGGATATAGCCGGCATTGTGGTCAATCGCAATACCATCCCCGGTGACCTCTCGGCGGCTGACCCTTCTGGAATACGCATGGGCACCCATTGGGTAACGCAGCGCGGATTCAAAGAACAGCAAATGGAAGATTTGGCACATCTCATTGGAGATCTGCTGCACGCGATTACACCCTATGCTGTGGAGACACGTAAAGGATGGGCGCGCCGGGCAAAGGTGGATTTCACAGTGCTGGAAGAAACCAAGATGCGCGTGCGTGAAATGGCGCTCTCTGCCGGCATGGATTTCCAACCGAACCAACATGGATATCCTCACTTTTATTATCTGGACGACCCTCATCAGGGCGAGTGGGCATCATTGGAGATCGGTGGGGAGCGGGTGCGGGCTTTCTTGAACTTTGCCCTCTCCAGCGATGTGGACGCGCTCAAACCCGGTGAAAGTCAAGTCACCAGTGCCTTTACTCCTCATGGTCACATCCTTGGGAGGTTGTATTGCTTGCAGGAAGATTGTTTTCGCCTGGTAATAGCTGCCCATCAAGCCAGCCTACTGGCTGCCTGGTTGCGGGATCTTTCCGATGGTTATGTTTCCTTTGATGAGCAGGTGGAGAGGAAACTGCCGGGACCTGTGTGGGTCGCCGAAGGTCAAATGCGCGAAAAGCCCTTGCTAACTGGCGAGGCAGTGTGTGGCGATAAGCCGTACTTCATCGGGCAAAAGCTGGAAAAAAGTGGCGCCCCATTGGCGGATTTCACCTGGCAGGCGCTTGAGGCGCCTCTACGCCGCACGCCGATTTTCGAAACCCATAAGCGGCTAGGCGCAAAGCTCATCCCCTTTGCCGGCTGGGAGATGCCGGTATGGTACACTTCTGTTTTGGAGGAACATTTGGCGGTGCGTCACGCAGCAGGCTTGTTCGATGTGGCGCATATGGGCGTCTATCAGGCGGAAGGACCACATGCTGCCATCTTTTTGGACAGCGTCGCTGGCAATGATATCAGCGGATTGGAAGTGGGCGAGTCCTGTTATACGCATTTCTTGACCCCGGACGCAGAGGTGATTGACGACTTGTTGGTTTATCGTCGTGGGCGCGAAAAATTCCTCATCGTAGTCAATGCTGCAAACGACGATAAAGATTGGGCTTGGTTGAATGCGGTCAAAGCTGGGGAAGTGCGTGTCAGCCGCCGACTTCCATGGGGGCGCGCTTTTGGCCGGGGTGTCGTACTGCGCAATTTAAGGCACCCCGAGGCGGGAGCGGATATGCGCGTTGACCTGGCGCTTCAAGGTCCCCGTTCTCGCGAGGTGCTCCTGGCTTTGGAGATGGACGAAGCCACACGCAAGCGCATCCTGGCATTGAAGCGCACGCAACTTTGCGAAGCGCAGATTGGAGGCTTCGATTTGGTCATCTCGCGCACCGGATATACCGGCGAAAAGATGGCTTTCGAGTTGTTCGTCCACCCGGAGATGGCAGAGCGGTTGTTCAATCGCCTGTTAGAAGTCGGGGAACCTTATGGGTTAAAGCCTATTGGGCTGGGGGCGCGAGACTCTTTGCGCACGGAGGCCGGTTTGCCCCTCTATGGACATGAGATGGGAGAGGGTTCGGGGCGGATGGGCGTAGCATCTTTAGGGGTCGGGGAAGCCGGGTTTGCTTCCTATGTAAAGGCCTACAAGCCCTGGTTCATTGGGCGTCAGGCGTTTATCGAACGTGAGAAGAGTCGTGATGGGGAGGTGGTACGCTTTCGCTTTCCGGAGAAGGGTGTGCGCATGGCGCATCAGGGCGATGCAGTCCTTGACCGCCGTGGGCGCGTCATCGGTTGGGTGACCAGTTGTGCCGTAGATGCAGATGGCATGCTTACAGGCCAGGCATTTGTCGAGAAAAAGGCGTCAACCCCAGGTAGTGCCTTATACATCTATCCAGGAAGTGGAACCCAACTGCCCAAACCCTTTGAGAAACTGGAGCTTGGAGAACGAACGGCATTGCCCTCGTACGCCGTTGTCCTCGATCGCTTTCCACGATGAGAACCAGCGCATATGTAGTAGAAATAATCACCTAATTTAAACCAATTCGAGGAGTGAGATACATGCAAACCTTATGGGATCATCGTTTCGCACGAAGAACGCAGAGAATGGGCAGCTCTGCAATTCGTGAATTGCTGAAGCTGACCGAACTACCGGACATCATTTCCTTTGCCGGAGGCATGCCAGCGCCAGAAGTCTTTCCCACTCAGGCGGTTCAGGAAGCTTGCGCGCGCGTGCTTAAAGATGCGGGTCCTCAGGCTTTGCAATATAGCTCTACAGAAGGATATCGACCTCTAAGGGAGCTCATAGTGCGGCACACTGCACGGTATGGCATCAAAGTGACGCCAGATAACATACTCATTACCTCTGGCTCCCAACAGGCTCTGGATTTATTGGGGAAAATCCTCATCAATCGAGGCGATCACATTTTGGTCGAATCGCCCACATACCTGGGCGCGTTACAAGCCTGGAGCGCGTATGGAGCGGAATATGTGACCGTTCCAATGGATGAATATGGCATGGTCACCGACGCCCTCGAAGAAGCTTTGCGCAGCGGTCCGAAATTCATTTATGTTCTGCCAAATTTCCAAAACCCAACTGGGGTTACTTTATCCTTGGAGAGGCGGAAGAGGCTGATCGAGTTAGCCGACCATTACGGAGTGCCCATTGTTGAAGATGACCCTTATGGGCAGTTGCGCTATGAAGGAGAGCACCTCCCCTCGGTGGTTATGCTGGACGACCAGTACCGCGGCAACAACCAGGCTGGATACCATGGCAATGTGATTTACCTGAGCACGTTCTCAAAAATCCTTGCGCCAGGGATTCGCCTGGCGTGGGTGATAGCCCCAGAGGTCGTCATCCGTAAGTTGGTCTTGGCGAAACAAGGCGCGGATCTACATACAGCCACTTTCAATCAGATGGTTGCTTACGAGGTCTCGCGCGGTGGGTTTTTAGATGAGCATATTCAGCTGATTCGAAACGTATATCGCGAACGCCGCGATGTCATGTTGGCCGCCATGGATACGTATTTCCCGCCCGAGGTAGAATGGACCCATCCGGAAGGTGGGTTGTTCTTATGGGGTACCCTTCCTGAGCACTTGGATTCGGCAGAGGTTTTGCAAGACGCCATCGCCAAAAAGGTCGCTTTTGTACCCGGGAAACCGTTTTTCCCCAAAGAAGGTGGCCACAACACCATGCGCATCAATTTCTCCAACGCGACGCCGGAAAAGATTCGTGAAGGCATCGCCCGCCTTGGGGAAGTGATTCGCGAAAAGCTGCGCCAGACAGTGCCATGAGGTCCGCGCTACCTGAGTAACATCGGGCAGCTCTTTGGTTCTGGCTGTACATCGAACCGGTCGCGTTTTCCCTACTTGGCAGAAATAGCTCTCGAGGTGTACATGTTTACCTCTGAGAGCTTTTTGCTTCTGTTTTTGACCATTCTTGATTCATCTGGTCAATCACGTCCAGCAATTCTTGATTGGAGGGGATATCGGACATGGATTTGCCATAGTGAACAAAACGCGCCATGCCGCGTTTGTCGATCAGCACCTGGGCTGGCATACGCCCCAGTTTGAACAGGTTGACCTCCTGCCCGAATCGTTTAAGGATCGAGTGATCGGGGTTGGGCAAGCCAATGAACGGTAGGTCATTCTCTTGCCAATAACGTGAAAAGGATTGGGCATCTTCGGGTCCGACGACCAACACAAGCGTATCGCGACGCGTAAATTCCTCGTAATCTTGGCGCAACTGCGCCATATGCCTGCGGCAGAACGGTCAACCAAAGCCGCGATTGAACACGAGCAGGACGTTGTTTTTTCCGCGATATGTAGAGAGGCGAACAGTGTTGCCGTTGAACGCGCTCAGCTCAAAATCGGGGGCGAGCGTATTGATTTCTATGCGTGACATGGTGACTACCTTTTCCTTATCTAAGGAGAAAATTGTTCCAGGAATGTTTCAAGAGCGGAGAGAAAAACATCGGGGCACTCTTCTTGAGGGATGTGCCCGCATTCTGGAATGACCACCAATTGGGCGTTGGGTAGTTCGTTTGCCAGGCGCAAGCTGTCTTCAGTGGGTACAATGCGGTCATCGTCGCCGGTGATCACCAGGGTTGGTGTGGTGATCTCTTTCAGGCGTTGGTCTAAATGTAAATCACGGCTGGAAGCAGTAAACAGCCATAAAGCACGATCCCAGTTTTCGACTTTGAGCGGGGTCGTGTAGCCTTCCCAGATCTCTGGTGTGATCTTTGAGGGGTCGTGCCATGCGGAACTGGCGAAATCCCTTCCCCAATTTTGAATGTTGCGCGCCAGCAATGGTCCGAGATGATCCATTTGAGGTGTGCGCGCCAGCCAGGAAAACCAGGCAGGGCTGCCGCCAGCGTAGATAGCTGCATCCACCAGCACCAGCGCAGTAACGCGCGATGGGTAGAGGATGTCCGTTAGGGCGGCGATGCTTCCGCCGGCGGAATTTCCCACCAAAATCGCTTGCTCTAGTTGGTAGTAATCCATCAGCGCAATGACCAGCTCGACCTGAAATTCAGCGGAATAGGGGTTACTGCCTTCCCATTCCAGGGGGCGTTCACTTAGTCCGAAAGCAAGGCGATCGAAGGCGAGCACCTGCCTTTGTTTGGCGAGCGGTTCCAGCACCTCCCGCCAAGTAAATACGCTGGAGCCGAAGCCGTGAAGCAAGATCAGCGCGGGTTGACCGCTGCCTTTGTTTTTTACGTGTACTTGATAGCCTCGCAAGCGGATGAACTGGCTGTCTGGGTCGGCGAAAGTTTCGGGTGAAGATAAGCCTTCTAGCGGGGGAACAGGGACTAAGAACGGCCCGACCAGCACGATGAGTGCGATGAGCACAAGCAGGATCACGAGTGTGCGCTTCAAGGTTTTTCCTCCCAGAAAGAAATTTTGTTCATAAATCCAGTTTTTTGGGTGGTCACAGCGATATCATCATATCATTATGTACATAATTTGTCAAGGTATTGTATATATTAGAGAACTAATCTAAAGCACCATCCCAAGTCTTAAGGCTTTGTCTTCTGTGAGAGAAAAAAACATGACCTATCCGCAGAGAACAGGTCATGCTATGAAAGGGTTACCCAGTGAAGTAGAAAATCACTCAACAGGTAGAATCCAATAATATTCTCCGTCACCTTCGGCCATATATCCTTCGATCTCATCATCCTTATTGCTGCGGATCGTGCGGAACAACCAAATGATCATTTTCCCTTCCCAGCACCATGGACCTTTTTTGACTTCGAGCTGTTCTCCCAATTCAGGCATATATAAAGTGGGTGAGTACTGCACGTCTTTGTCGATGTGCATGCCGGTGTTGCCGGAGAGAGAGACGACGTAGGCAATGTCCCCAATATGCAGACGAGAGGCGACGCATCCAGGGATAGGATAGTAGATATCTCCTGGAATGGTGGGTGGGGAGGTGCGTGTGGGGGTGGGGATGAATTGAGTAGGTGGGGGTAAAGGTTCCGTGGGCAAGGGTGTGGCGACGATCAGGGTAACGATTTGGGTGACAAAGATCGTTTTTTGCACTTCTTCAGTATCTGTTCCCTCCGAAGAGGCAGCAGTACAGGCATTGGTAAATAGCAGGATACTTGCCAGCAGAATGGCTATCCAACGGTTTTTGCATTTCAGCACCATAAGGCGTTCTCCTTTTGAAATTTTAGGCAGCGCTATTGTCGTGGCAATGGCACCAGCCAGTATTCTTCGCCATTGCCTTCTGGAGTGAAGCCGCGCGTTCCATCGGCCATTTGTACGAACCATACGATCCAACCATGGCTACACCAGGGTCCATCCAGGATGGTCAGGATGCTGCCAGGTTGGGCATAGGTCAGGATGTTGTCTTCATGTAAATCCAGTCCCCAACGAATGGCGTTTGGACCACCAATCCATGAGACCATGGCTTGATCGCCAATGTGTAAGCGCGAGGCGACGCAATTGGGTAGTGGGTAGTATATAGGCGCTGACATCGGATCCCAGGTTGGCGTTGGCGAAGGGAAGGGTGTTGGGCTGGGTAGGGGAGTGTTGGTTGGTCGTGGAGTGGGGGTAATGATTTGGGTTACCACCTGGGTGATCACTTCTGTCTCCACTATGGGAGTAGCGGTGTCTTGTAGGACGATCTTGGGCGGCTCGATGCGACAGGCCAGCACGGCAAGCCACAGCATCGCCCCGGCGACAATGAGATGGGTTTTTCTTCGAATGGTCATTTTCATACCAATTGAACTCCTACTTGCGTACTCAGATGCGCGGGGACTAATATACGATGACCCGCGTTCCCTCATCGGAGGCGACGAAGTCCTCATCGACCGGCACATAGGGATCGGTCCAGCGGTAAATCCACTTCGCCGCTTCCGGAGAAAGGTTGATGCATCCATGGCTTTGAGGGGTGCCATAGTTATTATGCCAATATGTCCCATGCAATGATACCCCGGTCCAGGCAATATAACAAACCCAGGGCACGCCCGGCAAGTCGAACTCATTTCCCTCCAGGTCCGATGCCATATGGCGGGTAGGCTGTTTACGTTCGACGCGGTATTCCCCCTGTGGGGTATCTCCGGGGAAGTAGCCGGTGGCGGTGCGCGCAGTAAAGACCGGTTGGGAGCCCTCGAAGGCGATGATGCGTTGGCGATTAAGATCGACTTCGATCCGTTTGCCCGGCACGCCTGGAGAAATGGGAGATAGCTCTTCAGCGGTAATCGGTCGGAAATGTTCGCCTTTGGCGAAATAGTGTACCCCTGCGCGGTCGTCGTACACCTGATACCACACGTCACCATTATCGAGCTTGAAGGCATAATGCACCCAATGGGTGCTGGCATAATACAGCCGATGCTTACGTTGCCAGATGCCCTCTTTGGGCAGGTACACTTGCGTAAAGGGAACAGTAACCTCCATCAATAACCCACCATTTGGGATGGAAAGCAACGGTTCGTTGATTTGGTTGCGTACGGGTTGCACGTATGCCGAATGAAGCCAGCCATCCTTGGTGCGTAGCCAAATAGGGTTATGCACCGGTTCCGGGTCGCCGAGCGCTTGCTCCAGAATCTGGATCACCGTATCGGTGACATAGAAGCCCAGCTCCTGACCCTGGGTGGAGGGTCTGTCATAGTAGCGTAGTGAATAAATGGTACGTCCGAGGGTGAAGGGAGGAGCCCCTTTATTGTAGGGGTCGTTTCCAGGAGGAAAATCTCGAAATGCAAGGCTGGCCACACTGACCGCGGATAATTTGAGAAAATCTCTCCTGCTGAGCCTGGTAGTCATGATTACACCTGTAATGCTATGGGTTCACCTTATGCGGTGAAGATGCCAAAATCATAGCATAAGTGCCCTCATTGTGCAAATTTCGCAAGTTAAGATTTCTAGAAGCGTTGGATGAGGATAGGTTATTGACAACTCACAATCCGATAACTCACCTTGTGGCTTCGGGGTGTGGCTGAGCCTAAGAGTCGGTTTGCCGCAACATGCAATGCATGGTTTCTGTGAAAATACATCGGTGTATGCTTTTATGGCATCGAGAGACATGGGAATAGAGGAAAGGTGGCAGAGTGGTACAATTATAGCAACCGGGATTGTTTGGAAGCTCAATTGTGGAACGAGGAGTGCAAATGCGCGTGGATGGTCGAAGGGCGGACGAATTACGCCCGCTCAACTTCGAGGTAGATTTCAGCGCGTTTGCCGAGGGTTCTGTGCTGGCCTCTTTGGGTCGCACGAAAGTGCTCTGCAATGTCACCATTCAAGATGGTGTACCACGTTGGATGCAGGAGCAGGGCAAAACTGGCGGTTGGTTGACCGCGGAATACGCCTTGCTGCCGAGAGCCACCTTAATACGCACCCCGCGCGAAACCTTTGGCTTGAGTGGGCGAACCCAGGAGATTCGCCGCCTGATTGGTAGAAGTTTGCGCGCCGCATTGGACTTAGAGGCTCTAGGCGCGATCACCTGCATTGTCGATTGTGATGTTTTACAAGCAGATGGAGGCACACGCACCACAGCAATTACGGGTGGGTATGTTGCTTTAGCGCTGGCTTTGGGTAAACTGGTCTCTCGTGGGACGATCGCCCAGAACCCCTTGCGCGATCCTGTCGCGGCAGTGAGCGTTGGCATGGTGGATGGCGAGGCGCTTTTGGATCTATGTTATGAAGAGGACCATCGCGCTCAAGTGGACGCTACGGTAGTGAGGTCAGGCGACGGTGATTTTGTGGAGGTGCAATTCTCGGCAGAACGGGGCAGCTTCTCGCCTTATGAAATGGAGCGCATGCTCCACCTTGCAAACCAGGGTATCAATGAGATCATCCAGGCACAAACACGGGTGATTAAGGCCTATCCATAAAACAAGCATAAAAAGGACATTTAGCCAAGGAGCGAGGCGGATTATGGGAACAGAATTGGATCACAGCTTGAACCCCAACGAAGTGCGCTTTTTTAGCGGTCGCTCGCATGAGACACTGGCAGCAGATATTGCTGCTTATCTTTCTATACCCCTGGACCCCACGTATTTTTCGAAGTTCAGTAATGACAATATGTACATCCAGTTGGGTGCGAGCTGCCGAGGGCGTTCGGTCTTCATCTTGCAATCGCTCATTCCACCGGTGAGTGAGCATTTATTGGAACTGTTTATGATGCTGGATATCGCCCGTGGTGCCGGAGCGCGTGAGATTCACGCCATCATCCCGTACTTCTCATATGCGCGTTCGGATAAAAAAGACGCCCCACGCATTTCCATCACCGCGCGGTTGATTGCGGACTTGCTCGTCACCGCTGGCGCAACGCACATCATGACCATGACCTTGCACTCTCCTCAGGTGCACGGCTTCTTTAGCGTCCCGACTGATCCGCTCACTGCGAGGCACTTGTTTGTGCGCCACTTCCACGAGAAGGCGTTGGACCTGCGCGAAACCATCGTTGTATCTCCGGATGTCGGGCGTGCCAAAGCTGCAGCCCGCTTTGCCAACCGTTTGGGATTGAGCGTCGCGGCAGCGCAAAAACAGCGCAAAGCGGATGATGAAGTCATCATTGGGGGAACGCTGGAACGCCAGGTTGTCGGGTATCGCCGTGCGCTGATCTATGACGATGAGATTTCTACCGGAGCAACGGTATTAGAGTTGAGTCGCATGCTCGTGGAGTATGGCATTGAGGAGATTTACGTGATCTGCACACATGGCGTCTTTACCGGCGATTCGATCCAAAAGTTTGCCGATTTCCCCCAGATTGTCGAGATCATCACCACCAATACTGTGCCCATACCTCAAGAGAAAAGGCTGGATAAAATGAGCGTTCTAAACGTAGCCCCGATTTTTGGGGAGGCTATTTGGCGAAATTACACCCAACAATCGATTGGCGACCTCTACACATATCATGAGGAGATCGACTAGGGCAAGGTGCACATCCTAGACAAGGCTACAACGAACGGCACAACCTAAAAATGCCTCGGCGTGCTCAGCGCTCTCATCGGGTATAAAAACCCGTTTCGACAATTCGTCTGGAAACACCGCGTTTGGGGAGCTGATTGAGCATGACAATCTTGCAAGTTGAAGGCTAAGGGATTTTGCCTTGGAGATGTTAAAATGGTGATCGATATTCCATGATCAGGTGATGCTATGGTGAACCAATTGACCTTGAAGCAAATTTTAGCCGAACCCCAAACACTGGAAGACCTTCACATTCCCTCCAGCCTGGTGATCGATTTGATCTTTCGCTTGCTCTACAACGAAGGAAACGTCGCCCTATCGCGCTTCACCGAAGTGTTGAAGATTTCTAAGACGATCATTGATGACATCCTGCTTTGGATGCAAAAAGAACACCTCGTTGAAGTCTCCAAAGCCAGTGTGGAATTAGGGCGATTGAGCAATGTCTATGCGTTGACCGATGCAGGGAAGAACCGCGCCCGGGACGCCATGGAACGCAGCGAGTATGTTGGACCGGTGCCGGTGTCTGTGCCTCACTACAATCGGGGTATCGAACTGCAGAGCACTCGCGAAATGAACATCACTCCAAACACTGTGAAGGAGTCGCTCTCCGGATTGATCTTGCCTGAGGACTTCCATCGCCAGATTGGACCGGCTATTCGAGGTGGAAAATCGCTGTTCATTTATGGTCCCCCAGGGAATGGCAAGACCACTATTGCTTTGCGCATCGGCAAGTTGGTTGCAGGTGCGGATCCGATCTTCATTCCATACGCCATCACGGCCGGTGGACAGATCATTCAAATCTTCGATCGGCTCGTGCATCACCCCGTCCCCAATCAAAATCCGCGCCATCCTGAGTATGGCCGTATCGATCAACGCTGGGTGCTGATCCAGCGACCCGCAGTCGCGGCAGGTGGCGAGCTGAAGCTGGATGCGCTTGAATTGCGCTATGATCCGATTGCCAAATTTTATGAAGCCTCGCTACAGATGAAAGCCAATGGAGGCATGTTCCTGCTGGATGACTTTGGTCGGCAACAGGTGAGCCCTACGGATTTGCTGAACCGCTGGATTGTCCCCCTTGAACTGGATATTGACTATTTACGCCTGCAAAATGGACAAACGGTGGTTGTGCCGTTTCGAGAATTGATCGTGTTTAGCACCAACCTCGACCCCAGAAACCTGGTGGACGATGCTTTCTTGCGCCGTATTCAGATGAAAGTAGGCGTTGTCTCTCCAGATGAAAAGCTGTTTTACCAGATCTTTGTGATGGAAACGAAGTTGCAGTCTGTGCCGTTCGACAAAGATTCATTTTTACACTTGATCCATCATTGGTACCGCCAGCCGGGGCGCACCTTTCAGGCAGTGCACCCTCGCGATATCATCCGTATCATTCGCGCCTTGTGCGAGTACGATGGCATCCCGCCGCAAATGAATCCGCAATTGATTGACACTGCATGTCGCAGTTATTTTGTGGATTAGAGGTGGTGCTTGGCAGAAAAACCTGTGCGTCGCATCGGTGTATTGACGGGCGGGGGAGACTGTCCTAGTTTGAATGCGGTCATCCGTGCGGTTGTCAAAACGGCGATCATACACTACCAATGGGAAGTGATTGGCATTGAGGATGGGTTCGAAGGATTGATCCAGCCCGGTAAGGCGCGCCCTTTGAGCCTGGCAGATGTGCGTGGCATTCTGCCGCGCGGTGGGACAATTCTCGGCACAACCAACCGTGCCAACCCTTTCCATTATGAAGTAGAGACCCATCAGGGAGTGCAAGTCTTTGATGTGTCCAACGATGTCGTGCGCTATGCACAAATCCTTGGATTGGATGCATTGGTGGTCATTGGCGGCGATGGCTCACTTCACATCGCCAAGGAATTGATGGCGAAAGGGCTCAATGTAGTTGGCGTGCCGAAGACCATCGACAATGACTTGTTGGAAACCGAGGTGACATTTGGCTTCGATACCGCGCTGAACACCGCCATGGAAGCACTGGATAAACTGCATACGACTGCCGAGAGTCACCACCGCGTGATCATTTTGGAAGTGATGGGGCGCAACGCCGGTTGGATCGCGTTGGAAGCGGGCATTGCGGGTGGCGCCGACGTAATCCTCATCCCTGAAATCCAATACGACATAGTGGAGGTCACACAGAAAGTTCATCAAAGGAACCAACGCGGCGCTAAGTTCAGTATTATCGTTGCCGCCGAAGGGGCGAAGCCATTGGGCGGGGAAGCGGTATATCAGGAAGAAAGGGAGCTGGGCGCGGTCAAACGCCTGGGTGGCATCGGCAACCTTCTGGCGCGCCAGCTTAGAGAGAAGAGCGATGTCGAAGTGCGGGTGACGGTCTTGGGGCATTTACAACGCGGTGGCTCGCCTACCGCGTTCGATCGCTTACTGGCGACACGCTTCGGCGCCATGGCGGTACACACTATTGCCAGAGGGCAGTTTGGTTGCATGGTAGCTTTGCAAAGTGGGAAAGTGGTTATCGTTCCTTTAGAGCGGGCTGTGGCTAAGCAGAAATCCGTACCCCTGGATAGCGACATCATCCGCACGGCACTCAGCCTGGATATCTGCCTCGGCAGGTCGATAAACGACCTAAAGGAGAGCCTCGGCGCTCTTTGAAGCCCTTACTTCCAAGTTACAATTAGAAAGGAGGGTGTTTATGCCAACCATCAAGACCATCTATTCTCTGGCGCGCCGCTCAGGGACTTCTTTTTTACTCCATATTTTGCTCAATACCTGGCGAACCAATTACTTGAACCGCAAGTATTTCCACAAAAGGAAAGGAGCACAGAACCTCTTTGAGCATGTTCCGCAGCGCCTGAGCGAGGTTGAAGAACAGGTTTCAGGCGCGCGCTTTAATTTTTCTACCGCTGAGCTGACCGTGCGATTTCTCAGCGAAGACGTGCTCCATCTTTTGTGGGCACCGGGCAAGGTGCTGCCTCCGTATGCCATAGCCCAATCGCATTGGCTGCCAGTGGATGTGGAGCTAAAGCGCGAGGGTGACATATGGAAGTTGAGCAGCCGGGAGGTGACCCTGGAGGTGCACGCGCATGGTGAACTGCGTTTTTGCCAGCCGAATGGTGCGTTATTACGCCGGGAGGTGCCTCCGCGGTACGGTGGTTTGGCATCCAATCCGGGATGGTCCACCTGTGCCCTCTTACAGCCAGATGAAGGTATTTTCGGATTGGGGGAACAAACCGAGGGGCTCAATCTCAGAGGCAGCCGTCACGTGATTTGGAATAAAGACCCCGCCGGCAGCTATGCGCCGGGCAAAGATCCCATTTACATGCCCTTGCCGGTATATCTGAGCCTATCCTCTGCTGGAGGATATTACATTTTTTATCACAATTCACATCCGGCCCAAATTGATATTGACCCGGTTGTAGAAGGGGAGACAAACACCCCGTCATCCATCCGCGTCAATTTTGAGGGAGGTGCCTTAGATTATTACTTTATTCTGGGAGACCCCAGGCATGGCTTGAAGAAGTTTAGTGAGTTGACAGGCAAGCCATGTCTTCCGCCACTTTGGAGCCTGGGCTACCATCAATCGCGCTGGGGCTACTGTTCACAGGAGGATATCCTGGAAGTTTTGGAAGGATTTCTCCGACAAGATATGCCGCTCAGCGCCATCCATTTGGACATTGATTATATGCGAGGCTACCGCGTATTCACGGTGGACAAAACGCGCTTTTCGGATTTGAAATCTCTGGCGCAAAGGCTGGCAGCCGTGGGTGTGAAATTGGTGTGCATCCTAGACCCAGGGGTGAAGCGCGATGCGCATTATGCGGTGTACCAAGAAGGAAAGCACATGAGGGCTTTTTGCACTTTGAGCAACGGGCAGGAGTTTGCCGGGGTAGTTTGGCCGGGAACAAGCGCATTCCCCGATTTCACGAATGAGGAGGTGCGGCAATGGTGGGGTTCCCATTACCCGGCATTGGTAGAACAGGGTGTGGCTGGTTTTTGGCATGATATGAACGAACCCACTTCGTTTAGCTTATTGGGGCAAAACACCTTACCCTTCGAGGTTCAGCATCACATGGAAGGGCAGAAAAGCGACCACCGAGAAGCGCACAACCTGTACGCGTTGATGATGAACCGGGCGGGTTTCGAAGCTTTGCAAGCTTGTGCTCCTCAACGGCGCCCATGGATCCTTTCGCGCTCTGGATGGGTATCCCAGCAACGGTATGCCTGGAAATGGACCGGTGACTGTGAGAGTTCATGGAAGAGTCTGCGCGCCACATTACCCAATATTATGGGCATGGGCTTGAGTGGCATCCCCTTCAATGGAGTGGACATCGGCGGTTTTAGCGGGGACCCCTCGCCAGAGCTATATCTGCGCTGGTTCCAAATGGCTACCTTCCTGCCTTTGTTTCGCACACATTCTGCCATCGGCACAAAGCGGCGCGAGCCATGGGTTTTTGGAGAACCATACACCTCCGTCATTCGCCGTTACTTGAAGTTTCGCTATGCCCTGATGCCGTATCTGTACACCCTGGCTTGGGAATGCTGCCAGACGGGATGGCCGATGGTGCGACCTATGTTTTGGGAACATCCCGAACAGATGGAGTACTGGTACATCGAAGACCAGTTTTTCTTGGGTGATGCGTTGTTGGTCGCACCGATTCTCGCTCAAGGAGAGGTAGGGCGTTTTGTCAGCCTGCCTGAGGGTCGTTGGTGCGACTTGTGGAAGCCCCAGATATATCCCGGTCCTGCCAGGGTAGAGGTGCGCAGTGGCTTGGAGGATATCCCTGTATTCGTGCGCGCGGGCTGTGTGCTCCCGCTGCAACATGGCGAACGCTTGACCCTGCGCGTATTCCCTCCGGAGGAAGACCAAATCCATTTGAGCCAGTTATATCTGGATGATGGCGACGGGTATGAGGGTTTTCACCTCTCTCAATTTGAGATCAGACGTGATGAACAGGGCGTCCGGGTTCACTGGCAGTCCCAAGGGACTTTGCCTTTCCCTTATCCCCTGGTAGAATTTGACCTGCGTGCCTTATCCCCAACAGGGGTGATCCTTCAAGGGCAGCGCATTCCGTTAGAAAATGGTTGTATCACTGTAGCACCATTTGACGAGTTATGGATCAAGGAAGGCTGACATGGATTTCAATCACTATTTCACCAACGAGGAAGTTGAGACCATTCTCAAAGAATGGAAGGAGCGTTACGCCGATCTGATCGAAGTGTCTGTGTTGGGCGAGTCGTATGAAAAACGCCCGATTTGGTTGCTCACGCTCACGAACCGAGCAACAGGCGATGACCTTTCCAAACCGGCGGTGTGGATGGATGCGAACATTCACGCCGTCGAGTTGAGCGGCACGACAACCATCCTGCATATCGCCCATACCTTGCTCGAGGGGCATGGGAAGGACGAGCGCGTCACGCGCCTGCTGGACGAATGTACGTATTACCTGGTGCCGCGCGTAAACCCCGATGGCGCTGCCTGGGCAATGGCAAAGGTGCCACGCTATATCCGTTCTGGGGTTCGACCTTACCCGTGGGATGATAAAGATGAAGGACTTCATCGACAGGACGTTGATGGGGATGGCCGCATTTTGCAAATGCGCCTGGAGGACCCGCATGGGGATTGGAAGATCAGCGAGCTAGACCCGCGTTTGATGCAAAAACGTGAGCCTCACGAACATGGCGGCAAGTATTACCGCCTCTTCCCGGAAGGTTTATTAGAGGATTACGATGGTTACTTGATCAAGATGGCGCGCCCTCAACAGGGTTTGGACTTCAACCGCAACTTTCCCTTCGAGTGGCGCACGGAAGAGGAACAGTCCGGCGCCGGTCCATATCCCACCTCTGAGCCCGAAACGCGCGCCATGATCGACTTTATCGTGCGGCATGCGAATATTAACCTGGCGATTGCTTACCACACCTTCAGCCGCGTCATCCTGCGTCCGTACAGCACCAAACCCGATGATGCCATGGAGACAGAAGACCTATGGGTGTTGCAGAAGATTGGCGAAATCGGCAATAAAATCACCGCATATCCGTGTGTCTCCACTTTTCATGATTTCAAATACCACCCCAAGGAAATCACCAGCGGAGCGTTTGACGATTGGATGTTCGATCACCTGGGGGTGTATGCCTATACCATTGAGCTGTGGGATCTGCCCAATGAGGCAGGCATCAAAGATCGTAAATTTATTGAGTGGTATCGCCAGCATCCACATGAAGAAGATCTTCAAATCTTGAAATGGATCGAAGAACATGGCGAACCTGATGCCTATGTGGACTGGTATCCTTTTGACCACCCACAATTGGGACGCGTTGAACTGGGTGGTTGGAACTTGCTGTACTCCTGGTGGAATCCTCCAAAGAGCTATATTGGCGCAGAGGCAGGGCGCAATTCACCATTTGCTTTAGCGTTGGGTGATTTGTTGCCTCATCTGCGCGTGCATACTTTGCAAGTATCCCAGATCGGCGAGGAAGATTTTCATATCAACCTGGTGGTGGAAAACACTGGCTTTCTACCCACATATACCAGCCAACAAGGGAAGAAACGCAAAGCCATGCGACCTGTACGCGTCGAATTAGAGGCACCTTCGGGATGTGCGCTGATCAATGGCAAACGCCGCGTGGAATTAGGCCATCTGGAAGGGCGCAGCAATAAATTGTCCGTTACCAGCTTATGGGAAGCCTCCCCAACCGATAACCGCGCGCGCACGGAGTGGGTTGTGCATGCTCCGGTTGGGACGCAAGTCCAAATCCATGTGCTCAGTGACCGCGCGGGCTGCGTACATCGCACGGTAGAACTACGCTGATCTTTTGGAGGGAGAGCGCATGTCTGAAATCGTTCGGCAAAAAGTCAAACAAGCGAAGGAGATTCTTCAGGAGTTGGACATCGATGTCTGGTTGACCTTTGTGCGCGAGACCAGCGCAGCAGGGGATCCGGCGTTGCAGTTGATCTACGATCACGACCTCACCTGGCAAAGTGCGTTGCTCATCAGCAGAAATGGAAAAGATTACATCATTCTTGGACATCTCGAGGCGGAAACTGCCCGGCAGTTGGATGCCTATGCGGAAGTAATTCCCTATCATGAATCCATCCGCCCCGAATTGCTTCGGGTTTTGGAGGCGCTGAACCCCAGAACGATCGCCATCAATTATTCGCACAACGATGTCTTAGGAGATGGATTGGGCTATGGTTTGTTTCAAGTGCTGCAAGAAATCCTGGAGGGCACTCCTTGGGCTGGACGGCTGGTTTCGGCGGAGCAGGTGAACGCGGCTTTGCGTGGCAGAAAGCTGCCTCTGGAAATAGAGCGCATTCGAGCGGCTATTCAGACCACGCAGCAGATTTTTTCTGAAACTTTTGCCGCTGTCCAACCAGGGTGGAGTGAGCAGCAGGTGTCTGAATTTATGCGCGCGCGTATGAAAGCCTACCGTGTATTACCAGCCTGGGAGGAGGGTCACTGCCCGACAGTGAACGCCGGCCCATATTCGCCGATCGGACATGTGAGCGCCGGTGAGCGCATCCTTCAGCCAGGCCACATCCTGCACATCGACTTTGGCGTCAAGCAAGCCCAGTACTGCGCCGATATTCAAAGGGTAGCATACATGCTGAGGAGAAACGAGCGCAATGCGCCCAAAGAAGTCCAAAAGGGGTTTGACACGATATGGCGTGCGATAGAGGAGACCGTGCGCCAGATACGACCTGGGATGAGCGGAGTCGAAGTGGATGCCATTGCACGCCGAATCGTTACCGATGTAGGCTACCCTGAATATAAATACGCCACAGGTCACCATTTGGGGCGCTTGGCTCACGATGGCGCAGGGGTTTTGGGACCACTTTGGGAACGCTACGGAGAGACGCCGTTATTCCCTGTAGAGGTGGGCCATGTCTACACCATCGAGCCGGGACTGTTCGTCCCAGAATATGGTTACATCGGCCTGGAAGAGGATATTTGGGTCACCCCAAACGGCGCAGAGTTTCTCAGCGATCCGCAGACTGAGTTGATCCTGATTTAAGTCATCCCTTTGTAGTTCCTCATTCCTGCAGATTTATGCTAAAATCCGCAAGAATTGCCGGCAACAGCTACTTTGGGAAAATGAGAAGATGACGAAACAAGAGATAAAATCCGTCAAAGGCACGCGCGATTACTACCCTCGCGAAATGAGCCTGCGCAATTTTCTTTATGATAAGGCGCGCCAGGTGTCCGAATCCTTTGGCTATCAGGAGTATGATGGGCCATTCTTAGAAACATTGGAACTGTACGCGGCGAAATCTGGAGAAGAGCTGGTCAAGGAGCAATCCTTTGTCTTTCCTGATCGTGGAGGCGAGTTGATCACCTTGCGGCCTGAGCTCACTCCTACTCTGGCGCGCATGGTTGCCCAACGCCAAAGGCAATTGGTCTTCCCTTTACGTTGGTGGTCTTGGGGGCCCTTCTGGCGGTATGAGCGACCACAAAAAGGACGCACGCGAGAGTTTTTTCAATGGAACATCGATTTGATCGGTGTGGATACCCCACAAGCTGATGCGGAAATGGTGGCGATTGCCGCCTCGTTCCTTGAAGCATGTGGCTTGACCTCTCAGGAAGTGCACCTGTTGGTGAACAACCGGCAATTGATGGAGGGAGAGATTCTCGCCCTGGGCATACCTATGGAGAAGCGGCTGGAGGTGTTTCACCTCATCGATCGAAAAGACAAGCTTTCGCCCGAAGATTGGCGCGCATACGCCCTTGAAA
Source organism: Anaerolineae bacterium (assembly GCA_037439525.1). Taxonomy (GTDB): domain Bacteria; phylum Chloroflexota; class Anaerolineae; order Anaerolineales; family UBA4823; genus JBBIVW01. Next base: position 28,367 of record JBBIVW010000005.1, read on the forward strand.
TCGGATTGACCTCCTCTCAATATGAAGGGTTATTGAATGTCCTTCAGGATGAAGGATTATGGCAAAAATCGGAGCGGATGCAGCGCTTCTTTGAGTGTGTACATATGCTGGGTATGGGTGAATTTGTGCGCTTTTCTCCGCATGTCATTCGCGGTTTAGATTACTATACCAGCACTGTGTTTGAAGCCTGGGATGTCAAGCGGGAGTTTCGCGCCATCCTGGGAGGTGGGCGGTATGACAACCTGGTGGCGGATGTGGGCGGGACGCCTGTGCCGGCGGTTGGATTTGCCATGGGGGATCTGGTGATCAGCCTGGTGTTGGAGGCTTATGGGCATTTACCTTCACATCTGGACACTTCTCCAGCCCCCATTTTAGTCACCGTGTTCAGTGAGGAAACGATGGGTGAGTCGTTTCGCCTGGCAGGCGATTTGCGCCGCCAGGGCTTCAAAGTGGCTTGTTACCCAGAAGCGACCAAGTTGCCTCGGCAGATCAAATACGCCGATCGCATGGGGATGCGCCTGGTGATATTACTTGGCCCTGATGAAATCTCCGAGGGGGTAGTTTCAATTAAAGATTTGGCTCGTATGGAACAGGTACGCGTTACCCGCTCCCAGGTTGGACAAACCTTGTCGGATTTGCTTGAAAGAGGCTCAGCTTAGTGATACAATTTCCCTCACATGGTGGGCGTAGCTCAACTGGCAGAGCACCTGACTGTGGATCAGGCGGTTGAGGGTTCGAGCCCCTTCGCCCACCCTATAAGAACCATCCGCCCAGGGTGGTTTTTTTATTTAGCAGTGACAGAGCTCGATGCGCTCGTATGGAACCACTGCTGAGCCTTATGAGCTCCTTTTTCCCCTGGAGAACAACAGGCGTTCGATGTTGGCAACGCCTTCCTCAAATGTATCTCCCAAATATTCCCCTGCAATGCGCATCCGCCATTCCGGATATTCCACGAAAAACCTGCCACCATAGCCGACGACCGGCGTGGCCTCAGTCGCCAGGTTTGGGAAGTAAGCGGGTAAATCGAGCAAAGCCTGGGCGGTTTCTTCTGACATGGCAACGAGGACGACCAAATCGGGCTCTAAATCACGCACCAGACTGGCTAAATCTGCCATAGGGACTGTTTGCCCGAGATAAGCAATAGGCCAACGCCGCCGGCGCAACAAGGCCCCTAGCACCAGCAGACTGCCTTCATGCAGCTCTTGTGGAGCGCATGCCAACATGATAGGAGGGGTCAATCTGGGTGGTGGCCCACTCACCATCCACATCAATAACCTTTGGCGTAGGAAATTGGTTGCCAGGTGTTCTGTGGCGATATCGATTTCCCCGTTTTCCCAGGCGCTACCGATCCTATCGAGCACAGGGGCGATCACCTGCAGGATGGTCTCTTCTGGGGAAGCGACAGCAAGGGCATTAGCCAGCACTTGCGCGGCTTCCTCTTCGAGGTGTGCTACGAGAGCTTCGTAAAGCTGGTCCGCAAACATTGCCAGGTTAGGCCGGGGCTCAGCAGTTGAGACCCGATGCAGGAGAGGCGCAGGTTCTGGTTGGCTGACATGCCCAAGTTGCGTTTGATGGTAGAGCGCTTGAATGGCTTGGGAGGTTTGCATCCCCTCCTGGATGCGCGCCTTGACCCATTGCAACTGCAAGATGTCTTGTTCAGAGTAAAGACGATGACCCCCCTCGGTGCGCTTGGATTGAGGAAAGCCATAGCGGCGCTCCCAAGCACGTAATGTTGCCATGGAGAGGCCCGTCAGGCGGGAAACCGCTCCAATGTTAAACAAAGGCTTGTCTCCACCAACCAGCACATGCGGTAATGTCGCCATACATGCTCCTTATTGTTCAAAAAATTTATACATCATTGTAGCATTGAGGCTTTGTTCTGTCAAGGAGGTGGCTTGAATATGTACAAAACATTGACATATCCTGGTTTTGAGCATATAATGCAATCATTATCCCATCGGAAAAATGCCTTAGGAGGTTCATGTGATCGTTGTTACAGGTGCATCCGGTTATCTGGGAAGTCATATAACCCGTCGTCTGGCACAGCAGGGGAAGCAGGTGCGGGCTCTGGTTTTCAATGCGGAAAGAGCCAAGCGTGAAGGACGGCTGCAAGGATTAGGTATTGAATGGGCATCGGGGGATGTGACCAACCCCGATGATTTAGAGCGAGCCTTTCAAAGCGCTTCTGCCATTATTCATACTGTAGCCATTGCTATTGAAAAGGGGGGTAAGAGCTATGAACGCATTAACTACCAGGGTACAGTGAATGCGGTGGGGGCAGCCGTTAAGTGCGAAGTGCCTCGTTTCATCAATATCTCCCAGTTGGGTGCGGACTCTCGCCTTCCGTACCGCTTCTTGGCTTCTAAAGGAAAAGCACAAGAATACGTAGCCGCTTCTAGCCTAAAATGGACGGCTTTTCGTCCTTCGGTGATTTGGGGACCAGAGGATGAATTTGCCAATACCTTTGCCCGTTTGGTACCATTTTCGCCGCTGATTTTTCCCATCATTGGCACCAAAGAGACGAAGTTTCAACCTGTCTGGGTGGAAGATGTGGCCACGTGTGTCGTTGCCGCGCTGGAAGATCCGGAAACGATTGGGCAGGAATTCGAGTTGGGTGGACCGGAGATATTGACATTGGAGGAGATCGAACGTCGTACCCTTGAGGCGGTTGGCGCCCGCCGGTGGATGGTGCGTTTGCCCATGCCTTTGATTCGGTTGGTCGTGATGTTCATGGAGCGGTTCCTACCCAACCCGCCGGTGACCCGTAGTCTGTTAGAATTGTTGCAGGTGAGCAATGTGACCAGGCAGAATGCCATTCATCGCTTTGTGGAGCAGCCTCGCCCATTCTCTGTGGAACATATCGCTGCATATATGCGCTTGTTTCGCCCAAAGCAAACAATACAGCAGTTCTTCGGAAGGTAAACGCTGTTCGACTGAGAACCGTTTGGAGGGCCTCATATGGAAATGCAAAAGATTTTTTTAGGAAAGACCTCGCTTCAGATTAGCCCGCTTGGCATCGGAACCTGGGCTTGGGGGGACAAATTCTTTTGGGATTATGGACATGGTTACGGTGAACACGACCTGGAGCAAGCTTTTCGCATCAGTGTCGCTGCTGGGGTGAATTTTTTCGACACCGCAGAGGCGTATGGTATGGGTCGCTCAGAGCGCATTCTCGGACGGCTGGTGGCTGAGGATAAATCCCTGGTTGTGGCAACGAAGTTTTTTCCTTACCCTTGGCGATGGCGCGGCAAAGATCTACTTCGCGCTCTACGCTCCAGCCTGGCACGCTTGAAAATGTCGCAGGTGCATCTTTACCAATTGCATTGGCCTTTTCCACCCGTCTCCATCGAAACTTGGGCAGAAGCGCTTGCCTGGGCTGCTGAGAGTGGACAAACACTTGCCGTAGGGGTTTCGAACTACAACCGCGAACAAATGCTGCGCGCCTACGAAGTGCTTCAAAGACATAACCTCCCGCTGGCTTCCAATCAGTTGCCCTACCATCTCCTGGATCGACGCGTCGAGTTCAATGGGCTACTCAAGACCTGTCAGGAACTTGGAGTAACTTTGATCGCTTACAGCCCCCTGGCACAGGGGATGTTGAGCGGCAAATACACCTGGCAGAATCCCCCACCCGGGGTGCGCGGTAGAAGGTATTCACGCTCATATTTGCGCAAGATACAACCACTGATCGAAGGATTGAAGCAAATTGGGGAGGCACTAGGCGGGAAGACGCCCGCTCAAGTCGCCTTGAATTGGGTCATGGCAAAAGGCGCCGTGCCCATTCCAGGCGCGAAAAATGCGCAACAGGCGCAGGAGAACATTGGTGCGCTTGGCTGGCGCTTGGACGAAGCGCAGGTTGCGATGTTCGATCAACTGAGCACGCAAGTGCACCGATGACCTAAAAAGGTTTCCCCTAAGCGGGTCATGCAGAAAGCTTTATCCCGTTGGAGTGATCTGGCGCGCGTCATCCATGCCTCCAATGAGATGAAAGTGTGTTAATATTGTGGGTGCCCTTTTCCTAAATTGCATCCACTTTAATCACATCTGGAGGAATTATGCTAACCGTTGAAAAAGTTGACACCCACCTGAAAGCACAGGTGAAACGTTTTGTTCATCTCCCTTTCCAGTTCTATCAATCCACGCCTCAATGGGTGCCGCCCATCTTGATGGACGTCGAAACCATGCTCAATCGTGAGAAGCATCCTTTCTTCGAACATTCGGATGGCGATTTCTTCATTGCCGTGCGGGATGGCAAAGACGTGGGGAGAATCGGAGTCTTTGAAAACAAGCGCTTCAATCAGTATCATGGAACAAAGTATGCGCACTTCTACTTATTTGAGTGTGAGAACAACCTGGAAACTGCCCAAGCATTGTTTGAACGCGCCTATGAATGGGCGCATCAGCGTGGCCTGGATACGATGCTGGGTCCAAAAGGAATGGGTCCCCTGGATGGTTATGGCATGCTCATCGAGGGCTTTGAGCACCGCCAGATGATGACCATGGTGAGTTATAACCATGCTTACCTGCCTTCCTTTATGGAGCAAATGGGCTTTCAAAAAGAAGTGGATTTTGTCTCTTGTTATCTGCCGCGGGAGAGTTTTCATCTGGATGAGCGCATCCACCGCATTGCCGAACGCGTTCAACAGCGAGGCACTTTGCAGGTGAAACGCTTCAAGAACAAACGTGAGCTGATCGACTGGTCGCCACGCATTGGCAAGGCTTACAACAACGCCTTTGTCAACAATTGGGAGTATTACCCTTTGACCGAGCGAGAGGTCAAGTTCGTCGTGGATAACATCATGACCATAGCAGACCATCGATTGATCAAAATCATCACCCATGGCGAAGATGTGGTTGGGTTCTTGTTAGGATTTCCAGATGTCTCGGCGGCGATCCAGCGGTGTAAAGGCAAAATCCTTCCGTTCGGTATCGTGGACATTCTCATGGAATTGCGCCGTACAGATTGGATCGCGTTGAATGGTGCCGGCATCCTGCCCGAGTTTCAGGGCCGGGGAGGGAACGCCTTGCTGTATTCCGAAATGGAAAAGACTGTGCGCTCTCCGGATTTCAATTTCGCGCATGCGGAGATGACCCAGGTGGCAGAAACGGCGGTACAAATGCGCAAAGATTTGATCAACCTGGGCGGAAAACCGTATAAAAACCACCGCGTGTTCATCAAGAAGATTTGATTTCGCCTACGCATTTGACCTCGTCAAGAGCGCAAGATCCGATGCGCGGTGAGCCTTGCCCCAACCTCTCGATTAACCTGGGAGATGTTCTCAAGTAGAACCGCTCAACCCTTAGTGTTGTTCTGTGCCAAAAAGAGGCAGACAAAACGATTTTTAAGTCAGCTCGGCGCAACGGATTTCCCGCTGATCTGGATCACTGAACGTGACCAGATCGCCCCTCGCACGCAGGAGGGAGACTTCCACCAATTTGCGGAACCGACTGTCGGTTCGAAGGCATTGCTTGTGGATCAAATCACCCTCTGGCAACCCGCGTTGACCTTCTTTGATTTGGATCACCATGCGCTGCCCTGGCAGGAGTGGATGCCTTTGCTGAAGTCCGTCCCTGCCAGCCGTCGGTTCCCGGTGATTGCCTTTGCGAACCGATGTGATGCTCGAATATCCGCATTAGGCCATCGCTATGGCGCGGATGACGTGCTCTCCTGGAAAGAAGTAAGCGCTCACGCGGCGCGCATCGTGAAGGAATATGCCCGCGTGCCCGATTTTTCTGCAATTGAAGCTTTTTGTCAACGACCTTTGTCTCCATATGCCGAGAAAGGCATCGCATTGTTCAACCGCGGCTTGTATTTTGAGGCGCATGAGGCGCTCGAAGAAGCCCTGAAACTAGAGACCTCTACACAAGGTGAACTATATCGGGCGATCTTACAGGTCGCGGTGGCTTATTTGCAGATCAGGCGCAAGAACTATAGAGGCGCGCTGAAGATGTTTATGCGCCTCAGGCAGTGGTTGTACCCGCTTCCTGAGCGTTGTCAGGGCGTGGATGTGGCTGCTCTACGCATGGATGTGGCGCAGGCTTATCGTCATCTGCGCGCTTTAGGAGCAGAGCGCATGGATGCATTCGACCTGGAATTATTACGCCCAGTAAGGCTTTTGACTGATTGAATTGCTCCGGCTACCTTGTTGTGGACCTCTCTATCAACCTTGGGCGGTGATATGCTTGTCGATGATGTATTCGTGAGTCGAGGCATTCAACTCCCCTCTGCCTTGACCGTTCCGCAAGCCTGGGAGGAAGCCCTGCCTCATAACATGGAAGGAACAGTATTGGTGGTTGGGGGAACGGATGTGGGCAAGTCCACCTTGGCGCGTTTTCTATACCAGAAGTGGAAGGCTTCGGGGAGAAAGGTGGCACTTTTAGATGGCGATCCGGGGCAAAGTTCCTTAGGTCCACCGGCAACGCTCACACTGTTCTTCGAAGAGCAGGCGGGTGAGGAGGAAAAACGCGCCGCAGTGCGTTATTTTATCGGTTCAACAACGCCGCGCGGTCATATGCTTCCCATTTTGATTGGGAGTGCATACTTAATCAATCTAGCGAAAGAGCGCAACATTCCGATGGTGCTTTATGACACTTCGGGATTAGTGGACGCCGCGCAGGGTGGGCTGGCGTTGAAGCTGGCAAAGGTGGAACTGCATCGCCCTCAATGGGTGATCGCCATTCAGCGCGAAGAGGAATTAGTGCCTTTGATCCTACCGCTCCAACGGAGCGGCCGAACCAGGGTGATTGTTTTGAAACCTGCCCCATCCGTGGTGGTGCGCTCACCTCAGGAAAGGCGTGCCCATCGGCAACAAAGCTTTGCGAAGTATTTTCAAAACACTAAATCATTGCGTGTACATTGGACGGAATTCGCCATCTTTCCCCTTCCCTGGTTTCGTTTACATGGATTACTTGCCTTTGAAGATCGGGACGGGTCTTGTCTGGCTTTGGGAATCATCACCGAGGTGGATCGAGTGAAGCGCATCATCCAGGTGCAGACCCCCTTGCATTCTTTGGATGCAGTTGCCGCGCTGCGCTTGGGGAGATTGCTGGTCGACCCCAACAGTTACGAAGATCAACAGATATAATGTCATCATAAAAACTGACGAAAAACCACGAGGAGAATGTCATGGAATACATGGAGCTGATTCGCAAACGATATAGCGTGCGGGCATATAAGTCAGATGAAGTAGAGCCAGAGAAACTGGAAATGATCTTGGAGGCAGCCAGGTTAGCCCCTACCGCCGCTAATCGCCAGCCATTTCAAATCATTGTCATCCATACGCGCGGGCGCGAGGAAGAGCTGTTGCGTATTTACTCTAAGGAATGGTTCGTCCAGGCGCCGTTGATCATCTGTGCGTGTGGCGTGCCGCGCACTGCCTGGGTGCGCTCGGAAGATCAGCGCCGCTACCTGGATGTAGATGTGGCAATCGTCATGGATCATCTCATCCTGGCAGCCACAGATTTGGGGTTGGGCACCTGCTGGATCGCGGCATTTAACGCCCAGGCAGCGCGCGAAATTTTAAAGCTGCCCAAAGGGATCGAGCCGCTCATCTTTACCCCATTAGGTTACCCGGCGGATCAACCCACTGAAAAAGAGCGCAAACCATTATCTGAACTTGTGCGTTACGAACATTGGTAAAATAATAGAGCATAGATCCGAGTTTGTGCTCCTTTATCCTCATCTATGCTCTGCGTATCGGCTTGAAGAGGTGCCGCTCGGACGGTCACTGCGCGTCAGTTGACCCAAGCGCGATCCACATGCACACCGATTTTTATTGAGAAAGGGTATTCAGGAGATTCGCTATGAATGTTATTGTGGAACAAGGTAGTATTGAGAAGACCACCGCAGATACGATGATTGTCAACCTGTTTGAAGGCACCCCAGAACCCGGTGGGGCGACAGGCGCGGTGGATCAGGCGCTCCATGGGGCGATTCGCGAATTGATTTCCAACGGAGACTTCAAAGGCAAACAAAAGGAAATGGTGGTGCTGTATCCGCGCGGTGCTCTGCCTGCTAAGCGGGTAATACTGCTGGGTTTGGGCAAGCGCGAGAAGTTCGATGTAGAAGTCATCCGCCAGGTAGCTTCGGCTGGCATCCGTCGCGCCAGGGAGCTGAATGCACAAAGCGTGGCCACAGTGGTGCATGGAGGCGGGGAAGGAGGCGTTTCGCCCGAATTGGCTGCCCAGGCAACCGTTGAAGGATCCATTCTAGGCTTATATCGTTATGACGCGCTTCAAAATGCGGAAGAGCGGCCTAAAGATCCGCAGGAATTGCGCCTGGTGGAATTCGCTACAGAAAAAATTGAGAGCGTACGCCAAGGGGCGCAACTTGCTGAAAGGATTTGTCAGGGCGTGCAGTTGGCGCGCGACCTGGTAAACATGCCGCCAAACATGGCCACGCCCAAGAAAATGGCCGAAGTAGCCGCCCAGATTGCCGATGACCATCACATGAACGTTTTTGTGGGTGATCGCCAATGGGCAGAAAGCCAAAAGATGGGCGCCTTTCTGGCTGTAGCCAAAGGCGCTGGGGAGGAGCCTCAATTTATCGTTTTGGAACATGCACCCTCCCAATCTAATCTTGGGACGTTGGTAATCATTGGAAAGGGGATCACCTTCGATACAGGCGGTATCTCCCTGAAGCCTGGCGAGAAGATGGAGGAAATGAAATGTGACATGGCCGGGGCTGCGGCTGTGTTGGGGGCGATGAAGGTGGTCGGCCTTCTAAACCTGCCATTGCATGTGGTGTGCTTGGCTCCTTGCACCGAGAACATGCCGGATGCCAGCGCGTATCACCCGGCAGATGTGATCTTCGCCAGCAATGGCAAAAGCATTGAAATCATCAGCACCGATGCAGAAGGGCGTTTGATCCTCGCGGATGCATTGGTGTATGCCCATCGCTACCAGCCTAAAGCCGTGGTCAACCTGGCAACTCTAACGGGTGCATGTGTCATCGCATTGGGTGCGAATGTCGCCGCCGGCTTGTTTAGCAATGACGATGCCTTGCGGCAAAAATTGCTGGATAGTGCGGAAATCACCCACGAGCGTCTCTGGCCTCTTCCTCTGTACGAAGATTACAGTCGAAAGATAAAATCGGACGTCGCGGATATCAAAAACAGCGGTGGGCGCAATGGAGGTGTAGGGACTTCGGCAGCTTTTCTTAAGGAGTTCGTTTCCTATCCATGGGCGCATATCGACATGGCCGGTATGGCGTTAAGCGATAAGGACGAAGGTTACATTCAGAAAGGTGGAACGGGTTTTGGAGTTCGGTTATTGGTGCAGCTCCTGTTGAATTGGACGAAGTCAGCCTCCTGAGGCAATGCCACCACGGTACCCTCTTCCCTGGAACGAGCTGCCTGCTTGGCTGGTTGACCTCTTTTTGATGCGTCAACGCTCCTTCGCGCAGGATGCACGTCGATGTGTGGAAGTCCTCTCCCCCCCTTGTATCGTAACGGGTTTACAAAATATCCCTGAGCAAGGGGGGTTTGTTATGACGGTAAACCATTATTCACGGCCTGGGTTTCGCGCCTGGTGGTTGGCGCTTGCGGCCAGTGCTTACCTGCCCGGTGAAGTGCGCTGGATTATGACCAACGCCTGGCGCTTCACCGATTCTCTGCGTCATCGGCTGTTCACCCCGCTTACACGCCGGGTTTTTATCAGGATTGCGCACATGTATCAATTTTTCCTCATGCCTCCAATGCCGCCTCAACGCGGTGAAGAGCAGCAACGCGCCACCAGTGTACGTCAGGTGTTAAGTTATGTGAAGGTTCACCCCGATGCGGTGATTGGTCTGGCTCCGGAAGGGCAGGATCACCCAGGCGGTCAGTTGCACCTCCCCCCAAGCGGTGTCGGGCGATTTATCGCCAAACTCGTAGAATTGGGGCTGATGATCCTTCCTGTGGGATTCTATGAAGAAGGTGAACATGCATGCCTTCATTTTGGAGCCCCCTATACTTTATGCGCCTCGGGGAAATCCTTAAAGAAAGAGGATGAATTATTCGTTGCTCGTAAAGTAATGCAACACATCGCTGCCTGCCTGCCGAGCAATTTGCGCGGCGAATTTGATCACGGAGGGATGTCATGAAACCCATCAGTATCTCTAAAATCCTTGCTCTGAATGCGTATTGGTTTGGGTTGTCTTTTATGTGGAACGGATTACATGTGCTCATCCTGCCAGCCGTGCTGCTTCATCTGGTGCCGGAAGCACAAAAGAACACCTATTTGGGCTTGCTCACCTTTTTCGGTTTGATCATTGCTATGGTGGTGCAGCCGTTCTCTGGTGGCTTGAGTGACCGTTGGGCTTCGGCATGGGGGCGCCGTCGGCCATTGATTGCCTTGGGCACCCTGGTTGACTTCGTATTCCTGGCCATTTTAGGTTGGTCGGGAGGATTGGGGTGGATCGCTTTGGGATATCTCGGCTTGCAGTTCAGCTCGAACATCGCCCATGGTCCAGCGCAAGGGCTGCTCCCCGACCAGGTGCCGGACAAACAGATGGGATTAGCCAGCGGCATCAAGAATTTGATCGACATGAGCGGTTTGGTCGTTTCTTCTCTGCTTTTAGGGAACATTTTTCGTGCCGAGACACGCCATCCAATAGGGGTTTTAGCGCTCATTGCGGGTGTTTTGGCAGCAGGTGCATTGATTACCCTGTTTGGGGTGAAGGAGTCCGACTCGCGCAATGCGCCTCCTTCAACACGTTACCTGCCATGGTGGAGGACGATTATCTCGGATGCGCGGAGACATACCGAATTTTTTCGCCTGATCGCTTCCCGGTTGTTTTATTTGATTGGCATCTATGGAGTGCAAACCTTTGCCCAGTATTACGTGCGCGATGTGCTCGCTGTGGAGAACGCAGTGCAACTGACGGGCAACCTTTTAGCCGTGATCACCCTTACGATTTTAGTCTTTGTGCTTGCCGGGGGTTGGCTGGGTGACCGCATAGGAAACAGGCGCATCTCTTTTATTGCCAGTGGGATTGGGTGTATTGGCTTTTTACTCCTCCTGCTGGTACGCACTCCGACTCAATTGCTCTTTTTTGGTAGTGTATTAGGGGTGGGGATTGGCTTATTCCTCACTTCCAACTGGGCGCTGGCAAACAAGCTTGCTCCATCAGGTGAGGAAGGGAAATTCCTGGGGCTGACCAACCTGGCAACGGCTGGAGCCGCAGCCATTGGCCGGCTCGAAGGGCCGATGATCGACATCCTTAACGCTTTGCGCCCAAATGCCTGGTGGGGTTATTTCAGCATCTTTATCTTAGGAGCGTTATGTGTGTTGGTTAGCGCATATCTTCTGCGCCGCGTTCCTGAAGAAAGGAGCCTCGCCGTGCCTGCCTTGGGAGGTCAGGGCAGTTCCCAATAGGCGACCTTTTCGATCTTGACGGTGAAGTTCGGGGTAGTGAACGCGCCAACAAAGAGGCCGAACGCACCTTGAAGAGAAGTTTCGTCGCTTATTTCACCCAGAAGATGACCATTGGCGTATAAACTGATTTTTGCGCCCTCTGCTAAGAATCCCAATCGGTTGGTCTGGTCTTTGCCTGCCAGGATGAATTCGCTGAATGTCCAGCCGATCAACGCGCGAAAACTGTTCCCATTCCAATAGCGTAGCGCGTACTTGCCATCGCAAGTAAAACCGAACAGGTAGGCATGCATGGGGTCGGAGGCGCGCGCCAACAGGCCATAGCGATCTGCGCCGCTACATTCTCCAAGTGTGGCCGTCACTTCGAGGTAGAAATCGGTGAGAAAGGGCCAGGAGAGCATCCACGCCTCATACTTATCGGGATTGAGCGCTTTCATGTAAAGCGCCTCATCTGCCAGTCGCATCTCTACATGATCGTCGGTGTAAATTGGCCAATTCGTGGTGTCTTGGAAATTGTCTTCCCAATCGGGCGCCCCTAACCGCACAGCGGGGTCTTCTGCGGAAAGGTCGGGTGAGGGGGATGGAGAAAGCGTTGCCGTCGGTGTGGGTGTATCGGTAAGCAGCGGTGTGCGCGTCGGCATGGGCGTTGAAGTAGGCGGGAAGGTCTCCGTGGGTGTTGTCCCATTGGTCGGTTGGAGGGTGCTTTCAGCAGTCTGGCTTATCGCGGTGCTACCCTCCGGTTGAGAGATAGCCGTAAGCTGCGCGGCAATGGTTTGCGCTGCGGCTGTATATGCTGCGCCTGTGTCCGGGGTGGAGGTGATGGTTGGCTCTAAAGGTAAGTTGCAGCTTGGGCTTAGGAAAATGATGAACATGAACGCGGCAGGAAGGTATCGCTTTGATTTCTGCATAAGTTTCTCCACAAATCGTCAGCTGTTGTGCTACAATAATAACCGAGAACGATGAAGTTGTCATCGAATTTCATATAGAGGTTATCTCATGCCTATATACGAATATCGCTGTGTGGATTGCGGCACACGGTTTGAGGTGCTGCGCAGCATCCAAGAAGCCGACGAACCGATCGCCTGTCAACAATGCCATAGCGCACACACCAATCGGGTGTTATCGGTATTCTTCGCGCAAAGCGATGGACGGGCAGTCACCGCCAGCGGCTCGACCTGTGCCACATGTCATTCGAACTCATGTGCTACCTGCAGGGGTTAGAGATCAATAGGGCTTGTCCTTATTCGCTTGAATTTTGTTCTTGTGAGAGCAGCCTCTCATAAAGCTGGTCGATTTGCGCAATCATAGTTCGCAAATCGAAATCCTTTCGCACTGAAGCGCGCGCCCTTTCAGCCATTTGCTGGCGCAACGAAGCATTCTCGATGAGTGTCAGGCAGCTTTGGCTGAGGGCGTTTATATCGTCAGGCGGGCAAAGGTAGCCATTGACACCGTGTTCAACGATATCTGAAATCCCATCGATGCGATGGGCGACGATGGGTAGCCCCATAGCCAGCGCCTGGGGCAAGACGCGCGGCAAGCCTTCCCATAATGATGTGAGCAGGAAGATGTCCATGGCCGCGAGCATGCGCGGGACATCGCGCCGCAAGCCTGTGAGCCGGGTTCGATCTTGCAAGCCCAAGTCACGCAGTCGCGCCTCCACCTGGGGGCGTAATGGGCCATCCCCTACCAGCAGAAAAAATGTCTCTTGGTTTTTGCGGGCGATTTCCGCAGCGGTTTGGATCCAGGTGAGTGGGTTCTTCTGTGCCGAAAAACGGCCGACATTGCCGACTACGAGCGTGTGTATTGGGATATCTAATTCCTTTCTGATTGCATCTCTGTGATAACGCCTGACGTCAAATATCTCTAGAGGGATGGCGCTGCGAATGAGCTGGTATTGGCGCTTTTCTCCTATATGCGCAGCCAGCCCTTTGAACGTATCCTGCTGCGCCACCACGATTAGAGCATGGGTAAAACGTGCCATCCACCGTTCAAGCAAAATGTAGATGTGTCGCATTACGGGGCTCATGTGTTCATGGAAGCTCCAGCCATGCACGGTATGCACGATGATGGGCACATGGGCAAGCCTGGCTGCCAGGCGCCCTAAGATGCCGGCTTTGGAACTGTGCGTGTGGACGATATGCACCTGATTCTGACGGAAGAGACGGTAGAGTTGAATTAAAGCGCGCAAATCCTTTAGTGGGTGAATCTGACGCACCAGGTCATTCAGCACAAGCAGGTCTATGCCATGCGTGCGTGTTTCTTCAAGAAGGCTGCCCTCGCTGCCCGTTTGTGCTCCGCTGATCAGGCGGGTTTGATAGCGCTGTTTGTCGAGAAGCGCGCAGGTGTACAGCGTGTTCTCTTGCGCCCCTCCAACGATCATGCGCGTGATGACATGATACACGCGGGCAGGCGTTTCAGGCATGCTGCTCCATTTCACATGTGGCGCGATAGATTTCTAGAGTCTGGCGAGCGCATTGCTCCCAGGTAAATTGCTTGACGCGTTCCTTGCCGCGGGCAATCAGCCATTGGCGCATTGCTCCACCAGGCACGACTTTCAGCAAGGCATGCGCTGCCTGCTCGGGCTCATACGGAGAGACGAGGATACCCGCCTCCCCGACGACTTCCGGGATCGCCGTGCAATGGGAAGCGACCACAGGAGTTCCCGCCGCCATGGCTTCGATTAGAGGTAAGCCAAAGCCTTCATAGGTGGAAAGCAAGACGAAGGCATCTGCCAGGTGATATAAGGAGATCAATGCCTCACCTTCTTGATGGTCAATGAAATGTACGTGTTGCTCCAGCCCCAATCGCCTGACGTAATCTTCAGGCTCATGATAGTCTGCATATCGTTTCCCAGCGATGACTAGGGAATAATTTTTTTGGCTGAGTTCCCGGAAGATGCGATAGGCTTCGATGAGCGTGGGGATGTTTTTATGCGGCCGACGTTCTCCCACAAAGAGTAGGAATGGGGGGGAGAGGCGATACTCTTCCAGCAATTGGGTCCCGCTGTTTCGGCTGAACTGCTGAAACTGATGCCGCTCAACTCCGTGATGGATCACGGTGATTTTTTCTAGGGGGATTTTTGCCCTAGAATGCACCTCACTTTTGATGAAGTGGGAAACGGCAATCACCCTATCGGCTTTACGCGCGGCCAGTTGGGTCATGCTTTGTACTACTCTCCCTTTGAGCCTGCTCCAGCCACTTAGCCATTGGGGATGGGTGAAATACAGGAGGTTGTGGATGGTAACGACGAGTTTGCCGGGGTAGTGTAAGGGAATGTTAAAATGAGGCACATGTAACACGTCGGCACCTTGTTGCATCAGGCGGGCAGGCATGCCCCAAAGCTGATGCATGCTCTTGTGATTCATCGTGAGCCATTGGACATGGATATTATGGAATTTGATTGTCCTGAGGGGGTGATTCGGGGGCAACCCGGCATGAGCCCAGACTTCCACGGTTTCATCGCGGATCGTGGTTTCCAACCCTTGGATCAATCCCAACAGATAGCGTCCAATGCCGGTCATTTCGGGAAGGATCAATCGGGCATCAATTACAACGCGCATTTTGCATCCTTTTGCGCCATGTTTGGGAGCCGCTGCCTGGCGAAAGTATAACATCTACACGCGCGTTCAATGCTATACTTACCCCGCTTTTATGGAACAAAATGGAACACCACCTGTACCACAAGATGCGGCGATGACCTCACCGTCGGGCATGCCTCTTGCCAGCCGTAGTGTCACCTCGATCACCTGGAACATCGTAGCCCAATTTTTCCACCTGCCGGTCAGTTTTGTTCAAACCGTTTTGCTGGCGCGCCTGTTGCCGGTTGAGTTCTTTGGCATCACCGAGGGGATGACCGCGGTGGGGATGATCAGTTACACGCTGTTTGAATTTGGCATGACCGGGGCGTTTTTTCACCGCTCCCCCGAAACCGAGGATGAGAGCAAGGCTGCAGCGGCGTTTTTTACATTGCGACTGATCTTCACCGCCATTTGGTCGCTTTTACTCATCGGCGGTAGCCTGCTCTTCTTGACCGAAACACGCCAGATGGTTTTGTTGATTTATGCCACGACCGGGTTCCTTTCAAAAGTGCTGGATATGCCGCGCCTGATCCTTATGCGCCGCGTGCAACATAAACGCCTGGCGATCATCGATGTGCTCAATGCGGTATTTGTCTTCATTGCTTCTGCCGCAATTGCCTTATCCACGCGCTCAATTTGGGCGTTGCTCATCTCACCGGTTGTCACGCTGATTTGGAATGTGATGGCCATGTATTTTTGGCGTCCGATCTGGATGCCACGCCTCTATTGGGATGCCCCAGTGATGCGCTATTTTCTTGACTTTGGAAGCCGATTTGTGTGGGCAAATGCGCTGGGCATCGCTTTGGATCATATCGATGACCTATGGACGAACATCTTCTTGGGCGATCGGGCTTTGGGATATTACTCGCGCGCTTATAAGATCGCCATCTATCCGCGCCTGGTGCTGTCGGCGCCGATCAATTTGGTCGCCATGGGCACATATGCCGAGTTGAAATATGCGCGTGAACGGCTCTCTCAAGCCTTCATGAAAATCAATATCATCATGATTCGCACCGCCTTCTTGCTTGGTGGGTGGTTGGCGCTGATCGCGCCCTATTTCACCCGCCTGCTCCTGGGAGAACAATGGTTACCTATGGTACCGGCTTATCGTTTGATGTTGGTGTTCACCCTGTTGGATCCGATCAAGGTGACCATTGGCTCCGTTTTAATTGCCGTAGGAAGACCAGAGAAACTGAGCCTGGCGCGCATAGTCCAATTTTTCGTGTTGCTCGTTTGCCTGTTCGCATTAGGATTACCGTTCGGTATTCAAGGTGTGGCTTTGGGTGTGGATGTAATGTTGTTCATAGGTATGGCGCTTTTGTTACATTTCGTGCGCCAGCATATCGATTTTTCGTTGACCAAGTTGTTCTTCTCCCCTCTGCTTGCCCTGTTGGTTGGGGTCTTATTCAGCCTGGCATTGAACAGGGTGGATATGCTCTTTGCTTCGGATTTATTGGCTTTGGTGACCCTAAGCGTTAGTTATGTGACCACGTTCCTGGCAGTTCTCATCATCGCCGAGGGGCGAATGCTCATGCAAACCGGACGCGAAATTGTGTTGATCCTAGATTTGAAGAATAGACTGATAAAGCTACTTGAAAGGGACGAGATAAACAGCTTCTGGAAGGAACCATTGGTGGATTTATTGAATAAGCGAGGTACCCCGCGTGGATAACAGCCATGGATATGGATGTAAAAACCGATAACGGAAGGATGAACGATGATTTCGGTGGTCATCAACACCCTTAACGAAGAGCGTAACATTGAGGCGTGCATCCGCAGTGTACAGAACCTGGCAGATGAGCTCTTGGTGTGCGATATGTATAGCGATGACCGAACGGTGGAAATCGCTAAAAGCTTCGGCGCGCGGGTGATCTATCACGCACGGACAGGCTTTGTCGAACCTGCCCGCCATTTTGCCATCTCGCAAGCCAAAAATGAATGGATTTTGGTTTTAGACGCTGATGAGCGGATGACCGCGCCATTGGCAGAAAAGCTCAAAGAGATCGTCGAAACACAGAAGGTGCAGGTCGTCTCATTTAGGCGGTTGAACTGGTATTTTGGCGGCTGGATGCGTCATGGGCAGTTTTTTCGTAGTGAGTTTGCCCGCTTTTTTCGTAAGTCAACGTACCTGGAAAGCTACCGAAAGAGCGAAGAGGATGTGCACCAAAACTTCAAGGCAGTCGCCATGCATCCCAGTATGGTGCGGTTACCGGCGGATTATTACATACTGCACATCGCAGCTCACACGATTGAAGCGTATGTCCACAAAACATTAGGGATGTATGCCCGTTTGGAAGCCGAACAGATGTTTCGAGATGGTGCTCGATTTCGGTTATGGCGTCTCTTTTGGGAACCGGTAAAATCCTTTGGAAAAAATTTTATCTATTTACAAGCTTTTAGGGATGGGATTCGCGGTTTTGTGTTATCCGTGCTGTATGCGGTCTATCGCTTTAATGTCTGGGCAAACCTTTGGTTGATGGAAGAAAAACCATCGCCGGATGCCCCTCTTAGTTAGCTGGGGTTCCTATGGCACAGGGTGCACCTTTGGTTTCGATCGTCACGCCGACACTCAACCAGGAGATGTTCCTGGAAGAGACCATCCGTTCGGTACTTCAGCAGAGCTATCCGAACATTGAGTACATCATCATTGACGGAGGTTCGTCAGATCGCAGTCTCAAAATCATCCAGCGCTATGCCCCACGCCTGGCTTATTGGGAATCGACTAAAGACCGCGGTCAGGCACATGCGATTAACAAGGGACTGATGCGCGCCAAGGGAGAAGTTCTGGGGTGGCTGAACGCCGATGACCTCTTGCTACCCCAGGCGGTGCAACGTTGTGTGCAAACCTTCCTGGAACATAAAGAAGTGGATGTCGTCTATGGTCATGTGCAGCGCATCGATGCGCGCGGCCAATTGGTGCCAACTCCTGAACTGCCTAAGGATCGGGTGGTTTTCAATAAACAGTTTGTTTTGGGAGAGTGCTTGGTCAACCAGCCTGGTGCTCTCTGGAGGCGTACCATCATGGAACAGGCGGGCATACTCGATGAATCTTTGCACTATGTCATGGATTATGAGTTCTGGATTCGCCTGGCGTTGCATGGGGCGAAATTTTTCCGTGTGCCAGATACATTAGCCTATTTTCGGATCAGCGCGCGTTCTAAGACCGCCACTCAATCTGCCCAGATGGCATTGGAGCACTTGATGGTGCTGGAGCGCACGCGCAGTGTACCTCACCTTGCCTCGATAACCGGCCTTTCAGAGGCAGAGCTACAGGAACAGGAAAGAAAGACGCGAAGCCTGGTCTGCCTGTATGCCTTCTATGGGTTTTTAAAGTCAAAGCGTTACTTGCAGGCCTGGCATTGGTTTCAGCAGGCATTGCGCGCAGATTGGCGTGTGTTGTTCCAGAGGCGCTGGTTCGATTTAGCCCGCGCCGGGGCGGTGCGACGCCTCTCATCCATGCGCGGGTTGTTATAATATGGTGTATGGCACCAGGGCTGCTCAGCCCAATTTGGGATGATCAGCACACTTCTCGATGAATATGGATTAAAGCCTTTGGACATAAAACTAAGTCGCCTGGCGGATGGGTTGATCGAGGCTGCGTGGCTGGCTGCTGTGCTATTAACCCCCGTTTTTTTCAACATCTACTCCAGCCGCATCTTTGAGCCGGACAAAATTGCCCTGTTGCGCTCTTTGGCGTTGGTCATTATCGCCGCGTGGTTGGTCAAAAGTCTGGGGAAAGGTTCTTTGCGCCTGCCTAGTAAAGAGGAAGTAAAAACCGCGTTTCGCCGTTGGTGGCGCACACCGATTCTTTTGCCGGTGGGACTCATGCTCTTAGTGGTGTGCCTTTCAACCCTTTTTTCGCTCAATCCACGCGTCAGCTTATTGGGGTCTTATCAAAGGCTACAAGGGGCATATACCACCCTCTCCTATCTGGTGATTCTTACTGCCATACTGGCTCATCTCCGAAGAAAGGAGCAAATCGATCGCCTGGTGCTGACCATCATCCTCGGCAGCCTCCCGGTCAGCCTTTATGGGGTGCTGCAACGCTATGGTTTAGATCCGATTCCTTGGGGAGGCAATGTGCAAGAGCGCATTGCCGCCAATATGGGCAACTCCATTTTTGTGGCTGCATACTTCATCATGGTTTTCCCGCTGACCTTTATGCGCATGGTGGATGCCTTCGAAGCCATGCTTCAAGAAGAGGGATTTTCCATAGCGCATTTCAGTCGGGCGACGATTTATGTATTCATTGCCTGTTTGCAACTTGCCGCGTTATATTTCACCGGAAGCCGTGGACCGTGGTTGGGTTGGGGTGCCAGCATGGTGTTTCTGTGGCTGGGCTTCTCTTTGATTTGGAAAAAGCGATGGCTGACGTTCAGCGGCGTGGCCGTTGCCCAACTTGTGGCTGTCTTTTTGATTTTGCTCAACGTCGCCGGCGGCGCGTTTGAGCAACTACGTGCCAGGCCAGAGTTCCAACGCCTGGGGCAATTGTTGGATGTCGAGAGCCGCACCGGAAAGGTGCGTACGCTGATCTGGACCGGGGCTGCAGAACTGGTGATGCCCCATGCGCCTCTTGAATTTCCAGATGGTAGAAAGGATGCGCTCAACGGCGTTCGATGGATGTTGGGGTATGGTCCGGAGAGCATGTATGTGGCTTATAACCCCTTCTATCCGCCTGAGCTCACCCTGGTGGAGCAGCGCAACGCCTCTCCCGATCGCTCTCATAATGAAACCTGGGATGTGTTGGTGACCATGGGGTTGCCTGGGTTGATTGCCTATTTGTGGCTTTTTGGCGCGGTGCTGTACTATGGATTGAAATGGCTTGGTTTGGTGCCGGGTACAGCGCAGCGCAATTTGTTTCTGGGTTTGTATCTGGCAGGAGGCGTCGTAAGCACCGTTGTTTTTCTCCTATGGAAGGGCTTACCGTTTCTGGGGGTTGCTCTACCTTTTGGTATGGTGGCAGGAGTCCTGGTTTATCTGCTCATCGTCTCTCTTCAAGGGAGGTACACTGCGCCTGCTGATGCTGCCTCTCGCATGCGGGCTTATCTGCTCTTGGGTCTTCTGGCAGCGATTGTGGCTCACTTTGTCGAGATCAATTTTGGCATTGCCATTGCAGTAACGCGCACGTATTTTTGGATGTACACCGCCCTGCTCATCGTGGTAGGTTATTCTGCTTCGGAAGGTTTTGGTGTATTCACGCCAGGCGTGGATTCGCCACAGGAGAGTCCCGCTTCCCAGCCTGTTGAGGCGGGGGGGAGAAGAGTTAAAACCTCCACACGGCGGGTACGGAGTTCCGCTCGACACCGACGGGGAAGTTCAGCACTAAGACGATGGGAGTTTTCTTCCATTCAAAAATGGAGCACGGAGTTACGCGGCGCTTTGATTTTGGGCTTGTTGCTGGCTACATTAGGCTTTGACTTCTTCACCACGGCTTCGAAAGCGACCTCTGCATGGGGGATCATCGGGGATTCTCTTTTCAAAATATCGGCTACCGAACAGGCAACGAGGAACGGCATTTTTTCGATCATACTTATCACCTGGTTATGTGGGGCGCTTTTATGGGCTTCTGAAGGATGGAGAAGCACTGCTACGAACGCAGGAGAAGCTCGCCAACGATGGTCGCGCGCTGCAGGTATGGTGGGTATCGGGGCGCTTTCCCTGGCAGGTTTGTTCTGGCTTTGGCATGCCAACCAACTCGCCTGGCTGATTAAAACCTCGGTCACTAATGTGGCGCAGGTGTTGGAACAGGTTGAACGTTCCCAAGGATTGATCACAGGGTTTTATGTCATGGTGCTCGTCTTCCTATCTGCCATGGGCATATTAGCGATGGCGGGTGGTTCGGCAAATTCCAAACCAGGAAGCTCTGCCCGCCGGTGGATTGCTTTGGGTTGCGCGCTGATCGTGTGCCTTCTGGTGGTGTTTAGCAATCTACACGTCATTCAGGCGGATATTGCGTTTAAAACTGCTGAGTTGTTCACCCAACCCAATTCGTGGCCTGTGGCCATTGAAATCTATCATCGGGCAATCGACCTGGCACCTAACGAAGATTATTATTACCTGTTTCTTGGGCGCGCGTATCTGGAACACGCTAAGACGTTTGCCGATGAAACTGAACGGGATGGTTTCATGGCCGCCTCGGCAAATGACCTGCGTACAGCACAGGAAATCAACCCATTGAACCCCGATCACACCGCCAATCTGGCCAGGTTATACAGCCTCTGGGCTTCGTTTACCACCGATGCCGATTTGCGTGAGCAGCGCACTCGGGTTTCGGACGAATATTTCTCCCGCGCCCTGGTGCTCAGCCCGAGGAACGCGCGCTTGTGGGACGAGTGGGCGTTGCTGTATATCAACCTGAAGCCTCTACCTGAGGAAGCTCAATGGCGGCTCGAGAAGTCATTAGAGATTGACCCGTATTATGATTGGAGCTACGCGCTGATGGGGGAGTTATATATGCGCTTTGGAGGCTTGCAGGCTGGGGAAGAATCCGAATTGAGGATGCAAGCACTGAACACAGCATTGTCGTACTTTAAGAAAGCCTACGACCTGGCTGGCGAGAACATCTCCATGAAAATGAACTATGCATTGGCCATTGCCAACGTTCAAAACCAAATCGGGAATACGAATGAAGCCATAGCAACCTTAAGTGAGGCCATTCTCCTGGACCCCACAAACACTGAACGTTGGCGTTTGGAATTCAACATCGCCCGGCTTTATGCCCAAATCGGAGATCTTCAAAAAGCGCTGGAACACGCTCAAATCGCATTGTCGTTAGCACCCGAAGAGGGAAAAACTGCCATTCAGCAAGAGATTACAGATTGGTTGGCGCCTTAGTTGACATCCGCAATTGGGTTTGACGAATGATCTGGTTGCTTTTCCCACTCAGCTTTGTTTTCAGTTTGGTGGTCTTTCCGTTGGTACGCTGGCTCAGCTTTCGAACCGGGGTGATTGCACAGCCACGCCTGGATCGCTGGCATAAAACACCCACACCGGCGTTGGGTGGGTTGGGCATGTTTTTGGCTTTCAGCTTAGGCATCGGACTTTCAATGGTATGGCTACCAGGGGATATGCGCCTGCCCGGTATTTTATGGGTTGGGGGTGGGGTGATGTTTGCGATAGGCTTGCTGGACGACTTGCGTCCCCTTTCTCCAACCGCAAAATTGATCGGCGAGATTGCGGCAGCGACGCTTGTCATTGCCTTTGGCGTGCGCACAGACTTCTTTTCCCCGCGCATCGCGGATCGAGTGCTCGCCGAGAGTTTGAACATCGCCCTGACCTTTGTCTGGTTGGTGGGGATCACCAATGCGATCAACCTGCTCGACAACATGGACGGCCTGGCGGGAGGCATTGCTTTCATCGCCTGCCTGGTATTGGCATATTACTTTGGCAAGAATGGCGAACATCAACTGCTTGCCCTCGCCTTGACTTTATTGGGCAGCATTCTGGGGTTTTTATGGGTCAATTTCCCACCGGCGAAGATTTTTATGGGGGATAGTGGCAGCCTGTTCTTAGGATTTACCCTGGCTTCATTGGCTATTGCCCGCCAACCGCAGGCTTCGAATGTCTTTGCGGTGATTGGTGTGCCCACGGTGCTTTTTTCTTTGCCCATACTGGATACTGCGTTCGTCACCTTTACGCGGTTACTGCGTGGTCAGTCTCCAGTTCGGGGAGGGCGGGATCACACCTCGCATCGTTTGATGGCCTTCGGGTTCAGCGAAAGGCAGACTTTGCTGGTGTTATACGCCATGGCGGGTATCTCAGGGTTGTTGGCGGCGACCCTGGAATCGATCCAATATTGGTTTAGCCTGGTGTTGGTGCCGGTGTTGATCATTACGCTTGCCTTGTTCACCGCTTACCTGGGGCGGGTTAAAGTAGAAGAGGGCCGCCCCGCCTCCACGGAAAAACCCGGTGCTCTGACTCGCATTCTACTGCGCCTCACCTTTCAGACGCGCATCCTGGAATTGTTGTTGGATTTCCTGCTCGTTGGGGTGGCTTATACAATGGCGATTCTACTGGCTTTTGGTTTTTCCCTGAGCGAGACGCAAGCCTCTCTTTTGCTTTCCTCGCTGCCCCTTGCCTTCGCCGCGGCGTTTCTCGCCTTCTTCTTCAGCGGGGTCTACCGTGGAGTGTGGCGATATATCGGGCTGACTGAATTGTGGCGCTTCTTGTGGGCCTCGGCGTTCAGTGTGATCCTGCTTTCGGCGATGATTTTTATTTTGGAATCGGTGGGCGAACTTCCCTGGCAGGGCGCTTATCCACCGCAAATCATCCTCCTCTTTTTCTTCTTTCTTTTCGTTGGACTAACGGCTACTCGTCTTTCGTTCCGTCTGCTGGATGTCTTCTTCCGCAGCCATTCTCAAGAAGAGGAAATACGTTTACTGGTTGTTGGTGTGGGGGATAACAGCGAAATGGTTTTACGTTGGATCCAAATGAACCCTCAACTGGGCTATCTCCCAATCGGGTTGATCGACCAGGATGAGTTTTTACGCGGGCGCAGTATTCATGGCGTGGAAGTATTAGGCGGGCTAGCAGATTTGCCGCACATCATTCAAGCCAGGCGTATCCAGGGGATCGTCCTCGCTGACGAAAACCTCTCACCGGCGAGCCTGCAGATGATCTCCCATGCGTGCCAGACGTATGGGTGTTGGCTGAAACGCTTTCACCAGGGTTTCGAGGATCTAAACCCGGCTAATCTGCCATCGCGCTAAAGTCGCGAAAGCAGTTGCTCCTTTTTGGTTTGAAACTCTGCTTCGCTGAGCAAGCCTTGTTTGCGAAGTTGGTCGAGCTGTGCGATGAGCTTTGGGATGCTTTGGTCATCCTCGGCGAAATCGCCATGCTCTAGCCGTTCTTTGGCGTTCAACATGGTGGTTTTGAACTGGACGGGTTTGGCAATGCGTTTAAAGAGGTTCACGCCCAATTCACTCGCCGTGAGAATTTCGATATCACCATAATCGAAGAGGCGCCCTAAAAAAGACTGGGTCATTTTGACATCGTTCACCTTTTCGAGCGATGAATCCGTAACGCTTTTGTTGATGACCCCAGAAATTTGCATCACGCGTCGATTTGTGATCACATATTGATGATGTGTCCAATTGAGGATATCGCGCGTCATGGTGAACGTAGGAATCAACAAGATGAGGAAGCCTCCAAGGAGGATCCACAGGGTATATTCTCTGAAGTTCAGTGAGGTGAAGACAATCGTTGCCAGGATGATGAAAATCAACACAATTTCCAGCAGGATCATGCTCGCCAGGATGAACCAGTGTTGCCTCGAAGTCATATGAATGGTTTCTCGCGCGCCAAGCAGGTTTTCCAGGTACGACTTTGCCATAGGCTACCTCCAGGTTATTGATCAGACTCGGTTTGAGTACTATGGGTGGTCATCGCTACACTCCAATTGTATCATCCGATTGCAGTATGTCTTGATAGAGCGACTTTGGAAACGGTTGTGCGTGTGGTAGTTACGCCTGCGCCTTGCGGCGCTGCAGCTTTGCTTCTAAGCGCGTTTTTCGGTGCAACAGTCTATCGAGCATGGGATGTGCGTCGCTTAGATGCTCAAAGGAGGTTTGCGGCGCGCATCTTTCGAGAGACTGAATAGCGCGCTCCGTCCAGCTTAGGGCGGTTAGATAATCCTTCGCTTGGTGTTCGTAGAACATTGCCAACTCGATGTGCGCCTGCAGGTGGTCGAGGCGCGCGGCTTCTTCCCACAGGTTTACCGCGCGCGCCAGGTCCTGCTGGCGTTTATAGATCAGCGCCAGGCGATGAAGCGCTTCGACAATCAAAACCTGCGGAACGCGCGCGGAGCGCACATCGGCGTGCGTAAGCGCTTTGAGGTACAGTTCTGCCGCAGTATGCAGGTCTTGCAAATCTTCAAACAACCTGGCGAGGGAGAATAAATCCACGCTGTATCGTTCACCTTCCTGAACGGGGTGTTCTAAAAGCAGGCTCAGGCGGCGCATGAGTACAACAAGTGAAAGCACATCCATTGCGTTATGGTACACCACGCGTTTGAGGGGTTCGGTTTCTCCAAAGCGCAGGTAGGCAAAATACAGGCTGGGAATCATCCAGCCGGGGAGGTCTGCATCTGTGCGCTGTGCCCCTAGAATTTGCGCTTCCAGGTTGGATAGCGTACGGGTGGGTAGGCGCAGTCGCCACAAGCGCCGGGCAAGATGGAGCAAATCCAGATGTTTCAATCCATTGAGCGGGGGGTTCCATCCATGGGTGAGATAGCGCGTGTTCAATAACGGTGCGTCGAAGCTTTTCCCATTGAATGTAACCAAAACCCGGCAATCGCCCAGAAATTCTTCCAGGGCGTAGAGTTGGGCAGGTTCTTCGAGGGGATCGCGCAGAAAGAACTGGTCGAGGCGGAAACGATCTGCTTCGAACTTTCCTACGCCTATGAGAAAGGTATAGGTGCCTGTCCCTCCAGATAAGCCGGTCGTTTCTATATCCAGGAAAACAATCGAGGCGGGCGGAAGGCTAGAAAGGTCGGGGATTTCCGCCCAACGTGCCAACCCTTCTAAAGAAACGTCTAAATCCAAAGGGTAATCCCCGTGCCGATAACCTATGGGGTAGTATTGCTCAATGACGAAGGTTTCTCCGTGAGGGTTTTGCACCCCCCTGCCTCCCAGGATGTCTTCTAATGCAAGCTTCTTGCGCGGTTGGGGTGGGGAAATCGCCTCACTCCCCAAGTGGACACCCATTGATTTGAGCAATTCAGATAAGGAGGACATGCTTGGATTTTAACATACTCCGAGGATGAAATCGCCTCACGCACTTTGAATTATATGAGGAATCCCCCACCCGTTTGGATGTATGTGCTCCGACTCTTAACTGAAATGAAGTCAAGGGAAGTTCGAGTCGGGTGAGAACTTACGCCATATTGCGCAGGCGCACGTCGATGTCTTGCGCTTCTTTCAACAAATCAACGAGCGTTTGCACCGGGGTGTTGCCAAAGTGATAAGGGTACAGCACACGCGGGCGAAAGCGCCGTGCGGCTTCGGCTACCATCTCAGGAGTCATGGTATAGGGCAGGTTCATGGGTAGGAAGGCGATATCGATATTTTTTAGCTCGCCCATCTCCGGGATGTTTTCGGTATCGCCAGCCACATAAACGCGCAGGGGGTCAAATGTCATGAGATAGCCATTGCCTACCCCTTTGGGGTGGTACGGTTCGCCGCTCTCGCGTTTGTGGATCAGGTTGTAGGCAGGCACGGCTTCGATGGTAAGCTCTTCGATGATGATCTGGTCCCCATTGCGCATCACCATCCCCTTGCCCAATTTCTCGGCGCACTTTTCCGTAACCACCAGGTGTGTGTGTGGCGTCAGAATGGCATTTAACGCCTGGAGATCGAGATGGTCGATGTGTTCGTGGGTGATCAGCACCAGATCGGCGTTGGGCATTTGCATGTAATCTGCCACACGGCTGTATGGGTCTATATAGATTGTTTTTCCGTTCCATTGAAAGAGCAAAGAGCCATGACCCAAAAAGTAGATGAGCAGGTCTCCCCGATGGGTGGGAAAGGAGTCGCTCACGAAATTTTGGAGATAAGCCATGGATTTCACCAAATATTTCCTAATAATGCTTTTAAACAATTTGAATGAACTTTTGTCTCATCCAATTGCTCGATGGCGTTATTCTACCCCAGAAAATGCTTGAGATAGGGGATCAGAACGGGCTATAATGGTATCGAAGGTCGCGGGCGAGGAGGTGAACATGTGGATCAAGAGAGCTGGCAAGGCAGCGATGTTTTTCTTTCTGTTGAGCCTTTGCGCTGGGGCGATGCATCCATCTCGAGTGGGGGCTTCAAATGCCGGTGATGCTTCTCAAGAGGGTCATCCTTACCGGCTAGAGCCTTTGGTGGTCAGTGCTTCGAGATATGACTTATCGAGACCATTAACCGAATTGGCCGCGCGATCGCAGGAGGAAGAAGCCGAAACACCTCCTCCTTCCGCTTTTCGCCTGCCAAAAGCTTTGCAAAGTGAGCAACACAGCGAGCAGACGCCTGGAATCCCTAGGCAGAGCGGCGGACTTTCAAATAGCATGCCGACGCCCTTTCTAAACTTCCCCGGACTGGCAAATGTACATGGTGTCACTCCGCCGGACACGCAAGGGGATGTTGGCCCAAACCACTACGTGCAGTGGGTTAATGTACACTTCGCGGTCTGGCAACTGGACAGGGCCAATCACACGGCAACCATGATCTTAGGTCCCGCGGATGGCAATACATTGTTTCAGGGCTTTGGGGGACCGTGTGAAACCACCAATCATGGCGATCCCATCACGTTATATGACTCATTAGCCGATCGCTGGTTGATGAGTCAATTTGCCTTGCCCAACTTTCCTGAGGCGCCATTTTTTCAATGCATTGCTATCTCGCAAAGCGGAGACCCCACCGGAGCGTGGTACCGCTATGCATATCGCATTCCGGTGGATAAGATGAACGACTATCCGAAGTTCGGCGTGTGGCTGGATGCCTATTATATGAGCGTCAACCAGTTTCAAAGTGGGACATTGAATTGGATGGGGGCTGGGGTAGCCGCGTTTGAACGTGCGGCGATGCTCAAAGGCAAGCCAGCGCGCATGATTTATTTCGACCTTTATGGCGTGAACGAAAATTATGGAGGGATTCTCCCCGCGGATTTTGATGGGCATAATCCTCCATCCACAGGCGCTCCGGGCATTTATCTGGAGTGGGATGACGGCGCCTGGCTGCCAAATGAAGATGCCCTGCGTTTATGGGAGTTTCGTGTGAATTGGAACGATCCTTCCCGTTCCAGTTTCGGTCTTGCTGGAAATCCTCATCAGATCATTCCTACGATGGATGTGGACCCCAATATGTGTGCGTATGCACGTGCATGTATTCCACAACCTGAGACACCCAATAAACTCGATGCCCTGTCTGATCGTTTGATGTATCGTTTGCAGTACCGAAACTTTGGGACACACGAAAGCCTGGTGAGCAACCATACGGTAGACGTGGATGGAGAGGATCATGCAGGTATTCACTGGTTTGAGTTGCGCAAAAGTGGTGGCTTGTGGAATCTATATCAAGAGGGCATTTATGCGCCGGATGGACATCATCGCTGGATGGGCAGCCTGGCACAAGATGGCATGGGCAATATGGCTTTGGGGTTCAGCCTCTCTTCGAGCGAGGTTTATCCATCTGTGGGCTACACCGGCCGCCTGGCGACTGACGCGCTGGGTAGCCTGCCGCAGGGCGAGGTCATCCTTATTGGGGGTGGTGGATCACAAACAGGTTCGAACCGCTGGGGAGACTACAGCATGATGGCGGTGGATGCGCTGGATGGCTGCACGTTTTGGTACACCCAGGAGTATGTTGCCGTTACGGGCAGCGATACCTGGCAGACACACATTGGTGCATTTCGATTTCCCAATTGCATTACCGACGAAGTAGGCATATTGCAGGGCAGGGTCACGCAGGCGGTCAGTGGCGAAGGCTTATCAGGGGCGCGCGTTACGGCGACAAAAGACGGCCAACAACCCATAGCCACTGATGCTCAAAGCGATGGCGCGTTTACACTCTATTTGCCAGCAGGCACCTATGAGGTAAAAGCGGAGGCGTTTGGCTACCTGCCGGAAACCATTTCCGGGGTGACCATCCCTGCCTATGGTGTGACCGAACAGGATTTTGCCCTGTATCTCGCCCCCACCTACCTGATCTCCGGGACAGTGAAAGATGGCCAATCGGGGTGGCCGGTGTATGCGCGCTTGCAGGTATCCGGTATGCCGTCATTCGCGGTTTGGAGCGATCCTTTAAGTGGTGCGTATCAGATAGAACTTCCTCAGGGGGAGGATTATTCACTGGAAGTGGCTGCTTTTGTGGAAGGTTATCAAGAGAAGACCGTTCCCATTGGGGCGGTCCATACACCGCGCACAGTGGATATTGTGTTGGATGTAGAGCCAAATTGCACAGCCCCTGGCTACAGGATGGAATTGGGCGATGTGTATGCCTACGATTTTGAATTGAGCGGAGCAGGTTTTTCTGTATCGGGTGCCAGCTCCTGGGAATGGGGTAAACCCACCAGTGGACCTGGCGTGGCGCATTCCGGGCAGCGCGTGTGGGCGACCAATGTGGATGGGCGTTATGGCAATTATGAAGATGGATATCTCACTTCACCCATCTTGGACTTGAGCGCCTATGCAGGCCAGAGCCCGATTTTGAGTTGGTGGCAATGGTTGAGTACCGAGGCGGAGTTTGATTTTGCCAGTCTGGAGGTGAGCCGTGACGCGGGTGCCCATTGGGAGGTGGTGTATGGTCCAGTGAGTGGCGGTGTAGATCTTTCATGGGCGTTCCATGAAATTCAGTTGGAGTCTTCTTATGCCACAAACGCATTCGTGTTCCGCTTTCATTTGGTCACCGATTCGTCCACCTCGGAGTTTGGTTGGTATGTCGATGATGTGACTGTAAAAGCCGGGGTGTGTCAACCTCGTGATGGTGGGTTAGTGGTCGGACATGTTTACGATGCGAATACCGCCATGCCGTTGAACGGAGTCACCATTTCGAATGCATTTGGGGACACGACCCAAACCGCAGCCACGCCTCAGGATGAGGCGCAGGAGGATGGAATATTCACAATATTTGCGCCTGATGGTGTTCAGGTGATCACAGCCACGGGGAGCACACGCTATTCCCCGGCAATGGAGGTAGTCGCCATCACACCAGGTAGCTCTGTGGAACGGGATTTCTACCTGGAGGCTGGCTGGCTGCTGCCTTCGCAGGCAGAGGTAGTGGTGGAATTGAAGTGGGGCACCACGCGCACTTTGCCCATTACCGTGACCAATCAGGGCGGTAAAACGGCATGGATGGAATGGATGGAATTATCAGCGAGCCCAAATATCTATGGACCGATGGAGACACCCGCACGTGTGGAAGTGCTTCCAGAGCAGAACTACCTCGATGCACAGCGGTTAGACTGGCCCTCGCTGCCTCCAGCACCGCCTCTGAGCGCCGGTGAAGTGATCGCTTCATGGGTGGCTGAAGAAGTGGTCAATCCATGGGGCATCGCTCTGGACGCAAGGAATGAGCGCCTGTGGATCAGCAGCCCCGCCTCCACCTGGTCGGGAACCAATCGGATATATGAGTTCACAACGAATGGCTTATTCAACGGCAGAAGTTTTGTCCATACCATGCCTCACCAGTATGGTCCGGCGGACCTGGCGTACAACTGGAATAGCGGGATGATTTGGGTGATGAACGTGAATACCGAAGAACAAAAGAACTGCATCTATGAACTCGACCCGGCTTCGGGATACACTGGGGCGTTTATCTGCCCCGGTGAGAGCGGCTTTGCCGTTTCCCAGCGCGGACTTGCCTACGACCCGGTTACCGATACTTGGTTCGCCGGTGGATGGAATGATGGCATGCTGTATCGTTTCGATACAAAAGGAACGATCCTTGCCAGCGTAAACCTCAACCTCCCGACCGCTGGTCTGGCGTTCAACCCTACGACGCAACACCTATTCGTGATGATCAACGCAAACCCCAACCCGGTGTATGTATTGGATGTCGCAAACAACTATGAAATGATTGGAAGCTTTGCGGTTGCAGAAGGATTTGGCGCCTACAGTGGCGCCGGTTTAGAGATGGACTGCCAGGGGAACTTGTGGGGGGTGGATCAGAGCTCGGATCGTATTTATCTCTTCCGTTCTGGCGAAACGACAGACGTGTGCGGCGAGCAAATACCCTGGTTGGATGAAATTCCCCGAGGCGCGGAAATCGCGGGAATGGAGCAGCAGGTCTTTTGGCTCCATTTCGATGCCAGGGTTGACGAGGTGAACCAACCAGGGACGTATCGTGCCAATTTGAGATTGTTCAGTGATACCCCGTATAGCTATCCTCTCATCCCCGTCGAGATGGTCGTCCTTCCGCCAAGTTATGGGGTGAGCATTGAGCCAGATCAGATGGGTCATACGGTGCCTGGCTGGGTAGTTACGTACACGCTCACCCTGACCAATACCAGTGAGGGTTTGGTAGATACATTCGATATATTTGTCGGCGAGAGCGCGTGGCCAGTGGAATTAGAACGCACTATCGTTGGCCCATTGGAAAGTGGCGCCTCTGAGAGTTTTTACGCCTGGGTGTATCCCCCCCTGGGGACCACACCGGGGGAGAGCAATACCACATCCATCCTGGCACGTTCCCAGGGGGATGCATTGATCTCTGACACTGTTGTGCTCACCACAATTGTTGACCCGACGGAGGCAGACCTTTCGCTGGTGAAAACTGCTTTGCCACTCGAATTGCGCGTTGGAGAGTTGCTTACCTATACGCTCACAGTGACGAACGCCGGACCAACGCCTGTGGGGCGGGTGACTTTGGTGGATATTCTGCCTGTGGCTGTGAACTATCTTAGAAATGATGCGGGGTGCGGATTGGATGGAAGCGTGTTGAGTTGTGAGTTAGGGGGTATGGCAGTGGGTGCCGTGAAGCGGGTGTTGCTTTGGGTGCGACCGACCTATGTCGGTCAGTTGGTCAACCATGCCGTGGTTGCAGCAGACGGCGATCCTTACCTGGAGAATAATTGGTCGATCATGTACAACCTGGTCCATCCCTGTCTGATATTCTTGAGCATCATCTTCATGCCTTAGGGGACGAAGACTGATCGATCAGACATTCCAGAATCGCCAGCGTCTCCTGTTTCGAGCCCATACCTCCTTCGCCTCCTGGGCCGCTGCAGGAAGGGCAGCCATCCTCGCAGGCGCAATACCGAATCAACTCTCGGGCAGCCTCCAGGATGCGACTGTGTTCTGCGTATAGCCGTCTTGCCAATCCAATGCCGGCAGGAAGACGATCATAGAGCACGACAACCGCTCTGCCCTCGGCGAGAGGTGCGTGGGGGTCAGCATGGGTGGCTAAATCTTGCACATCGCATAAGATAAAGAGCGGGGCAAGGTGGTGAAGCAAGTATGCCAGCCCAGACAATCCGCTACGCACGCGCACGGCAAGCTCTGCTTTCTGGTGGCAGGCTGGGCATAGGGTTACTAGATTCTCCAAAGCGTTCGCCTGGATATAAGAAGAGAAAGCGCGAAAGGGAATCAAATGATGCACATCGTGCTGACGGGAACTCTCGGGCGCGTTGCAGTGGCGACAGCGAAATCCGTCTCGCTGGCGCGCCGCCTGGCGTTGTTGAGGCCAATTTGGTCCATAATCGTTGGGATCGTTGTTCCACAACCCTGCCAAACGCAGTTGCTCCACCGTGGCTTCCTCCAATGCCAGCCAGTAGGCCGTGGTGATTAAATCTACGGGAGGCAAATCGAGGGCTTCTGTGCCCAAGATTTCATGGGTGAAGAAACGCACTTTACGAAAGCCTGACCATTGCGTGGTGACTTTGATCTCGCCGTAGTGCCTGGTTGCCCCGGTAACCTTAGAACGCTCGAATTCGCTCAAGCGCTGAATTTGGGTCTCCTGCATCGCTTCGGTGAAGTAATCGCTTTGCACAGGGTGCAATCGGGCGAGGTGATTTTCGAGGTCTAATGCATCCACGAAGTACGTCTGTCCTTGATGGAGGTAAATTGCCTTTGGATGCACCATCCAATAGGCACTAAGGTAATCCACCTGTCCGATCGTTTCCCAACCTTGAGGAGATTGTGCCTGAAGGAGTACAGGGGAAGCAGGCAGACTGCGCAGAGAAATCCCTTCCGCAGGATATTGTTCCGCCATCCAAAAATAGCGACCGTTCGAGGCGTGCAGCCACCCCTGCGCCTGCAAATGATGTAGATATTCTTGCAAGTCGCCTGCAGAGAGATTGCCGTAGCCTTCGTTTTCATCAAAGGGCAATTCGAACGCGGCGCATTGGAGATGCGCCAGCAGGATCAAGGGGTTGTTGGGGTCGATCAAGGCGTGCTCAGCAGAGGTATCGAACAGGTATTCGGGGTGTCTCACCAGATACTGATCCAGTGGGGAAGCAGAGGCGATCAATACAGCAAGTGAATCTGCTTGCGTCCTTCCGGCGCGACCCGCCTGTTGAAGCGTCGCTGCAATGCTGCCGGGATAGCCTACCAGTAGCGAGGCGCTCATCTGGCCAATATCGATGCCCAGCTCCAGGGCGTTGGTGGCGATCACCACGCGAATCTCCCCCGCACGTAGCCTGCGCTCAATGAGGCGCCTCTCTTGCGCCAGATAGCCGCTGCGATACCCATGGATAAGAACTTCTGGTGAAGCGCCTTTGAAATGCGCACGCAACCATTGTGCCTCTTGCATGCGTTGCCGCAGATAGGTCAACGCCATCTCAACGGCATGCCGAGAGGGGACGAAGATGATCGATTGTAGTTGATAGGCGAGCAAATCCTCTGCCAGACGCAGGCTTTCCTGCAAGGCGCTACGGCGGATGCCGAGCTCAGGATTTACGAATGGGGGATTGTACAGCAGGAAGGTCTGCGCGCCACGTTGAGAAGCGTCCTGCTGGATGAGCTCCACTTCATGTTCGATCAGCCATTCGGCAAGCTCCGCTGGATTGGCGATGGTTGCCGAAGTCAGGATGAATTGCGGCTGACTACCATAATGCTTGGCAACGCGTTTGAGCCGGCGGATGACATTGCTCACATGAGAGCCGAATACGCCCCGATAGACATGCATCTCATCGATCACCACAAAGCGCAGGTTGGAGAAAAAGCGTGCCCACAGGGTATGCTGCGGCAAGATACCGAGGTGGAGCATGTCTGCATTGGTGATGAGTAAACGCACATGCTCGCGGATTGCCTTTCTATGGTGCTGTGGGGTATCTCCATCGTAAATTGCCAGTGTAGGGGCATGGCTTCTCTCATGGGGTTGGATGGCCTGGATAAAGCCTTCAAGGTGCTCCTTTTGGTCTTGAGCCAATGCTTTGGTAGGGAAAAGGAACAGGGCACAGGTGGAGCTTTGTTTGAACGCCTCATCCAACACCGGCAAGTTGTAGCACAATGTCTTCCCACTGGCAGTGGTAGTGCATACAACAAGGTGTTTTCCTGCTCGCGCTTGTGCATAAGCCTGGAATTGATGTGCATACAATTGGCTATATCCCGAACGCGCCAGAGCTTCTTTGACTAGAGGATGGAGTTCATCGGGTAGGGGGACATAGTGCGCCTGGCGCGCGGGCAGGGTGCGGCGCACCACCAGGTTTTTGGCAATACTTGGATCGTTGTACCAGTTCTCAAGCAGCGCGGGTACAGACATCGTTGATCTCTCAACCGGCAGTGGATACAGGGAGGCTCAGGTCACCTGCACCTGTGTGGTAACGGAGTTGTTGGAGGTGTTCGGATCGCTCTCGCTGGCGTTAACTTCAACCAGGTTGGTGATCGTCCCTGGGAGTAGAGGCGTTTGTATAACAATCGAAACCTGTATGCTGCTTCCGGGGGGCAGATTTCCCAAGGTGCAGGTGATCACGCCGAGCGAGCTGGTGCAGGTAGGCGCAGAAGGGGATGAAGAGATGAAAATTACCCCAAGATCAAGCGTATCTTTGAGTTGAACATTTGTGGCGGTTGACGGACCAGTATTGGTAATGGTAATCGTATAAGTAATGGGCGTGTTGGTTGGAGCGGTCACAGGGGCGTTAACCGAGACAACCAGATCTGCCTGAGGGACGATATTGGTTGCGTCGCTGGCAGTTTTGTTGTTGGTTGATGGATCAATGGGGGATGCCAGGTACGCCGTGTTGTTGATTGTGCCACTTGCGGTGAGTTTTACCGTGGCATTGGCAGTGATGGTCGCCGTGCCTCCGGGATACAGGTTCAAGCCAATGTTGATGTTGCCGCTTTGAACGCCGGCGATGGAGCAGCTTGAGTTTGTGGAAGCGTTGCAGCTCCAAGTGACCGATTGTAAGGCGTTCGGGAAGGAATCGGTCAGAGTCGCTCCTGAGACCGCGCTTATCCCATTGTTTGTAACCACGATGGTATAGACGAGCGTTTCGCCCGGCGCAACTGTCGTACGTCCATCGGTTTTGGTGAGGCTGAAGGAGACTTGTGGGGTAAGCGTATCCGTATCGATGGCTAAATTGTTAACGGTGTTCAATTCCGTAATGCCGCTGGGTACATTTGCCGTAGCAGAGTTGATGAGCAAGCCTGTCGCCGTTGGGCTGATGGTTGCATTAGCCAGGAAGGTCGCGCTTCCATTTACGGCGAGGTTCACCAACGCATTGATGGCTCCTGTGCCATTCGCTGTTTGGCAGACAGATCCGGCGGAGGCGGTGCAGGTCCAGGAGGCATTGAGTATGGTGGTAGGAAATTGATCGATCACCTGGACGTTGTTCACCGCTGCGGGACCGTGATTGGTTACGATGATCGTATAGGATACGCTGGTGCCGGGGATGGAATTTGTACGACCATTGTTCATGCTCACACTGATATCGACGCTGGGCGTCGTGGGTGTGGGGGTGAGTGTGGGCGTGCCAGGCGTTGGGGTGATCGAGGGGGTGCTGGTGGAGGTTTGCAAAGGCGCAGGGTCTATGCCGTCCTGTAAACCATCTCCATCTGTATCTCTGTTCAACGCGTTCAACCCTAAACGAATTTCTTCGCCATCTTTGAGGCCATCGCCATCCGAATCCGGGTTGAGCGGGTTTGTATTGTATGTGTTGACTTCTTCACCATCGTTCAGGCCGTCTTCGTCCGTGTCGGCTTTATCCGGTCGGGTCTGCAGGAGCAGCTCTTGATTGTTGTTCAAACCATCCTGATCGTCGTCCAATTGCAACCATTGGGCGGTTGCTGTGGCTGCCTGTATCGTTGCCTGATTGGCATTGACATACGCGGAAGCCGTGGCTGTTTGAGCAAACAACGTGTTATAAACTACCAGCGCGGTCGCAGTTTGCATGGCTGCATTGGTGGCTTGCAGGTTACGATTTGGCATGGTGAGCGCCATATACAGGATGAGGCTGACACAGGAAATTACCAAGCATAGGCTCACCAGAGCGATGGGCGCCCAACTTGGGATGATGCCTCGGCTGATGTACTCCCCAAGATGGGTCTGCGCCTGACCACTTGGCGAGCGAATGGTCACTTGAAAGGAGTGGAGCATTTCCTTTCCCAACCAACGCGCTTGAAGGGGCTGGGCTTTGAATTCCGCTTTGGCAGCGTGACCCGGAGGTATGGTGACTTTTGCCTGTGGAGGGTCAAAGGCTAAGCTGTTGCTGGCATCCTCCCAGGATAAATGGTAGGTCTCTACCGCGTTTCCCTGGTTTTGGATGGTTACCTCACCCAATTGGTTCATAGACATGCGCGCAGGCTGTAAAACAGAACTGAAGAGAGAGAAAGGCGTAATCGAAAAAACCAGGCGCGCTTCGACAATTTGAGTTGCGTCGTTTCGACTCTTGATGAGAATGGTCGCTGTGTGTCTGCCAGCCTGGCTGGAAGGTGAACGAGGTGGCGTGAGGGTGTAGGTGGCTTTGGATTGTCCCAACGCGCCGACATATACCTCTTGGGGACCTTTGATCCACTCTTCAGGAATGCCGCGAAAACGCACGCTTAGAGTGTCTGCTTGATTGCTGCGATTATATAAGTACAAGGATATAGACGCGCTTTTCCCTGGGGTGATCGATACAATGGTTGAATCCACATATAGCCCAATTTTTCCTGCTCCGGGGCTGAGACGCACCTGATGCTCATCTAACGTGGTGCCATCTGGGCCGAGGTAGATCATCTCGGTGTCGTAAGCGCTTTTCTGGTCAAATTTATCCTTGGGAAGGGAGACTGCGATGGTGGTTTTGTCCTGCCCGGCGCGTTCCAGGCGTAGCCAGAAATTACCAATGCGCACATTTTCGCCTGCATGCCAGGGAGCAGCTTGTTCTGGTTGGAGGCGGTGCTCGTCGATGAAGGTGCCATTCTTACTGCCCAGATCACGAATGGTATATTCCTTTGCAGTGAAATCCAAAATGGCATGATGGCGAGAAACGCTGCTGTGTTCTAACACCAGGTCATTATCTGCATCCCTTCCAATGCGTATGGGCGTGCTTTTTATGGGTAGGCTTTTGACGCTCTGGTCGGGGTATAAAATGTGCAAGGTGTCGAGGCGTTTCATTTGAGCGGTTTCATCGAGCGAGGCTGTGTCCGCCGATGGCGCCCCCGGATGGATATCCGCTGGAGGTTGGAGGTAGTTGAGCAGGCTAAGCAGCCCAGGCTTTCCGCGCGGGGGTGCGATATCCAGCCGCACTGAGGTGAGGCTTTCGGAAAGCGCGGCGGCAAATTCATCGGCGCTTTGGAAGCGCATGGAGGGCGAGGGAGAAATAGCTTTATCCAGGATTTGAAGCAGGCGCGCGGGCAGGTCTGGGCGCAAACTCTGTGCCGCAGGAAGCGAAAAATGGGGTTTAACCACCTCAGAACGATGTAAGTCGCGGGTATCATCCGGAATACCGCCAACGCATAGTTCGTAGAGAAGGATGCCTAGGGAGAACAAATCGGTGCGCATATCGGCCTGGTGCCCCATGCGCAGTTCGGGTGCCATGTAAATCTGTGGCGTTTTCCATTGTTCTCCTCCGGCAAAGCCCAGGTTATACACTACTGGCTGATAAGGCAGGTCTTCGGCCGGTTGGTTTTTGAAGAATATATCCTCTGGGCAAAGCTGGCTGTGAATCACGCCCCTCTTATGAGCAAAAGCCAGGGCGAGGCTGATCTGGCGAACCAGGGCGATGGCTTCGATCAGATTGATCCAGGCTGAGGAGGTTTGCAGTTGGGTGAGGATGGTCTGCAGCGATGGGCTGAGGGGCAGTTCTCTGGCAATAAAGATCGTGTTCTCTTCTATGCCGAAATCATATATGCGCGGGATGCTGGCATAGCGCCAACGTGAGCGTGTTTGGGCTATTTGGATGAAGGGGTGTTCATCTTTCTTTGGTGCGTCCGCAGGCAACGGTACAAGAAGCAATTCGACATCCAGGTCCAACTTTGCATCCCTGGCGAGATAGGTCGCCAACGGGTGATGGCGTTCCAATCGGCTCTGTACCTGGTAGCGGCTGATGTGTTGAACGATTGTTTCGGGCATCCGTTAGCGCCTATCTGCGGGTGAAATGACCGGGCATGAAGTTTATCCTGGAATGAGATATTCGATGAGATTGATGAAGATCTTTTGCCCTTTGTTCGTCATCGAAGCTGGCCGACCATCGAAGCCCCACAGGAAGAATGGTCCAACCTGAGTGATCAATGGATAATGATTGGGCGAGGTGGTTGTGCGGGCAATGGCTTCTGTGCCCATCAGAGGTGTGGGGTAGTAAATCGCCGCGTAATTTACATCGCTGGTGTACAGTGAGATGATGCCGTCGCCAGGCATGGAGACATGGTTCGGCGTGTTCCAGATGGGGCTGGCGGGTTCAACGACTTGAACATCTTTCCCGCTGCCATGGGCACCCTTGGGGTAGCCGATTTGTAAGCCGAGCTTGCCGAAGTAGGCATATCCCCCTTCGCCCATACCCAGAATCGGTTTATCAAAGGAAGCGATGTGCGTCGCCATGCTCCCACCAGCGTCTCCCCAACTGTCGGCATAGCCTGTATCATAGCCGATGATGACCAGATGGTACACGCTAAAGTTTGTCGCCATGATGTTGCTCATATGCACAGTGTCCACGCGGTAGCCGTTTTCGTCCAGGAAGTTATAGAAGTTGTTCGCTGTGGCGTTATCCGATGAATACACGTAGGCAATCTTTTTCTGCGCCGCTGCGGTCAAAGTGGCTGCCATTTGGGCAGTAGCGTTGGCGGAGATGGCGTTGGCTGTGGCATTCGCTGCTACTGCGGTCGAGGTGGCATTAATGCTCGCCTGGTAGGCAGCTTGCGTTTGCGTTGCTGCCCAGAATTGTGTTGAGGCGAGATCCGGCGTTGGCGTGGATGTTTGCAACGGTGCACCATCTGTGCCATCGGGAATGCCATCAGCATCGCTGTCCGCGTTGAGGGGATCGCTACCCGAATTGATTTCGTTCCCGTCGTTCAGGCCGTCATGATCAGAATCGGAATCCAGGGGGTTGGTATTCAAATTGAGCTCTTTCTCATCGGATAGGCCGTCTCCATCGCTATCTGCATTGGTTGGAGAGGTGCCCAACTCGAGCTCTTTTGCGTTGATCAGTCCATCCCCATCGCTATCGGCGTTCAACCACTCTGAGGTTGCCGTTGCCATCGCCTGGGTAGCTTGCTTTGCACTTTCCAGGGCTTTTGAGGTCGCCGTGATGACCAACTCTGTTTGCTGGGCGACGAGGGCGATTTCGGTTTTTGCGGAAGCGGTTTGGGTGGCATTGCGATTTTGCGCCAGTACGTCTCCGCCCAAGAATACGATGCCTCCCACAACCAAAGCACACAAGAGCAGGAACAATGGTGCCATCCACATGGGGATCATCCCCCGGCTGGACACCTCGCCTTGCAGGCGTTGAGGCTTGCCGCTTTCCGGTTGCACGACCATCTGGAATGGATGGGTTTTTTCTCCGCCGAATAGGGAAGAGGAGCGTGGCGAAGCGCGAAACTCGACGATCGCCGATTTTCCGGGTGGAATGGAGATGTTCAAGTTCGAAGGGCTGAAAGTTAATGCCTCGGCCGGGTCCTTCCAGGATAGATTGAATTCCTGTGTGGTATTTCCTTGGTTGACAAGCCTGGCACGACCGACTTGATTGGCTTTGATGCGCGGGGTTTCCAGAGAAGCCTGGAATTGAGCGATTGGGGAAATTGGAGAGGGAACGCGCAACGTCCCCGGAATGGGTTCTGGAGTAATTTTCAAAGTAGCTTCAGGCACCGCACCCATACCTTTGGGGATGAGTAACCGTAGCCAGGTATCGCCCACGCGGAGCGGTTGTTCCGGGCTCCAAATTTGAGAGACCCCTGGCATCAGGCGTTTATCCCCTAGGAAAGTACCGTTTGTGCTGTTCAAGTCCAACACGCGGTATTGCTGACCGTCGAATTCGATGCGCGCGTGCTGGCGGGATACTTTTTGATCGTCAACCTGAATGTCGCAGGTTGCCTCGCGCCCGATGATCATCCCCTCCTTTTTCGCCAGGATGGTGCGCGTGGTTTTGTCTTGTGCCAGAACCTGGATGCGGTCGCGGGAGATGTCTTGTGGGGTTTCGAATTCCTCGAGAATGGAAGCGCCACGTTTCTCTACCAGGCTTTGCTGATATTGGGTGAACAAGCTGACCGTCCCTTGAAGCGTTGGTGGGGCAGAGGTGATTTTCTTGGTATCCTGGCTCACTTTCTTGAGAAATTCGGCAAACTCCGCTGCGCTCTGGAAGCGTTTGTTTGGGTCTTTTTCCATGGATTTCAGGATGGCTTGCTCCAGAATGTCTGGCAAATCCGGTCGGGAAAGGCGTGGAGATGGCGGTGGGGTTTCCGCGTGGAATTTACGCGCTTCGAACAGACTTGCAGCCGGGAAGGGGAGTTGACCGGTGCACAGCTCGAACAGCAGCACGCCCAGAGAGTAGACATCGCTGCGCGCGTCTGTGGTCTCTCCCTTGGTCTGCTCTGGAGACATGTACGCCGGGGTGCCCAAATATGTGCCATCTTGGGTCACCACTGCGCCACCGGCCAATTTTGCCAAGCCCAGGTCGGTGATCACCGGACGATAAGGGAGTCCATCGGAGGCTTCCGGCTCGATCATGATGTTGCCGGGTTTGATATCGCGGTGCAGCACACCCTGCCGATGAGCGTAATCCAAGGCCAGGGCAATTTGACGGATGAGCAGAACAGCTTCGTTCAGCAACATCCATTGGCCTTGTGCGCGCAGTTGTTCGAGCATTTTATCCA
Organism: Anaerolineae bacterium; assembly: GCA_037439525.1. Taxonomy (GTDB): domain Bacteria; phylum Chloroflexota; class Anaerolineae; order Anaerolineales; family UBA4823; genus JBBIVW01. The sequence continues at coordinate 68,993 of JBBIVW010000005.1, forward strand.
GGTTATCGCCAGGGATGAATTCCATGACGATGTATAGATAACCCTGATCCTGACCGAAGTCATGCACCTGGACGATGCTGGGGTGGTCTAAGCGCGCTGCGGATCGCGCCTCTTGAAGGAAGCGCTCTTGGAAGTCACTCTGCCGCGCAAAATGAGGATATAAGACCTTGATGGCGACATCGCGTTGCAGGGTGAGATCGTGGGCTTTGAACACCGCGCCCATACCGCCCTCACCCAATAGATTAAGGATGCGGTAGCGATTTAGCGTTTTTCCAACCAGTTCTTTCATCTTCTCCGTCCTCCATGGCGAAGATTAACGATCACGAGCTACCCAGAGTATAACCTAAATTGGGCATGAGTGACAAAATATATCTGTGAAGTTCACTTAGATTCAGGATGTGCTGATCATGGGCTCCTTTTCCTGGTCAGGCTGGGAGGGCGCGAGTTTGCGATCAGGGCAAGAGGTTTTGCCAGGCTTTTTGCATGATGCGCTCCAATTCTGCTTCCTGAGCTTCCTGAAGTGGATCAGGATGGTGCTGTTGGAGGAGGTGCATGGCGCGATGGTGAGCCTGTATGGCGATGTCTTCCGCTCCACGCCTGTGCCAGTCTTCAAAGCTTCCCCGTTCGGCGAGATTGGTAAGCAAAACCTCGCCTGCGCGCAGGAACTTGCGCGTGTGAGGTTGCCCCAGGAAGTTGCGTGCGCCGTACATCACCTCTTGCACCACATCCACTGCCAGGGCTTCTTCATTCACCTGAAAGGAGCGCAATACACGGCGCACGCTGGAGGCGATTTCATGGTCGCATACCATTTGTGCATAGGCGCCGCTGGCGCCTGCGGCAAGCTCGCCGATGCCGGAAAGCTCATCCGCTCCAGCTAGCGCCGGCAAGAGCGCGTTCATGGCGCGTTCATATCCGCTTTGCAGGTTGGGCACATGGGCATTGGTGGACAGCCCATAGACATTCACCGGAAGTTGGTAGAAATGACCGATCTGCACGGTTGCTGCAGAAGCCAATCCCAGTTCCACGCCGCCCCAAACCGAGCTGCCACGGCGCGGTTCCAACATCGCCAAGCGCCCGCTGTACATCACGGGTAATCCAGGATGGACTTGTTGCACGATCACCAGGGAGGCGAGAATCTCCGCGTTTTGCAGAGCCAGAGCGCCAGCCAATGACATCGGTGCCGTTGAGCCAGCCGTCGGGCAGGGGAGGGGGGCGAAAGGGATGCCGTGACGGGCAACTGCCGCCATTGCCTCTACCAGGTGAAAGGGAAAATGCAGCGGACTTACCGGCGAAACGCTTAGAGTGAGCATTTGTTCTGGCGGGCCAATTACACTGGCCATTTCAAGGATGTATTCCACCTCAAATGCGGATTGCAACCCAGGACCATGGATTGGTTTGAGCGTATGGGGCAGATATGGCGGTACATCGCCAGCGACATGAGCACTCCAGGCACATCCGTTGGAGTGAAAAAAGGAGTGATGATCGTTGCCTGATCCAGGGCGTCCAACAAGCGTGCGCTGTCGATGACATCTTGGACGGTGGCTGGACGCAACTTCCCTTGTAGAGGCTCGTACACCTCACGCGCTCCACCCAGGTTGTGCCAGTGTAATTCCCCGGCGCCAATCGTTCGAACCAGCCCATCCCGCCCAGATATTGAACGCAACGGTTGACACTCCTCCAACGCCTTTTCGACCAGCGCCTGGGGAAGGAGCAGGCGTTCTTGGTGCATAGACGCGCCTGCTTCCCATCAATGTCTGGCACATACCGGGGTGTTCTAATGATATGCCCACCTCGCTCAGGATGCGCAGGCTTGCCAGATGGATTTTCGCGACCTCATCGTCTGAAAGCACATTCCATGGCTGCATGGTAAAACCTTTCTCCACTCACGGAAACCCTGTGATGGATATAGTACACCCACAATTCTACCCTTACCAGACATCATGTTCAGGGATTAATACATCCAATGAAGCAGGGTATAATCTGAGCTTGCAGTAGACCATTTCGCCAGGGAGCATATGATGGAATTATTTGAAGACAGGTTGGTCAATATCGATATTGGCGCGCGCATGCGCCAGCTTCGTCAGGAACGCGGCAAGTCTTTGCGCGCCTTGGCGCGTATCAGCGGCCTCTCCACAAACGCGTTGAGTCTCATCGAACGCGGGCGCACTTCGCCTTCGGTGAGCAGTTTGTATAAAATTGCCGACGCGCTCGAAGTCCCTATAACCGCCTTTTTCCGCCTAGAACCGCCGAAGCAAAAGATTGTTTTCCTTCGGGCGCAGGAGCGTCGGCGTGTGAAATTCCCGCACGGAATTTGGGAAGGTTTGGGTGGCGAGTCCTTTATTGGACGCGTGGAGCCTTTTATGATCACCCTGGAGCCTGGAGGGACAAGCGGGCCTTATGGCATGGTGCACAGTGGCAATGAGTTTGTTATTTGTCTGGAAGGGCAGATCCAATACGAAGTGGAAGATCAGAATTTCACGCTCAACCCTGGAGATAGCCTGATCTTCGCCGCGCAAATCCGCCACCGTTGGAAGAATTCCGGCACAACTGTGGCGCGGGCATTGTTCCTCCTTTCGGGATTTGAAGCAGACGAAAGACCGAGCGAGTATCACGTCTCTTCAGCAACGCGCACGACAAACCACCAGGATTGACCGAATAAAACCAGTCAAGGCATGCTATAATATGCCCCATTCGACATTGGATGTTCATGGTGGCATGTATGAGTTCATTCCTGCCCTTCTTCGAGGTACCACGGTTGAAGCTCAATGGATCCGGTTTAATCGGTGAGCTTCGAAACTTTCGCTGCGATAATAATGATAACAATCCCCCCTTGTGTTGGGCGGGAGGATCAAGGCCACCTGGGTGCTAGACTCAGTCGAAACCAACCTGTCGCCCGACGCAGCAAGCGAAGGGCGATTTTTTATGGAGCGTAATGATGTATAAGTCGCACACCTGTGGAGAGCTACGCCGCAATCATATCGGTCAGGAAGTGATGCTGGCAGGCTGGGTACACCGACGTAGAGACCATGGCGGGGTCACGTTCATCGATTTGCGCGACCGCTTTGGCCTGGTGCAAATTGTGGTCGATCCATCGGAAAACCCCCAAGCATACCAGGTGATCGACCCCGTGCGCATCGAGTGGGTGTTGCAGGTCGAAGGCCTGGTGCGCGCACGCTTGCCTGGCGCTGAAAATCCGAACCTGGCGACAGGGGAGATCGAGGTCCTCGCTCAAAAAGTACATGTGCTCAACAAGGCGAAGACGCCTCCAATTATGATCAACCGCGAGGAAGGCGAGGATGAAAGCCTGCGCTTGCGCTATCGCTATTTAGACTTGAGGCGCGAGCGGATGCGCGATAACCTCGTTCTGCGGCATCGTATGGTGAAATTTATCCGCGATTATCTCAGCGAGCGAGGCTTTATCGAAGTTGAGACGCCGATCTTGTTCAAAACTACTCCAGAAGGCGCGCGCGATTACCTGGTTCCCTCGCGTGTTCACCCCGGAGAGTTTTATGCCTTGCCTCAGTCCCCCCAGCAGCTCAAACAACTCTTGATGGTTGCGGGTGTGGAACGGTACTTTCAAATTGCGCGTTGCTTTCGTGATGAGGATCAGCGCGGCGATCGGCAACCTGAGTTCACCCAATTGGACTTGGAAATGTCGTTCGTAGAGCGTGAAGATGTGATGCGCCTGACCGAGGATTTGTTCACCAGCCTCGTGGAAGAAATCGTACCCCACAAGCGGGTGTTGCAAAGCCCCTGGCCGCGCCTTTCTTATCACGAAGCCATGCGACGCTTTGGCAAGGATAACCCGGATTTGCGCTATGGTCTGGAGCTTCAGGACATCACCGACCTGGCGCGCGATTCGGGATTTCAGGTATTCGAGTCCATAGTGGCGCAAGGGGGCGAGGTGCGCGGCATCAACGCAAAGGGTTTAGGGGAATACAGCCGAAAGCAAATCGAAGAGCTAACCGCCTTTGTGCAAAGTTATGGCGCCAGCGGTCTGGCATATCTTACCATCACTCCTCAGGGGGAGGTGCGCTCTTCGTTCGCCAAGCACCTTTCTCCAACTCGGCTCGAAGAGATTCGCACCCGCCTCCAGGCTGAACCGGGCGACCTCTTGTTGTTCATTGCCGATCAACCGGCTATCGTATTCGAGTGCCTGGGTCGCCTGCGCGTGCTCCTGGCAGAGCGCCTTGGATTGGCGGATGCAAATGTGCTCGCATTTTGCTGGGTGATTGACTTTCCATTTGTCACCTGGAATGAAGCTGAACAAAGATGGGATCCCAGTCACCACTTGTTCACCGCGCCGATGCCGGAAGACATCCCCTTGCTAGACCGCGATCCCGGTAAAGCTCGTGGTCAACAGTACGACCTGGTGCTCAACAACTACGAGGTGGGCGGCGGGTCGATTCGTATCCACGACCGCCAATTGCAGGAAAAGGTCTTCAAGCTTATCGGTTTGGACGAAGCGGTCGCGCGTCAGCGGTTTGGGCATATGCTCGAGGCATTCGAATATGGCACACCACCTCATGGAGGCATTGCTCCAGGGATCGATCGCATCTGTATGCTCCTGGCGGATGAACCCAACATTCGTGAGGTCATCGCCTTTCCCAAGAATCAGTCTGCGCGCGACCTCATGGCCGACGTGCCTTCCCCGGTGGACGAAGCGCAATTGAAAGAGCTACACATAAAATTAGACCTGTAGGAGAATAAACCATGGCTCAGATCATTCGCGTTGAAGAGATTGCACAATATGTCGGTCAACAGGTGACCATTCAGGGGTGGGTGTACAATCGGACAGACAAGGGAAAGTTGGTCTTCTTACTCGTGCGAGATGGCTATGGGTTTGTGCAATGTGTGGCTTTTCAAAGCGATTTACCCGAAGAGGTGTTCGAACAAATCGTGCACATCCCTCAAGAATCCTCGGTGGTCATACGCGGTGAAGTGCGGGCAGATCGCCGCGCCCCAGGTATCCCTGGTGGATACGAAATCGGCATTCAAGAGTTTCGGGTAGTTCAGCGCGCAGACGAAGATTATCCCATGGCGCTGAAAGAGCATGGCGTGGATTTTGCCCTGGATCACCGCCATTTGTGGATTCGCATGCCTAGCCAGTGGGCGATCTTGCGTGTGCGCGCCGCGGTGATCGGCGCCCTACGAAATTGGCTAGACCAGCATGGCTTTATCAATATGGATACGCCCATTCTCACCCCTGCAGCGTGTGAGGGCACCACTACCCTGTTCGAAACGCCGTATTTCGATGAAGGCGTTGCTTACCTGGCGCAAAGCGGGCAGTTATACAACGAAGCCAATATCTTCTCTTTCGGCAAGGTGTATTGTTTTGGGCCGACTTTTCGCGCCGAGAAGTCGAAGACTCGCCGTCACCTGACCGAGTTCTGGATGCTAGAGCCTGAAATGGCCTTCTGCGACTTAGATGCCCTCATGGACGTGGAGGAGCAACTGATTAGCGATACGGTGCAGACCGTGCTGCAGAAATGCGCTGCGGAGCTACAATCTCTGGGGCGGGATACGCAGGTGCTGGAAAGGGTCAAACCGCCTTTTCCGCGCATATCGTATGACGAAGCCACAGAGATTTTGCAGGAGGTTTACGCCCAAACAGAAGACCTCGAGCAGAAAGAGCTCTTAGCCTTTGAGTGGGGCATGGATTTCGGCGCGCCTCATGAGACGGTATTGGCAGAGCGCTTCGACAAGCCGGTTTTCGTGTATGGTTATCCCACGCAAGTCAAAGCCTTTTACATGGAACCTTGGCCCGGGCGGCCAGAGGTGTGTAAAAGTGTGGACTTATTAGCCCCGGAAGGTTATGGCGAGATCACCGGCGGCAGCGAACGCATCTCCGACGTGGGGTTGTTGCTGAAGAGGCTGCACGAGCACCATCTGCCAGAAGAGGCTTTCAAGTGGTATTTGGATTTGCGGCGGTTTGGAAGTGTGCCGCATAGTGGTTTCGGTTTGGGTGTGGAGCGTTTTGTCTCCTGGTTGTGCGGCATCAGCCATATCCGCGAGACGATTCCCTTCCCGAGGACGATCAAGCGCGTCTATCCGTAAAAGGCAAGGCTATCGGGAGAATGTGGATCCTCCGCAAGCATGGGAGTGGATGCATCCAATAGCCCTAGTGGTTGAATGGGAGAAATTCTTATAAAAATCACCTTATCGAAGCTTGTATTTTGTGGTATAAAAAAATTGCCCTACCGTGTGCGTGATGCCGCGTCTCGGTTTTGAGCCAACACTCTCTTAGAGGGTTCCAATCTTACTTGAGTGACGCGATAGGCCTGAGCCAAGGCGGAGCTCAAGAGGCGGGACCCAACCTGCGAAGGCAGGTTCAAAACTTAGCAGCACACGGCATGGTGGGGTCTTTCGCAGCCGATGATGGTCTGTAGAAAGTCGATGACGCCTGTTCGATAGCATATCGAGCGGGCGTCTTTCTTTATCACTTAGAACAGGATCGAAGCCAGCTCGTTGCGGTATTGGCGCGTAATGGGACGCTCATCCCCCAATAATTCAAGGATTGCCAAGACGACTTTCTTGACATCACCTTTGCGAAAATGTTTATCTTCCCTGAGAATGTCGAGCAAGCCATCCAATGCCGCCTCGAAGTTGCCACGCTTGAACAGACGTAATGCGTTCTGATATGCCGCCTCAAGGACGTGGTTGTCTGTCATTGGCGTATGCTCGGAAGCCCGGCAAAGCTCATTGGCTAATATGGACAGAGTCTGAGCCTGTGCGAACTCACGGCTGGGCGGGAAATCGGTCAACAACTCTTGCGCTTCCTGACATTTTCCTTGAAAGAGCAGGCTTTTCGCCAAGCCCAATCGCCCGCTGGGGTTGTCTGGCGCCAGCGTCAATGCCTGGCGGTAGACGTGTTCTGCCTCGTTGGCTTGATCTAAAAGCAGCAGGCTGGCACCTTTCTCGATGAGCAGGTCACTTTGGCTGGGGGCGATGGAGCGCAGAAATTCTCGCAGCCGAGGTTCGGGCTGAACGCCGACAAACTCCGCAATCATCCTGCCATGCCGAAAGGCTTTGACGGCTGGGATGCTGCGCACCCCGTAGCGTAGTGCCAGGTTTGGGTTTTGATCGACGTTCACTTTTGCCAGGCGGAAGTTGCCTTGCGCCTCTTGAGCAAGCTGCTCCAGCATCGGTCCTAATATGCGGCAAGGCGCGCACCATTCCGCCCAAAAATCCACTACAACGGGAACCTGTTGGGAGTAGTTGATCACTTCATACTCGAAATCGGCTTCATTCACTTCGATGATGAAATCCGAGCTCATCATGTTCTTTCTCCGAGATGACTCTATATGGTTTGTTTTTATCCAAGGCACATTGTATCAAATCATTGTTAGAGATATGTTGGTTCTATCAATTTGTTTTGTTAGAGAGGCTGAAGGAAATTTTGGCATGGTACTTGCACATGGAAGGTGGTGGGAGCAATGAAATCCATGAACGCTGTGTGTAAAACTACTGGAAGATTCGGCTTACATTATTTTGCAGATAGCCTGCACTATCGAGAACGGGATTTAGAGGTCTGGTTGCCGCAACTTCAATCCTTGGGGGTAGCCTGGTTGACTTTGTGGGCTCCGCAAGAGCGGGCGGTACCCGAATACTTCATCCAAGGGCTGCTCCAGGCGGGCATTCATCCCATTTTACACATGCTGATGCCCATCCGCACACATACAGAGACCGCATCGCTGCGTTTGTTACTGCACAACTATGCACGCTGGGGGGTGCGCTTTGTCGCCTTTTTCGAGAAACCGAATATGCGCCACATGTGGCACCCTGCGGACTGGGCGCAGGCAAACCTGGTCGAGCGATTCATGGACCTGTTCGTGCCATTGGCTGGAATGAGCTACCAGGAAGGCATCACACCCGTTTTTCCACCCATGCAACCAGGCGGTGACTATTGGGATACAGTATTTATACGCGAAGCGGTGCGTAGCCTGGCACGGCGCGCGCCGCATTTGTTGGAAGGCCACATGGCATGGGGAGCGTATGCCTGGGCTGGAAATGTTCCGCTGGATTGGGGCGCTGGGGGCATCGAGCGATGGGGCGAACCCCTGCCTTATGCTCGTCAAAGCATGGTTCAGGACCATCGTGGATTTCGCATCTTCGATTGGTACGCCTCGATCATCAAACAGGAGGTCGGTTGGGAGCTGCCCATAATTGTTTTGCGCTGCGCGAGCTGGCCCGATCTGGGTTTGCAATGCAGCCAGCCACCTCTGGAGGAAATCGATCATCAGGAGCGTAATTTACAAATGGCCCTCCAGGTTATAGGAGCGGCTTCCCAGATAGAGCACGCCTCCGCGCTGCCCTCCAGCCTGGTGGCATGTAACTTTTGGCTTTTAGCATGTGATCCCACTTCGCCGTATGCGACCCAAGTCTGGTTCAAAAACCCCACCTCGCCATTGGGGTTTGTCGAGCGCCTGCGCGGCACTATAACCGCGCGCAACAACTCTGGCGAATCTATTGGTGAGGCGCCCGCAGAAGACTTTTTAGAAGCCTCTCCTTTGGTGATCGATAGCCCAATGGTCCCTTCTGATGTGACCGAGGCGAAAGGGCCGCAAGTGATCCGGAAAGCCTCCTCCCAGACTTCTGTAAGGGATGGTTCCCCGCTGTTTTCGCACTATGTGCTCTTACCCGTGTATGCGTGGGGTGAACCGCATTGGAATGAGAAGATGTTGAAACCCTTATTTCAGAATGCTTGCCCCACGATTGGCACTTCCCTTGTGGAAGCCAGGTTGGCGGAGCGCGTTACGGTAGTCGGCGGTACGCATGCCATCTCCGACCAGGTAGTGCAGATGCTCAAACAAAACGGTTGCGTGGTAGAGCGCTTGTTGGAGGATGGCACACTCCTTGCAACATAACCTGGAGAAAGATGCCATGCTCCAATGCGAAACGACACGAGAAAGGAAGCACGATGATCCCTTACGACGATATGCCCTCAATAACGGATAGTCCTACGCCTGCATCATCCTACCAGCCGGTGTTGAAAGTGGTGGGCTTGGGAGGCGGCGGATGCAACGCTGTGGAACGCATGATCGAATTGGGGTTGAAAGGGGTGCAATTTGTTGCCGTAAACACAGACCTACAAGCCCTGATGCGGAATCCGGCAGAACATAAAATCCTTCTTGGGCCCAAGACGACGCGTGGTTTTGGTGCCGGTGGTGACCCTTGTTTAGGTAGGGAAGCAGCCTGGGAGAGCAAAGAAGAGCTCTCGGCCATTTTACGCGACGCGGATATGGTGTTTCTCACCGCGGGCATGGGGGGTGGGACCGGCACCGGGTCAATCCCCGTGGTCGCCGAGATGGCTCGTGCCCTTGGGGCGGTGACCATCGCCATCGTGACCACTCCGTTCAGCTTTGAGCTGGGCAAAAGGCAGAAGAACGCGCGCGAAGGCTTGGAGGAGCTACGCAAGCATACGCACACATTGATTTCCATACCGAACGATCGGCTATTATTTGTCGCCCCAAAAGACCTGCCCATGGAAACGGCTTTTCGCCTGGCAGATGATGTCCTGCGGCAGGCGGTGCAGGGCATTGCCGAGTTGATCACTGAGCCAGGGTTGATTAACGTCGATTTTGCCCACATTCGGCGTTTGATTAGCCTGGGCGGTGGTGCTTTGATGTCCATCGGGCATGGTCAAGGCATCCATAAAACCGAACAGGCGTTGGAACAGGCGCTCAGCCATCCGTTATTGGAAGATTTCTCTCTGGAAAACGCCGCCGGGATCATTGTTAATTTCACCGGGGGGGATGACCTTTCCCTTGCAGAAGTGCAGGAAGCGGTGCAAGGGCTTCTTGCAAAAGCTGGCGCTCAAACGGAAATGGTTATGGGGGTGATCCAGGATGAACAGATGCGCGATCGTGTGCAGGTGATCTTGGTGATCACCGGGCTCGGCGCAACGACTCTGGAACAGGCCGTCTCTGCTTTAGACAGCCAAAAACCCATTGCTGCTCCCATGCCATCCATCGAAGCCGAAGACTCTTCTTCACCAGTGGAAGAGCCTATGGAGGGTGAAAAATTGTTCACCACTCTGCCGCAGCCAAAGCACTTGCGCATGTCGATCCCTCCTACGAATTATGACCTTCCAGCTTTTCTGAGGCGCCGTTTGACAGGATGATGGGCGGGAGGTGACCATGGATCAGGCTCATCTGCAGAAGATCAACCGTGAGGTATATCGCCGCTACCCGGAATTCGAGGGGCAGAAACCGCGCGTTCAAAAACAGCCGGCAAAAAGGAACAGCGATCCCGGTCAGGCGATCTATGTATTGGTGTATCGCACACGCCTTGAGACATCGGATAAAAAATGGATGTCTCGCTATGTGCGCGTAACGGCTACAGAAGATGGGAAAATCTTGAAGATGTCCACCTCACGTTGACCGAAGAAGCGAGGCGTTTTGGAGGAGTATGAACCTGGTGAACCTATATCGTCGAGTTGAGATCGCTTTTTGGGTGGCGTTCGTCCAGATTTTAACCAACCGAAAAGCATTGCAACGCCTGGCGGCTGGGTTAGGAGTAGTCCTTTTATTCAGTTTGCTTACCGCAGGATTGTTCCACTTTAGCGAAGCGGTTTTAGAATGGACTCAGGCGGGGATGATGGCGGGGGATTCTGGTGAAACAATCACGTTCTCTTCGCCCGGTAATGATGCTCAGGCGAATCTGCTTCTGGTTTTGGCGGATGAGCTTACCGGCACACAACCCAGGTTAGAGGGTCTATGGTTGGTGATTTTTCAAGAGTCCCTACCCAAGTTGATCTTCCTACCCATTTTGCCATCACCCGAAACAAATGGTGAGATGGAATCGCTGCAATCCATGTTCCATATTCAGGCAGATAGCCGCCTGGCAGAGGATTTTATTGAAGCGGTGCGCCTGAGGAATATTCGCCTCGATGGTTATGCACTCATGGACCGCATGGCTCTCTTGGAGCTTCTTCAACTTAGTGGAGGAGGCTTGCCTGTGAATTTAGATTTTTCCACCCAACAGCCTTTGGATGCTTTGGTCGCTCAGGCGCGGATACTGAACGCATTGTGCGTGTCTGCCCCGCAGTGGATGAAGCATTTGGAAGCACCAGAGGAAGGTGGATTGCAGGTGCACTTCGTCTTGATGTACGGCGACGAACGGCTATCCCCGCATCAGCTTCGGGACCTCCCTGCGAATTGGTCTTGTGAAGTTCCTGGATTGAGCAAGACCGCGTTTACACCTTGAAGAGGAGCGTTATCGTTTTAGCCCGCGCAGATTTATCCAGGACTGGTTTGAGGAGGCACAGATTCTCATGTTGAACGCAACTTCACTGATCTTGATTTTTTCCGCTCTGCTCTTTTTATTAGGCGCAGTGATGACCCTGGCGGGCGTGGTCATCTTGACCATGCGCGCGGCAAGCAGTGATGTACGTACCCTTGCCGTTCAAACCTCCAAACTGGCGCAGAAAGGAATCAGTTATGAAATCACCGGTCTGGTAGGACATGCCGCGGACTTGTTGGAGGCGATGAACCAGCTTGTGCGTACCACCCAGGGCATTGGGCTGTTCTTGACAGTGTTAGGGGTGATTCTCATGGCGACTGCCTCCTGGTTGGTACTTCAAGTTTTCGGGAAAAATGCATGAACTCAGCACAGTTCTTCGTCGAGCTACGCCATCATTTCCCCGATGAGCAGTGGTCAGCGGTATTTCTGGCTCTGCGACATGATGCGTGGATTTCTGAGCAGCTTGCCCATACCGGGTTAGGACGCAAAGCCATCCAGTGCTTACCTGCCCAGCGCGAGGTGTGGAGCCCAGCCAACCTGGCTTTACTCGACCTTGGCTGGACAGAGGCCTACCCTCGGTTATGCCAGGGGCTTGAGACGCCTGTGGGGGAAGAGATCGCTGCGCGTGCTGAAGAGTACTATCAAAAATGGATCCACGAGAGCGTGGAAATGCAACAACTGGGCCATGCCGCGTACATTGCGTTGGCTGTGTTGGCTGGGAGGCAAAAGCACAGCGCTGAAAGGGACATGGCGCGCTTTTGCACCCTTCGCCCTGGTGCTTCGGCGGTGATGGCGTGTGTGATCGGGTTGGTAAGCGACGTGCAGGAAGTGATTCGGCATTGGATGAATGCTTCCCGGTTGGCTCCAGAATTCATCTTGCACGCCCTGCTGAGCAATCCTTTTGCAGAGCAAGAGATCAAAGAGGCGCTCAAAACGCTGCTGATGGCAACGAATTTCGACGAAGCCATGCATCTGTTGCGCCAATTGCGCACACATCGCCCCTGGTTGTTGCCTGAGCTGGCGAATTTCTATACCCAATCCTCCCCGGATCGTTTCGAGCTAACCCCCTCAATCGATGGAGGTCGGCAGAGAGAGAAAGAACCGTGGCAGGCGTTAAACGATTGGGTGGAGTTATACACTTTTGCCGAGCAGCCAGAAAAAAGTGTACAAATTTTGAAGAATGGATTGCAATCTCTGCGCGGCATGCAGGGGGAACTAACCGCACGGCTGGCAGAAACGGTGGTGAAGTTGCCTTCCAATGATCAGGCTTCATTCGAAGCTGTGCATGAGACAGCGCAGGAGGCGTGGAAGAAGGCTTGTGAACTGTCTCCCGAACAAGCGGATCATTGGGTCGGTTGGGCAAAATTGTGCCTCCAGGAGCGAGATATTGAGGCTGCCAAAGGGCTGATGGATGCATGGATGGCGAATCAACATGCCCAGCCTAACGCGCGCGCCGATTACCTAAACGCAGAGCTGGCGTTCCTGTTGGGGGATGAAGGCAAGGCTTTGAGCTGGGCAAAAGCGGCTGTTGAAAAGGTCGAAGCAGGCGAGAGTTTGGCAGAAGATGAAGCTGAAAAGCTGGTGGATTTACTGATCCGCCTGGGAGAATACACGCTTGCCGAACAGCTGGCAGAGGGCGCAATTCATGCCCACCAGGCTAATCTTGCTTTGCGTAAGGCGTTGGCTGAAGCCAAGCTGCGTTTGGGAAAACCGCATGACGCCCTGGTGCACCTCTACCACCTCATGGCGACAGAAGAGCCTGTGTCTGGCTTGCCAAGCTTTTCTTCTCAAATGGAGATGCGCGAGATGCTTGCCCTCAGTTTGCAAGGGGTAAAGGCCTGGCAGGCAGCTTTGGATGAGCGCCTGCGCCTGATCCATCAAATAGAAGCTCCAAAATCTGCCGACTGGATGAACCTGGCGGAGTGCGCTTTACGCGCGGGAGATATTGAACAGGCGCGGCAAGCCTGCCAACATCTCCAGGAGCTTGATGGTGAACACCCTTATCTGGATTATTTGATGGGAGAGATTCACCTGAGTCAGGGAGATTATGCCCAGGCTTTGAAACACTTGCGCGCTGTTACACGCCAGGAACCCACGCATGTCGCCGCGTGGCTCGCCTTGGCAAAAGCATATCAGGCATGCGGGCAGGGTGAGCAGGCAATCGAAAGCCTGAGAAAGGCTTCTCAAGCCAACCCCAGTTCGCCACAAGTATTTGTCGCCTTGGGAGAGGCGTATCGTGAATTGAGCGCCTGGACACAAGCGGTTGCCAGCTTACGCCGTGCCGTTGAACTCGACCCCATGCCTGATACGCGGATCAAGTTGGCTGAGGCTTTGTTCCATTTGGGGCATTTCCGCGAGAGCCTTCAAAATATCGAATACGTGTTCCCCCAACTTTGTTCCTTCCCTTCGGGCGAAACAACGGGAGATGAGGGGCTCAAAGGCTTGGATGCAGGTTTGGTGAAGTTGTATGCGCGAGGCTTGATGGCTTTGGGAGAGCATTCACGTGCCCTGCCGATTCTTGAAGCCTTGCTACAAACCAACGCTGAGGACGCAGTTGCCCGCATGGATTACTTGAAGGCAGCCTTGAAAATAGGGGAGGCACAACATCTCAGGACCAAAGTCATCCCACGAGTACTTGCCTGGATCGAAGAGCTGAACCAGGATTCCATGGGGGTTGGCGCTTCGAACCTCGATTATGCCCGGGAGATGCGCCTCTACCTGGCAGAGGCGTATGCCGCAATCGGAGACTGGCACAGTGCCATGCAGGCTTATCGCGCGACAATGGGAAATATCGATAGTCTCGCGGCACCTGAAGAGGTGAGGATTGCCCTGGGATTCAGCCGTGCTGCTATGGGCTTGGGGCAACCTGAAGCCGCGATCGCAGTATTAAAGGAAGTCGTTCAGCCATCCCCAGAATATGCGCCCTTATGGCGCATGCTTTCGGAAGCTTATCGGGCAAGCAATCTGGCGCGGGAGGCGTTCCAGGCTGCTCGGGAAGCCCACAGCCTGGCGCCAAGTGACCCGCACAACCTGCTGTGGTTTATCGAGCAACTCTCCGCTCTCAGCCAGATGGCTGGCCTGGATCAACAGCAATTAGAAGTGGAGACGCTATCCAGCCTCAAACAAGCGGTTCGCCTCATGCCGCAGCGGTTGGACCTGATGGCAAAGCTATGCCTGAAACTCGCAGACCATGGGGAAGTTTCCCTCGCCAATGAGCTCTTGGCAAATATAAACCTCGATGCGATAGATGTCTCTGGTGTGCCTGGGGAAGACTTGGCCAACCTTGGTCAGGCATTGCTGCGGTTGGGGCAGCCGCGGCAAGCAGTGACCCTCTTAAAGAAAGCTCTTGAGAGCGTCTCGCATGAACCCCGTGCCTCGCAAAACGAGCAGAGTTTGGCATTATTATGGAACGCACTCGCCCAGGCTCAAACGCAGGTGGGGGAATGGCAGGCAGCGCTTGCCTCTGCTGAAAAGGCTTTGCAGTTGATCCCCGATCAGGTGGATGCCCAAATGATCAAAGCTGAGGCGTGGATCTCTTTGGGAAACACCGAAGAGGCGCTTAGCCTGTTACGCCATCTGATGCGTCAATTCCAGGACCAAACCGCGCTTCAGATGCGACTGGCGGAACTGGCTTATCAATGTGGTTCACCCATCGAGGCGTTGCAATTAATGGAGCAGGTCATTGTGCACTCAGCGGACGGGTCTTCTCCTGATCTTGCCCAGAAAAGCCGCTTATCGGCCGCTCAACTGGCTTATTCCCTGATGCAACCCGAAAGAGCCCTGGCTTATCTGGAAGAAGAGGAAATCAACCGGCAGTCTGCTGTGGAGAGCTTCCTGGCGCCGTTCTGCTTGCAGGCGGAGATTGCCTTACAGATGGGAAATCAACTAAACTTGAAGGATGCGATTCGCGCTTTTTTGCAGGCGCATCCCCAAAACGTGCAGCTTTTATCTATTGCCAGTCGTGAGGCATGGTATCAGGGTAGGAAACAGGAAGCTCAAGGGCGATATGCCCAAGCGGTGGAAATATTCTCTCAGGAGGCGCAGGGAGCAAGTGGTGAGAGCGGTTTATCGGATGAGAGCGGGCTGGTTTGGAAGACCCTCTCTCTTGCCCGTACGGCACAGGCGCTTGGATACTGGGATCAGGCTATCGAATGGGCAAAACGCGTATATCAAATCGCCCCATGGATGCCATTGGCGCAGTTTGTCCTTGTGCAATGCCTGGTTGAGCAGGCAGAAAAACAACGCTTGTGCGATGAATTGCGCATCGTCGCCCATTCACCCGGACGACAGGTGTTGTCCGATGACCGCTATGAGGAGTTTGAGACCACGGTTAATAGCATTGAGCGCCTGCTCACACGCTTTGCCCAGCAGGCGTCGCAAGGGAATGGCGGTCAATCCGCCTTGGATCCGTCGTGGCAGCAATTGCGCTGCTGGCGTTCACGCGGCAGGATCGCCTTCAAGATGGATGTCACTGCCCTTCAAACCCTGGAGCAAACCCTGTTTGAGAGTCCGGGAGGGGCGCAAGGTTTCGCTACTCTGCTGATGGGCTATCGCGGAGTAACTGACGAGGAGAAAAGGGCTGCCACCGTTCGGGAGATTTGGCAGAAGTATGCGCATCATGCAGAAATCTATGCCCACCCTCTAGTTCGCTTGCAGGTGGCGTTGGGTCTCTCATCTCAAGCGCCCGAAGAAGCCTGCCGTGTATTGCAGGAGGTTCTCGAAGCGCATCAAACTCCATTGGGCGGCTATGCGGTGGAGGACATCTATGTGCGCGCTTGCCTGGCGTTGTGCGCCTGGCGAGCGGGTGCCTATGACCTGGCGTTTCGAGCAATTCAGGAGGCGTTGAGCACCTGGCCCGAGGAGCCGCGCTGGCATGCTCTGGCAGCAGAGATTTACTTGGCGATGGAGACCCAGGGTGGCAAGAAAGACCCCTCAAAAGCTCTGATCCACCTGGAACAGGCAATCGCACTTGAACCGGACCATGCGGCGCATTTCTTTGCCTTGGGCAAGTTCTATCAGCACATCGGGGAACCGCCAAAGGCAAGAAGCGCCTTTGAACGCGCCACAGAACTGAATGAGAGGTTCTGGGAAGCCTGGCTGGCTTTGGCGCAGTTGCACATGCAGGTGCAGGAATGGTCTCGTGCGGTGATGTGTGCCGATAAGGCCATTGAGGAATCATCGGGAGGGCGTGAAGCTTTATTGCTACGAGGTGAGATTGGATTGCGCAGCGGAGATGCCCAATCGGCTCTGGAGCACGCCCAGGCAGCGCTGAAACTACACGCAGAGGATGCCCAGACGCTACACCTGAAAGCGCGTGCGCTGGAAGCGTTGGGAAAGGTCGACGAGGCGCTAAACTTGCTGAGATCAGTTTCGCAGAGCACGCCGCACGACTTGAGCATGCAAATGGAGCGCGTGAGAATGATTCGGCGCACACAAGGGCTGGAAGCCGGCTTGGCTGCATTGCAGTCTCTGGCCTCGCAGTACGAAGCGCATCCCAGCTTACTGTCTTTGCTTGCCGATTGGTTGCTTGAATCAGGTCAAAAAGAAGCCGCGTTGCAATTGATGCGCCGCATTCTACAGGATACGCGCAATGTCATCTCTCCGCAAGAGCGCGCCCGCCTGCACCATGTGATTGGAGAGCAACTGCTGGAAACCGGACAATACGATCAGGCTATCCATCATTTGAACGAAGCCATCTTTGCCGCTCCAAATGACCTGGAGGCGTACCTTTCATTGGGTAAAGCGTACCTCCAGCAGCGGGAACATCAACACGCATTAAAAGTCTTCCGTAATGCGATTGCCATTGCTGCGGATGACTATCGTCCCTATTATTATGCCGGCCTAACCCTCAAAGAGAACAAAGAATATGTAGAGGCTGAAGTCATGCTGCGTCAGGCGGCACAACTTGCGCCTCATGAAGTCGGCGTGCACCGGCTGCTGGCAGCGGTTGTTGCTTTGAACCTGGTGCATAGCCGCAAGATCGAACCCTCAGAGGCAAAGTCATGAGCATGCTTACTTACACCGAAGAGCAGACAGGCTATCGCAGCCTCACGCGTCTGAGCTTTATGAAGCTCGCTTCCACTGCTTTGGAAGAAAACGCCTGGCGCTTTGCGCGCGACATCTTACTAGAATGGTTGGGTCAATACCCGGGCGATCTGCAGGCAGGTTTATTCTACGCTCAAGCGCTGATGGGAGAGGGGCATGCGTCTCAAGCTGCTTCCATTCTCGAAGGGCTGCATCGCGCCGATCCAGAGTTTTTAGCGGTTGTCGAAACGGCGCTCGAACTCGGTAAAACACAGGCACAGGGCGAAGCTTGCCTCGGGAATGACGGCAAAGCTTCGTCGGCGGCTTCTTTTTGGAATTGCCGCTATTATGCCTTGACTGGACGCAACCTGTTGTCCACCCCACCTGCTGTCTGGGCGCAATGGCTGAGCGAGGTGCGCCTGGCTCTGGAGGACGAGGAATACCCTGCCGCGCGAGGCATGATCGAAAGGTTGATTGAAGCCGGAGAACTGAACGAATTGGTCGCGGTGACCCACCTGCGCATCCTGCAAGCCTGTGCTGAGGTGAGTTTAGCGCAGAAAATCGCCCTGGCTCAAGATTATTTCCGCCGATGGCCGGATACCCTGGCGGTGATGTTGTTTTTGGGGCATCATTCCATGCTTGGTGGAGATGCTGGCCAAGGGTTGAGTTTGCTGCATCAAGCGGTGGCGCGCGATGTTGGCGGCCAGGTTGCCGAGCGTCTGTGGGGTGAGGGAAATCCTTATCGCTCACTATGGCCGGAGGTGCTGGATTTGACTTTGCGCCTGCCCATTCCCGCCAGGATTGCTGCACGATTGGGGTGGAATCGCCTGCCCTCTCATTCGCCTTCGACAGATCCGATCCCCTCGGTGGTCACTTCACCATCCGAAGAGGACGCGAATGCCAAAACCTTGCCCGAATGGTTGGATTTCGGCAACGCCCAGGCGCCTTCTGAGCATATAGCCGAGCAGGATTTTGAAAGTTTCGAAGTGTTGGCAGACAACTTGGAATTCGAGGCAGCCTCTCCCATCGAAGAAAGCGCCCGTCCCGCTTCGCTGAAGGACAGCTTAGAGGCTGAACGCTTCGAGAAGTTCCCGGAAATAGCGCAAGAGTTGAAGCGCCTGGCAGAAAAATTAACAGGGGAAGACCTGCATCAAGTGGAGGCGCGCTTCCCGGTGTATGTTGTGATCAGCGCGCGTCGGCAGATGGAGCAGTTATATGGCGCTCCAGGATTTCAAGAAGTCCACCATGCGGTAGAGCGCCTGGTGGCGACAGTTCAACGGCGCAAGGGGTGGGATGCTTGCGCGGTTTGGTTAGACGACGATTCTTCCTGTGCGGCTTTTGGGTTGAAACCGATTTCAACGGGTGATCCCAAGGAGGTCAAACAGGCGCTGCACGCACTGGATGCCTCCCTGGCAAAGCGTGGTGAAATGATTGGCGCTTTGCTCATCGTTGGCGGTGATGATGTTGTTCCGTTCCATCCATTGCCCAACCCGGTGGATGACGATGATGACCAGGTGGCTTCTGACAATCCATACGCGACACGGAGTGAAAATTACTTTGTCCCCGAATGGCCGGTGGGTCGCTTACCGGCCGGGTCAGCCGTATCGAAGGAATGGCTGTTGCATGTTTTGGAGAACATGGCTCGTTTTCACACCGATCAAATGGCGAAGAAAAGTTGGATACGCAAGATGCTGGATTGGTTGAAGCGCGCCATCATACTCAATCTGAATGGAGCTAACGGGAACTTCGGCTACTCGGCGGCTGCGTGGCGGGAGGCGGCGCGCGCCGTGTATAAGGCTATCGGCGATGCAGACGAGCTGTATTTCTCCCCTCCCATGGGGGTCGATCGCCTCCCTGCATCTTCGCCCTCCATGAGGGAAATAACCACGCCGAATAGTTTATACGGCGTGCCGGCCCTGGCTGGACGGTTGGGTTATTTCAACCTGCATGGCATGTTAAACGCGGTAGAGTGGTATGGTCAGGCGGATGTGGAAGATTTCAGCCAGATGCCAACCCTGCCGATCGCTTTAAGCCCGGCGGTCATCCGCAAGCCGAAAAACGCGTTAGAAGGCGGGCTGCCCCAGGTGATCTTCAGCGAGGCATGTTATGGCGCGCATGTCGAGGGTCGGCAGGAGGCTCAATCCATCGCCCTGAAGTTTTTACAGTGTGGCAGCCTGGCGTTCATCGGCTCGACAGGGATGTCCTATGGCACCGTGGAACCACCATTGCAAGCCGCAGATTTGCTCGCTTCTTTCTTCTGGCGTGCCCTTAAGGAGGGTATGCCTGCGGGTGAGGCTCTACGCCAGGCAAAACTGGAGTTAGCCCTGGAGATGCATCAACGCCAGGGCTATCTGGATGGTGAAGATCAAAAAACACTCATCTCGTTTGTGCTTTACGGAGACCCTTTGGCAATGCCTTTAGGAATGCGCGTGCGTGGCAAGGGTCATCGCCGCCAACTAAAACCTTTGGAGGAATTTGAGGTGGTTTGCGATCGCGCTGGCGAGCTGGATGAAGAGGAAGTCATGCCCGAAGCCATGGTGAGTTATGTGCGCGAGCTGGTGGCAAAATACCTTCCGGGCATGGAAGGTGCGCAAATGCGCTTTACCAGCGAGCATGTGGTTTGTGATGGGGAATCGCATATCTGCCCGACTTTTCAACTTCGGAACAATCTGCCTCATTCACCGCGAGGTAAAGCCAGGCATCATGAGCCTAAGCCTGCGCGGCAGTTGGTCACTTTGAGCAAGCGCATCGTTTCGCCCAAAGGGGAACATACTCATTATGCCCGCTTGAGGATCAACGAAACGGGGAGGGTGGTGAAACTGGTGGTCTCGCGATAAAGTTCCCTCCAGCTCTGCAATTGTCTTCGTGCTCCTTCTCTGTCGCCTGTGCCTTCTGTGTGTTCCAGAGGGCACAGGTCGTTTGAAGGCAAAGATTTTTTCGGCTGTAAGCGTAGTTATGGTATGATAATTTGCCAACCGCTTTTAGAAGGCTATGGATTGATCTGATGCGTTCACGAAGACCGTTTTCAGCCTTGCGCCTGATTTCATTGGCGTTTCTCGCTGCCGCCCTTGTCCTTTCCGTTTTGCAATTGGTGCGCTTTAGCCGCGTGCGCGCCCAATTGCCCAATGGCATGATTATCGCCGGTGTATCTGTGGGAGGCATGTCACCCGATGAAGCCGCGCAAAAATTGCGCCAGGCTTATGCGTTGCCTGTGGAATTGTATTACGATGACCAGGTGATTCATCTGGAACCCCAGGTGATCGATTTTCAATTAGATGTTGAGAGCATGCTTGCCCTGGCGAGCCTGGAACGCACGGAAACGCAGTTCTGGCAGGAGTTTTGGGATTTCCTGTGGGGGCGCCAGAAATTTCCCTCGGAAATCCCTCTTAGTGCCTCGTATTCCGAGGAAAGGTTGCGTGCCTTCTTGCAAGATATCGCCCTGCGCTACGATGAGCCTGCTCAACCCGCCGTACCCATACCCGGTTCCACACAGTTCAAACCCGGCGCCTCGGGTCGCGTGCTGGACATCGATACGGCCATCATCTTTATCGAAGGTGCCCTGTCCTCTTTGGAGAATCGCAGCGTCGTCCTGCCTTTGAAGCGCATCGATCCTCCTCGTCCGGCGTTCGAAAACCTGGAAATTCTGCTCAAACAAACGCTCACCGTTCGAGAGTTTGATGGCTTGGCAGGAATTTATTTGATGGATTTGCAGAATGCGCGGGAAATCCATTTTGCCTGGCAAAATGGGGAGGACATCTCCGTCAACCCGGATATCGCCTTTACCGCCTCAAGCATTATCAAGATTCCGATTATGGTTTCCGCCTTCCGCCGCATTGGAGAGAACCCGGATGGCGAGACGCTGAAGCTCCTGGAAGATATGATCGATCAATCCGGCAACGAAGCTGCGGACTGGTTGATGGATCGCCTCTTCAATAGCGATCGCGCCCCGTTGGAGGTGACCGAAGACATGCGCGCCCTGGGGCTGCAAAACACCTTCCTTGCCGGGTATTTCACTTTGGGTTCTCCCTTGCTGGCGGTGATCGAAACACCGGCAAACCAGCGCACAGATGTCTTTACCGATCCGGATCCATACAGCCAGACGACTCCCTCGGATATCGGCATGCTTTTGGAAGATATTTACCAGTGCGCGCAAAATGGGGGCAGCGCGCTGATGGCTGTCTTTGCCGGTGAAATCACCCGCGATGAGTGCCAGCGGATGAACACGTTGCTGCTCAACAACCGCCTCCCTGTATTGCTCACCGCGGGCTTGCCAGAAGCCACCCCCATTGCCCACAAACATGGCTGGGTGACGGTCAATGGCATCATCAACACCATTGGAGATGCGGGCATCATCTACTCGCCAGGCGGGAACTACATCTTGGTGGTCTTTTTGTACCACCCCGAACAGTTGGTTTGGGAGCCGGCCTCAGAACTGGTCGCCGAGCTGTCTAAAGCAGTGTACAACTATTTCAACATCCCGTCACAATAAAGAAATCGAGTATAATCCCCCTGGATGCGCCCCCGTAGCTCAATGGACAGAGCGCCGGACTTCGAATCCGTAGGCTGTGAGTTCGAATCTCGCCGGGGGCGCCATAGTTTGAAAGACATGCCTCAACCTGCCTGGTTTTAGGGTTGGCATTTAATAAAACCCTTTTTCAAGTTCGCTGTGTCTGAAACCGCCCAACTATTCATCACCTGCATCATCGATACCTTTTACCCGGAAATCGGCAAGGCGGTGGTGCGCGTACTTCAACGCCTGGGCGTCCACCTGGAGTTCCCCGCCGAACAGACCTGTTGCGGGCAGCCGGCGTTCAACGCAGGCATGCGCCAGGAAGCGCGCCAAATTGCCATGCACACGATACGCGTGTTTGAAAGGACGCGGGGGAAGGTGATCGTCCCTTCGGGCTCGTGCACGGCAATGCTGCAACATGGTTACTTAGAGTTATTTGACGCGCAGCCGCATTGGTTGGAGCGCGCGCGTGCATTGGCAGCGCGGGTGGTGGAGTTCAGCCAGTTTCTGGTGGATGATCTGAAAGTGACTGACCTTGGGGTGAGTTATGCGGGTAAGATCGCGTATCATCCTTCCTGCCATCTGTTGCGCAGCTTGGGAGTAGATCGCCAGCCACGCGCCCTACTCGCCGCGGTCAGGGGAGCGCAGATCGTTCCCTTGCCCGAAGCATCGGATTGCTGTGGTTTCGGCGGGGTGTTTTCCATCGAACATGCCGAGTTGTCTTCAGCCATGTTGGAGCGCAAGATAAGCAACCTGCTGCAAAGTAAGGCTTCGCTGGTGGTCACCGCAGATGCCGGTTGTATGACGCACATCAACGGCGCGTTGCGCCGTCAGCGCCATCCGCTGCGTGTCGTGCACCTGGCTCAGCTTTTGGCAGGGGAGTTGGTTCCCGAAGCAGATTAGGAGCAACCCCATGAGTTCCCCATTCCGCCTGCGCATCCGTCAGGCATTGGCGGATGCCAACCTCCAAAGAGCGCTAGACAACAACGCTGCCCGGCGGAACGCGGCGCGTGAGCAGGTGTTCTCCAGCCTGCCAGAGGAATTTGAGCGCATGCGCCAGCGCGCCCATCAAGTGCGCGCTGAGGTCATCTCCAACCTGGAGCGCTATCTGGCGCAGTTTGAAACGCAGGCACGCCGCAACGGGATTCAGGTGCATCATGCCGCCTGCGCCGAGCAGGCGGTGGAGATATTTTTAAACATCGCCCAAGCGCATCATGCCCGCCTCATTGCCAAATCCAAAACCATGGTCAGCGAGGAGATCGGCTTGAACGCGGCTTTAGAACGCCACGGCTTGCGCGTGGTGGAGACGGACTTGGGGGAGTTTATCGTCCAATTGCGCGGAGAACACCCCGCGCACCTGGTGACCCCGGCGGTGCATTTGCGTCGGGAACAGGTGGGGGAGACGTTTCGAGAGAAGTTGGGCGTGCCATATACCGACGACGTGGCAGAGATGACCGCGGTCGCCCGAGACACGCTTCGGCAGGTCTTCCTCCAGGCGGATATTGGCGTCTCCGGGGTGAATTTTGGCGTAGCCGAGAACGGTTGGTTGTGTTTATTGACCAACGAAGGCAATGGGCGCATGGTAACCACTCTGCCGCGCGTACATGTCGCCTTGATGGGAATTGAGCGCTTGGTACCCACTATGGCGGATTTGGCTTTGATGCTTTATTTGTTGCCGCGTTCTGCCACCGGGCAGAAGATCACCGTGTATCTCAGTCTGATTTGCGCCCCTTCCGGGGATGACGAGGGTCCGCAGGAGCGCCACCTGATCCTGGTGGATAACGGTCGCCTGGCGATGCAGCGCTCAGCGTTGCGCGAAGCGTTATTTTGCATTCGTTGTGCCGCGTGTTTGAACGCTTGCCCGGTGTTTCGTGAACTCGGCGGGCATGCGTATGTCGGCAAAGAGGATGAGTTTACGCCTTATGTTGGTCCAATTGGCGCCCTGGTCTCTCCGGCGCTGTTTGGCCATGCACGCTTTGCTCACCTGGCGCGCGCCTCCAGCCTGTGCGGCGCGTGCGCCGAGGTGTGCCCGGTGGGCATCGACCTGCCCAAACTGCTCTTGCGCGTGCGCGCCGGGCTGGGTTCAGATACACCCTCGAGGCGCAAGCCTCTGCCCAACCCCCCGACATCCATTGCCATCGCCCTTAAGGTGTTTTCCTGGCTGGCGAGCTCGGCGAGGCGGTTCCAACTCGCTGCGTTGACCGCTGGTTTGCTCGGGCGCCTGCTCTCCCCTCATTCGAAGTGGATGCGCTTACCTGCCTGGACAGGATGGGGGATGACAAGAGATGTTCCACGCCCTGCGCGGCGCACCTTTCGCAGGAGGTGGAAGAGTTTAACTCAGGAAGAGGAAATTGCCGGGTTTAAGGAGGATGTGGAACATTCTCGAGCGATCTCGGAGGGGGGTTCGACCCATTCGAGAAGCCCGGATCGGGCTGCCTCGCTGATGGAACGTTTTGCCGATGAATGGCGGGCTTTAGATGGGGTTTTCGTCTTTTGTCGGCGGGAGTCGCTGGCGGCGAAAATCCTTGAAGTGTTGCATGAGGAACACGAAACGACTGTACTCGCCTGGCAGGAGGCTTACCTGCCGGATGGATTATTGCGGGAGTTGAACGCGCAGGGTGTCCATATCATCCATCGAGCAGATGCACATGCGCGCCTCGGGTTGACCGGCGCTGATTGGGCGATCGCAGAAAGCGGTACTCTGGTCTTGCCAGGGGATGCGCAGAGAAGGTTGAGCGTTTCGCTCCTGCCGGAAATTCATCTTGTCGTGTTGGAGGCAAAGGATATCCTCCCGGATTTGCCCGCCGCTTTCGAGCGCATGCGCGCCTTGACTGTGCCCGGCATTGTCCTGGTGAGCGGGCCATCGCGCACGGCAGATATCGAAATGACCCTTACCGTCGGTGTGCATGGACCGCGCAAAGTCATCGTCTTCTGCCTCGAACCACTTGAGCCCGGAAATGAATAGAATGTCTTTCGTAGCCGAGATTTCCATCTCTCGTATTGTGGGGTATAGAAACCCCGGCTACAAAACTGCTCTCGCCCTCCTCCGCGCCGCCTGCACTCCCATACCTCCTGGCTTTCATCGGACCCCCTGCCCAGTACCTATTTTGACTCTTTCTTTTTGCCACTCCCCTGCACTTAATGAACCGAACAAATCGCATTTTTTCACCTGAGAGCCAAGCAGCTGGATGGCCTGTTCTTGGGCTGGACGTAGATTCAAGAGTGGACAGAGTATCACTTCACCGTTTCGCTTCACCAAGAGGTTGTCCATGTAATCAAGGAGCAGAAAACCCCAACAAACCGTTGGCTTCTGTGTGGGTTTAGGGAGCCGGTCAAGCTCGCTCCAGTTTCCAGGAAACGGGTTATGACCTTGGCCGGCTAAGGCGCCGTACCGTTTTCTGGAAACTCAGGTCCATTCGTTGCCTTTCTGATGGCATGTTGGCGCTCATGCGCCGAGCTTACTCGAAATTCCCCCAACTTTCAATCCATTGGTGCGAAAGGTAGGTTGTATAATATTCGATGATGGCTTCAACTTAAGGCATTCTGGTTACTCGGCGGCACAAAGTACCCATGGGATGCTGCCTGAGCGTATTCTTTTGGAGAATCCTACCATGCTCAACCCCGGAGAAGTCGTTAATCAGCGCTATCGCGTGGTCAAGGTCATTGCCAAAGGGGGGTTTGGCGCCGTGTATCGAGCCTGGGATATTAATTTCAATATGCCCTGCGCGTTAAAAGAAAACCTGGAGGTCACCCCAGAAAGCCAGCGCCAATTCGAGCGCGAGGCGCGTATGCTGCGCTCCCTCAAGCACGTTAACCTACCTTTGGTGATTGATTACTTCACCATCCCTGGAAAAGGGCAATACCTAGTCATGGATTATGTCGAAGGACAAGACCTGCAGACACTCGTAGAGACGAACAACGCTCCGCTTTCACCAGAGCAGGCTTGCGAGTGGATGCTGCAGGTGTGCCAGGCGCTTGAATACCTGCACACCCAAAACCCTCCGATCATTCATCGAGATATCAAGCCAGCCAATATCCGCATCACCCCGCATCAGCGCGCCATTCTTGTAGATTTCGGCATTGCCAAAGTGTTCGACCCCCAACAAAAGACCACCACCGGGGCGCGCGCAGTGACCCCAGGGTATGCACCCTGCGAGCAGTATGGGCGCGGTCGCACAGATGAGCGCTCGGATATTTATGCCTTAGGAGCGACATTGTATTATCTGCTCACCGCGACCCAGCCCCTGGAAAGCGTGCAGCGGGTTGTAAATGATGAACTCCCCATGCCGAGAGAAATCAACCCGCAAGTTCCTGCCTCTCTGGAAGCAGTGATCCTGAAAGCGATGCATATCGACCCGGCCAAGAGGTATCAAAGCGTAACAGAATTCGAACAGGCGTTATCACTGTGCATGGCAGAGCCTCAGGCAGGCTTCACCCCCGTGGCGCCGACGCTGGTCGCCCCCTCTCCTGAAGGTATGGAACAACCTCGGCTCAAAAAACCGCTACCCGCGCGCTGGTTGGGTATTGGCGCCATAGGCATCGTGGTCATCTGTGCCCTCAGCCTGCTCGCGGTGTTTGGCGTGGCTCAGTTTATAAGAGGTGACGACTCGGGTGTGGCCACTCAGAGTCCTTTGCCTGGGGAAGTGATCACCTCATCCACCATCCCTGCGAATGGTGACGCAACTCCTCCTGTCAGCGGCGATACTTTGCCAGGCACGCTCATCCCGCTCATCAGCTCTTGTCCAGATTTTCCTGAAGACATCCCGATTATGCCCGGGGCGACGGACTTCTATTCTATGCGAGACGAGCAGAGTAAAACAGCGCAATGCAGTTTTAATGTAATCGCCAGTGCGGAAGAAATCTTGAACTATTACGAGCGCGCCATGGTGGAACATGGATGGACAAACTTTCAATCCTTTTCTAGTGAGCAGTCGACTGGAGCCATGTATCGTAAAAACAATTTCGTGGTCAGTATTTCAGTAACCCAGGTTTCTGGGAAGAACTGGGTATCGATTACGCTTATTGAGGGTTGATCCACACATTTACCCAAGCGTTCGATGGAACGCTTGGGCGCATGACCTAAGCAGACCCCTTGGTCAGGATCATTCTGGCATCCAGCGCGCGGCAGCCGCCTTGCTCGTGGAACACGCGCAGCGGATTGATATCCAATTCCAGGATTTCGGGGAAGTCTATCAGCAGTTGTGACAGGCGCAATAGAGCGTCGCGCACTGCGGGGATATCCGAAGGCTTGTGCCCGCGCGCTCCGGCCAGGATAGGGTAACCGCGTAGCTCTTCGATCATCTCGCTGGCTTCGAGTGCGGAAATCGGGGCTACGCGCATCACCGCTTCTTCGAAGATTTCCACAAAGATACCGCCCAGTCCAATTAACACCACGGGACCGAAATTCGGATCCTGTCGCCCACCAAGAATCAGCTCGCGCCCGCCAGTTACCATGGGTTGCACCAGCACCCCATCCAGGTGGGCTTGTGGGTAGGCTTTGCGGATGCGGTTCATCATATCCTCAAAGGCTGCGGCAACCGCTTCCTGATTGCGCAGGTTGAGCTGAACGCCGCCGACATCGGATTTATGGGAAATTTGTTCCGAGACGATTTTGATGGCTACAGGGTAGCCGAACTTCTCAGCGGCTGCAGTGGCTTCTTCCACGGTATTCGCCATCTCGCTGGGCACTGTGGGGATGCCATAATGTTCGAGCGCCTCCAATGCTTCGGAGAGCAGCAAATCGCGTTTTTCGCGCCGCGCCTTGTCGATCAGGCGCGATACGGCAGATTTGTTCACCTTGAACTGTGGGGGCGATTCCAGGTTGTGTACTTTTTGCGATTGCATGTGGTACCTGTGGCTCATCTCAAGGGCGCGAATCGTCTCTACGACCTGGGTAAAAATAGGAAAGTTATAATTCTGTTTTAAATAACTGACTTCTGTGGAAGATGCAGAAAGGTAGTATGCCACAGGTTTCTTATATTGCTCCACGTATTGGATGATATTTTCGAGCAACTGGCGACTGGTGAGGTTCTCCGCGTCCGAGAGCGAGGTATGCAGAAAAACGACGCCATCCACGCTCTCCAGTTGCAGTGTCTGTTCGATGATCTGCGCGTATACATTGAGGTCGAACAGATCGCCCAGGTCTAATGGATTGGTCAGGCGGATGACCGAGGCGCGAAAATGCTTTTCGACTTGGCGCAGAAAGCTATCTGGCAGGTGGGCGAGATCGAATCCGCATAACTCACACGCATCTGCCGCGATAACCGCATGCCCCCCCGAGCGCGAGACGATCGCCAGATTCTTGCCGCGCATTGGCGGAAGGCGAAGGATTTTCAAATTATTCCCTAACGTTGTGGCATCATGGATGCGGATGATGCCGCTCTGCTTGAAGGCTGCATCGACCACTTTGTCATCGCTGGTCAGCGATGCGGTATGCGACATGGCGATGTTCTCTCCCAGCTTGCCGATATTGGCTTTGAATGCCAGGATGGGTTTTTCGGATTTGCGGGCGATGTTGCATAACCTTCTTCCATCGTGGATGCTCTCCAGGTAGAGGAAGATCAGATGGGTGCCCTCGTCGTGAATCAAGTATTCGAGCATGTCTTCCGCGCTGGTATCCAGCATATTCCCTACGGAGACGAACTTGTTCAGCCCCAAGCCTTCGTTCGCCATCAAGTTAAGCACACTCATGCCCACACCCCCACTTTGGGTGATCATGGAGACATCTCCTGGCTTGACAAAGCGGCGCAAACGCGGGAAAGGCACGCAAAAGCCGTTTTCCATATTGATGATGCCGATGCAGTTTGGACCGACGAAGCGTATGTCGTAACGCCTGGCGATTTCTAAGATTTGTTCTTCCAGGAACTTTCCCTCAGCGGTATATTCTCGAAAGCCGGCCGTTTCAATGATCGCGCGACGAATGCCCTTTTGCCCGCATTCTTCCATGATGGCTGGCACGGTTTTCGCCGGGGTGAGGATGACTGCCAGATCGACATGATCGGGGATGTCCACCACCGAACGGTAGATGCGGCGTGTTTCGATCATCCCGCCGCGCGGACCAACCGCATAGACGATGCCGTTAAAGCCAAATGTCACCATATTGGCGACAATGTTCCGGCCCAAATTGTCGGGCGAATCAGAAACGCCGATGACCGCTACACTGGTGGGATAGAAGAATTCACGCATTTGCCTACTCCGCCTGTTCGGGTTGTATCTCGATGAGTGATTGAGACAGGATGATTATAACCGCGAAGGTATGCTCTACATGCATGGATCGTTGCCGAATAGAATCAAGCGCTTTGTGATCACGCGCCTTTTTTTTCGGATTGATGTTCATCTCGTGCTGGCGGCTTCAAATATGGGGGATGATCATTCGAAAGGTTGATTTTGCGTTTGACCTCAATCATGGTATAAGAGATTTCAACATGCCTTCCGGTACACCGCTAAACACACGATCTGCTGTCAGCGCTGCCAGGAGAGCCCCACTTCGGACCTGGCTAGCGTGGGAAAGGATGCTGGGTTTGGGCTGGCGATTGCTTGCCTGTGTGCTCTTGATTCAGGTGCTGGGCTTGCAGCCTGCCTATGGCACGCAGGTATGGGGTCGGAAGCCTGTCCTGGAATACTTCGCTCTCACTGCCAGCCTGACTCAACCCCTTCAGTTAGGTGCAAGCCTCTCGGATGAGGAGATGAAAACCGTGCAGGAGGTAGCGCGCTGGGAGACAGACGCACTGCGTCAGTTGGAGCGAGAGAGCCGTGTGATTGTACAAGACCCCATGCTCTCCCTAGAGCAAAAACGCCGCAGGATTGCCGCCATGGGGTTCAACCAACGCGTGGAAGAAATCATCCACGCCTCTCAAGCGAGGCTAAGAAATCTCTTGGATGAGGGGAGCTACGCGCGCCTGGTGCGTTGGGTGGAGCAGCGCTGGCCCATCGAACGCAAACTCCATGGGGTCATGGCTCAGCAGAGCGCAGCGCGCACATTTCGCATTTATGCCACGCGCTACGATTCCAAAGGCGCATACTATGTCGCTTTGCCGGACAAATGTCCAAAGTTCACCAATGGCGGTAACAGCCTGTGTGTGGATTACGGCTATGTGGTTGGGCAAACCTATTCGGTGTATCTAAGTTACCAGAAAGGGACCTCGGCAATCGTTGGTGAGGCGGGTCCCTGGAACGTGGATGATGCATATTGGGCAACCTATGCAGACCCCACACCCCGGCGTATGTTTGCCGACTTGCCATTGGGCATTCCGGAGGCTCAGGCGGCATACTTCAATGGCTACAACGGCGGTAAAGATCAATTCGGGCGCACGGTCACCGCGCCTTATGGCATCGATTTGGCGCGCCAGGTGAGCATCGACATCGGTTTACAACCCGGTGTCAATGATTGGATCAATGTCAGCTATATGTGGACCGCGGGGTGGGGAAGCGGTGGAAGCGCCGCAAGTGGAGGCGGCATTGCAGCGATCGTCACCGCCACGCCGCAAGCCGATGGCTCGATTATTCACCGCGTGGAGAGCGGTCAAACCCTTTCCGGCATTGCCCTTGCCTATGAGGTCAGCCTGCAAGAGCTACTCGAACTCAATCATCTCACCATGGATGCGGTCATTCATCCGGGCGATGAATTGATCGTCCGTCCGGCGCAGGTCACATCTACGCTGACGCCTGAAGTGACTTTTTCTCTCACGCCAGACTTCACCCCGTCTCTCAGTGCAACCACGCGACCCAGCCACACAACCACGCTTCAACGGACAGGCACCACCCAACCTTCTTTGTCGGCACCATTTGAAAAGACGCCAAACGCATCGCTTACTGAAGCGGGCAATCCCCCTCGAAGTATCACCGCCGACCCCGTGTTCCTGTTGTTACTGGGGCTCATCGGCTTGGGCGTCGTCTTGCTCCTCTTCGGCAGGATTTCGCGCTGAAGGGCACCATTTTGGAAGCCCATAAGAGCGTTTTGTCTTCTTGAGAACTTTATCAATCAGAAGAGAGCCCTTGCGTTAGCCGATGCTTCAGGCGGATGGAAGGTTGAAAGGGCGGTAATTTGCTCTTGCCGCATTGACCGCTATCTGGTAGGATGTGGCGTGTATCAGGAACAGTGAGGGCTTTGCTTTGCTATGTAGCCGGGTTTTTAGATTTCACCCGCCTTGATAAATGATGAGATTGAAGTTTCACCAACTCGACCTTCTCTGTGTGCATGCATTGGAACGCGCCCAGGCTTATCGCCGGCAGTTTTCATTGAGCGAGAAGGCTCCGCAGACAGGTCAGGGGGATGCATTACCCTCGCAAAGGGGTGAACATCGCGGGGTGAGGCTGCATTTCATCGAGCAGTCGCCTCTAGATAGTCAACGCTCTTTGGCAGCAAGTAATTACGGCATTGCCTCCGTGAGCTATCAATGTACCGATGTGGAGCAAGCCCACGCTTATTTGCGTCGCCAAGGAGCGACTCCAGCATGGGGAGTGCGTGAGCGGGATGGGGTGAGGAACTGTGCGTTTTTCGATGCCGATGGCTTGCTGTTTCAAATCGCGGAGCCATCCGCAACGCTTGCAGAAATGGAGCTCGGCGAAACTCCAGCCCCAGGGAAACCGCCTGTGCGCTTGCACCATGTCTCGATTCTGACCCCAGATTTGCGCCGTGCACAACGGTTTTATGAACGCTTCTTGGGATTAAAAACCGTGTTTGAATTCCTGCGGGAGGGGGGTGGCTTTATCTTTCTGGCAGATGGGTGGTTCGACCATCAAGAACATCCATTTTTATTGGAGATCATCGGTCCGCCTCATCTGGAACCCAGAGAAGAGCAGATACTGAGCGCTCGCGGGGCCTGTTACGACCATATTTGTTTCTCGACAAGAGATGTGGACGCTGCCTGGCGCTGGGCTTTGGAACAAGGCGCGCAGCCGGTTTTACCCCCCTACCACTACGAAGGCACCCGCATGGCGTGGCTGAAAGATGACCAAGGGGTAGATATCGAAATCATGGCTCCGATCCCGAAATTCGTCTTGGATTACGCCTTGCACATCGGGAAGCCGCTGAATGGTCAGAAAAAGTGGAAAACCGCCTGGGCGCTGGTCGCCTATGCCTGGCACAGGCGATTCTCGGCAAGATGAAAGTTGTTCCGTTCAATCAGTGTTGCATAAATTTTGAGGAAAAGCTGCAATGGGTCGAAGAATTATTTTTTGGATTTTGACGCTGCTGTTCATTGGGTTATTCATCACGCGCGTCGATTTGCTGGAACAACTTGCAGCCACGCTGCTACAGGGAGAGTGGTATTGGATTGGTGCAGCCGCAGCCTTGCAAAGCCTGTATTTCTTGTTTTACACCAAAGCTTTGCAGAACGCGTTCGCCGCGGTGGAGATTCCTCGGCGGTTAGGAGAGTTGTTGCCGGTCTTGCTTGGCGCCTTATTCATTAACACGGTAACGCCGGCAGGTGGCGCGGCGGGGGTAGCCTTGATCGTGGATGATGCCAGCCGGCGGGGATATGCTGCCATGAAAGCCACCACGGCCATGATGCTCCAATTGATCGGTGATTTTAGCTCCGTCTCTTTACTATTGCTGGGTGGAGGGGTCATCCTTTATCGGCAAGGGTTGTTGCAAGCTTCCGTAATCGCTGGAGGCGGCACATTGTTCTTGATCACCGCGGGTTTGATCAGCCTGATTGTCCTGGGCTGGCGCAAGCCGCAGGTGTTGCGCTGGATCTTCGGCAAAATCCAGCAGATGATCAATGGATGGATCGTGAAAATCTTGCGGCGCATTTCCGCCCGCGTCAAAAGAGATTTGTTGCTGCCTGCAGAATGGTCTGAGCGCATGGCGGGGGATTTTGTGGACGCCTCACAAGCCATTGTGCATAAACCCAAGTTTATCGCCCGCAACTTGTTGTTTTCTCTCGTGGCGCACTCCTTTTCCATACTGGCGCTGGGCATCCTCTTCGTCACCTATGATGCAGGGTTATCGCCAGGCTATTTGGTCGCCGGCTATGCGGTTATGATCCTCACCTGGGCATTGTCTCCGCTGCCACAAGGCACTGGAATTATTGAAGGGACAATGGCATTGTTTTTCAATTCGCTGGGTGTAGCTTTGGAACATGGATTGGCGGTCATCCTGGCGTTTCGCGCCCTCTCATTCTGGATTCCTTTGGTCATAGGCTTTTTCATGTTGCGGCGTGTGCGCAGCTTTGCCGCCGAACCGCAGCGCAAGAAGTGGGAAGGGCATGCCAAAGGGTTGGCGGCAGCAGTATTTGGCATGGGACTGTTCAACCTGCTTTCTGCGCTCATGCCACAGTGGATGCAGGGATTGGACGCCCTGCAGGCGCTTTCGCCTCTCTATGTACAACACGCCAGCATGCTCAGCGTGGTCATTACCGGCTTTGCTTTCTTGATGCTCTCACGCGGTTTGTGGCGCGGCAAGATCGCAGCCTGGGTGATGAGTTTAGGGTTGTCGTTAGGTGCGATGCTCAGCCATGTTTTCGATGGGTTATATCTCAAAGCCGCACTGGCTGCAGGACTGGCTTTATGGCTGGGACTTTCGTTTTCACAATTCAACATCCGCTCAGATTGGGTTTCCATTAAGCGAGTCTTGAAATTTTGTTTGTTTGCGTTTATTTTCACACTCATCGCTGGAAGCTTGGTCATGCTCGCTTTATCATCCCAGTACCAAGAGGCGGCGACGTTTCAGGAAGCACTGAAGCATGCCTTCGTTTTATACACCCAATTCGCCGATACCAGCCTTCATTCCCGCACGCTTTTGGCTCAATTAGCTGCTTACAGCATCAGCTTTATCAGCGCAATCACTTTTGGATATGCCCTGATTGTCCTGGACCGCCCGGTGAAGCTCAGGCACAGACCATCCGCAATGGAGCAGCAGCGCGCTCGAGAAATCGTCAAACGCTATGGGTGCACTTCCATGGCTTACATGGCGCTCATGGAGGATAAAACCTACTTTTTCTCGCCAGGTGGTTCGGTAGTAGCCTATACGGTTTGCGGACGCGTTGCCCTTGCTCTGGCGGATCCGATTGGGCCTCCTGCGGATTTTCATAACGCCGTGCTGCACTTTGTGGAATATTGCCGCCTCAACGATTGGATCCCTTCCTTCTGCCTCACTCAGCCGGACCACCTGGAGATCTATGCCCAGGAAGGCTTACGAGCCCTGTGTTTAGGCTACGAAGCGATCGTGGATTTGAAGCGCTTTACCTTGCGCGGGCGCTCCCGCAGCAATTATCGCAAGCGCTATCACCGCTTTCTCGAGGAAGGGTATTCTTTCGCGGTGCATATGCCGCCGATTTCGGATTCACTCTTAGATGAAATGAAGCAGGTGAGCGATGAGTGGTTGAAGATGAATTATGGCGTAGAGAAGAGGTTCTTTTTGGGTTGGTTCGAGCGCGAATATCTACGCCACTGCTCGATTGCCGCAGTGCATGACCCTAACGGGAAATTGATCGCTTTTACCAATTTGATTCCAGAGTTTCAGCGTAACGAAGCGACTATTGACCTGATGAGACGGTCTAAAAGCGCCCGTTCAGGTACGATGGATTTCATGTTCGTCAGCCTGTTCTTCTGGGCCAGGGAACAGGGGTATGATACGTTCAATATGGGCTTGTGCGCCTTGGCAGGGGTGGGAGAAAGACCTGGCGCCCCGCTCGTTGAGCGCATGATTAACTTGATTTATCATCACATCAACCGTTTTTATAACTTCAAAGGCATTCACGATTTCAAGATGAAATTCCAACCCGCATGGGTGCCGCAGTATCTCGTTTATCCACGCACCATCGACCTTCCCATCGTTTGGTACGCCATGGTGCGGGCAAACACCTCGGTGTGCTAAGCGGCGTAGCCGCATTTACTCCTTGGTTTGGTCGTGCGTCTACCCTGGCTGAACGAAGAACCAGCCGCGCATGGCGAAAACTGCAATGTGATGATGCAAGGCGGATGAAATGGGTCGCATGGGGTGGGTGCAAACACTTGGGGCGCGCCGTGCACGACCTCACAACCTGTTACCGCCACCCTGGGTGATCGTGAACCCTTTTTCAGGTATTATCCCCCGTATCCCTCGTCGAGCAATTTCAAGAAGATTTTAACGATCTCTGGATCGAACTGCCGCCCTGCCTGTTCTTGAATATACGCTCTGGCTTTTTCGGCTGGCCAGGCAGGGCGGTATGGGCGGTCGCTGGTCAGTGCATCGTACACATCCACGATAGAGAAAATGCGCGCCGCCAGGGGGATTTGCTCGCCCTTCAAGCCATTTGGGTATCCACTGCCGTCCCACCGTTCATGGTGGTAGTAAGGGATATCCAGCGCTGGGCGCAGGTATTGGATAGGCGCCAACAGATCGAATGCATATTGAGGGTGTTTCCGCATGTGCTCCCATTCTTCCTCTGTAAGGGAGCCTGGTTTATAGAGGATCGCATCCGGCACACCCATTTTACCGATGTCGTGAAGGAGCACGCCTCGACGCACATGGAGTAGCTCCTCCTCGCGCATGCCCAATTGAGTCGCGATCTGGCAAGTCATTTCCAATGTGCGCATGGTATGACCGCGCGTCTCCGCATCGCGCAATTCCAGCGCACGCGCCCAGCCTTCCAGCGTGCTTTCGTAGGCAATCGCCAGTTGTTGGTGAGATTGTTGAATCTCTTCGAAGAGGCGCGCATTTTCTATAGCGATAGCCGCTTGCAAAGAGAGGGTGTCCAGCAGCTCTTTCCAATCTTCGCCAATGATGAGAGGGGAACGGTGGTACAGCTCGAGCACACCACTGGTCTTACCTTTCGTGGCGAGAGCCACACCATAATATGAGTGAAAGTTCTCTCCGCTCAGCTCTTTATGGCGTTCAAAATCGGCGGCTTCTGCCAGATGAGGGATATATACCGGCTGGCGTGTCAAGGCTACACGACCTGCAACCCCTTGTCCGACGAAGAGGCTGGTTAGTTCAATGCCACTTGTGAGGAATCCATAGTTGGCCGCGTGTTGCAGCTTCAGCGAATAGGGGTCAATTAAATGCACCGCAGCCGCATCCACGTGTAGCAATGTGGTGATTTGAGTGAGCAAGACCTCTAAGATCAGGCTGAGATCCATGCTGGATATGATTGCCTGATCCACAGTGCGCAGCGCGGTCAGTTGTTGCACCCGCTTTTGAGTTTGCTCATGTAACTGTGAACGGTGCAGCGCGCTGCCGGCGATCTCGGATAAAGCTTTTAAAATGTGCAGTTCGTCTTGACTGATCCGTCGCGGATGCTGGATGGCGACATAGATAATGCCAATCACTTCTGTCGCGGTTTGAATTGGCAGGCATACACCCCCCCAGCCCTTTGGGATCAACGGCTCTTCGTGATGCACCGCCAAAGGGTCTAAAATGAATTCGTCTGCAACATGAACCTGACCGCTCTTAAAGACATGCCCTCCGATCCCCTGCCCGGATTTCAACGGAAGCGATGCCAAGCGCTTCATCCAGCCGCGTGCCACGGAGGTGACCAGCGCGTCTTTCTGGGCGTCGTACAAGAGAATGGCGCCCGTGTCCGTGTTGAGCAGTTGCAGGATTTCGTCAATCAGAATAGGTAGAATTTGAGCCACGTTTTCTGCGGTGCGCAAGGCTGAGGAGACACGGCTAATAGCCGCCAGCTCGGCGACCTGCCTTTGCGTTTCCTGGAATAACTCGGCGTTGGAGATTGCCAGAGCAAGCTGGTTGCCCACAGCTTGAAGCAGAGCGGCGTCCTCAGGTGTGTATTTGTTCGCCTCGAAGCTCAAAACCTGTAACACTCCGATCACATTTTCGCCTTTGATGAGCGGGACAATCAAACCCCCGTGCACGGTCAGCCCTCTTTGGGTGAGTTGGTCGAAAGCGATCGTATGCCGATAAGGCGTTTTTTGAATATCTGGGAGGATCACTGCCTGGCGTGTGCGTATGGCTTTTCCGTACGGTCTACCCCTGGATAAAGGTATCTCCTTTAAGGTTTGAACTTCGATGGCTTTGTCCTCGATCAACTGGAACGTGGCTTTCAATGTACCTGTTTCTGGAAAATAGCGCAGTATTTCAAAAACAGGACAATCGAACAAAGCGTGGATTTCTGCATGGGCTGTGGCATAAATCGTACTCAGATCGAGCGAGGCAGCGAATTTCTGCGCCAGGCGGTTGAGTAAGGTCAGATGCTTAGTGGTTTGGCGCTCTTGCTGGTACAGGCGCAGGTTTTCTAATGCCACCGCGATTCTGTTCGCCAGTAAACGATACGACAGAACCTCCC
This sequence comes from Anaerolineae bacterium, assembly GCA_037439525.1. Classification (GTDB taxonomy): domain Bacteria; phylum Chloroflexota; class Anaerolineae; order Anaerolineales; family UBA4823; genus JBBIVW01. The sequence continues at coordinate 105,995 of JBBIVW010000005.1, forward strand.
ACTCGGAGGGTTTGCGTGGCTCCAGGCTGCTTACGGCAAAGGCTCCCAACACGCGATCGCCGCGCACCAGAGGATAGGCGTAATAGGCGTGAATGTCTTTGCGCAACAAAAGCGAGCGCAACTCAGGCGCCTGCGCGTCGATATCTTCGATAATCAATGGTTTGCCGCGGGCAACCATGGGCTCGAAGAGGGGCAGGCTCAGCGGGACTTGATACCCTAGCGGTGTCCCTTCGGGTAGCCCCCATTGAGCGACGATGATTGCATGGCGTTGGTCATCGGACATCATGAGAATGGTGCAGGTGGGGCTATTGGCGATGTGCGCGATGCGTTGCACCATGGTGTCAAGGAGGCTTTTTTCGTCCAGGTATTCGCTCAAGGCGATATTGATTTCCAAAATGGCTGCCAGGCGCTCTGCGCGTCTCCTTTCTTCGTCCAGCATACGCACATTCTGCAGCGCCATGCCGATCAATCTGGCTATTGTGCTCAATACTTGTTCGTCCTCGAAGCTGAATGCGGCGATTTGTTGGCTTTCGGCGTTGATCACCCCCAACACCTTCTCGCCAGCTTTGATCGGCACGCACAGTTCGGAACGCATTCCGGTGGTGGGAGGGATGTAAAACGGCGTTTGGCGCACGTCGTCCACGCGCATCGCCTCCCCGTTCATTGCCACGCGTCCGGTCACTCCCTCCCCCAGTTTGATGGTGATTTGGCGCGCCTCTTCGCTCAGGCCAATGTAAGACTTTTGCACGCGTAAAACCTGGTGGAGCTCATCTACTAACAAGATGCCGAAGTGGTCCGGGTAGAGCCTTTCGCCAATGAGAGGGGTTACTCTTTCGAGCAAATCCTGCTCGTTGTGCGCCGAGACGCAAATTTGGGATACCTGATAGAGCAGGCTTAATTCTTCTACGCGCCGTTTCAGATTCTCCTGGGAAAGGCGACGCAAGAAGAGGCTTTCCAGTTGATGGATGATCGGTTGCAGGCGCGCTTGGGTCTCGTGGTTAACGCTTTGTCGAGAGACTAAAAAGAGCAACCCGAAGGGATGCAGGCGAAAATGCAATGGCGCTACCATCATCCATCGGATACCGTATGCCTCTCGGATGGAGGGCACCAATCCTAAAACCTGTGTAGTGTATTCTCCAGGCGGCAGGCAGGCGCTGGCGAATTCGGTGAGTATCGTATCTATGGCTTCCGTGTCTTCTAGGATAGTAGCTTTTGCTTCTTTGAGCAGATTTGTGATCAGGTGGCTCTCCGCCAGGCGCACTTGCAAGCTCTCGATGGGCAGTGGCGCATGGAGAATCGCCTCAATAGGAGCACGCCAGGTTTCTTCAATCCTGGTGGGTGAATTGAGGTACTTTTCGTCTTTGCTGAGCAACAGGACCATCCCCCCAAGCAAGCCAAACCGCTCACGCAATGCCTTGTCGAAGGTGGTGACGATATTTTCGATGGTTTCCCCGCGGTTGAAGGCGGCATTTATATCGTTGATCAACTGTAAATCCTGGGCTTGCTGACGGATGGTTTGCGATTGTACGATGTACTGGTGGACATCGCGCATGACATGCACAATGCCTTCCAGTTCGTCGTGCGCGTTGAACAAAGGCGTGGCGGTTATCTCCAACCACTTGCCTATCGTGGGTTCGAAATAAGTATAGGTTTCGAGTTGTTTGCTGGCTAGCACTTTATGGTACACACAGCCTTCGATGGGGCATTCTTTGGCGTGGATGATCTCATGGCAACATTTACCGATGATCTGTTCCATGGGCATACCGAAGGTTCTGGCTAAAGCCTTGTTTGCTCGAATGATGCGGAACGATTTATCTTGTATCGTCACCATCTCTTGCATCGCATCGAAAGTGGTGCGCCATTCTTCAGCCGCGTTTTGCAAGCTCAGAAACGCTTGGCGCTTTTCCAGCGCGCGCTGCATGCTCAGGAGCAGGAATTCGATTTCGTAGGGCTTTTGCATGTAGCTGAACGCGCCCTGATTGACGGCTTGAATGGCCGAATCCTGCGTGGCATAGCCGGTGAGCAGGATACATTCGGTGCGCGGGCTGATCTCTTTGATTTTTTCCAACACGCGATGCCCATCCATATCCGGCAGTTTTAAATCGATGATGGCAATGGCGATTTCATGCTGATGAACGCTCTCGATGGCACTGGCTCCATTAGCCGCGCTGAGCACCGTGTAACCCTTCAATGTTAATATGTCGCCAAGCGATTTTCGCCCCCCTGGATCGTCGTCAACAATCAACACCGTGTTGACTTCAACTGTCTGGGTCATTTAACCTGCCTCGCCGCGCAAACCTTTTTGCAGTTCGCGTTTGCGTACCTCTGCCAATGTCTGGTCCAACAAATTCCAGTTTAATGGCTTGGTCATATAAGTGAAGATATTCATCTCTCGCGCCGCCCGGATCAGGGGCATCATCTCATCGCTATAGCCGGTGATCAGGATCACGGGCAAGTGCGCGAAGTGAGCGCGAATCATCTTCAATACATCCAACCCGCTAATGTCGTTGAGTTTCAAATCCAGCAGGACGATATCGGTTTGTTCGTCGATATGTTCCATGACGTGGTGGGGGTCGGTGATCACGCGCGTAAAAAAGCCGCGCTTCTGCAGCAACTCGCTGAGCGCCGAGCAAAACGTGGGGTCGTCATCTACAATGGCGATGGTTTGGTCTTGCTGCAGAGTAGCGAAAAACGCCAACAGGTGGTTGATGTCCAGGGGTTTATTGAGCACGCCCAGCGCCCCAGCGCGCAAACCCTGTTGAATGATTTCATCCGTGGCGTATGCCGTGACGAAAATCACCGGCAGGTTGGGCTGTAGCTCTTGAGCGCGCTGGTACAGTGTCAGCCCGTCCATGCCCGGCATGCGGATATCGCTCAGCAGGCAGTCGAAGGAGGTCTCGCGCAACTTTTTGAGCGCACTCTCTCCGCTGTTAGTGGCGTGCACTTCGTATCCTTTGAATTGCAAAATGTCCATGAGCGTGTGCAGCATCCGCCGGTCATCATCAACGATCAAGATACGTAACTTCCGCGAACTCACCAATTTCACTTTTATGGCTTCTCCATTTCTCTGTGGGAAATCATCGGCAGTCTTATGGTAAAAGTGCTGCCTTTGCCGGGCGTGCTCTCTACCTCGATCGTGCCCTGGTTGGCTTCAATGAAGAGCTTGCAGATGGCCAACCCCAAGCCGATGCCATGCGTTTTGGTGGTAAAGAGCGGCTCAAAAATCTTTTCGCGCAGCTCTTCGGGAATGCCCACCCCGCTATCCACCACGCGCACCAGTACAGCTTCGGGTGCGCCTGTGTCATCATGTGGATCATGCTCTACTTCGGCAATGATGGCAAGCCTGCCGCCATCGGGCATTGCCTGACAGGCATTGGTGATCAGGTTGGAAAGCACCTGAGTGATTTGCAAGCGATCAACCATAATTTCCGGCAGTTTGTCGTCAATATGCACCTCCAGGTGTACGTTCGCAGGCACTTCCACTGTAGCCGCCATATCGCGAATCAAAGCAGAGAGAGAGGTGAGCGTGCGCTGGGCAGGGCGGTTACGCGCAAAGTCCAGCAGTGCAGAGATGATTTTATTGGCTTTGCTAATCTCGGCTGCCATCAGGTCGAGATATTCGAGCACCTTTTCGTTGGCTTCCGACTGGATGGATCTCAGGTAGTACACCGCGTTGCTGATCACCCCCAATGGGTTGCGCAACTCGTGGCCGATGCTGGCTGCCAGTTCCCCTAAAGTCGCCAATTTCTCCTGGCGGATGAGTTTTTCCTGAGCCTGCCGTAGTTTTTCGGTGCGTTCGGCGACTTCTTGCTCCAGCCGGGCAGAGTATTCCTGGGCGTCCTGCTCGGCCTGTTTGAGATGCGTGATGTCCGTGGCGATTTGCATACGCACATATTCTCCATGGTGCCAGCGGATGGCTCGGTCGGCGTTATGGTACCAGCGTTTGACGATGGGGCTGTACCCTTCCCACACGATCACCCCCGTCGGTTCTCCATGCTCATCGAGCAGGCGCGCGTTGGTGCAATGAGCACAAGGGCGCTCCTCGCCGCGAAACACTTCGTAGCAAATCTTGCCGACCAGGTCTTCGCCGAAACGCTGTCGCATGTGCTCATTCATGTAGAGGATTTCGTAATTATCCAGCCGCGTGATGCAGATATCCGCCTCGATACTCTCCAAGACATGAAACAGGTTCTGGTTAGAGTGCCTCAACGCCTGCTCTGTCTCGGCGCGTTGCGCCAGCTCTGCCAGCAAACGGGCGTTGCTCTGGTTTAATTCCTGAGTGCGCCAATCGACCAGCCATGCCAGGCGTTCGCTGTGGTTGATGAACAGGTAAGCGATCAGGCTGATCAAGATGACGATCGCCAACCCCAACAGGCGTTCTGTGAGCAATTCCTGGCGGTAGACGTGTTCCCAACCTCCCTCGGGCATGGCAAAAAGCTGCCACTCTCCTTCGAGCAGAGCGATGGTTTGGCGTTGAGCGGAGGAGGTGCGCAAGCTCTCTTCGCCATAGAATGGCACCCCGCTTTGGTCGATAAGCAGCACCTGCAACCCTTGAGGCGGGGGCGAGATGCCTGAGCTTTCCAGAACTGACGGCAGGTCAATGACGAGATTGACCAACCCCCAATATGCGCCATCGATAAAAACGGCTTTGCGCGCGATCATGCCCATACCTCCCTGGATGAGCTCATAAGGTCGGCTGAGGACGATTTGTTTTGTCTCGATAGCGCGCTGTACTTCGGCGCGCACGTAAGGGCGCGCGTCTTTGGCGGGTTCGTAGCCCAAAACGGCTTTGTTTTCCTCAAAAGGATAGACGAATTGCATGACCCCGTTTGGCGCCAGGGCGATGTTGCGAATGCCGGGGATGGATTGGTAAATGCCGGCGGAAAATACCTCTGCCCTGGCGAAGAAATCCTCGGGATGGACGGGGTATTCCGCTTCGATGTAGGCGGCAAGCCCATCAATAAGTAAAAATCGCGCATTGATGTTTTGCGAGAGGGCGTCGGCGATCAGCTTAAGTTGTATATCGACTTGCTGACGGGCGTTATTTTGAAGGTGGGCTTGTATCCTCCGATCGATGAGGGCGAACAAACCCAGCAAGAGGCAGAGAATCGCTAGAGTCCATGCGATGGCGTGGCGCCTCGGAGGGGTGAAATAGCCGCCGATGCGATTGCCCAGTCGGTGGTACAGGCTTTTGCAGGCGTCGATTGTCTTCATGATGAACCATCAAGAGGTCATACAACCGCTGACATGTGTGTTCATTAACCCTGGTTTAATAGAGTTCATGTGCCTGAATTGATTATAATCACTGGCTGAGTATTGCATACTTTGCAATTTAGAAAAGTATGATGTTCGGTTCATACGCTGAAGCATCAGCGTATGATATGAAAGCTTGCAAGCCGGTTTAAAAAAAATTTATGCTTAGAGGTTGATCTCATGACGAAACGACGTGTTCTGTTCTTATGCACCGGAAATTCGTGCCGTTCTCAGATGGCGGAGGCGCTGGTCAATGCCCGCCTGGGAGAAACATGGCAGGCGTTTTCAGCCGGCACACATCCTGCCGGTTACGTACATCCCATGGCTTTGCAGGTCTTATCCGAAATTGGGATTCACCATCATGGCCGTTCAAAGACAGCCGATGAGTTCCGTCAGCAGGAATTTGACGTGGTGATCACGGTATGCGACTCGGCGGCAGAGGAATGCCCGGTGTGGTTGGGCAAAGGGAAAAAGGTGCATTACGGCTTTCGCGACCCGGCTCAGTTCTCTGGCACAGAGGCGCAGGTGCGTGAGGAATTTCGCGCCGTGCGCGATGAGATTGCCGATCGCCTGTTGCCTTTTTTAGAGCGGTTTGAGGGCTAGAAATCTTTTCCACTGAAAAATGAGTCCTCATATTTAAGGCTTCGCCTGAAGCAAACCTTAAGGGGGGAATTTTTATTTGCATCTCGGGGTGATAAATGGCACAAAAGTGCCATTTACAAACCTCTTCGTTGTTGTATAATGGGTATGCTGGTCTGACCAGCATACCAGGTAGCTATGGAAATCGACCCAATTTCGCGTAAAACCTTGACCAATGTCGTCGCCGCACGCCTGGCGGCTTCCATCCTGAGCGGCAAGTTGAAGGTGGGCGAACAACTGCCCTCGGAACGAGAATTGATGAAGCATCTCGGCGTTAGCCGCTCGACCGTGCGCGAGGCGCTCAAAGCCCTGGAGCAGAACCACTTGATCGAAGCACGCAGCGGTGTGGGCTGGTTTGTTTGTGCCTTGGATGCACGCAACATTGCCAGGGTGCATGAGCTTGCGCGCGAGGGCAGCCGAACCGCGCCCAACGAGACACAAGTGCGCCAAGAGGCCGCCCCAATCGGGCCTCGCCGCCTGCCGGTCGCCCCAGAGAAGCCGGTGCGCATCCCCAATTTGCACAAAGATCGCTTGGGGACGTTTAACTTCATCTCCTGGTGGGAGAGAGAAAAAATGGAGCAGGCTCGCGTGTTGGTGGTCGGCGCAGGTGCCTTAGGGAATGAGGTGGTCAAGAACCTGGCGTTGATGGGAGTAGGATACATTTACATCGTCGACTTTGACACCATTGAAGCGGCAAACCTGAGCCGCTCGCCCTTGTTCCGCGAAAGCGATGCGCACAAGAAAAAAGCCGAGGTGGTGGCTGCTCGGGCGAAGGAATTGAATCGCGATGTGCATGTGCAGTACCTTCACGGAGATGTGACCACACAGTTGGGGTTGGGGGTTGTGCGGCGCATGGATGTAATCATTGGCTGCCTGGATAATCGCGAGGCGCGCCTGGCGGTCAACCGCATGGCCTATTGGATGAATAAGCCCTGGGTAGATGGCGCCATCCAAGAGTTGCTGGGTTTGGTGCGCGTGTTCATCCCCGGGGCAGGCGCCTGTTTCGAATGCACGCTTACTGAGCAGGCGCGTCGTGACCTATCGGTGCGCTATTCCTGCCCCTTGCTGGCACGACAAAATATCTTACTGGGAAAGGTGCCTACCACGCCCACGATTGCTTCGATCATCGGCGCCATGCAATCGCAGGAGGCTTTGAAGTTAATTCATGGCCTGCCCGTCGAAGCTGGCAAAGTGATTCACTTCAATGGCATGACCAACCAGATGCATACCACAGCCTATCGACCGCGGCAGGACTGTGAAAGCCATTGGATTTTCGGAGAAATTGTCGAGCTGCCTTTCAGATCCGAGGCAACCACTCTGCGAGAACTTCATAGCCTGGTGCAGGCAGATTTGGGGCCACAGGCGATCATCGAATTAGACCAGGAGTTGATCCTCTCCCTGACCTGCCCGCAGTGCAAAACGCTGGAGCCGGTCTTACGCCCTATCATGGAGATCACCTATGAAGCCGCGCATTGCCCTGTGTGTGGGACCTTGCGCGAACCACAGATGACCCATCTCATCACCGGCGAGGAGGATTTTCTGGACCGAACCCTGGCGAGCCTGGGCGTGCCGCTTTTGCACATCTTACGCGCCTATAACCATCGGGAATACCGCTTTTACGAGCTCAGCGGGGATTTGCCCGAGGCTCTGCATTTCAACCATTTCGAAGAAGCCGAGCCTCTCTCTGGAGAGGCGATTCGCCAGCGCATTCACCTGGGAGAGCAGATCCGGGTTGAGCCGCATTCAGGAGCTCGGCGCACGCGCATCACCCTGCAGGATTAGAGGTAGACCGTGAATGCCGCGCAGTTGATGTCTATGAAAAGTTCCAGACACCTCTTGAGTTCACCCACATGCACCCTGTTGCTGCGCCTGTTCCTGGCAGCGGGTTCCATCGTGTTGGGTTTCGCTTGTCTGCCCCTGGCTTTTGTCTTTCTGCCTTTGCCGGCGACGTGGATCAAGTGGTTGTCTGTGATTTTTTTAGGGCTTTTTGGCGGTGCCATTGTTCGCTGGCTCCTGGATGGGCGCTCGCTTGCCTTGAAATGGCTGGCAGCGTTATCCTCACTCGCGGCTGGATTGTGGTTGAGTGGGTGGTTGACTCAGGGGTACCTGGGCTTTCCCTGGAAGCCGCTTCCCTTCTCCGAGGTACAAACCGAATCCCTATTAGCTTGGGGATTAGCCGGGGTGATGGCCGGCTTTTCCTTGCACATTCACCGCGGCACAGGTGGGGCGGTAAAGGTGAAAACGAAAAGCAAGACGCTAAACGGCGCGCGCCTGGTGTCCCCACCCAAAAAAAATGCAGCAAAGCGCAAAAGTGGCGTGCGCCCTGCGAAACCGCAGCCTGCAGTGCGTCTGCAAACTCGCCGGTCGCATCTCAAGGCTTCCGTTCGGAAGCCAGGGTTGGGTCTCCGCGCCTGGCTTCGCCATGTGCGGGAACTCGGAAAACGGCGCTTTCAATTCCCATGGCGAAATCTCGTCCGTTCAAGGCGTTCGATATTACGAAAGGATGCTGCTTTACATCTGAACGGGCGAAAGCACACTCGGCCTCGCGCTTCGGTGGTGCAACTTTCAGCGCAGGTCGAACATCGTTGTCCCTATTGCCTGGAGGAGATTCGTTCTGATGATCCCCGCGGTGTGAAAGTGTGCCCGGTGTGTCATACCCGCCATCATTTAGATTGTTGGATGGTGACCGGAACCTGTCAGGTGCCACATCAACATTGAATGTAAACAAGGTCAATAGAAAGCCGATGACTGATGTACGCAAAGGAGCGATGAAATGGCAGATATAGCGGTGACCATCGTCCTGCCGCATGGAGGGGCGCGCCGTGCGGAGATGCCCGATGATATCGCCATCCGAGACTTGTTGCCCGAATTGGTTGCCTTGTTGCAATTGCCTACGGTTGGCCCAGACGGGAGACCGATGGGTTATCGTCTGGATAGCAAAGCGTTGGGACGAGAATTGGGGGAGGAAGAAACCCTGCATAGCGCCGGCGTTCCCGCACAAGACCAACTGATTCTGACTGCAGACATCACCGCGGGAGGAACACCGTTGGATCAAAGCCCTCGCATGAGGCGCCTGCGTGCAGATTATAAGTTGATGCAAGAATTAGTTGCCCGCAGCGACCTGATCGATTTTACCGCAGAAGCGCCCCGCCCCGGCTTGCCGCCTGAACGCTATGTGGTGACCTATAAGTGCCGTGGCATCATTGGTGTGGATTCAAAGGGGGCGCCGCGCTTCGGTAATTTTCACCAGGTAGAGATTTATCTCCACAGCCAATATCCGCAACGCTGGCCTGGGATGAAGTGGCTGACGCCCATCTGGCATCCGAATATCAATCACTTGAATGGCAGCGTGTGTGTCGATGCTGCCTGGTGGACTGCCAGCCGCTCTCTAGATCGTTTGGTGTTGATGCTTGGCGAGATGGTACAGTACAAGAACTTTCACGATGACCCTACCAAGCCCCCCTTTCCTTGGGATGCACAAGCGGCGCGTTGGTGCCGCGAGTATCGTAAAGCCCATCCTGGCGCCTTTCCGGTGGATCATCGCCAGCTACTGCGACCGGAAAAGGTGCGCCTCAAGCCGGTTAAAGAAAAAAGCAAGCCGCGCATCCGTATCAAGTGAACCACCCATGGACAGGTTCGACAGGCTCGACCAAAGACCGCTGGAAAACAACTGATATTTCGATCGGAGGTGTACGATGTCGGAAAAGAATGTTACTTTGGTGCTTCCCTCAGGAGGCACGCGCACTGCAGAAGTGCCGGATGATGTTCAAGTCAAGGAGCTGATTCCGGAATTGACCACTTCCCTGGAGTTACCCACAACCGGGCCGGATGGACGCCCGATCAGCTATCGCCTGGATAGCAAGGCGCTGGGGCGTGAATTGCGCGAAGAGGAAACGCTTGCGGAGGCAGGTGTGCCTCAGGATGACCGCTTGATCATCACTGCAGATATCACGGCTGGTTAAAGAGTTTGCCAGGTGAGGGCTATGCTCCAGCCCTCCCTGGCGCTTCGAGGGAACCATTAAATTATACCATGTCATGACGGCTCCATCGATGATTCAATTGGCTTCGCCCTTGATACCACACCCACGTCGCGCCCGCATTCCGGTGAACCGGGCACAGCGCTGGCTTTCGTCTTTTGAAGAAGAAGGTACCCAGCCAACAGTTTCCGTGTTCATCACTCAGCGGGCTTTTGTTCGCCTGAGCGCCCATGCAGGAAGCAACCTGGATCACGAGGTGGGGGGCTGGTTGGTGGGGAAGTGGTGCGTTGATGTGCGCGATGGGGGTGAATTTGTGGTCATCGAAGCCGCACTGCCTGCGCCGTTCACGCGTCAAGGGGTGGCAAGCCTGACGTTCACCCAAGAATCGCAGGTGGCGTTGTTGAAGATCGTGGAGCAACGCTTTGCGGGAAAAGAGGTGCTTGGCTGGTACCATACCCATCCCCGGATGGGGGTGTTCCTCTCCTCGTACGATTTATGGCTGCATACACATTTCTTCCCAGAGCACTACCAGGTTGCTCTGGTGGTCGAGCCATGGACGGCGATGGGTGGCTTCTTCGTACGCGGCGAGGATGGTAGCTTAGATACGCGGCGCTACTACGGTTTTTATGAGCTTCAGAACCGTACGGCAAGGAGCGTGGTGCATTGGAAAAACCTCTATTCCCCGATGATGCAAGAATTTGGAGGTTGAGATGCGTCGTTCGATGCGACTGTACTATCAGGGGATTTTGGGCGCCATGGGAGGGGTGATTGGCTGGCAATTGAGCAATATCATGGGCTTGTCCTTCGCGCGTAATGTGTACCTTAGCGAGGTCATTGTCGGCGCGGTATTGGGCTTTTGCATTGGTTGGATGATTGGCCTGGAGGAGTGGCTCTCGACGTTCCAGTGGTTGAGAACGATGCGCGCGGCTGGTTTGAGCGGCTTGTTCGGCGCATTGGGTGGGGCGATTGGATTGCCATTAGCCGAAGCCTCGTTTCAGCTTTTGGGTGGTCAAAGCTGGGGGCGTGCACTGGGGTGGTGCTTTTTCGGTGCGCTACTGGGACTGGCGACCGCAGCTCGCGGCGGCACACAAGCGTGGAAGGGCGCGCTCGGAGGTGGTCTGGGCGGTTTGGGCGGGGGCTTGTTGCTCGAAGCCACGCGTGCCTGGTTGCAGAACACACTGGTTGGGAAAGGCATTGGTTTGGGATTGCTGGGCGGTAGCGTGGGTATGTTCACCGCCATGATCGTCTTCTTGCTTTCGCGCGCCTGGTTCGAAGTCACCTCGGGTAAACTAAAAGGCACAGAGTTCATTTTAGACAAGTTCATGCATCGTCAGTCACCTTCTGCCTTTATCGGCAGCGACGCGCTCAAAGCAGATATCGTCCTGCCGGATCCGGATGTTGCTCCCCAACATGCCCTTTTGAAAGGTGCTGACACCCATTTTACGCTCAAAGATTTAAGTCTCTCTGGTACTTTTGTGCAAGACCGGCGTATTGAACAGGCGGTTCTCAAGGATCGCCAAACCGTGCGCCTGGGGAATACGCAGTTGGTTTACCATGAAAAGAGGTGAAAGATGGTCTGGCGACGATTTGCCCTTAAAGTCGTTGTGATGCTCATCATCGGTTGTCTGCCGTGGAGCGCGGCGATTGCCCAGCAGGGCACCCCTCAGTCTGGGCTTGCTGTGGTGCACATTACTCAGGTGGATACCTCGCAGTTTCCTCGGGTGTCGGTCTATCTATCGGTTACCGATGCTCAGGGAGAGCCTTTAGCCATTCCCGTTGATCGCCTGGTGCTGAAGGAAAATGGCGTTGAAATTACCCCCGAAGAAGTTAGAGGCGCGGGTGAGTTTGGCAGCCTTACCACCGTGTTGGTGATGGATGTCTCTGGAAGTATGAACTATGAAGGAAAATTAGCTGCAGCAAAGCGAGCCGCTCAGGCGTATGTTGCCCAGGCACGCCCGGGTGATCGCATTGGGCTGATCAGCTTCAACACAGAGGTAACGCTGGTTCAGCCGATCACTGAAGATCATCAGCAGGTGATGCGCGCCATCGAATCGCTAAAAGCTAAAGACGATACAGCCATGTACGATGCCATCCTAAAAGCTGTGGAATTGCTTTCGGCGAGTGAAGGGCGCAACGCCATTATCGTTCTTACGGATGGTCTGGATAATCGCAGCCATGTCTCGCCTCAAGAGATTCTGCAGCACATCAGCGCCCAAGGGCTGACCATTTCCACCATCGGCTTTGGAGACCCAACCCAAAGTCGCAGCTCGCTAGGCAGCCTGGATGAAGAGGCGCTCAAGGCATTAGCCGAACAGGCAGGAGGGGTATATGGCTATGCCGAAGACGAAGAAGCCTTGAAAGGGTTATACCTCCGCTATGGTTCAGCGTTGCAGAGCGAGTACGTCATCGTGTATCTATCCCCATCTAGCCTCAGGGATGGCATCAATCGCCGTATAGAAGTTTCCCTGCAAGAGGGGAGCCGCGGAGCGGTGCTTGAAAATACGGGTGCGTACAACCCTGGGGGGCTGGTGCCCGAAGTCGCCCAGGCGGCTCCATGGGGAACGTTCTTCATTGTGCTTGGAGGTTTGGTGTTGCTCCTGGTCGTCCCCTTTGGGCTGAGCCGCTGGTTTGGGAGATCGAAAGGCAATCTAACCCAGCGGGGTCGCATCAAACTGGCTCCACAGGCGCCGCGCCCGAAAGTGAAGTTGAAGTAAAGAGCGCATGCTCGAAGGTCTAATCAATGAGAGGTTGTCTGACGAAGCAGGCAACCTCTCAGGCGTGATTTTGTTGGAGGTAAGAAAGCACCAACCACCGCCGTGAGAAATTCCCCAGAGTCATCCACTCGATGAGCATGGTTGGTCCGAAAACCTGATGGGCGATACGTGAGATGGGCACGCCGCGGTGATAAAGTTCCAGAACACGTTCTCCACACGATTCAAGGTAAGCAATTTTTTCCCTCAAATCTGTATGGGGGGAGGTGCGCACACGGGCACTGCCTGGGAACATAAGGCGCAGGGGTAGATCGAGCAGGCGCTTTAAGGAAGCGATGATTTGCCAGATGTTATAGCCCGCCCGCAACCCGCGGTCTTGGCCGCCCACATATAAATCCCCGGTAAAGATCCATTCCTGCTTGGGTTCATACAAGCAAATGTGATCTACGCTGTGTCCTGGAGTGTACAGCACTTGAAGCTCGTAATGCGGTGTGGTAATGCGCTCGCCTTCCTGCACAGGGTGGGCTGTACAGGGATCGGGCCAGCCCCAGAACAGCTTGCGGTAGGGGTGCAGTGGTTGCTTTTCGCGTGGGTTGGCTAAAACTTCTAGCGCCAGGGGATGCGCATAGATTCTCAAATCGCGAAAAGTGCGTTGTAACAGACCATTTGCCCCGATATGATCTTCGTGGGTGTGCGTGTTCACGATTTGGGAGAGCGGCAGGTTTTTGAGGAACGAAAGGAGCTCAAATTGTGTATGCGCCGGACCGCTATCGATGAGCAGGCCATCCAAATAATAGGCTGTCGTCCAGTAGCGCCCCTTTCCGGCAAGAGTACGGGCTAAGTCGAATCGGATAACGGGTTCGTAGTGTGTGGCTCGAAGCATAGGCCTGCCGTTTTGGAATGATCACCAATGATACCAGCAAACGAACCGGCTGGGGATGCAGAATTCCGCTGCGTCAGGCGATGACCGTCGGGAAAGATCACCGGAACACCATAATTTGGGTGGGTAAAGACATGCACTTCTGTTTCATACACTTCGGAGAGCAATTTGGGGTGAAAAACCTGGCTGGCATGACCGCAGGCGACGAGCGTTCCACGGTGGAGGATGGCAACGCGGTGGGCATAGGTGCTGGCCGCGTTGAGGTCGTGCATGACCATTAAAACGGCGAGTTGGCGCTCGACCACAAGGCGGCATAACAACTGAAGCAACGAAGATTGATGTTTCAGGTCGAGAAAAGTTGTCGGCTCATCCAACAGTAACAGGGGCGTATCTTGAGCCAAAGCGCGCGCCAGGATCACCCTTTGGATCTCTCCGCCGGATAGATCGCTCAACTGGCGGTCTTTCAACGCCTCAATCATCGTCAGGCGCATGGCTTCGCGGGCTTTTTCGATGTCCTCCGCATTTAAACGCCCAAGCCAGCCGATGTACGGCGTGCGCCCGAGGAGCACCGTCTGCCACACGGTGAAAGAGGCAGGCAGGGAGCGCTCTTGCGGCACAAGGGCGATCAGACGGGCGCGCCGCGAAGCGGGCCAACGGGTGATTTCCTGAGTATTGACCCGAATGGCGCCATGGCGCACGGAAACCAGCCCGCAGATGGCGCGCACCAGGGTGGACTTGCCGGCGCCGTTTGGACCGACCAGGGCTAAAATCTCGCCTTTGTGCAAGCATAGGTTGAGGTTATCGAGAACGATTTGATGGTTATAAGCCACCTGGAGATTCGTCACTTCAAGCATGTGAGCCTCTCTTCTGGGCTAACTGAAGCCGGTTTTTTTCATGCGCTGTAACACCCAAAGGAAAAACGGTGCGCCTGCGAGAGCGGTAACGATGCCCAACGGGATCACCTGAGGTGCAAGCGCCACGCGGGCGATGATGTCTGCCACCAGGAGCAGGGTGGCGCCTCCGAGAATCGAAAGCGGGATGAGGCGTTTGTAATCCCCTCCCCAAATCAGGCGACAAATGTGTGGCACGATCAATCCCACAAAGCCGATGATGCCCGAAAAGGAAACTGCGGCAGCCGTGGTGAGCGAGGCGGCAAGGATGATCAGCGCTTTGGCGCGCTCAGCCGGTAATCCCATTTGGTGCGCCTGGTCTTCACCGAATTGGAGCACATTCAGAGCATGCCCTGAAAGGCTGAGCCCTACCAACCCTAAAAGGATGTACGGGAAGCTGCTCATGACGGGCTTCCATCCGCTCATCATCGCCCCACCCAGCAGCCAGCCAATGGCGCGACGGATCTCTTGAGTCGAGTGGAACATCAAAAAAGAGGTGAGCGAAGTGGCAAAGGAGCTGATCGCTACCCCGGCCAGGATCAACGCGCTTACCGGCAGGGTTTTTCCAGCGCGAGCCACAGCGTACACAGTCAGAACGGTAAGCATGGCGCCGGCAAATGCAGCGATTGGGATGGTGTAGTAGCCCACGAGCTTTTCAGGCCATTGGATTGCCATGGCAATCACCGCGCCTAAACCCGCACCGGAAGCGACGCCGATGAGATATGGGTCGGCCAGGGGGTTGCGGAACACCCCTTGATAGGCTGCGCCGCTCCCGGCTAATGCTGCGCCGGTGAGGGCGATCAACGCGGTGTGAGGCAGGCGCACCAGGAAGAGAATCGTCGCATACGCTGCGGGCCAATCCGCACCGGAAGTTGCCGGGAACATGCGCGCCCATAGCATCGCGCCAATGGCTGGTAGCGGGATGAAGACCGCACCCGCGGCAACGCTCGTAACCAGGGCGATGAGCAAAAGTGCTAGATTCAACCAGTACGGATTGGCTTTGGCGATCATCTGATTTATTCGAACAGTTCGGGGTGCAGCAGGCGTGCCATCGCCTCTAAGCCATCCACCAGGCGGGGACCCGGTCGGCTGACCAGATTATCGTCAAAGGTAAAGACCTTGTTTTCTTTGACCGCGGTCAATACTTCCCAGCCTGCGCGCGTGGCAAGCGCCTCAGGCGTGACCCCTCCCCAGGTGTAGTCGCCCAAGATGATGATATCGGGGTCTTGTTGGATCAACACTTCCAGGCTGATTTGCGCCCAAGCGCTTTCTAGACTCGCTCCCAGGTTGAAGCCTCCTGCCATGGTGATGAGTGTGTCAATGAAGGTGCCAGGTCCTGCTGTCCAAGGAGCGTTGGGATCGGAGGCATCCAATTCATAAAAGACGCGTGGTTTATACGAGCTGAACATCACCTTTTCTTCGACCTGTTGTATGCGTTGTTTCAAACTGGCGATCAGAGCCTGGGCTTCTTTTTGATGTGCCGTGAGCTCCCCGACTAATTGCAGGTTGTTGAATAGCCCCTCAAAGTCAACCGGGTTGGGAATGGCGAAGACGGTCAGACCGAGATCTTCCAGCGCCTGTATCTTTTCCGGGGGGATGATGTCGGCAGCCAGGACCAGGTCTGGTTGCAAAGCCACGATGGCTTCAATATTGAATTCTCCAAACCCGCCACCGATATCCGTAATGGATGAAACCTCTGGCGGATAATCGGAAAACGAATCTCGACCCACGAGGAGGTCTCCTGCTCCAATGGCAAAGAGGATTTCCGTATTCGAAGGTGCCAGGGAAACGATGCGCTTCGCGGTTGCCGATAACGTGATCGTGCGCCCCAAACCGTCGGTGAGTTGGAGGGGTGTAGTCTCGGGCGCGCGTTGCACGTTCAAAGTGCTACACGCGGTGAAGAGCAAGAGCAGCATCCCAAAAAAGAGGGATAGGCTTGTCCAATGAATGTTTTTTTTCACTTGCAAAGACATGGTTGCACTCCTGATAAGATTAGAATCAAAAAGCCCTGTCTCGAGGACAGGGCGTTCAGCGTAGGTGTTGTTTTTTCATCACATAGCTCCACCTCCTTACCTCGAGGTTCGTGGAAACTTTGATTGAGGCGGGCGTCCTGGCTTACCACTTTGTGGCTTACAGTTGCGGGACAGCACCGGACTTGAACCGGTTTCGCCTTTAAGTCTGCCCATCCGGGGGGATGACACCTCAATCAAGTTTTATTATTAATGTTCAATGCGTACCAGGTCTTGCGTTTGTGGTTATACCACATGTGCAGTGGATTGTCCAATTTTTATAAAGCCCAAATTTGACTTGGGCAAGAAGCTGCCCCCAGAACATGCATGGTGAGACCGCGGGTGGAAAGATTTTCTTTCCTTTGACAAGGGCTAATTATTGAGTATAATGGTGCACGGGAAGCCCAAATTAGCCGATGCCAATCATCACATACCCCCATATATGGCGAGGGAAATGTTGCTTTTGAGAAGAAATCACCCGCGACACACGAATCTCCCAGGCCGACGAATTCCCCTGGCAGAGCAGGGTGTAATCGATCGACAGGCACAGTGTCGCTCTGATGGGCATCACCCTCACTGGGTATGGTTGCTATGCGTGCTTGCCTTGTTGGTTACCTCCGCATGCCAGCAGATGCCCGAAAAACCACCACAAGCCCCAGATATTCAGGTCGATTCCATCTTTCGTGAATTTTATGAGCACTTCGGGGGTGAGGCTACATGTGGCAAACCGCTGCGCGCTGCCCGCCGCGAGGGAGATTTGCTGGTCCAGCTCCTGGAAAAATGTGAATTGATTTATGATGAGCATGCGAAGGACGCGCAATTTTTCCGTTTCGGCACATTGGGCTTGCGTCTCGGTTTGGAGGAGCCTCCCGTCTCCCCACCCGCTGACCCCGACCTGGCATATATAGACGGGCACATCATCTTTCCGGCCTTCCTGCCAATGGTTCGCTTCTTTGGACAGCGCCTTGTCGGTCGGCCGATTACCGAGGTGCGTTATAACCTGATCGAGCGCCGCTATGAGCAAATCTTTGAAACGATGGGCTTTTATGTCCTGGAAGGTACTGATCAGGTAGGCTTGCTTGCGCTGGGTTTATGGGCTTGTGGTCAGGAATGCCTGTTGCCTGAACGCACCTCGCTTGAAGGTGTCATCGAAGTCAGTAACCGAGTGGAACCGGCTTTTTATCCTTTCATCGAGCGCATCGGGGCAGATTTTACCGGCTTTGCCCTGGCGCCCGCTTTTGTCAACGATCAGGGCTTGTGGGTGCAAATTTTCGAGACCGTTGTCCTGGCTGCAGATAGCCCCGAAAAGCCCGAATCGGTACGCTTGTTGCCTTTGGCGCAGATATTACAAGTGCCTGGCAACCCTCCCAAGCCATACTCGGGCGATTCGAGCATGTTCTTTTATCCCACGCAAGGGGATTTGGGTTACGAAATCCCGCTTTATTTCTTGGAATACATCAATCGGCATGGCGGCTTTGCTTATGTTGGACAGCCCATTTCCTCCTACAGTTTGTTGAAGGAGAATTTGTATCATCAGTGTTTCACGAACCTTTGCCTGACATACGATTTGACTCTATACTCCACCTCGCGCATACGCCCTGAGCCATTAGGGCGCATCTATAAAATTCTCTATTACGAAGAACCGCAATCTCCCCCAAACGTGGAGGCAACCGCAACCCCCTTTGGCTTCGAAGAAGTGACCGCCCAACCACAAATGGATGAGATCGTCCTTCAGGTGTGGGAACAATATCCGATGTTGCCTTTGGATCAATTACAGATGATTTGGGTGAAGGTCATGCGGGGCGATTATCCGGCCAGGGATATGCAGCCGGAATTGGTGATATTGATGCCGAACAAGAGCAAGCTGGCTTACACCATGCAACCCACAGGTGAAGATGGGAAGACGAGTGCCTTGCTTCCCCCGATTGAAGCACCTAATGGGGAAGTCATCGATTATAAAGTGTGCCTTCCCCTCACCCCAGATACCCGCTTTTGTGTCCAGGATAGTTTCATCATCTGGAACAACCCCTGATCTAACGCAACTCTGCCGGCAGGTGGGGAATATCGAGCTTTTCTTCGTCGCAGAGCAACATGGCTTGTTCAATGGCGTGTTTCAATTCGCGGATGTTTCCTGGCCAGGGATAATCCATCAGCCGCTCCATGGCGCGTGGGGTGATGTCCAGGATGTTTAGCCCTTTATTCTGATTGAATTTGCGAATGAAGTACCCGACCAATTCCGGAATGTCTTGCTTGCGTTCACGCAGCGGGGGCAGGTGTAAATCGATCACCTTGAGACGGTAATATAAATCCGAACGAAACTCCTCTTTTTCGATCATCTTCTTCAAATCTCGATTGGAAGCGGCGATGACCTGAACGTCAACGTGGATCAGGTTGTTGCCTCCCACCCTGAAAAACGATTGTTGCTCCAGGGCGCGGAGTAGCTTTGCCTGGATGTCAACAGGCATGGAAGAAATTTCATCCAGGAAAAGAATTCCCCCATCTGCAGTCTCCATGAGCCCAGGCTTGCGCTTTTCGGCGCTGGTATACGCACCGGGTTCGTGGCCAAAAAGCTCTGATTCAAGCACCGTGCTTTGAATGGCGGGGCAGGTAATGGGGATGAATGGTTTGCCCGCGCGTGGCCCCATGCGATGGATGGCGTTGGCAATGACTTCCTTGCCGGTGCCCGTTTCTCCTGTAATGAGCACCGATACACAAGCTTCCGCGGCTCTTTGAGCTCTTTGCATTAATGCCTGCATTTCGGGGGATGTGCCAATGATAAAGTCCATATCTTGCATCCGCGCTTGGCGGTAGTGATCCAGTTCCCGGCGCATGGCGACCAGTTCGCAGGCGCGTTGTACCGACTGCTGCAACCGGTCGAGTTTGATAGGTTTTTGGAGAAAGTCTTGGGCGCCATTTTTCATCGCTTCAACCGCCATGTCGATATCGCCATGTCCGGTGATGACGATCACCGGAATTTTAGAGCCAATGCTATCCCAATCCTCTAGCAATGAGGGTCCAAACCCATCCGGCAATTCGACATCCAGTAGGATGATATCCGCTAATCCTTGGGCGACCTTTTGGCGCGCCTCGCTCAGCGTTGAGGCGATCTGTGTTTCGTAGCCCAAAGGCGCCAGGAAGCGCACCAGTTTGTTTTGAGTGCTTTCATCGTCATCAACAATCAATATCGTCGCGCTCATCGGTATATCAGTGCTCCGTTTCCATGATGGGTATCTTGACTGTAAATATCGTTGCCCCCGGGATGCTGTTCAATTGTATCGTTCCTTTATGAGAGGTGATGATCAGGCGGGAGATCGCCAGCCCTAAGCCCGTTCCTTTTTCTTTTGTGGTGACGAAGGGATGGAAGATCTTTTCCTGCATTTCGGCAGGAATGCCGGGACCTGTATCTGCAAAGCTGATCTCCAAATATCCTTTTTGATGGGCAGGATACACCGCGTTGACTTTGATGCCCAATTTGCCCCCCTGTTGTTCCATGGCTTGAAGGGCATTGTTGATCAGGTTGCTGAAAACCTGTTCCAGGGCGCGCACATCTCCACGTATCGGTGGGCATTGGTCTGGGACGATCAATTCGTAGGTCACTTTATATCGATCGAAGCGCGCCTTTGTGCGCTCGAGCATGCGCTTGAGTAACAGGGGGATGTTTACCGCTTCCATGCGAAATTGTGTGTTACGCGAGGTCTCTAACACGGTGTTGAATAACTCGGTAAGACGATCCAGGTCTTGAAGTGCTTCATCGATGGTTTCTCGCAAAGCAGGCTCCTTAGAGACGTGAATTTGCAGCAGTTGAAGCCCCATGCTGATGGGGTTGAGCAAATTGCGCGCTTCGTGGGAGAAGATTTGCATTGCCTGCCCCAGACGAGCTTGTTGTTCCAGGCGTTGACTTTGCACTTGCAACCCTTCGATTTCACTCTGGTCGCAAAGGCGCAAGAGGATTTGTGCCACCTGTCTGCCCAGAGTGATGGGGATGACCTGGAATTTGCACAGGAACTCTTCACCGTTTCTGCGGAAAAAGCGCTTCTCAAGTGGAGGGGTGCTTTGCGCGTGGCGTAAAACCTCTTCCAGGATGGGGTGTAAGTCTTCGTTGCCGACGAGCACTTTTTCAATATGGGCGTGGATAATTTCGCCTTCCGCGTATCCCAAGATCGAACCTGCGGCGGGGTTGATTTTCAAGATGTGAAATTCTGGGCTAAGCCAGATCAATCCCTCGCTGTTGTGCAGGGCAATCGCTTCGAGCGCCAGGGTTTGTAGAGAACTTTCTCTCAATTGAGCTTCTAGGTTGGAAACCAGGGTGTGGCGTTGGGTGAGCGCATAAATTACCCATGAAACCAGTCCGGCTATGGCTTCCAGGTTGATGATGGGGTGGATGTGGGTATGAGCCATCACCAGCAGGCCGATCGTTTCTTGAGGTTGCCCGATGGCTATGCTGCACAGAAACGGCCATCCTGCCTGGCGAGCCAGGCGATGCAATTCGTTGTGCGTCCTCTCACCACGGCGCCAAAGCCCTACCTGCGCGAACACCCCCAAGGGGAGCGTCTCGGGGAAGGTGTTACATTCTCCGAAGGAGAAGGTGCGCTCCAGAAGAGGTCTTTGAGTGTCAATCTGGTAATAAACCAATACATCAACCTGGCATAGGTCCGCGGCAATGTGTAGGGCTTGGGTCAGGGCGTGATGCATGTCCTCCATCGCCAGGGTAGCCATCAGCTCGCCGATCTTCTGGTATAGACCTTCGGCGAGAGGGTGCGCGGGAGGTGTGCGCAGGGTGCCATCGAGCGGTTGCAGGACCAGCAGGCACCCCTCTTCGTCTAATAAAAGGGATTGGAGGTAGATTTCGACTTCGAGCAGAGTCTGATCACGACGGAGCAGCGCGGCAATTATTGGCGCATGAGAAGGAGGTTCTGAAGTCAAGTTTATGGATGAAGCAAGGCGCACCTGGGAGAGGCTGAAGCTTTGGGGAAACAGCGAGGTAAGATGCAAACCGTCCAGTTCAGCATGGGTGAAGCCTGTGAGGGAAACAGCATAATCGTTCGAAGCAAGCACGCGCTCGCTTTCCTGATGAACCACCAAGGCGGGATGGGGCAGGAACTTTAAAATCGCCTGCCAAATTTCATCTTTGGAGGCGTGTTTTTTCCTGGATCGGAGAAAAGATAATGTTGAAGCTTCCCGCATTACATATGCACACTCACCGCAGGTTTGCGAAGTTTCGCCGGTAATATACCTTCAATGGATCGATATTTCGCCACAGTTCGTCGGGCAATGTGATAACCCTTTTGTTCCAATAAGGCGACAATTTGCGTGTCGCTGAGCGGCTCTTTCTCCTCATGAATGATTTGTAAGATTTCGGTCCTCACGGGCAGACTGCGCTCAAACCATCTGGCGAGTGGTACGATGCGCTTATTGGGTAATTGTACCGCTTTATCTGAAACGGCGCGTGAGATGGTCGATTCGTGTACACCGAGTTCCTTAGCCAGTTTCGCGCGCGTGATTGGCTGAAGATATGCATCCCCTTCCAGGATGTACCTCCTTTGAATCACGACGAGTTTCTGCATCAAACGAACCAGGGCAGTGTTGCGTTGTTGCAGGCATTTCAGCAGCAGTTGGGCGTTTTCCAGATCGGTTTTCCAGGCTTCTATCTTTCCTGGAGGGATTTCGGCAAGCGCCTGACGAAACTTCGGATTGATGCGTAAACACCCAGCGTAGGGGGCGATGATCTCTACAACCAGCGGGGAGGTGGCGTGGTCGTTGAGTTTGGTGATGATGATGTCGGGTATGGTATAGGTCATGGGTGAAGAGGTACGCTGATAGGCCTCTCCCCAAAAGGCGCGGGCGGGATATGGATTGAGGTTTTCACTAATAAATTGCGCGCTGCGGTGGATTTCTTCTAGCGAAGTGTTCAGGATTTTAGCCAACTCTCCATAGGCGTGACGGCTGAGTAAATCCAACCCATGGGTGATGATCTCGCGCGCTTTCGGGGGCACCTCGCGCGTTTCTTCGAGCACCTCCAATTGAACTAACAATGCTTCTGAGGGGCTAGAGCAGCCCACGCCAGGCGGGTCGGCATGTTGAATCAGTTGGAGGACTGCCTGCACACGGCTAAGCGGAACGTGGTGGTAGCGTGCCACTTCCAGTAGCGGTGTGCGCAGCAAGCCGTCTTCATCCAGGTTCGCCAGGATGTGTGCCGCAATGGGGCGATCTTCGGGTTTTAGCTCTGGGGCAATTTGACGCAGGATGAAAGAGGCCATGTCTTCTTCGTGGGGCAGATAATCGGCTGGCGAATCGTCTTCTTCTGGGGCATTGCCTTTGATGACGCTGTAATTCATATCGCGTTGGGGGGAGATGAAGACAATGGCTTCGATATCACCCTGTGAGGGAGGTGTGCTGCATACCAGGCAAACACCGGAGGGGGGGAGCAGGCGTTGACAATTCGGACAGCGGGGATGTTTGAGCAACTCAAGAGCCGGGTTCGATGACAGTTCACGTTCGATCTTTTGACGTAGCTCCTCTGCGGTTAATTCGAGTAAGCTCATTGTTTGCGTGAGATGAGCGCTGGGTTTGAGGCGCAGCGCCGGTTTTTGGATTTGGCTCAGCATGTGCTCCATCCTTTCTAGGGTATTATACACCGTTGCAAGATTGATGCCAGTTAGCTTTTGGCTCGCCGAACCCTGGAGGCTGAATCCGCATATGTCATTTGTCAACCTGGCAGCATGATATTTGAAATTAGCGTTCTCTGCTCATTGAGTGCTAAAATAGAAGCGTGGGAGATACTTTTTCTGACCCTAAAGCCGACAAACCAGAGGGAAATGGAGATCGTACCGTCCTGGTCTTCGTTGTCTCAGCGGGGGAAAGGTGCGTAGTGTATTCGTTATGCAACCATTGTGGAGAGGAAAAAAAGAAATGATGCGCGCGTTTTTTATTCGACTTTCTCAATCATCGTGGGCGCGTTATGTGGTTATGCGCTGGAAATTTGCCCGAAGGGCCGCTTCTCGCTTCATCGCCGGAGAAAAATTGGAAGAAGCTATACAGGTGATCCAAGAATTGAATCGGCGTGGTATCGCCGCAACGCTTGACCATCTTGGAGAACATACTACGGATGAAAGTCTGGCACGCGGAGCGGTTGAAGATATTCTGCGGGCTTTGGAAGCCATCGATGCCTCGAACGTGCGAGCAAACATTTCGATCAAGCTTACCCAAATCGGTCTGGCTGTAGATGAAGAGCTATGTGCCCAAAACTTGAAACGCCTCCTGGAACATGCGTGCGAAAAAGGCAACTTCGTGCGCATGGATATGGAAGAATCGGCCTGGGTGGACAAAACCCTGGGGCTGTATCTCCAAATGCATCAAAGCTGCGGATTGACCAATGTGGGTGTTGTCATTCAGTCTTATCTCTATCGCAGCGAGAGCGATATAAGCCGCATTCTCGCGCACGGCGGAAGGGTGCGTTTGTGTAAAGGGGCGTACAAAGAACCTCCTACGCTGGCTTTCCCGAAAAAGAGCGATGTGGACCGCAATTACGATCGGCTGGCTGGTCAATTACTCGACGCGGCACAGAAACATGGCGCGCCACCAGTCAGCCAAGATGGAAAAATCCCGCCCATCGCAGTGATCGCCACGCATGATGTTAAGCGCATCCAGTATGCGAAACAGTATGCCGAAAAGATCGGCCTGCCCAAACAAGCCATGGAATTTCAAATGTTGTTGGGCATTCGCCGCGATTTGCAGGAGCAGTTAGCCCAGGAAGGTTATGCCGTGCGCGTTTATGTGCCTTATGGCACGGAATGGTACCCGTATTTTATGCGCCGCCTGGCAGAACGACCGGCGAATCTTTGGTTTTTCCTTTCCAATTTGTTCAGGAAATAAGGCGGAGCTCTTTCCATAATTTTCTGGGTGATAAACCGATAAAACTATCTATCGCAGGTTCATCCTCTGATGTTCTGAGGGGCATTAACCCACTGCTAAAGCGCCTTAAAAAAGGGTTGTGGTATGATGATTTCATCTTTATACGAAGGCAAGGTATGCATATCACCCCTACACTTAAGTTTATGTTGTCGTTTAGAGGTACGTGTGATTGAGAATCGGGCGCAGAAGTACCCCTTACTGATTGTTTTATTTGGCGTCAGCCTGCTTGCCACGGCAGTATTTTTCTCTATTCGTAATCGCAGCTCACAGGGGAATTGGTTTGTACGTCGAGAGGCAAACGCAGTGAATATTCCCTTTCCAGGGATCAGGCGAGTGAGCCTTGGAGATGCAAAAGCAGCCTTTGACCTTGGGGAGGCAATTTTTCTGGATGTACGCGGCGCGCCGTACTATACCCGAGGGCACATCCCCGGAGCGCTTAACATCCCTCTTGCAGAATTGCCATTACGCTTGGATGAGCTCTCTAAAAACCGATGGGTGATTACCTATTGCGCCTCCCCCTATGAGGAGCAGAGCGCCAGCGCGGCGCGCTTGCTCCTGGATGCCGGGTTTACCTTTGTCACACCCCTATCTGGGGGAATACATGCGTGGAGTGGTGCAGGTTATCCCATCGAACAAGAAGGAGGCAGCCCTTGATACCGGAAATTGAGTTTATCTTCACTCGCTTAAAAAATGAAGCCACGAAGACACTTTCTTTTTTCGGTGCTCTGCGTGAAGCCGACTGGCACAAGAAGCTCTATGCCGATGGGGCTCAATGGGATGTGCGCCAAGTATTCGCTCACTTGGTAGCCACAGAGAAGGGCATCCTTCAATTGCTGGAGAACATTCTGGCAGGGAAGGGGGGTGTGCCGCAGGAATTTAACTTGAATGTATATAATGAGCGCAAAGTGGACGAACTGGCAATCGCCTCTCCGCAAGAACTGTTGAACCTTTTTGAGCAGAGGCGTGGGCAGGTGATCGAGCTGGTAAACACCCTGCGCGCCGAGGATTTGGATCAACAAGGCCGGCATCCCTTCCTTGGAATGGCTTCGGTAAGGCAAATTCTAAAGCTTCTTTATCGACACGACCAGATGCACCAAAGCGATATACAAAAAGCGTTGGAGCAAAGTTGAGTGCCCGAACAGAGCAGGATGGATAGCAAAACGGCTTTGCGTTTGTTTTTTCGGCTTTCCCGACCGTTTTTCCTGGTAGGCGTTGTCATTTTATATGCGTTGGGGGCGGGTATTGCCCACTATCTGGGTGGACACATCGATTGGTCTGCCTATCTCTTTGGGCAGCTTTGGGTCAGCTTGCTTCAATTAAGCGTGCATTATTTGAACGAATATTTCAACGCGCCTGCCGATGCTCAAAACCCCAATCGTACCTGGTTGACGGGGGGAAGCGGTGCACTGGGCGAGGGGAAGTTACCGCGCCGAGCAGCCTTGTTGGCTGCCTATACAAGTCTGGCGATATTGGCTTCGTTGACGGTGATCATGGCGTCGCGCGGGTATCTCTCTCCCACCGTTGTGCTGATCATGGCGATTGCCTTCTTTGGGGCTTTGTCCTATTCCACACCGCCTCTCAACTTGGAGGCTTCCGGTTATGGAGAGCTGCTCACCTCAGTTTTGGTGGCGTTTCTTGTTCCGGCTTTTGCCTTTCTGTTGCAAAGCGAGGCGTTGCATCGCCTCGTAGCGATGAGTGCATTCCCCCTGGCAACTTTACACCTGGCGATGTTGATGGCTTTTGAGTTGCCAGATTATCCGACCGACCTAAAATACGGTAAAAGGACGCTTTTAGTACGTATGGGCTGGCGCAACGGTATGCTTTTTCATGACATCTTGATTTTGGGTTCATTTTTCTTATTGTTGTTCGCTGCTCTTTTTGGGTATCCGCGTTTTGCCTTTTGGTCGGGTTTTATCGTCTTTCCATTGGGACTCTTTCAAATTTTTCAGATGCGGCGCATTGCTATGGGAGGCAAGCCCAATTGGCCGTTACTCACGACCGGCGCGGTGAGCTTGTTTGGCTGTATGGCCTACCTGCTCACTTTTTCATTTTGGATCAATTGATATGCCGGAATTTTTGAAACTCCTGCCCCCAGATGTGGCATTGGAACAGTTCATGGGCGCATGGCAGCCTGCTCCTGAAAAGATGTGGCTGGCAACAGCGGAAGCTTCCGGATTTGTGCTTGCTCAGGAGGTTTTCGCCACGCTTCCTCTACCCTCTTTCCCTCGCTCAACGGTGGATGGCTACGCGGTAAGGGCTATGGATACATACGGGGCGAGCGATGCTTTGCCAGCCTATCTCCGCGTTTTAGGCGAAATCCCTATGGGCACTCATGTGGACTTCGAGCTTGGGGTGGGAGAGTGCGCTTTGATCCACACGGGGGGTATGTTGCCACCTAACGCCGACGCAGTGGTCATGTTAGAGCATACCCAACGCGCCTTACAGGATGAGATCGAGGTCCATCGTCCTGTAGCTGTGGGAGAGAACGTGCTCAAGTTGGGTGAAGATGTACAGTCGGGAGAGCAGGTGCTCAGCCGAGGCTGGCGTTTACGCCCCCAGGACATCGGTGGATTGATGGCATTGGGGATCACTCAAATCGAAGTAGCCCGGCCGCCGCAGGTGGGCTTGATCTCCTGTGGAGATGAAATCATCCCGCCTGAAGCGGAAGTGCGCCCAGGCCTGGTGCGCGACGTCAATGCGTATAGCTTGAGCGCCCTGGTGGAAGAGGCGGGCGGCGTTCCGCAGCGCTTGGGTATTGTACCTGATGAGGTGGACGCGCTTGCCCACCGGGCATCGGAGGCGTTGTCGAGTTGTGATCTGGTGGTGATTACCGCCGGGTCTTCCGCCAGCGCACGAGATGTCACCGCCCAGGTGATTAACTCCATAGGCGCACCTGGGGTTTTGGTTCATGGCCTTAGCATTCGCCCGGGCAAACCAACCATATTGGGCTTGTGCGATAACAAGCCTGTATTGGGCTTGCCTGGAAACCCGGTGAGCGCTTTCGTGATTGCGCGTTTATTCCTGCGACCCATGATCGAAAAATTTTTGGGTATGTTGCCGCCTGTGCGCCCTTCGGTGCAAGCCAAGCTCAGTCTCAACCTGGCTTCGCAGAGCGGAAGGGAGGATTGGATTGGTGTGCGTTTGCATAAGACATCTGAGGGATACGTAGCGCATCCGATTTTCGGGCGTAGCAATTTAATCTTTTCATTGGTACGCGCGGATGGCCTGATGCGCATTCCACCGGAGGTAACCGGGTTTTCTGCGGGTGAGATTGTGGAAGTTTTTCTATTCTGATACGCATGACATGATGACAAATTTTTATTTTGGGGTTGAAAAGTGAGCATATATCTGCGCGACATTCCTTTGGAGGAGGCTCAACAGCGTCTGGCCGAGGCGTTGACCTCGATCGGGATGGATGGACTTTTAGGGGTGGAAGACCTCCCGTTGGATGAGCATGTGAGCGGTAGAGTCTTAGCCGAAGCCATCTGGGCGAAAATCTCCTCTCCGCATTATCACGCGGCGGCGATGGACGGGTTCGCGGTACGCGCCAGGGATACCGCGGGAGCAACACCAAGCTACGCTGTGGTGTTGAAATGCCAGGCGGGGGAGGGTCACCCTGTCCAGGCAAAATATCTGGATACGGGTGATGTGCTGCCTCCATGGGCGGATGCCGTCATTCCAATTGAGCACGTCGAAGCGCTCGACATGAACGGTAACCTGGCAGAAGACGCACGCCGACCGGCGGCAATTCGCATCCGCGCCGCGGTTGTTCCCTGGAAACATGTGCGCACCATGGGAGAGGATATGGTTGCGACACAGCTCGTCCTGCCTGCGGGTCATGTGCTGAGACCTGTGGATTTAGGGGCGATTGCGGCGTGTGGACATACCCGCGTGCGCGTGGCACGAAAGCCGCGCGTAGCCATCCTCCCTACAGGGACCGAGTTGGTATCCATCGGTCAGGAGGTCAAAGATGGGGAGGTGATCGAGTTTAACTCGCTGATCCTTGCCGCTCAGGTTCAGGAATGGGGTGGATTGCCCTTCCGTTTTCCCATCGTTCCAGATGATTCTCGTTTGATCACCGAACAGGTGGCGCGCGCGGCCCTGACCCATGATTTGATCCTGCTCAACGCGGGTTCTTCGGCAGGCGCCGAGGATTTCTCCGCCCAGGTTGTGGAGACTTTAGGGGAGCTATTCGTCCACGGGGTCGCGGTACGGCCTGGCCACCCGGTGATCTTGGGGATCATTTCACGCGAAAAAGCCAGACAAGCCCTGGCAGGGGAGGAGGAACGGGCAAGCCTCAATCAATCCATTGATAAGGGATGCGTACCCATCGTCGGTGTTCCGGGTTACCCGGTTTCGGCCACGTTGACGGGGGAAATTTTTATCGAACCGTTGCTATCCCGCTGGCTTGGTAGAGCTGCGAAGACGCCTCTTGAAATTGAGGCGGTGATGACGCGCAAAATCACCTCTCCATTGGGTGATGACGATTACGTGCGCGTGGCTGTAGGAAAGGTAGGTGAGAACATCCTGGCTGCGCCTCTGGCGCGGGGCGCCGGAGTGATCACCTCACTGGTGCGAGCGGACGGGATCGTCGTTTTGCAGCGAGGCGTTCAAGGGGTTGACGCCGGTGATAAGGTGCGTGTGCGTCTTTATTGCTCCCCGGCGGAGATTGAACGCACGCTCTTCGCCATCGGCTCTCATGACATCACCTTGGACCTGATGGCGCAATTTTTAGCCGAGAAGGGACGCAGATTGGTTTCTGCAAATGTTGGCAGCCTGGGAGGGTTGCTTGCTTTGAAGCGGGGAGAAGCGCATCTTGCCGGCGCTCACTTGTTAGATACACAAAGTGGGGAATATAACCTCTCCTACATTCGGCAATATCTGCCTGGGCATGCGCTCAAAGTCATTACACTGGTCGAACGACAGCAGGGCTTGCTGGTTGCCAGAGGAAACCCCAAAAGCATTCACTCTTTGAAAGACCTGGTTCGAAATGACGTGCGCTTCATCAACCGCCAGCGAGGCGCTGGAACGAGGGTTTTGTTGGATTATCACCTTGCTCTTGAGAACATCGATGCGCAACACATTTCAGGCTACGAATTAGAAGAATATACCCACCTCAGTGTGGCAGCCGCGATCGCCTCTGGGCGTGCAGATTGTGGCTTGGGCATTGCCGCGGCAGCGCAAGCTTTGCATTTGGATTTTATACCGTTGTTTGAAGAACGCTATGACCTGATCGTCCCCTCCGGGTATTATGATACTCCCTTATTGATGCCTCTATGGGAGTTGCTCCAGGATGAGGCCTTTAGAGCCGCAGTGATGCGCCTGCCGGGGTATAATGTGACCAAAATGGGTGAATTGGTTGCGGAGGTAGGATGAAATGCCTGTAGCTCTGGTAATCGATGACCACCGTCTCGCTGCGGATACCCTCTCTCAGATGTTGGAATTGTTGGGGATGCAGGTAAAAGTGGCCTATGGGCCGCGCGCGGCGATGGTTGAATTGCGCAACTTCACACCGCAAATTGTTTTTTTGGATATCAATATGCCGGGGGTAGATGGTTTTGAAGTCCTGGCGTATTTGCGGCGCATGCCGCATATGGGGGAGGTGCCTGTGGTGGTCGTCACTTCGGACGATCAACCCGAGACTCAAATGCGCGCTAAAGAAATGGGCGTCCTGGAGATGATCTATAAACCTGCGTCCATCGATGCGCTAGAAAAAGCCTTACAAAAAGCCGGGCTACTATAGAAAACGTGATGGGAAGTATCAGGCACTTTGTTGGAAAACTCAGCTTGAGCAGCTGGCTTCCATGGGCGCTTATCGGGCTGATGGTCACTTACCTGGTCATTCAGGAGGCTTTTACCCTACCATTGTTGGTCCGGCAGGGTGCATTGATGCTTGCATTGCTGGTAGTGTTGCTGAGCATTGTCTCGCTTTGGGGAAGCAGACGGGCGATCCAGCGCGTTGAGCCTCAACCTAGAGTGTCTGGACAGGACGATAAACTTGAAGTGGCGCATCAGCGCCTGGAAGCAGTCTTTGCCCTAAGCCAAAGTTTTATCGAGGCACAGGATGATCAGGAGGTGATTGAGGCTGTTTTACGGCTGATCGTGGAATTAACCGCAGCGATGGGAGCTTCCTTTATCCCCTTCGATGAACTGGGCCAGCCATATGCCCGATTGAAGTACGGAGAAACGCCCCAGGAAAGAGTTTCCTCTTGGTTTCAAACCCTCGTAACTCCAGAAATCCGTGAGCAGTGTCACCATTGCGAACATAAGGGAGGGTTTGTCCTGCATCGAGCCTGCCCCTTGCTCAGTGGAGCGAAGGAGCCAATCACCGCGGTGTTTTGTCTCCAGGTGCAGCGCGGGGAACGCGAGTATGGCGTGCTGAACTTATACGTGGATGAGGTGGCGCATATGGATGAGCCCAGCCTGGCTTTTGTGCGCACGCTGGCGGATGAAATGGCCTTAGGCTTTGAAAACCTGTCGATGCGGCGGCGGGAGATGGCTGCTTCGAGGCAAATTCAAATCTTGCGCCAACAAACAGACCTGCCCACTCTTTTCAGCGAGCTATTAGAAAATATCGCACCGTTTATGGAAGTAGATTACGCATGCATCCAGCTGGAGGGTAAGGGGGTTGCTCTACGTACACTGAGCCTCTCTTGGGGTGAGCTCCCCAAAGAGGCCGAATCCCATATTGCTGCGCTTATCCAGGAAGTTTTGGAGAGCGGAGAGACAAAGGTGTGGGATGAGATCTACTGGAATGGTCTGCCCACAGAGATGGCCCATTCTGTGGCGATCTGCCCGATCACATCCACATCCGGTGAGATATTTGGCGCCCTTTTGTTGGGTCGCAGTCAGCCTTCGGCATACCAACCAGAATGGATCTCTCTACTACACATGCTGGCCAGACAACTGGCACCGATCGTTCAAAACCTCAGTATGCTGCGCGACCTGGAATACAAGGTCATCTTTCAAGAGCGAAAGAACCTGGCGCGCGAAATACACGACGGTCTTGCCCAGATGCTTGGGTATATCCGCATGCAAATGGCGCAAATGAGCGCGCAGTTGGATCAGGGGGATCTAGATCGCTTTAGGTACACGCTTGAGCTTTGTTACCAGGCTGTTTCCGACGCATACTTGGAAGCCCGTCAGGTGATTGATGGTTTAAGGCTGGCTGCCTCTGATTGTGGGGTGATGGGGTGGTTGGAGCAAATGGTTGAGGAATTCGAGGAACTCAGCGGCGTACCTGTAGAAATCCATGTGGGGGAACACGTAAATGGGTTATCGCCGGAGGTGGATGCCCAGTTGATGCGAATCGTGCAAGAAGCGTTGAACAATGTGCGTAAACACGCCGGAGCCAGCAAAGTGTGCATTTCCTGCAATCAGTTGAGAGAAGAGATGGTGTTGGAAATCCGGGATGATGGTAAGGGTTTCCCGCTAGAAGAAGTGCACCCAACGTGGCAGCATGGCCTTCAAGGCATGCGTGAGAGAGCTGCGCTGATAGGCGCGCGAATGGAGATTGAGAGCACCGCAGGGCGGGGGACGCGCGTTGAAGTGCGCCTGCCATTGTCTGTACACCTGCCAAAGGAGTTGGTGAGATGAAGCCCATTCGGTTAGCGATCGTGGATGACCACGCCTTATTTCGCGCCGGGTTGATCAGCCTGCTTAAAAACATGGAAGAATTTAGCGTCGTTGGCGAGGCATCCGATGGCGAAGAAGCGTGCGAATTGGTGCGCAAAGTGAAGCCGGATATCCTGCTCCTGGATGTGCACATGCCGGGCTTGGGAGGGGTGGCTACAGTTGAGCAGTTGCGTCGATTTCCTGCCGAAATGCAGCCTCGCATTCTGATGTTGACGATCTCGAAGAAGGACACGGATTTGTTAGGCGCCATTGCCGCAGGCGCTGATGGATACCTGCTCAAGAACGCTGAGCCTCAAGAGTTGCGCAATGCCATCCTCAAAGCCCATCAAGGTATGGCGGTGTTATCCCCTCAGGTGACGCGCCAGGTTTTACAAGCTGCCATGGGTAACACAATCGCCCCTCAAAACACGAGCGGGCTAAGCGAACGGGAGATTGAAGTCCTCGAATGCCTGGCAGAAGGCCTGACAACGGGCGGGATAGCCAATAAGCTGTTCATCTCTGAAAACACGGTGAAAACCCATGTCCGTCATATCCTGGAAAAGCTGGATGCCTCCAACCGTGCCGAGGCGGTGAGTAAAGCCATCCAACAAGGCATCATCCGCCGGGCGCAAGACTCTGATTAGCAGGAACGGAAGGAATATCCCACACCGCGTTCGGTAATCAGGTAGCGCGGATTGGTGGGGTCTTTTTCGATCTTTTGTCTCAACCTGCCAATATACACCCGCAGGTATTCACTCTCTGTGCCGTATTCGGGTCCCCAAACGTTTTTCAAGATGAGCTGGTGAGGCAGGACTTTGTCGGCATGCTCCATCAGGTACATCAACAGATTGAATTCCGTGGGGGTTAATTCGATTGCCTGCCCGGCGACTGAAACGTGGTGCCTATCCAGGTCGATGGTGATGTCGCCGCATGTAATACTTCCGGAGAGTAACTCTGGTTCTGACCATCTGGAGCGGCGGATGACTGCCTGAATGCGGGCGAGCAACTCTCCCACCCCAAAGGGTTTGGTCAAATAGTCATCCGCTCCCAGATTGAGAGCCTGAATTTTTTCGGCTTCCTCCCCCAGTGCGGAGAGGACGATGATGGGCACCACTGAGTTCTGCCGAATGCGCAGGATGGTTTCCAAGCCGTCCATGTGCGGCATCATCAAATCCAATATCACCAGGTCGATGTTCTGCGTGCGGAAAATGGTTAAAGCTTCCAGGCCGTTTGCCGCAGAGAGCGTATGAAAGCCGCGAATCTCCAAGTTGCGCTGCACAAATTCACGCAGAGCTTTCTCATCATCTACGATCAAGACCGTCGGTGCTCGATACACTATTCCTCGGATTTCATCCGTGCGCCAGCCGTCATAGGGGGATCATTTCGCTTCTTCTTTCATCTCCTGAGAGGTGGTCAATGGCAAAGAAAAGGCAAAGCATGCACCTTTTTTCCTCTCTTCGAGCCAAATCTCACCACCATGCGCTTCAACAAACCCTTTGCATATAGATAAACCCAATCCTGCGCCGGGGTTACGCCTCGTCAGACCGTTTTCCAGGCGATAGAAGCTGTCGAAGATTTGAGCATGTTTTTCGGAAGGGATGCCAGGCCCTTCGTCTTCCACGCGCACCACGACATGTTGTTCTTCCACGGTTGCAGTCAAGCGGATGGGCGAGTCCTCGCCCGCATATTTCACGGCATTTTCGATCAGGTTACGCAAAACCGTCTCGATGCGCGGTGGGTCTACAAAGAGCAAGGGGATGTCTTTAGCGAGGTGCACCTGCAGCCTATTGCTTGGTGTAGGGTGCGCGCTGAGCTGCGCCCTTTGGATGAGCTCCTCCAGAGTACATTCCTTGCGTTGAATGGGGAGATTGCCAGCTTCGATTCGAGAGATGTCCAATAAATCGGTGACTAATTGGGAAAGGCGGTCGGTTTCCTTCAAGATGATTTCCAGAAACTCGCGCTGCGACTGCGCGTCCCAGCTAACATCTTCTGCCAATAAGGTCGTTGTGTATCCTTTTACCGCGGCGAGTGGTGTGCGTAATTCATGTGAGACGGTTGCGATTAGGCTGGATTTCATCCGATCGATTTCCCGATTTCGCGTGATGTCGCGCAAGATCAAGCCATGTCCAATGGATTCTCCCTCTGGGTCGGTGACATCGAAGAATTGTAGCCTCAGGTAGTGTTTTTTGCGTTCGCGCAGCGCCGTAAACTCGATATGGCGATGATCTTTGCCTTGCATGGCGCCTTGAATCTCCTGGTACAGTTTTGCCTGTTGGTGATCCTCTGCCTGGCGAACGAGATGGTCGATGAATTGAGTCATAGTCCACTTGCTTAGGTCAACCTCTTCCAGGTTAACGAGCTGGGTGATGCGCTTATTGTAGTAGAGGATCGAGCCATGCAATCCTTCGAGGATGAGGCCGTCTTGCAAAGACTGGATCAGGGCTTCCAGGCGTCGTGTTTGTTCCCGCAGGCGCAGATCCGACTTTTCATAAAGCGTCGCATTCTCAATCGCCATAGTGGCGTGGTTGGCAA
The DNA here is from genome assembly GCA_037439525.1 of Anaerolineae bacterium. Lineage (GTDB taxonomy): Bacteria > Chloroflexota > Anaerolineae > Anaerolineales > UBA4823 > JBBIVW01. Next base: position 140,411 of record JBBIVW010000005.1, read on the forward strand.
AACTGCTGATCAGGTTGATTTCGCGCTCACTGAAGACATGAGGGTCTTTGCGATAGACAATCAGCGCGGCTGGAGGTGCGTGCAAGGTTTGTAGGGGAACAGCCAGCATGGAGCGGTACCCTTCGGCTCTGGCGCGTTCTCTCAAAGAGGCGAAAGACGCCTCAGTTTCGATATCGCTGATTTGCACCGGTTTCCCCTCGCGTATGGCGCGCAGTGAAACCGAATGTTGCTCATTGGGGAGAATGGTGATTTGTTCGGTATATTGCTTGGAAAGCCCGCGGCTCGCCTGTGCACGAAAGACACCGCTCCGCTCTTCCAGAGCGACGATGGCGCACATATGGGTTTGCATCAACTTTTCGACCTGTTCGAGAATTCGGTCTAAAACGATGCGCGAATCCAATGTAGATACCACGGATGTGCTTGTTTGTAACAGGGTGGAAAGCTCTTTGAGCCGGGCTTGAATAGATGCTTCCATCCTTTTCAAACTACGGCTCAGGTGACCAACCTGATCGTCCCGTTCGATGTATTCTTGTACCGCCTGAAGGTACTTTTCGGGAATTTCCGTTTCCATGCCGATTTTTTGGCTATACAGCGCCAGGCTTTCTAACGGGATGAGCACCTGTCGAGAGAGAGCCAGCCAGAAGAAAAAGCCCACCACGATAAAAAAGCCCATGGTGAAGAGCACGCCGCGATGCGTAGCGCGTACGGCCGCAAAGGCTAATTCAGCCGGTCGGCTGACCACCACACCCCAGCCGGCAATGGAGATGGGCGCAAAACTGTAGAGGCGCTCTGCTTCGTCGGTTGCCCCATTTCCGGGCTCCACCACGCGCGAGCCCGTCTCGCCGGATAGCACCGCCTGGCTGATTTCAGGCTGGCGTGCAGAGAAATCTTGAAGTAGCATGGAAGACTCGGCGTGGGCAATCACCTGAGCCGTATGGTCTAGGATGACAATGTCGGAGGCTGCGCTTGGGTCGTGTTGGGCTACAATGCTCTTTAACGTGGCGCTGAGCGCCTCGAGCTTGATGTTCGTGGCGACAAGCCCTAAAAACCGTCCCTGCTGGCTCCAGAGCGGCATGACTGCCGTGGCTACAGGTTGTTGCGTTGTGGGAGAAATGCGGCCTTTGGAAAGGAGCGCGTGGTGGGTTGCCTTCGCCCGCAGGAAATAATCTCGGCTCGAAAAATCCCATCCCACAGTGCTGCCTGGACCCGTGGGATAGTGAAATACCATGATGCCCTGGGCATCCAGGCGGTAGATGAGGTTGACATCCGGCCTGCCACTATGGAAGATGGCGAACAATTCCTCCATCCCGGAACTATCGGCGTTGATCACCTGGGGATAGGCGCTGAGTTGTTCAACGGCGATGAGGGCGTTTTGTAAAAAAGTGTTGCTTTCTTGGGCAATCGAACGGGCAAGTGCCAGGTCGGCAGATTCAATGTTTGCCTTGATCTTCTGCGTCAGCCACTGATCGAAGATCAGGGAAGCCAGGATGACCGGAACGATGAAAAGCAGGTACAGGGTCAGCAGTTGAAAACCCAGATCGCGGCGGAAGTTGAACATCGATTTGCGCACAGGTATCAAGCCTTGCCAAACTCCGTAAGAATGCGTGCCACATGTTTGGCGTGTTTCAGAAAGAGATCGAGGCGAATGTTTTCGTTTGGTGCGTGGGCTTGCGTTCCCGGATAGCTGCTCCCTGCAGTGACCACTGGCAGATTCAGCAGATGCACAAAGGGATAATTGGGTCCTGAGCCGCCGCTCATGGGCACTTTCTGCATGGGCACGCCATACACCTCCCTGGCTAAATCTACAACGAGATTGACGAAAGGATGGTTGGGGTCGGTGCGCGCGGGGGGTTCCCCACCCAGGAACTCGATGTGCACATCTTCAAAGCCTTCTCGATCCAAATGCGTACGTAATTGTTGCAACACTTCTTCTGGTTTTTGGTTGGGAACCAGGCGAAAGTCGATCTTCGCCGAAGCCCGTGCTGGCAGGACGGTCTTCGAACCTTCCCCTTGATACCCGGAGGTCAGACCGCAAATGGTGCAAGTGGGTTGAAACATTTGAGCCAGTCGCAGCTCAACGTCGTCTTCGACCCCCCGTAGAAAGTGGGCGATGCCATAGCGCTGTTTGTATTCCTCAACAATATCGGGTAGCGCTTCTACCAGCTCACGATCCAAATCGCTAGGGGGCAGGACGGGATCGTAAAAACCGGGCAAACGGATATGTTCATCCTTGCCTTTCAATGTGTTCAATGCCCAAACCAGGCGCCAGGCAGCGTTCGGAAAGATCGACCCTCCCAAGCCGGAGTGCACATCGATTTTCGCCGTCTCAACGCTGAGTTCGACATAGCAAATGCCGCGCAAACCGAGATGTTGGATGGGTACATCCCGGTGATCGACATAACCGAACTCCCATATGCAGGCATCGGCTTGCAGTATGGCTTGATGTTCTTCGATGAAGCGTTGCAAATGTTTGCTGCTGGTTTCTTCTTCTCCTTCGATGATGAATTTGACGGTACAAGGAAGCTCGCCAAATTCTTGGAGGAGGGCATCGATGGCGAAGAGGCGCGCCACCAGTTGTCCTTTATCGTCGCTCACCCCCCGACCATACAGTTTCCCATCACGCAGAGTGGGTTGAAAGGGCGGAGTTTCCCATAATTCCAATGGTTCGGGAGGTTGAACGTCGTAATGATTGTAGATGAGGATCGTCTTGGGGCTGCGCCCTTTACGCTCTCCAAAGACGACCGGCGCGCCCCCGGTGGGCATGATGCGGGCTTCGAAACCTCTGGCGATGAGCATCTCTTTGACCATTGCCGCACATTCTTCCAGACCAACGTTTTGCGCCGCGATGCTGGGTTGGGCAACGAGCCTGGATAGCTCAGCAATGCTTTTTTCCAGGTTGGCTTCTAAATACGCATCGATAGTGCTATAGTTCATGGTTCTCTCCTTTTTCGTTGGTTTTATAGCGGGTTTTCCAGCTTAGGGGTTGAAGAAGTAGTTAAGCGAAGAGGCGCCTGCAAACGCAAAAACCATCATTTTTAATATTTTGCCAATGGCGCAGAAGAATAAGAACTTGCCAATGTGCATGCGCAACGCACCGGCAGCCATGCCAGCTAAATCGAAAAGCGGGTTGGGAATGAATGCCAAGACGAGCACCATGCCATAGCTCCAGAAGGGGTGCTCTTTCATCCATGTGTGCACTCGATGGTACAACTCCGCACGTTCGATGACTGCCTGACCGCTAAAGCCGGCTAGATAGCCCGAAAGTTCACCCAATGCCGCACCGCATCCGGCAGCCAATGCCACACCAATCGGGTTGAAGACTGCTCCCATAGCAAAGACAAAAAGCACCCCAGGCGCGGGCAGCAATACGGTGCTGTTTGCCAGGATAGAGAGCAGGAAGATGCCAGGGTATCCATACATCGCCAGCTCGGCAGCGCGTTCGCGGATGCTGAAAACATACACGCTGACTCCGATGACGAATACCAACGCCGTGATGCGCAACCATAAGACCTGCCGCGGAGAAAGGGCGAGGCTAGGACTCTCCATGCAATAAAGCCTCCAAACGCGCCACTACCATCTCCATGGCGACTTCGTTTAGGCCACCTTCGGGGATAATCACATCTGCGTATCTTTTGGATGGCTCTACGAATTCCAGATGCATAGGCCTGACGGTGGACAGATATTGGCGGATCACGGATTCCACCGAGCGTCCGCGCTCTTCGATGTCACGGGTCAAGCGGCGGATAAAGCGGATATCCGCATCGGTGTCCACAAATATCTTTACATCTAAAAGGGTTCTCAACGCGGCATCAGCAAAGATCAGAATGCCTTCGACGATGATCACCATTTGAGGTTCGATTTCTATCGTTTGTGAGGTGCGCGTGTGCGTTTTGAAATCATAGACCGGTAGGGCAATGCTTTTGCCTTGTTTGAGCTGTTGGATATGAGCAATAAGCAGTTCGGTTTCCAGGGAGTCCGGGTGGTCGAAGTTGACTGTGGCACGTTGATTGGGAGGCAGAGAGCTCAGGTCTTTGTAATATGCGTCGTGAGGCAGGTAGGCGATTTTCTCCACACCGATGCGTTCGAGAATCAATTGAGCCAGGGTGGTCTTTCCCGATCCTGAACCACCGGCTATGCCAATTACCACGGGTTGCTTCCCTTCGGGCATACTGAAATTATAATGGATGAGACCACCTTTCGGGGTGTGGGTGAGGGCATGAAAAAACGGCTTCCTCAAGGATGCCGTTTTGAAGAGCCACCGAAGGGAATCGAACCCTTGACACGCCGCTTACGAAGCGGCTGCTCTGCCGGCTGAGCTACGGTGGCGCAGGTCGGGCGTGTTGTTATATAATCACACCCAAGAACATTATACAAGGTTCGCGCGTGACTGACAAGGAAAACAAGCAGAAAAGTTTCTCGCATGAAGGTTTTGGATTGGGTTGGGCAGGTTCTGGTTTAGATTATGTCCCTTCATTTTAGTTGTTAAGTGTCTTTTGGAAGGTGTTGTATGCGTGTGGCCATGTTGTCTTACCATACCTGCCCTCTGGCTACCTTGGGTGGAAAAGATACGGGAGGGATGAACGTTTATGTGCGCGACCTGACGCGTTATCTGGGGGCTTTGGGCGTCCAGGTGGATGTCTTCACGCGCTCTCAGGATGAACATGTGCCTCATGTACTGCATGATTTGGGTTTTGGAAATCGCGTGGTGCACATCCCTGCCGGTGCGGAAGTCCCTCTTTCAAAAGAATCCTTGATAGGGTTCATTCCAGCATTTGTCTCTGGAATCGAGGCATTTGCCCAGAGGAAAGGGATTAGGTACGATCTCATCCATAGCCACTATTGGATGTCGGGGATGGCTGCGTTGTCTCTGCGCGAAGCGTGGAACACTCCGGTGATTCAGATGTTTCATACGCTGGGGAAGATGAAACAGCGCGTGGCTCGCTTACCATATGAAGTGGAGGAGCAGGAGCGCTTGCTTGGGGAACAACGTCTGTTGAAATCCGTGGACTGTATTGTGGTTTCGACTTCGGCTGAGTTTGCGCAACTTCAATGGCTCTACCATGCAGATGTCTCCAAAGTGCGCATCATTCCTCCTGGCGTGGATGTGACACGTTTCTATCCGATACCCGAAGATGAGGCGCGGGAATTCATCGGCGTGAAAAACGAAACCTGCATGTTGCTTTATGTGGGTCGTATCGAACCGTTGAAGGGGCTGGATACGCTCATCAAAGCCATCGCCATGATGCGCCGCGCGGGAGTGTACGTGTGCCTGGCTATTATTGGCGGAGATGCCGCTGTACCGGTTGAGGCACAATCTCAAGAGATGCGCCGTATTCAAGAGTTGTGTCACCAGGAGGGTTTGGATGACCTGGTGACCTTTCTTGGAAAAAAGAGTCAGGACACGTTGCCTTATTACTACTCTGCTGCTCAAGCAGTGGTCGTTCCATCACATTATGAGTCCTTCGGGATGGTTGCGTTGGAAGCTATGGCGTGTGGCGCCCCGGTTGTCGCCTCTGAGGTGGGAGGGTTGGCGTACCTGGTTCAAGATGGGGTTACTGGCTTCACCGTCCCGGCGGATGACCCTCAAGCCCTGGCGGAGAGATTGATGCTCATCTTGAAGGATCGTGATTTACGCAAACGGTTGGGTCAACAGGCTGTAGAAGCCGCTCAGGCTTACGCCTGGCAGAACATCGCTCAAAAAGTGTTCGAGCTGTATCAATCTGTGCTCGCCCATGAGAAGCGGGGAGAGACCTCTAAGGTCGGTTAATCGTGGGGTTGCCAGAAATCCGTAGATTGGCCGGCAGGGCGTAACCAGCTTAGGAAACCACCGGGGGACGCTTTGCGCGGTGTGTGCTTTTCGAAACCCACCAACCCAAGGTTGATGATCATCAGAGCGGCTCCAAACCATTGCAGATGGGTGAACCTTTCTCCAAGCCACAAGTGCGCCAGAACGACGGTGACTAATAGCTCGCTCAGGCCAAGCAGTGCCGTTTGCATACCCCCGAGATGCTTGACGCCAAAGAAAAGCGTGAGTCGTGAGAGAAAAGTAACCAGAGTGAGGCCGATCACCGGCCAGATAAAATAGCGTGCGTTTTCCGAGAACCAGATGGCGTTGAGTTCTTTCGCTTCTGCGGAAAGCGGACCGCTGAACATGTAAGTAGGCACGACGACAGCACTCATAGCCAGCAATGTGTAAAACGTCACCGTTGGCGCAGGCATGTCATAGAGTACACGTTGGTTCACGGGGATGTGAAGCGCGTACAAAGCCGAGGCGATGAGCATTTCTACGATACCCAGCACATCGACGTGGCCCTCGTTGCCTCGGGTCAACAGGAAGATCGCTGGGAGGGCGAGGAAGAGTCGAAAGAGGGTTAATTTGCTGGGTGGTTGATGGTCGAGCGAAAGCCATAGCACCAGGAACAGCGGGTAAAGGGAGTAGAGCAGTTGTCCCAGGCTCGCGCCGATGCGCCCTAATGCAGAATAGAAGAAAAGGGACCCCATCCCATTGATGAGACCGGCAATCAGGCAACCCAACAACCCAGCAGGATAGATGTACAGGAATTGCCGGTAAAACAAGATAATCACCCCAAACAACAATAGCGTGGCCAATAAGGTGCGCCAGGCGACGACCGCCAGCGGCGGCATGCCGAATAGAATGGCTTGTTTTCCGAAAATGGGCGACAAACCTAAAAAGAAGGCTGAAGCCAGCGCGGCAAACACCCCTCTGGACGGAATGCTCCACGTTCTTTTTGCGGTAGAGGTCATGGTGTGATTTCCGATGCGGCTCAGAAACGCGGGGAGGGTCTTTCTGCTCTCCTTTGCCTCTTCTCCGGTATGCATGGCAGGTGTATTTCTACTTCAAAATTGCGCGAATCTCATCGACCATCTCGTCGGTAAGGAATTCACCTTTTTGCATCAATACCATCCCGGCGAGCTTTTCCTTCTCTTCGGTGGTTAATTCCTTTGCCGTGACAATGATCACGGGTATGGCGGCTGTGTCTGCGTTTTCCTTTAGGCCATCCAGGACAGCGAAGCCATCCATTTCGGGCATCATTAGATCCAAGAGGATCAAATCAGGAAGATGTTCTTGGGCAAGGCGCAATGCCTGGTGCCCGTTTTCAGCTTCATGGATATCAAACTTCCCCTGGGATTGAAGGATGCGCCGTAACAATCGGCGGGCGTCTTCGTGGTCGTCCACAATCAAGATATTGGGGTAACGATCGGATGTGATGCGGTTCAGGGCTGCCAGCAATCCCTCTTGGGGGGTTTGGGATTGCATCGAGGCAGGGATGACAACGTTCCGTACCCACCCCTCTCCCAGAATGCTGCGCTCGATGGGCATGGTGTGGCCGGTGCAGTTTACGACGATGATCTCCTCAGGGCGGAAGCGGCCTTCTCGAGCCATTTGAATCAAGCCGGCAAATGCCACTGCTGCGGCTGGTTCAACGGATAATCCCTCCATTTTTGCCAGGATGTGCATGGCGCGAAAGGTCTCTTCGTCTGAGACGCTTTCGAATGTGCCGCCTCCCCCGTGCAACATACGCTGGCGCAGTAGCGTATAGGTTCGCCCCGGATCGCCGGTAGAGAGCGTGGCGATGTGCGTGCGCGGCACGCGGATCGGTTCAGCGACTTCTAGCCCATTTTTCCAGGCGGTCACCATAGGGGAACACCCCTCGGCTTGTATGCCTCCCAGGGCGGGGATGCGTTCGGTCAGCCCCATTTGCTTCAACTCGAAAAACCCTTTCAGCACGCCGAGAGGGCCTATCCCTCCACTGATGGATTGAAAATACCAGTGAGGGGCAACCCAGGCAGTCTGGCGCTTTGCCCCGCTTACATCTTCCCATGAGAGCTGTTCGGCGATCTCATAGGCAATGGTTTTCATCGCTTCGACAGAGGGTATCGAGCGTGCGCCTCGTTCAAGGTACAGATTGCGTTGTTGGGCGAATTCTGCTGCCAGTTTTTTGGCTTCATCGTAAGATGCGGTGACTTTGACCACTTCTGTACCATATATAGCCACTTCGCGCATCTTTTCGGGCGGCACCAGACTGGTAAGGAAGGCCCACAATTTGATACCCGCGCGCGCCGCGTATGCGGAATAAGAGATGGCCACATTGCCGGTGGAAGCCAGTACCATTTCCTTTACACCCGCCTCTTTAAGTGCAGCAATGCTGATCGCTGCCTGGCGGTCTTTGAAGCTTGCCGTTGGCCCTTGGCGCTCATCTTTGATGTAAATATGTTGCAGACCTAACATCATCCCCAGATTGACCGCGCGGTATAAGGGAGTACCCCCTTCGCCCATCGACAACGAGGCAGGGCGATGCATCACCGGCAGCACTTCTAAGTAACGCCACAGGTCGAATGGACGGGAAGGTAGCGCCTGCAACAGCAGTTCGGGCTGTTCAAACGCAGTATAGTGCGCTTCAAACCAGCTTCCCTGGCAGGAGGGGCACTGGTTCAAATGTGCTGAATAAGGGAGAGCGGTGCCACAATCCAGACACACTGCGTGGAGGCGGTCTTCCAGTGGACTCTCTTCTCCTGCATTGCCATGGGAGGTGTTGGGGTGAACATGGGTTTCTTCGATGTTCAATCACAGCTCCTTATCGAGTGGCGGTGAGCCGCTGTATGGCGCGCAACAAGTCTTCTTGCAGAATGGGTTTCAGGAGGTACTCGTCCGCGCCCAAATTCAGCCCGCGCGCCTTGTCTGGGTTCAAAGTGCAAACAACGAGCGGGATGTCCTTCGTAGAAGGGTTGGTTTTAAGCGCTTCAAGCACCTGCCAGCCGTCTTTGAACCCATGTGGTGAGGCTTGCATGGTGACATCCAAGGTAATCAATAGAGGGCGCAGTCTTTCTGCCACGGCAACTGCCTGATCCAAATCGGTCAGGCTGATGATCTGGAACGGCATCTGATTTACCGGGGAGGGCAGGTTTTGTAAATAGCGACGATAAAGCTCTAATACCTGTGCGTCGGGGTCGATTGCCAGGATGATTGAAGGGTTGCCTTGAGGCGCATTACCTAGCTCTGGGAGGGCTTCATCGGATGAAAGCGCACCCACCGGCTCCGTTACAGGGGTCATTGCCTCGGGAGGTGCCTGGGGTGAAAGCGGAAGCGGGTCATTTTGAGGGGATAATCGCAACTCTCCGGTTTGTAGGCGAATCAGGTTGCTTTCCTGTACATCTGTTTCGGAAGCTGTCTCCTCCCGATGGGGTGTAAAAACCTCTCTTTTTGCGGCGTTAGCCATATCCGATGTCGGGACCGGCAATGTGAAGTAGAAGGTGCTTCCTTTGCCGATTTCGCTTTCGATGCCAATCTTGCCACCATGCAGGCGGATCAAGTGATGGCTAATTGAGAGCCCCAAACCGGAGCCGCCGGTTTTGCGGGTGAGCGAACCATCCACCTGAGAGAACGGCTGGAAGAGTTTCGCCTGATCTTCGGGAGAGATGCCAGGTCCGGTATCGATCACCTGGACGAGCACTTCGTCGCCTTGTGCACCATGTTGCAAGCGCGCCTTTACAGTAATCGCGCCTTGTTCGGTGAACTTGGCTGCGTTAGAAAGCAGGTTTAACAGCACCTGACGAATCTTCATCGGATCGACGCGCAGTCCGGGCAGGTCGGGCTGAATTTCTTGTTGCAGCTTGATGGGCTTGTCTTTCACCAAACCGACCACTGTGGACATCACGCTTTTGATCATGGCTCCAAGGTCGACATCGTCTTCGAAGGCGAGTTCCATCTTGCCTGCTTCGATCTTAGATAGGTCGAGGACATCGTTGATCAGGCCAAGCAGGTGCTGACCGGCGTTGTAAATTGCCGTAAGGTCTTGCCGTTGCATCTCGTTGACCGGGCCATCGATTTCTTTGAGGATCACGCGCGAAAAGCCAATGATCGAATTCAACGGGGTGCGGAGTTCATGGCTCATATTGGCGAGAAATTGGCTCTTCAGTTGATCGGCTTCTTTGATCTCTTGCATGGCTTTTTGCGCAATCTCGTAGGCGCGGGCGTTGTCCACCGCGACTGCGATCTGGTCTGCCAGAACTTGCAGCACCGCGATGTCATCTTGGGTAAACGCGTTGGCGCGGGTGGATTGCACATCCAAGGCGCCGATGACGCGCGCGCCGATTTTCAGGGGGATGCCTAACTCTGCTCGTGTCAGGGGCAAGAGCGGGTTGTACTGATGGATGGCTTTTGCCGATTCTTGGCTGACATCGTTCACTACCACCGGCTCGCCGAGCAAGGTTGCCTGCCCGACCACCGAGGCACTTCCCACACGTAATTGATGCCCGCGGCGTTTCATTTCGGCACCAGCCTCGCCGGTGGATTCCTGAATGATGGCCATCGAGCCACTTTCGTCGAGCAGGAAGATCGAAGCGTGGTAGTAACCAAAGCGTTCACGCAGCAGGTTCACGGAGCGGTTTAAGAGGCTTTCCAGTGCCAGGGTGCTGGAGGTGTCGCGGGCGATCTCTGCTGCGGTTTGTAGTTGATTGGCACGCCGTCGGCTCTCTTCCAGCAGGCGCAGGTTCTGGATGGCGACTGCGGCTTGCGCGGCTAATGCAGTCAGATGACGTAATTGCTCATCTGAAAAGGTGTACTCTTGGCGATAGAAGGCGCTCAGGTGTCCGATCCATGCTCCGGCAACCACCAATGGGGCGAAAATGAGGGTCTTTGCCTGGATGAGGTTGCCGTAGAGCGTGCGCATGTTGTCGTCCAGGCGTGTGTCGCGCTCGACATTGTGCACTATGGATATCCGATCTGCTTGCAGCAATTTCGGAGAGGAGAAAAACGTCTGCCACAGGTAGCGCTCCGTAGAGACCTCTGGCGGCAGTGTACCCCAACGTGCCAGGGAGGTGACCCATTCCGGGGGTTGTTCGGCTTTCCAAGGATGATCGTACAGGTCGATGGAGACATATACGGCTCCCTTACCCAGGATGGTGTGTTTGCGCAGCGTGTCCAGGATGTTGTAATAGTTGTCCACCGCCTGTAATTCTGCGCTGGCTTGATAAAGCGCTTCGGTTTCTGCCAGGGCGCGTTGGGTTTGCTCAAATAAACGGGCGTTATCGATCACCACTCCTACCTGCTGACCAATGCTCCTCAGCAATTCGAGGCGGGATGCCATCCTCACCCTGGGTTCAAAATTGAACAGGCAGATAGTACCCAAGGTTTCACCTTTTGCCTCCAGTGGTGCCCCCGCGTAGGAACGGCAGCCAATAGACCGCGGGGCTTGAAAAGCCGCTTCCCAGGCGGCATATTCTTCTGGAATTTGCTCCAACGATGGTATCCAGACCAATTCTTCGAGCTGATATACCATGTCACAAGGTGTGCCTTTCAACCCCTGAGCGTTTAGCCTTTCTACCATCATTGGAGGCAGGTTGCGTTGGATTGCCAGCTTCAATTCTCCGCCGGTTGTGTCCGCGATGCTCACCAAGCCTGCATCGAAATCAAAGGTGGTCAATACTTGGTCCAGGATATCCTCTAACACCTGCTGGAGATCTAGAGACTGGCTGGCCGCGCGGGTGATCTGGTTGAGCGTTTCCAGTTCGCGGGCGCGCTCCCGGCTTTCCTGGTATAGGCGGGCGTTTTCCAGTGCAAGCGTGAGTTGATCGGTGACTTGTTCGACAAGCTGGATCTCATCCTCACTCCACAAGCGAGTCGGGTTTTGATCGAGAATCTCCAACAAAAGCGTAGGCACATCCATCTCTGCGATTGCCTCACGGCCTGCCTGCGCCTCGCTACTGGCAGATGGGATTAATGGGCGCGCACGTGCCAGCACAGCCGAAGTTCCTTCTGAAGCGTCCTTGACGACTAAAGACTTGGAGACCAGGCTTTTTATGCCTTCGGGCGTCAGCGGTTTAGAAGTGGGCAGCACCACCTCCGGTTCATCTTCTGGAATTACTAATGGAGGCAGAATTGACCCCAGCTCTTCCAGACCTTGCGGAACAGAAGCGAGAAAACCCCCGCTTGTAAAGGTGAACGATGGCAAATCCACAGCTGTGAAAGGCACAGCCGCCCCAGGAGAGGCCGGGGTGCTGGGAGGTTTTTCCTCTTCGCCTGGAGATTCTCGAACAACCTGGGGAGGTACGAAGAAATCCGGGGCCGGGATGGGTGGAAACAGTGTGCTTTCAATCTCTGCTTCTTCAACCTGGGGGAATTCCTCATATTGAGAGGGGGTTCCGCTTGCCTCCGGAAATTTAGGACGATGGTTTCCCGAATCGTCTTCCTCCTGCTCCTCATGAACCTGGGTAGGTTCCACCGGTTGCCATTCCAGGCTGGTGAACAACGCCTCGATCCGTTCCAAGGATTTCTGCTTGAGGCGTGGATGCGGGTGCTCTGGTTTCCTGGGATCAGGCGGTTCTGCTTGAGGGTTCTTTGGGGTATCCATCTCTGCCATTGATACTCCTTCCATCATCGTGCACCTTGCGAGCCACTCAAGCGGTTCACATAGGTGATGATTTCTTCGGCAAGCTGGGCATATTGTTGAGCGCTGCGGCTGGAGTTTTTGAAATGCGTTATGGGCAGCCCTTCGACCGCGCTCTCGCGGAGTTTGGTGTCTGTGCTGATTTGGGTTTCGAAAACACCCGCTCCAAACGTGGCTCGTATTTGGGCGCTAATATTCCGATGGATGCGATTACGTTGATCGTACATGGTGATGAGGATACGGTAGGTGAGTTTGGGGTTGTATTTATCGCGCACCAGGCGTATTAGATGCATCATCGTGCGCAAAGCATGGGCGGAGAAGAACTCGGGTTGCGTTGGGATGATCAACATATCGGCTGCTGTCAGGGCATTCAAGGTGACCGCGCCGGTGAACGGTGGGCAGTCCAAAATAACGAAATCGTACAGGTCAGAAAGTTTGCCTTGAGCCATGAGGCTTTGTGTGGATGGAACCGTCCCTGTCTCTGCCCCGGATGATTGATGCTCCACGCCATTCATGGAGCGTTTGAGTATGGTTTCGTATTCTTTTCGCCTGGGCAGAAACCGCTCAGCCAGCTCCATGTCCGCGCTGGCCGGCACGAGGTCCAAACCGGGGATGTCTGTCTCACGGCTGACACTCAGGAGTGTGGCGTTGTTAAACAACACTTCGGTGATCGTGCCACGCACACGGGTGGGGTCTTTACCAAGAGCCAGGGTTAGATTAGCCTGTGCGTCCAGGTCAACCAGCAGGACTTCATGCTGTTGGTGTGCCAAGGCTCCACCCAGAGAGGCTGCGGTGGTCGTTTTGGCGACACCTCCTTTCTGATTGGCCACAGCAATGACGAAAGCTTTGCGCTGAAATAAGCCTTTCTCCCTGAAGGCTCCTTCGGGCGTGTCTTTCGTCATGGGATGGGTAGCTGAGACTCCTTCCTCGTTTATCTGCGAAGAAGGTGCGTACTTTGGGTCGAGGGATTCGAATTCGCTCATGGCTCACTCACCTTTCCGCGCGGCTCTTCTGATTCTTCAGCATAGTGCACCGATTGGATCAGCACTTGGGCATGTTGGGCATTTAGCACGCGGCGTAATTCGCGCACCGCAGTTTGTAAAATCACCTGTGGGTCGTTCGAAGCGCGCACCTTGGAGATAATTTCGCCGCTCAAACGCTCACGTTCCGCACGTCGTTGCGATTCTTCATAAAGCCTGGCGCTTTCCAACGCTAGACTGACCTGGTCACAAATAGATTGAATCAGGTTGATTTCCTCTGGAGTCCAATCCGCTTCACTGGGGGGCTTGCGTAGTTTGACCACACCTAACACCTGGTCGCGCAGCTTTAGGGGTGTGTACAATGTGCCGTCCGAGCGTACGATTTCACCGCGCTGATGTGCCGCTACCATTTCCTCGCTCCAGGCTTCATGGGTTTCCTCCAGACTGCCATCCTCGCGCAAGAGGTAACCAAATTCGGGACGTGTGCGGAGGAGTTTTTCCCATGCCTTTTGGCTCAACTCTCCAAAGGCGCGTTGCATGATTTCCATGGCTTCCTGGTTTTCAGCGAACAGCAGCGCGTTTTCGATAGCCACAGCGATCTGGTCTGCCAGTGTTTGCAGAATGGCGATGTCCTCTTGTTTAAAGGCAGCCTCCATATCGCTCTGCAGGTCAAGCACACCCAGCAATTTTCCGCCGGATACCAGAGGCAATGCCATCTCGGATCGGGTAGCGGGCAAATCCGGGTTCTTATACCAGACTTCATCCAGGTTCACGTCTAGGGTGATGCGAGGCTGGCGCGTTCCGGCAACAGTACCGACAATGCCGGTTTCTCCAATGCGCAACTTGTGCTGTCGTTGCAGCATACGCTGGCCACCGGGGCTGTTTGCGGCACGCAGCACCATATATTCATAGCGATCATCGGGCATAAATACACCCACGTGGTAATAGCCGAAGCGTTGGCTGATCAATTGGGTAATGCGGGTAAGCAAGGCTTCCAGGTTGCGTTCGGAGGCAATCACGCGCATCACTTCTGCGGAGGTCTGCAGTTGAAGGGCACGGTGTTCCAAATCTGCAGTGCGCTCAGCGACACGGTGCTCCAGTTCTTGGAAGGAGCGTCGCAGGCGATCCCGCATTTCTGCCAGGGTGGCACCTAAGAATCCAATTTCGTTCTGGCTGATGATCGGAATGGGCGTATCCCATTCACCTTCGCCCAGTTTCGAGGCAGCAGCGGTGAGTTTTTGCACCGGAGAAACGAGGCGATTGATCCAGATCATCCCTACCAGCAGAGAAAGGGCCATAAAGAGCAACGCAATCGGGATGAGCAATGACAAGGTCAGGTTACGCGTCGTGTTGGTCAATTCATTCTGGAGCTCGGCGACGCTTTGCAAGACGACATTGGCTGGGACGACGGAGGCGAGAGCCCAATGGGTAGAGGGGAGAGGAGCGAAGGCGACGAAGAGTTCGCCATCTGGGGTAGAGACGGACTGGAAGCCGGCGTTACCCTGGAGCATCTGATGGATGACGGTTGCGAAGGGGGAGTCGAGGTGGGAGAGGTCTGTGGCGAACTCATCGGGTTCCGGGGGTCTGCCGAGGAGGTGGTGGTAGCCTTGCTCTGGGAGGATGATGGCGAGGCCGTTTTGGTCGATGAGGAAGGAATAGCCGGCTTGGAGGAGGGAGGAGGCCTGGATGTTCTTGCTGATTTCGTTGAGGGTGAGGTCGAGGCCGACGACGCCGGCGAGGGAGGCGGAGGGGGTGAAGACGGGGAAGGCGACGGTGGTGACCAGGCCGAGGCCTGTGGCGTCGAGGTACACAGGGGACCAGACTGGGGAGGGTTGAGTTGGGTCTGGGTTGCCCTGGACGCAGGCGGTGAACCAGGGGCGTTTGGTGACCTGGAAGTCCGGAGGGACGAGCTTGCCGAGTTCGATGTTGGGGAAGTAGCGGGTGACGTTGTGGATGGAGCCGAAGTAGATGGCGGCGGCGTTGGGGTTGTTGTTGAAGATGGGTTGGAGGGCGAGGTCGAGGTAGGCGGAGAGTTCGATGTCGCGCGAGACGAGGGAGTTGAGGGAGGTGGTATTGGGGACGAAGACGGAGGAGGTGTCTTCGGGGCCGTTGAGGAATTGGCCTTCTGGGCCTTGGAAGAGGTGTTCATCGGCGGGCCAGTAGCCTGAGGGGAGGTTGCCGGCGTAGATGGCTGCGGCGGCTTCTGCGGCGGTGCGCACGTCGCGAGCGGCGCGGTCGAGGATCAGGTCGTTCTGGCTGGCGATGGTCGTGTTGAGCTGCACCAGATAGGCTTCGGCTTGCTCACGTAAACTCTGACTGCTCATTTCTCCTGCCTGGCGGTTGATATTGCTCACCAGATAAACGACCAGAGCAATAAGGACGAAAGAGGCAACCAGGGTGATCCCGAAAAGCAAACCGACCAATTGCCCGCGAATGCTCCCCTTGGGCCTGGTCAATTTCCTTGGGGAGGGTCGCTCGGAACCAGGGGTGGCGTTTGGATTGATCACAATTCACTGCTCCTCATAAATACATTCATACGGGTCTCAAACCTCATGCGGCGCATTTCTTTGGAGAGCGCCGTTGCCCATGCCCAGGCGGATTTCGACCTCCGCCAGCCTTAAGGCATGTCGCATCTCTCGCACTGCGGTTTGTAACATTGTGTCCAAATCTAATGTGGCACGAATGCGGTTGGTTATTTCGCTGATCAGGCGTTCTTGATCCGCCTGTTGTTGCGTTTCTGCGTAGAGGCGCGCGCTATCCAGTGCCAGACCCAGTTGGTCGCAGACCTTTTCTAACGCTTCGATTTCAACTTTCGACCAGCTTGCATGCTCTGAACCCTGCGATTTGCGAATTTGTATCACGGCCACGGTGTTGCCGCGCACTTTAATGGGCATTGCCAGCAAGGAGGAGCTGTCATCCCCTTGCTCGCTGAAATCTGCGCCAGAAATCACGGTTTTACCTTCCTGATACGCCCGCAGCATAGCCTCTGACCAGGGTTCATCGGTGGGGGTCACACCAATGGTGCTGCCACGAAAACTCAGGCGACGTTGCGGCTGAAGCCAGTTGAGCCAGGCTGTCGCTGTTTTGATGCCGTACGCACGGCGCTCAGCTTCCAGCGCCTGACGGCTTTCTTCAAAGAATCTGGCGTTGTCGATGGCAATGGCAAGCTGATCAGCCATAGATTGCAATACCGCTAATGCTGTTTCGTTAAACGCGTTGGGGCGATCGCTTTGCACTGTGATAGCTCCGATTACGCGCCCACGAGATCGCAGAGGGAGCGCAGCTTCGGAACGCGTGAGCGGCAATTCTGGGGTTGCCAGGCGGACAGAGTCTTCTTCGGCGATTTGTGCGATGCGTGCGCGGTTGTTGGCGATACACCAACCGATCATCGAGGCGCTTCCGATGGGCAGCCTGTGCTTGCGTTTGAGCATCGCCTGACCGGCTTCTCCGGTGCCGGCTTGCAGCACAGCCCATTGATTCGCTTCGTCGGCGAGGAAAATACCCACATAATATAAACCAAAGCGTCGGCGAATTAGCTCCACCGCTTCATTGAAAAGCTGGTTCAGGTCGAGGATGGAGGTGGTTGCCTGGCTTACTTGAGAGGAGGCTTCGAGATAACTGCTACGCTCTTCGAGTTCCATGGTGCGCTCGGCAACACGCTGCTCCAAGCCGGTGATCAACGCATTGAGCTGAGCCGTCATGCTGTTAAACGCGCGTCCGAGGATGCCGATTTCATCGCGAAATTCTTCTCGCACGCGCAGCGCTCTATTCCCGGAGGCAATTTGTGTGGCGGTATCTGCTAGATCGCGAATTGGCAGAGAGATGCTGCGCGTGACCAGCAAGGCGATGAAGATAGCCACCATGATGGATGCCAGCGCTACGCTCACATTGACTGCCAGGGAGCCATACGCTTCTTTGGTGGCCTCAGCCAGGGTCATTTCTGCTACCAGAATGCTATTCAAGTTTGCCAGCCAGTGATAACTGCCTACAACCGGTGTTCCGTTGAGGTCCTCATAAGCCATTTCGCTGGTTTGTTGACCTTCAAAGGCAGCCAGGATGACCTCCGTGTGGATCGGCGTGCCGTGTATTTCAGGCTGCATCCCAACCAAGATACGGCGATCCTGCCCGACTAAATAAGTCACTCCGCTCTCTCCCAGTCCGGTGCGGTCCAGGAGGATTTGAGTCAGTAAAGTCAGATTAACTTTGCCCACTAGAACACCAAACACACCTGTGCCAGGGTCGATCAGGGGGTAAGCCGCAAACATTTCCGTTTGTTGAGCCTCCTCTGAATAGTAGGGCGCATCCAGATATGGGGCATACCGGCCAACTCGATAGAAGTTCATCTGAGCGTAGTCCTGTCCCTGGCGAGCTTGATTGGTCGCCACCAGGACCTCACCTTTAGCGGTGAGTAGCATAAACTCGTTGAACTCTGGCGATTCGAGGAGCAGCGCGGTTAAGTAGGCGCGCACATTTTCGATCCATTCAGGGGAGGGGCTCTGTTGCGCGGCTGCGTTTTCTGCCTCACTGGATTCGGGGTTGAGAAATGCCTGCAGGTTTTCGATCTCGTTCAGGTTGCCGCGCACATTTCTCATCGTGGCGTTCAGGCTCTGAGACCAGCTTTGGATGCTGTTTTCTTTGTAGCTCAATACCGTTTCCAGGCGCTGAATCGCTTCACGTTGCCCGCCCTGAGCGCCAGCAAGCATATAGACGAAGATCAGCCCGGCGAAAGGCAGCAAGGTAACAGCGATGAAGGCAAATAACATGCGCGTGCGGATCGCCTCGAATTGGCTGACGAAAGTCTGCCATTTATGACGCGTGGATTGCATGACCGGGTTCATCGGTTCGCTCCATGATCTCTTTCAGGATGCAAAAAAGGTGCTTTGCACGAACTTGATCCAAAAATAACCGAAGAAAACTGCGTTGCTCAACAAAACGAGATAAGACCACCAGGTGATGCGCGCTGGCCGCGGGAGCTGGCGGTTGAGATAGATCATTGCCAGAGGAAAGACCATGCCGGCGAAATTGGGTAAGCTCTGAAGGAATGCCTGCCATTTGACCGGTACAGTCAGATGAAGGGCAATGCTGATCACCAGGATAAAGACCAAAACGAGCAGGTAATAGAGCTTGCGCGAGTCGTTCAGCGCCCATTGACGCAGGCGGCGGCTGAGGACGAGTAACCCTTCAGTGAAGTTGCGTGCCAGCAGGTCGATGAGCACCACTTGAGTGGAAAACATAATGATAAAGCCGGAGATCAAAAACCAACCGCTTACCAGGGGGCCGTAGCGTTGACCCAAATGGTACGCCAGGTAAGATGCTATGGTACTGGCATCTGGATCGGGAAGCGCAGGGATATTTGCCACATAATTCATCAAAACTACAGGCACACTGATACAGATAAGCATGCCTAAGAAGTAGATCAACCATTGGTCTGCCAACAGGTAGCGAAACCATCGCTTCCAATGAACAGCGTTCTCCTCGTTTTCTTCGAAAGTACTCCCAACCAAGGAGGTTGGGTTGCGATGCCCGCCGATAAGTCCAGCGTACACGTCGCGCTGAAACCCCATGCCATAGCCTTTATCCCGATAGTAGCCTATGAACATGAAGTTTAACCCTGCTGCCAGGCCTACAAAGCCCACCAGGTAACCAATTTCCGTGATCGGCATTTCTTCGGGAAGCGCTGACGGCGTGATGAATGAGACCAAAGTCTGGCGCCAAAATTCGCCTGGCACGATGATGAGGGAAATCAGCACCAGCCCCATGAATACATAGAGCAATAACATCCCCTCGACTGCTTCCAGGGTGCGGACAATACGCCGCCCAATGGTCAAGATCAGTAGGCTTGCCAGCATCAAGAGGATGCCCCAATTACGCGCCACACCCAGGTCGTCTGGGCTGATCGGCTCGCCGCGGATGAACGTGTAGAAGCTCACTCCGGTGTCCAATGTCCAGCCTCCGAGGCCGAATGTGAAGAGCAGCAGCAACAAACCTAAAGGAATCCAGAACCAGTACCCGAGAGGGAGGCGGCCCAATGCCAATAAGGGGGTTTCGCCGGTGGCCATCGTAAAGCGAGCGAGCTCCACGTTATAGAACACTTGAAGGAGCGTAGAGAGTAACAAAACGAACCCGACTCCTTTTATGCCGTAAGCGAGTAACTTCATTGGAACTGTGAACCATTCCATGCTCCCAAACGAGGCGCCTAAGGCGATGACGCTTGGACCCAAAATGAGCAGGAGCAATTCCTCCCACCCGATTTTCCTGGCGTTGAACACCTTTTCAGGAGTGGGCAGGTCTTCGATCTCCAAAGGGGGTCTGGAGAAGCCAATGCGTCGCGTGCGCCGTTCCACCTGTTCTGATATCGGCGGCTGGGGCTTATTGTCAAGGGAGATGGAGAAACCCTTGCCTTCGATGGGTTCACGCTCAATTTCCTTAGGCTTGATGATTTGCTCCATTTTTCCTTCTTTCTATTTGTATAGTTCGAAAATTGCACACCTTATCCATTGAGTTCAGGGTTGTCTAAGGTCGGAGGCTGTGGTTGAGCCAGGCTGATCCTCACTTCAGGGACGCCAAGCACCTTCTGAATTTCATCGATAGCGGTGCGCAGGATGGTTTCCATATCCAGAGTTTGGCGGATGTTCATTGAAACCTCGCTGGTAAATTGCTCCATAGCTGCTCGACGTTGGGTTTCAATGAGCAGGCGGGCATTTTCCAGGGTCATTGCCACCTGGTTTGCCGTCGCTTGGGCAATGGCGATTTCGTCCTCAGTCCATTGATGTTCTGGCTCATCGCTTTCAATCGCGAGGTAGCCAATGGTCTCCTGGCGCAATTGAAGCGGCACTACAAGGCGATGGTCCCTCGCCTGTTCTGTGTTCTGGAATTGAACCTGCAGATCTTTGACCGGCTTGACTCGAATCCGGTCGTATTCATAGGCATTGGGCATTTCAAGCTCATCCACATGCATCCATGCCTGGCGTGCTTGCTGCCGGTAGAACTCACTGGTTTCTTGTAAAGCCTGGCGCAACTGCTCGACCAATCGCGCGTTTTCAATGGCAATGGCAAGCTGGTCCGCCAGGGTTTGTAAAACGCTGGCATCCTGAGCGTCAAACGCGGAGACACTCGAGCTCTGCACGTCCAGCGCGCCAATAATGCGGTCGCCGATGCTTAAAGGCAAGGTGATCTCGGAGCGCGTTTCGGGTAGCAGAGGGTGCGGCACGAAGGTGCTGTCTTTCAGCACATCTGAGGCGATGCGTGCATGACCATAGCGCGTCACATAACCTACCATACCTTCTTCGCCCACGCGCAGCTTGATACCTTCCTCGGTGAGGCGACGGCCGATTTCTCCACTTGCCGATACCAGGATAGCTTCTTCCCTTGTTTCATCGACCAGGAAAATGCCCACATTGTAGAACTCGAAGCGATCGCTGATCAGATTAACTGCCTGCCAGAGTAATTGTTCCAAGTTTTGCACGTTGGTGATTTCGCGTGCCACTTCGGCCGCGGTTTGCAGTTGGAGAGAACGCCGCTCCAATAGATGGGTGCGCTCGGCGACGCGCGCCTCCAGTTCCTGGAACGAGCGGCTCAATTGAGATTGCATAGATGAAAAAGTGCGCCCTAAGAGACCGATTTCGTCCTCCCCACGCACCGGCACCTGGATATCTAACCTCCCAGCCCCGATTTGGGAGGCCGCCTCAGCCAAATTGCGCAATGGCACAACCAGCCGGTTTGACCATAAAAGGCCTAAAGCAAATAACACGAAGGCAATGAGCACGGAAATGGGCAGCACGCGCGTCCACATCAGCATGCGCGTGGTGTTGGATAAATCGTTTCTCAGCGTGGCGACGCTTTGCAAGACGACATTGGCTGGGACGACGGAGGCGAGAGCCCAATGGGTAGAGGGGAGAGGAGCGAAGGCGACGAAGAGTTCGCCATCTGGGGTAGAGACGGACTGGAAGCCGGCGTTACCCTGGAGCATCTGATGGATGACGGTTGCGAAGGGGGAGTCGAGGTGGGAGAGGTCTGTGGCGAACTCATCGGGTTCCGGGGGTCTGCCGAGGAGGTGGTGGTAGCCTTGCTCTGGGAGGATGATGGCGAGGCCGTTTTGGTCGATGAGGAAGGAATAGCCGGCTTGGAGGAGGGAGGAGGCCTGGATGTTCTTGCTGATTTCGTTGAGGGTGAGGTCGAGGCCGACGACGCCGGCGAGGGAGGCGGAGGGGGTGAAGACGGGGAAGGCGACGGTGGTGACCAGGCCGAGGCCTGTGGCGTCGAGGTACACAGGGGACCAGACTGGGGAGGGTTGAGTTGGGTCTGGGTTGCCCTGGACGCAGGCGGTGAACCAGGGGCGTTTGGTGACCTGGAAGTCCGGAGGGACGAGCTTGCCGAGTTCGATGTTGGGGAAGTAGCGGGTGACGTTGTGGATGGAGCCGAAGTAGATGGCGGCGGCGTTGGGGTTGTTGTTGAAGATGGGTTGGAGGGCGAGGTCGAGGTAGGCGGAGAGTTCGATGTCGCGCGAGACGAGGGAGTTGAGGGAGGTGGTATTGGGGACGAAGACGGAGGAGGTGTCTTCGGGGCCGTTGAGGAATTGGCCTTCTGGGCCTTGGAAGAGGTGTTCATCGGCGGGCCAGTAGCCTGAGGGGAGGTTGCCGGCGTAGATGGCTGCGGCGGCTTCTGCGGCGGTGCGCACGTCGCGAGCGGCGCGGTCGAGGATCAGGTCGTTCTGGCTGGCGATGGTCGTGTTGAGCTGCACCAGATAGGCTTCGGCTTGCTCACGTAAACTCTGACTGCTGGTGAATTCTGCCTGATGGCTGATGGCGTATCCTAGGTTGATCGCCAAAGCGGAGAGCATCAACGCGGCAATTACTGCAGTTCCTATGGCTAACAAAAACAGGCGCCCTCTCAGACTCTTCCAAAAGGGTATGCTGGGTTGTGCATCCAGGCGGGGGTTCGTTTGTGTGATCGTGTTTCGCATTAGAAACTCCCAAGTCCAGGCATGTCTTCATGACCCTGTGAGGGATTTTCTCCGTGGTTGCCGTTTGGCGGCGGGTCGGATGGGTTTGTTCGGAAACCGGTTTGCTCCGCATATTGGGGCACGCTTGTTCCAATCTGGATATATGCCTTCGAGGCGCGCAAGGCTTTGCCCAGCTCACGAACGGCATTCTCCAGGATGGATTGCGGATGGGTGGAAGCTGAAATCTGAGAACGTATCCAGTTGATGTGTTGCTCGCGGCGTGCCAGCCTTTGAGCTTCGTTGAGCAAGCGGCTGTTTTCCAGAGCTTGCGCGGATTGCGCGATCACTTTTTGGATCAGGCCGATTTCGTCTTCGCTCCATGCTACACTTCGTTCATCTTCTGACGGTGGAACTTCCTTTTCTAGAGTGAGCGTGCCAATTTCCACATCACGCACCTTTAGAGGGATTTCGATCTTTTGGGTGCGCGCTTCGGGGAGGAGCACATCGCGCTGGTAGATGTATTCGATGGGCTGATCGGGGGAGGCTATCTGCGACCAGGCATGCCCCAGGTATTGGCGGTGTAGGCGGCGAATCTCTTCCAGGTTGCTTTGTAACTCCGAAAGCAGCCGGGCGTTCTCTATAGCGGATTCCAGGCTATCGGCAATGGTTTGGAGCACAGTGACATCGTCTTCGTCGAATGCGCCGGGGTCTTTCGATTGAATATCCAACACGCCGATCACCTGCCCGGCGATCTTGATGGGTAAAGCCATTTCGGAGCGGGTCTCTGG
This sequence comes from Anaerolineae bacterium, assembly GCA_037439525.1. Classification (GTDB taxonomy): domain Bacteria; phylum Chloroflexota; class Anaerolineae; order Anaerolineales; family UBA4823; genus JBBIVW01. Next base: position 163,527 of record JBBIVW010000005.1, read on the forward strand.
CAGGTCAGGATTATCAAAGTACACTGCGTCCTCACCCACATCCAGGGCGATGCGCGGCTCGCCTTTGGCTGCCACATATCCGACTATGCCGACCTCGCCGATCCTCAATTTGTGATTGCGGGCAAGCATGTGCCGGCCTCCTTCCGAGTTGGCTGCTTGTAAGACGGTGAATTGCCCCAGGCGATCGTTCATGAAAATGCCTACGTGATAGAAGCCAAAGCGCTCACTGATTAGGTGAACAATGTGCTCCAACAATTGTTTGATGTCGTGAATGCTGTTCGCCTCTTGCGCCACCTGGGAGGCGGTTTGCAATTGCACGAAACGCCTCTCGGTTTGCCGTTTCAGGCTGGTGGTAAGGTTCTTAAGCTGCTCGACCAATGCTTCTCGTTCTTTGAGCAGATGATCCAACTCGAGGTTGAGCCTCGTCGCGCGCGCATATTGGCGCCCCGTGAAGTAGGCGAAAGTTGCCAGGATAAACGGCGCGGTATCGATGATCCATAAAAGTGTATGTTGCGCGTGTAAGGAAGCCAGGTTTTGCCAGCTTAACCTTTGATGGCTCTGCAAGATCACCAGGGCGATTGCGCCTAAGGGGAAGCTCAAGCCGAAAAGAAATCCGAATAATGTCAGCCGTAAGGTGATGTTCTTATTCACAAGTGTTCACTCCTGTCCTGGGTAGTGGTGAGGACACACTCATTTTCTCCTTACAAAGTCTCGTCCAGGCTTCGCACCTCTTTGGGGAAGGCGATTTTGACGCTGGCGCGCGCCGCACCAAGGATTTGAGCCAACTCTTCCGCCGTGGTGCGCACGATAGCGTGCATGTCGCTGGAACGGCGGATTTTGTCGATGGTCTCATTGAGCAAGCGCTCTTGCTCTGCCTGGCGACGTGAGGTTTCCAGCAGGCGCGCGTTGCGCACCACCACGGCAATCTGGCTGGCCAGCATGCTCAACAAGCGTTGATCGTCTTCGGTGAAGCGTTGTTCATGTTGAGTATCCTGGACGATGATCAACCCGAATGTTTCGCCACCATGTAGTAATGGGACGCCTAGCCAGGACTTTGCAGGCGCGCCAACGACTTTTGCCCCTAATGCTAAAGCTTTCTTCTCCGCGTCTTCTACCAGTAATAGCGGCTTACCCGAGCGAATCACGATAGAGGATAAACCTTCTCCAAGAGGGAAGGGCGGTATGGTGAGGCGCTTTTTCTCTTCGACCATATAAGGGATGCGAATTTGATCGCTACCTTTGTCATACAACACGATGGCAAACGAGCTCAACTCACCCATCACGCGCTCTACCTGCTGGTGGATGGTTTCGTACAGCACACTTAAGTCTGTTTCGAGGGAGACCGCTTGGCTGATCGTCCACATGGTTTCCATCTCGTTCAATCGCCGCCGCATCTCGGTTTGGGCTAGGAGCTTTGCCAGCATATTGACGGTTAGTTCAATCAGATTGGTGTATGGTGTCAGACGTGCTGCATCAAACTCGCTGAAGGTTTGGGATTCGGTAGTGGCTTGCTCTTTGGGGGGAAGGGCAAGGATCAAAAGGGCTGCCAGGTTGTTCTCTCGAATCACCGGAATGAATGCAGCTGCCTGACAACCGAGGCGGCGGGGTAGTTCGGTGATCGATTGAGGCAAATTGCAGGCTCCCAAATCGTGGATCACGGCGGCTTTGGGGTGGGGGAAGTAAGAATAGACCACACGTCGTGGCAAGGGCAGGCGCGGGTATCGGGAAAGGTTTCCATCGCGTGGTTGTGTCGGCAAGTCCATGGAAGCCGGCATGGGCCAGGAATGCACAATGTGCAGGTGATCGCCGGAGGCTAAGAGCAACATTGTGCGGTACGGGGCTCTTTGCAATACCTGCGCGGTGGTCATTAAAATCTGTGAGACTTCGTCCGCTTGAGCGATTTGGTACGCGGTTTTGTAGAGAATTTGGGATTGCTGGTGTTCCAATTGCCAGGTGGATGCGTTTTCCAGGCAGAGTAATCCCATGGATATTTGCCGACTCAAGAGGGTTAGTCCTTCGATCAAGCCTGTGTCTGGCGCAGGTAGATTTTGGGTCAATGCCTGTATCTCCACCTTTTCGTCTTCAGGTTTCCATCCTTGTTGGGTGTAGAAGATGTCTAATACGCCGAGCCGATCCTGTAGAAAGCTCAATGGAAGCGCGATGCGTTGGATGATTTCAGTTTGAGCGTGATTGCGGGAGAGCTGGTTCGTCTGGTGGATAAACGATTCGCTGAGCGTTTCACCGGATTGTATCGCCCGAACCAGCAAAGACGACGCCAGTGAGGGTTGATCCAGGTTGAGAGAGGCTCCTTCCAGACGATTGACCAGGGCCGGGTCGAGGTACCCAATCGTTTGCGCCAGCCGGGCGAGATTTCCATTTCCATGGTTGTAGCGCTCCAACAAGTAACCGCGCGCAAAAATAAAACCAAAGCGCCGAAGCAACACATTCAATGTTTGTTTGAGGTAATTCTCTGTGTCTGAAGATGAAGTTGCCAGCTGTACCAGCTCTTTGAGGGCGAGCATGGTTGAGGTGTGCGGTTCGATCTCTTTCGAGGCGGCAAAAGCTTCCATTTCTCGTCGCTTCCTTTTCCAGAATAGGCTTGCCTATGAGTTGCTCTTCCGGAGGTGCATGGGTGATACCTGTTCTCGCCGCTCGACGAGGGCAGTGAATCCCATGACCATTAAAATTTCCTATAATTTACATCAACCTGGGGTGATTATCCCTTCCATTTTTGTTATTGTGTACCCATTCTGACAGAATTGAAAGCTGCCCGCTTTGGTCGCAAAACCGGTGAAAAAAGGCGGGGTCAATCGAAAAAAACATGCCTCAAGGCATGTTGCAATCTGTATGCCGAATGTTGAACCTGGATGGGGAGATGGTGTTATGACTTGGGGGAAGTCTGCCCGACTAATGCACTTCCCATACGGGTTCACCGCTCAGGATGCGCCGAATTTGATCGGGGAAGCGATCTGGATCAAGCGGTTTACCGATAAAGCCGTCGAAGTGCGCGTCCTGCGCTTTGCGCATATGTTCCACGCTTGCTTCTGCAGTTACCGCGACGACCAGGGTATCTTTTAACGAAGGGGAAGAGCGGATTTTTTTCAACGCGGCAAAGCCATCTTCGTAAGGCAAGCGAATATCCATGAGAATGAGGTCGAGCCGCGGTAGGGAATCGGCGTATTCTACTACTTCATAACCGGAGGTCTTCCACTCGCAATGGATGCCCATGTATCCCAACATGCGGGCAATGAGCACGAAGTTTGACACACTGTCTTCCACGACCAGGACAGTGATGCCTTCCATGAGGGCGTTGTGGCGCTGAGAAGGCTTTTTCTCTGTCGTTAGGGACGGAGAGTTGCTTCCTGGGAGAACACCTTCTTCAGGCATAGGTCTCCTCTTGCATTCCGCTATGGTTCAGGTAATCTCTGATTTGTTCGGCTAATTTATCCACGTTGATCGGTTTTTGGATGTAACCATCGCAGCCCGCTTCCAGGCTACGCTCGCGGTCCCCTTTCATCACATGAGCGGTCAATGCTAGGATGGGCACGTGCTCCAACGCAGGCATGTTTTTCAGGCGCCGAGTAAGGGTATAACCATCGATGTCTGGCATGCTGATATCCATCAGGATCAAGTCTGGCGTGCGGTGTTGGATGGCTTCCAAAGCTTCTTGCGCGTTGCCTGCTTCCATTACGGCGAACCCTTCGGCTTGCAAGATGCGCCTGACCAACAATCGGTTATCCGCGTTGTCTTCAACGTAAAGCACGACTGGGGAAATGCTCATACCTTCATACTCCTACCACCCTATTTTAACGAAAAAAACCATAAAGGTAAACAATTTGTGCTTGCAAAATCGCAAGCACTGGCAACAAATAAAAGCGGGTGATGGGATTCGAACCCACGAATAGTAGCTTGGGAAGCTACTGCCTTACCACTTGGCGACACCCGCAATGATGGTCAAGATGGTTTATATTCTAACCTAACCGATGAAGATTTGCAACCCCCAAGCGCACTTTTTTCTTCACATGTGGGTTGGCGATGGTCGCTTCCTGACCTTGGGTGAAAATTCAACCTTTCGATGCATGGCATCTAACAAGCGAGGTAAAAAGCGATGGTTGCTCATTCCGGGGCTTTCAACTTATAATTGCTCAGGCGACCGCTGATGATTAAAACCATGAGGTTGAAGAGGACATTTGAACAACTGGAGGCACAGTTACGTAGCCTGGTCGAAAAGCGTTGGACAGCCTCCCTGGACACGCGTCTATTCTTTGCCGGATTGGGCGAGCAGGTGCAACAAGCGCTTCAGGAAAACGCTCAGCATCCATCTGCCACCTCTTGGGTATGCATATTGATCGCTCAACCTCAGTTCGCCCAATTTCTAAACTCAGATCGTCTCATCCTGGAACAGCTTGGGCAAGCGGTCCAAAAAATGGCTACAGAAATGGGCTACACTCATATAACGGTGGAAGAAGTCAAAGTCCAGCAGGATGAAACCCTCCATCCGGAGGTGTTGCGCTTGAAACTGCATCCGATCTTAGATGGTTCTTTTACCGGCACGGTGGATGTGGACGTACCCGAAACAGGCTCTGTCCCGCGAGGCGCCTATCTGATCGTGGATGGCACGCGGGTATTTCCATTGGAGCGTTCGGTGACCAACATCGGTCGCCGCCTGGATAATCAGTTGGTCATCGAGGACGGGCGCGTTTCACGCCTGCATGCGCAAATGCGCGCTGTGCAAGGAGAATACATCATCCTGGATTTGGATTCTAAAGGGGGCACCTGGGTGAACGGAGAGCGCATTCATCAGAAGCGCCTGGTGCCAGGAGATGTCATCTCGTTAGCCGGGGTGCCGTTGGTTTATGGGCAGAATCCCGCGCATGAGGAAGAAACTCAGGAACTCCGCATCGAGGAATAAGGTGGTGGCGCTGTTCTTCTTGGGGCTGCGAATTTTATTTGCCCTGGCTTTATATGCCTTCGTGGGATGGGCGATGTACGCCTTATGGCAACACATGGAACGGGAAGTGGTGTTTTACAAACAGGAGCGGGTGCCTGAGCTCGCTTTGTCCTATCAAATCGGTGACCAGTGGCACAAGAAGGTCTATAATCAACCCCAATTGATCATCGGTCGCGACCCTTCCTGCGACCTTTCGGTGGATGATCGCACAGTTTCCTTTCAACATGCACGCCTTTCTTTCCATCATGCCCAATGGTGGGTCGAAGATTTGAATTCGCGCAATGGCACATATTTAAACCAAGAAAAGATTCAGCAGGCTATGGCATTGGTCCATGGCGATGAGTTGCAATGTGGGCGCCTGTCTATCTTGGTGCAAATTGGGGAAGGCTCACTTGAGCAGCCGATCACTGATGAAGGAGGTACACCATGAGAGAACAACCACTCTTAGGGGTTATTGGGGGCACGGGACTTTATGAAATGGAAGCTTTGAAGGATGTGGAATTGCGCCACGTGGAAACGCCATTTGGCGAGCCCAGCTCTCCCCTGGTGTTTGGCACTTTAGAGGGGAAGCCACTCGTTTTTCTCGCCCGACATGGTGTTGGTCATCGTATTCTGCCCTCCGAGGTCAATTATCGCGCCAACATATACGCGCTGAAATCGGTCGGCGTTTCTCGCGTGGTGAGCATTAGCGCGGCGGGTTCCTTGCGCGAGGATTTCAAACCGGGCGACATGGTCATCCCCGATCAGCTGATGGATTTTACCCGCCGCAGGGTGCCTACGTTCTTTGGAGATGGGCTGGTGGCGCACATCGGTAGCGCAGAACCGTTTTGCCGCCAACTTTCCGAACAACTCTACCAAGCTGTGCAGGCAATCGGCGCATCGGTGCATCGGCGTGGGGCGTTCATCACCATTGAAGGTCCGCGTTTTTCGACCCGCGCTGAATCGAACCTATATCGCAGTTGGGGCATGTCGCTCATTGGCATGACCACCTCTCCGGAAGCGTTCCTGGCGCGGGAAGCCGAGATGTGCTACACAGTTCTGGCACATATCACCGATTACGATGTCTGGCATGTGAGCGAGGCGCCTGTCTCGGTGGAAATGATCATCGAGCTCCTCAACCGCAATCCGCGCATTGCCCAGGAGGCGCTGACCGCCCTAGTGCGCAGCCTGCCAGAGCATGCGCCTTGTGAGTGTCACCAGGCTTTGAAAAATGCCATCGTCACCCGGAAAGAATTGATTCCCAAAGATACACTGGAGCGATTGCAGCTGCTGGTGGGAAAATACATTTCTTCGAGCCAGGATTCGCCCTAAAAGTCCGGCGTGAATGGAATCAATGCATTTCAAAGAGGTACTCCCCATGCTTATCAGAGAAGGGAGAGCCCTCTATCTATCACCATTTTCGACCATGATTAGTGCTCGGGATGGCTCAAAAACGCATCTTTGACCAGCGACTGGAAGCCACGCTGCTCAAGTTGGGCATGTTGGCTGTTTTTTTGTATAGCATCGGGCTGAGCCTTTCCCCGGCAGTACTTCAGCGCAACTGGTCAGCAGAGTACCGCTTGGGCCACTGGGTGGGATTTTTCTTGTGGTTGTTATGCCTTGTCGGCATATATGAGTTGTCGCGCCGACGATTTATGGAGCGCGATGCTTTTATCCTGCCCGTGGTGACGCTATTATGCGGGTGGGGCATCATGACCATTTGGCGTTTATTGCCTGCATTTGGTTTGCGCCAGGCGTTGTGGTTTTCCCTTGCCAGCGGGGTATTTATATGTGGCTTATACCTACCAGCAGACCTTTTAGTTCTTCGCCGCTATAAGTACATATGGCTGACTGCCAGTTTGTCTTTGACCGGGCTGACTCTCATCTTCGGCAGCAACCCTTCCGGTTATGGCGCGCGTATGTGGTTGGGTTGTTGCGGTGTGTACTTGCAGCCTTCAGAGCCATTGAAATTGATGCTCATCGTGTACCTCGCCGCGTATCTATCCGATGTGTATCCCTTTCTTCGCCTGCAAGCACAAGGGGCAAATGTCTCTCATACACGCTGGGGAACGCGCATCCTGTGGTTGCCCCTGCTCATGCCAACGTTGATCATGACGTTCGTCGGTCTGTTGTTGCTGGTAATTCAACGCGATTTGGGCACAGCCATCATCTTGCTCCTGCTGTATGCGTGCATGTTGTACTTGGCTTTTGGGGAAAGCCGTGTTTTGCTGCTTGTGTTCGTGCTTTTGATGATTGCCAGCGCTTTGGGTTATGCCCTTTTCGAAGTCGTGCAGTTGCGCGTGGATACATGGCTCAATCCATGGGAGGACCCCAGCGGTAGGGCGTATCAAATTATTCAGGGGTTGATGGCGATCGCCAATGGAGGCATTATCGGGCGTGGTCCAGGGATGGGTAGCCCTTGGTTGGTGCCTGTGGTTCACTCCGACCTGATCTTCTCGGCTATCGCTGAGGAAAGCGGATTGGCTGGAGGGTTGGCTTTAATCGGCTTGTTTGCGCTGTTGGTTGCCCGAGGAATTTCAATAGCCATATACGCCGAGGACATGTTCCGCCGACTGCTGGCGGGAGGTCTGACCTTTTTCTTGGGCGGTCAGGCTTTATTGATTATGGGGGGCAGCCTGCGCGTGTTCCCTTTGACTGGAGTAACCTTGCCGTTTGTATCCTACGGGGGTTCATCGTTGATGGTGAGTATGATAGCCGCGTTGTTGCTGATGCAGATTAGCCGCCCTACAGCTTTCCGCAGGTTGCCTGCCGAAGGGCTACCGGCCTACACGCGCCTGGGCACGGCACTTTTGGCGGGTTTTGCCTTGTGCATGCTGGCTACGGGTTGGTGGAGCGTGGTGCGCACCGAGGCATTGCTCTCGCGCACGGATAACCCGCGGCGCAGCCTGGCAGATGTACATGTGCGCCGTGGGAGCTTGCTGGATCGCGAGAATCGTCTGATCAGCGCCACGCTGGGTTCTCCAGGAGCCTACCGGCGATATGTTTTTTATCCACCTTTGAGCAACGTGGTGGGATACACCCACGATGTCTATGGTCAGGCGGGTTTGGAAGCCAGCCTGGATGGCTATCTGCGTGGCTTAGAAGGCTATCCTGCAGCCAGCATCTGGTGGCATCATCTCCTTTATGGCGAACCGCTGCCGGGCTTGGACATCCGTCTCAGCCTGGATTTGGATTTGCAACGCCAGGCGGACCTGGCTTTGCAAGGGGAAGTGGGCGCAATCGTGTTGCTCAATGCAAATAGTGGGGAAATATTGGTGATGTCTTCACATCCCACGTTCGATGCGAATTTCTTGTCCGACCAGTGGGAGACTTTGATCCACCACAGAGGCGCGCCTTTGCTCAATCGCGCCTTGTTGGGCAGGTATCCCTCGGAGGAGGTGATCGCCCGGCTTAGCCTGGAGGGACAACCGCATCGCCTTCCCCTGCTTTCGGGGGCTATGCCTGAAGAGCTCGATGAAAGTTTGACTTCCCCAAATGTGGAGATGGTCAGCCCATTACAGGTGGGTTTGGTGGCCAGCGCGATAAACCATGCGGGTGAATTAGCCTCGCCCAGATTGGCTCTGGCGGTCCATACGCCTCATGCTGGTTGGGTGGTCTTGCCGCCGCTTGTGGAACGGTCGAGGTTGTATGAGGCAGAAATCGCGGCTCGGCTCATTCAGCAATGGAAACTCGAGGCGCAATTCTGGGGTTTTAGTGTTTCGACGCGGCTCGAGAAGGAAATGCTGACCTGGTTTGTAGGGGGGACAACACCTGCCTGGTCTGGGGGCAGTTTTGTGGTTGTCGTTTTGTTGGAGGCGTACAACCCTGCCCAGGCACAGGCAATAGGACTTCAATTGTTGAATGCTACTTTGCCCTCCGAGGCTTCATTGAGCCGTGGTGGGGGTTGATCGGTTCACGCCATCATACTCCCGATGTCTTTCAATTGTTGCACGATTTCTTCAGGCAGAACAGGGGGCTCCACCCCCAACATCTTGCAGGTGATGATATTCTGCGCTGTGGTTTCGATGATCTCGGTGAGATCTGCCGCCCGACGCACGCTGCTCCCAGCTACCACCAGCCCGTGGTTTTGCATCAGTACGGCAACACCTTGAGCGCCTATGGCGCGCGCCACCGCTTCGCCCAGGGCATCTGTGCCGGGCATGATGAAGGGCACCACAGGGAGGTCTCCAATAAAAGCAGCTTCTGTGGAAATGGGCAGGAAGGGGGTGCCGGTGAGAGCCATCATTGTGGCGTAGGGGGCATGGGTATGGATGACCGCAGTGATATCGGGGCGTTGTTTGTAAATGGCGCAATGTACGCGCCTTTCGCTAGAAGCTGAGTACGGCGAATATCCCAGGATGGTTCCATTCAAGTCCATTCGCACCATCATCTCAGCACGCAGGTCGCCTTTGAAGATCGCTGATGGGGTGATCCAGATTTCATTAGGGTTGTCCTCACAACGCGCGCTGAGATTGCCCCCCGTAGCTGTGATCAGACCTTTGGCATATAGCTCGTTGACCACGAGCAGGATTTGGTCGCGCACATCCCCGGTTTTCGTACTCGGGCGTTCTTCCTTTGGAGGAGGCGAAGCTACCGGAGGAGGTGGCGATGGCATTGCGCTCAGTTTTGTCAAATCGCCCGGGTCGCCAATCTGTTGGCGTGCTTCGGTGTAGAGGCGGCTCATATTCCCCTGAATGCGGATGAAGGACATGGCTTTGGCAGTATCCCCGCTGAAAGAGAGTTTTCCGCTCGTCGCGGCTTTGGTCGCGTTGATGCGACCGGTGAAGATGCCATCGAAGATATCCGCGCTCATTTTCAGTTTCACTTCTGCTTCGCTCGGCGGGGTTCCCAGCCCTGCTTCGACTTTTCCATCCATGAATCTCATCCAGAAGGTCTCATCGAGATCCTTGATGGTGAAGGAAAAGGTGATCTTCTTACCCCTGGCGAATTGAGCCAGGCTTTGATCGGCGACCAATCGGGCGGCAAACGCTTGCAAAATGGCGATCATCTTTTGTTGGGTTTCGTTTTGCTTCATGGTGACCTCCGCATCATCCCCGCGCGTGCCTCCAGGCTCGTGCGTGGGCTGTGGCTCAGTTATGTCTATCCCTGCATGCGTGACTGCCTGCGCAACTTCCAGGTCTATTACACCAGGTTTGGGGGACATGGTGCGTGTTTTTAAGGCTGTGGTATCTGCTTTACGCTTGCCGACCCAAGCAAAGCGCTCCAACGCTTGCGGGTTGAGGAGATGGTCGGGTGGTTTACCTGCCAGGGCAGATTGCAAGGCGTTGACCACCATTTCACCCTGATGGGCGGCGACTTCGCGAGTATTTCCACCCAGATGCGGCGTGGCGATGACGTTCGGAAAGCTGAGCAATGGATCATCTGCCGCCGGCGGCTCGATGGGGAAGACATCCGTGGCATATCCACCCAGGCGCTCATTACGAAGCGCAACGAGCAAAGCCTCTTGATCTACTAGTGCTGCGCGGGCGGTGTTGACCAAGAATGCGCCCGGCTTCATTTTTTCGAACGCCGCGGCGTCGATCATGCTGCGCGTCTCTTCATTCACTGGAGCGTGTAGGCTGATGAAGTCACTTTCCGCCAATAGCCGTTCGAAAGAAGCTTTCTCAGCACCCAGCAGTGTCGCTTCCTCTTCACTGAGGTACGGGTCATAGAGCAGCAAATGTGCTCCAAAGGGAATCAATCGCTGGATGACTTTCTTGCCGATTGCCCCGCCGCCGATGATGCCCACAGTCTTGCGCCATAGCTCGCTGCCCAAAAATTCGGTATGCGCCTGCCCCATGCGCCCCATGTCGCCGGCTTCTCCGCCGGGCTGGCGCAGGAAAGCCAGGGCTGGAGGGAGTTTGCGCGCCAGCATGAGCATAAAACCAACTGCCAGGTCGGCAACTGCGTCTGCGTTGCGTGCCGGTGTGTGGGTTACCAAAACGCCAGCGGTGGTGCATGCCTCCACGTCGATATTGACCGGATTGCCGCGACAAACGATCACCAACCGTAAATCGGGAAGCTGGAGCAGCGCTTCTGCATCTAAGAGATCCACTTCGGTGACAAACACTTGGACATGCTTCAAAGTTTCCACCAAATGATCGCCGGTGAGCACGATGCCTTCTGAACGATATGGTCGATAAGTGACTTCGCCGAGCTTTTGCAGTTGGTGCAATGTGCGTTCATCTACCTCTGCGCTGATGTAAATGCGTGGCTTGAACTCGGGCGCAGGCGGGAAGAGGCGCGGCTCATCCCCCGAGGAAGCTGTTCCACGGCTCATCAAGGTTTGGATGAACCGCTCAGCCGCTAGACTGTCGGCAGGGCGTTGCGCGTTCCTTAAGGCTTGCCAGTCGGCATACAGGCTTTGGTACACTTCAGCTTCTTCTCCCGGAAGGTGGGCGCGTGCAGCTTGTGCCATAGTGCCTGCAGCGGTGGTTAAATCGGGGAAGACCCCCGCGCCAACCCCGGCGCAAAAGGCTGCGCCTAACGCGGTGGCTTCAGTCTGGGCGCTCACGCGCAAACGACAACCAAGCACATCGCTCACAATCTGCGACCAAAGTGTGCTGCGACTCAGCCCCCCACTCAAAAAAACCTCGTGCGGCATGGAGCCGCACACGCTTGCCATCTGTTCAATGTTGGCGCGTAGCACAAATGCCATGCCTTCCAATACCGCACGGGCGACATTGGATCGCCCTTCATGCCCTGGCGGCAAAAGTATCGAGGAGAATAGCAACCCTTCCACAGGCAATGACATGGAGGCAGCGTTGAAAACCGTCCCTCCGATGGATGAGTGTAAGCTTTGCGCGCCTGGAGGGGATGAGGCGGCTTCTGCACATAAACGGGCGACTGCATTGGGGGCGTGTGGATAAAGAACTTGCGCAAACAGCTCCAGGCTACCTCCCGTCTGTCCCAGGTTGCTTTCCAGTACATATAAGCCTGGAAGGAGATACATGCCGCTCCAAAGGCGCATTTCGATATCGAGCAGCAATTCTTGGCTGAGCATTTGGACTGGCGTGGTTGTGCCAGCGATGATGCCCCACTGACCATGAGACATTACCCCCATGCCAAGCAATGCACATTGTGTATCCCCTCCACCGACGGCGATGGGTGTGCCCGCCAGCAGACCCAGATGAGCCGCGGCGTTTTTTGTCAGCTTACCCAGGCGCCTCCCGGCGGGTTGAATATCTGGCAGCAGGCTTTTGGGCAGAGCGAGCGCTTTTAGCACTTCCGTGCTCCACTGACGTTTCTGGAGGTCAAAGAGCTGGCTTTCCCCAGCTTGAGAAAAATCCGTCGCCACCTCACCGCATAGTTGATAGGCTGCCCAATCGCTGATGCTCAGGGCAGCATACCCGGCTTTGAACGCCGATGGGTCGTTCTCTTTGAGCCAGAGCAGGCGTGCCGCCAGGCAGATCGGGTTAGGAACATGACCGGTAATGGGATAAAAATCCTGGCTATGTTCAGCGGCTAAAGCCATCCCCTGCTCTGCGGCGCGTGCATCGCGGTTGGTGGCTGCGAAGAGCACCTCGCCTTTACGATCGATGACCACGGTGCCGTATCGAAAACCGGAGGCGGCAATGCCCACCACCTGGTGTGCAGATGCTTTTGCCTTATGCAACACATCTTCTACCAGCTCGCCGAGCGCCTTCCATGCACCGCTTGTGTCGAAGATGTATGCCATGGGCCCAAATTGTGGCGTAGCGGGATGTGACCAGGGGCGCGACACCCAAATGACTTCTCTACTTTGGGGTTCCAGCAGCAATGCGCGCAGGGACCCGCTGCCCAAGTCGAATCCAAGCAAATAATTGCGCTTCATCTTCCCGTCCTTTTTTGTGATGCACGCGACGACTTGTATTTCCACTGGCGCGATCCTGTTGATGGACACGGATCATGAGTCGCGCGTGGGGCTATTAAGTATAGCCTGTTTCCGGCTGGTATTAGATCAGATGAATTATTTCCTTCGGGGATATGAGCAGCACCAGGCGCGCCCAGCCTCTGAACCCTATCGCTCTGTCACAGGTTCGAAGAGGCTTTATGCCTCGTATTATCACTATCGCGCAACAGGCGTGCTGAGTTTGCCAGGATGCCCAAATCTGGCAACGATTGCGCCGCGGCTGCGAGTATGGGGGGTAGAATACCTAGGGCAGCCAGGGATAATCCAACCAGGTTGTACATGGCAGTAAAAGCCAAGTTCATTTTCACCACACCCATCGTTCGGCGCGCCAGGCGAAGCGTTTGGGGGATGAGCCTCCAATCTTCCCGCATCAGGGCGATATGGGCCGCTTCGATGGCAATGTCCGTGCCGGCGGCGCCCATGGCGATACCGATGTCTGCCTGCGCCAGGGCAGGCGCGTCGTTCACGCCGTCACCGATCATCACCACTGTGTGTCCCTCTGCCTGATACTCTTGAACTACTCTGATTTTGTGTTCGGGTAAGAGATTGGCGCGAAAAGCGATTCCCAATTGCTCAGCCAGCGTAGCCGCGGCGGGCGCGTGGTCACCGGTCAGCAGTTCAATGTGCCGCACTTGAAGCGTGCGTAGTTCACTAATGGCAGTGGGGACTTCGAGGGTGTGAGTCTGGTTCATCATTGATGGTGTTTATGACCATGGCTTCTGGGGCGGGTGCAGGAACGTTTAGGGTATAGCCCAGATTTACTGCTTGCCATGGTAGGTTCCTTAGAACGCAAGGATATATCCGTTATGCCGCACACTATGTACAAAATTAATCTAATTCCTATAATATTTAGAATTATAGTCCAATTTCTTCTTCAGCACCGATATTTATGCCGACTATAAAGAGCAGCTTCTATAGACGGTGTTTTACCTGTATCGGGAAAAAGGGTAAATGATGTCTCGCAACGCGGTGGGTTGGTTCCAACCCGGTCTGGGTTGGAGTGAGGTCATTTGTTACTTTTTTCGATAAAGCCTCACTGACCTTACTCTTCGACGCGCACAAACCTGCGTTTACCTACTTGTAGCACGCCAGGGTGAGGGAAGGTTTGAAGTGGGTCGCTGAGCAGTTCGCCATTCAAGCGGACGCCGTGCTGGGCGAGCATGCGCCGACCTTCGCTCTTGCTCGTCACCAGACCAGACTCGATCAAAACCTCTAAAACACTCTGCCCAGGTTTGAGTGTGTACACGGGCATCTCTGCTGGCAGGTCACCTTTTTGGAAGACACGGATAAAAGCTTCTTCAGCGCGCTGTGCCTCTTCCTCGGAGTGATAGATGGATACGATTTCGTGGGCGATCTTCATCTTCAGGTCGCGGGGGTGCATTTGTCCACGGGCGACATCGCGCTCCAGATTTTCAATTTGAGCCGGCGTCCAACGCGTGAGCAGGCGCATATACTGCCCCATGGCTTTATCAGGCACGCTCATCACCTTACCGTACATGTCTTCGGGTGTGCTCAAAAGAGGGATATGGTTACCCAACGACTTGCTCATCTTCACTTCGCCATCCGTACCGGGGAGGATACCTAGGATGATGGCGATGTTGGGCTTTTCTCCCATAAAGGTCATCAACTTGCGCGCCGCAGTGACGATGTTGAAGAGCTGGTCGCTGCCGCCCACCTGTACATCCGTGCGCATGGCATAAGCGTCATAACCTTGCATGATGGCGTAGAAGGTCTCGTGCAGAAAGATGGCTTCGCCACGCTCCCAACGCAACTTGAAGTTCTCGCGCGCCAGGAACTGTTGCAGCGTGAAATTGGAAGCAAGCTGGATCAGATCGGCAAAGCCGAGCTTCGAAAGCCAAGTGGCGTTGAAGCGGATCAGCGTCTTTTCCGCATCGAGCACTTTGTAGGCTTGCTGCGCATAGGTGCGCGCGTTGGCTTCCACCTCCTCTGGGGTAAGCTGCGGGCGGAGTTTGTCCTTGTCGGAGGGGTCGCCGATGAGCGAAGTGAAATTGCCCACCAAGAAGGTCACCTCATGGCCCAGCTCCTGGAACTGACGCAGCTTTCTCATGGGCACGGTGTGACCGAGGTGCAGGTCACTGGTGCGTGGGTCGAAGCCGCAGTACACGCGTAACGGGCGGTGTTCCTGCTGCGCCTCGAGCAGGCGCTGACGCAACTCCTCGGCCATTGCCTGTTTTAGTTCTTCGTCGCCATATTCGGTGCCCTGCATCAAGTAGCGCACCTGTTCATCGATGGTCATGTTTACGCTTGCCATGCTCTTTGCTCCTGCTGATCAGTAGTCTCAATAAAATGCGCCCTCTGCGGGAGGGCGCGAACTTCGCTCCGCAGAGGTGGATTTATCCACGCCCATAGGAATAGTACCCTTGCTCACTCTCTACCAGATGCAAATTTGCCTTCTCAAGGATGCGCTTGAATATGGCTTCTCCCTGTTCGAAGCCCATGCGCCCTTTTATTTCACCGCCCACGCGCACCTCACCCAATGTGCGAAAGTCGAAAGCAGCATGCTCTCCTACAACGCGCACCTTATTTCCCCATGCTGAGGGGAACACCTCCACTTTGCGCACCTGGTTCCACAGGAGATGCACCTGACGCAAACCATTTGCGAACACCATCCCCTGATCAGAGAGGCTCAACATGGTGTGCCGGTCGATCCAATTCCCCAGGCTGATCGCCAGCGCGGCTAGGAATAGAAATACACCCATGAAGATCACTGCGCGATGTACGGGGGGCCGAGTAAACGCCAGCACACTGCTGCCAATGAGCCATAAGACGCATACCAGCCAGGCGCTGGCTTCACCGCGGCGTGAAAGCAGTATGGGGCGGTACAACTGTGGCTTTTCTTCAGGGTGATGGGCTTCCATACACTGAATTATACAAGAAGAGACCAAGCGTGGGAGGTACATTTTTCCAGAATGGCAGAACATGCTATAATGGGCAAAATTGGTGAGCAGCGTATGCGCGAACCTGTCCTTGTACTCAACGCCAATTTTGAACCGCTCAATGTATGCACCACGCGTCGGGCAATTACCCTGGTGCTTTCCGGCAAGGCGAGTTTGGTGTTAAATGGCCGTGGGGTGATTCACACAGTCAGCCGGGTGTACCCTCGTCCCTCGGTGATTCGACTGCAGCGGATGGTAAAACGACCTCGCCCACGCGTGCGCCTGACCAAGCGCGAAATCTTGCGCCGCGATCGGTACACCTGCCAGTATTGCGGACGCAAAGCACCCTATCTCACCGTAGATCACATTTTGCCACGCCGCTTAGGAGGCGAGCATTCCTGGGACAATCTGGTCGCGGCTTGTCCGGAGTGCAACCACCGCAAAGGGGGGCGCACTTTGGAACAGGCACATATGCACCTGCTTCAACCGCCATCCGAACCCCCCGCCTCGGCTTACTATCGCTTTGAAAGCCTGGTGGTACAAAACCAGGAATGGCTGCCCTTCATCCAGGGGTGGTGAGCTTTTTATTAAAATGTCAGGCGGGAAAGTTCCTGGGCAAGTTGCACTTGCCCTTGGAAGGTAACCTGGGCTGCCTGCACCAGTGTGGCGGGATCACCTTTCATTGTAGGATAGTGAATCAGATACAGGGAATTCACCCCACAAGTTTGGGCGATTTCTCCTGCCTGGGAGGCGGAGGTGTGGCCGGGGTAATCTCCGGTGGCTTCATGGATGAGCACCTCTGCACCTTTTGCCAGGCGCATCAGGCTTTGGCAGGGTTGGGTATCGCAGGAATAGACGATAGCTGACTTGGATCGGTTGTTTTCCAAGCGCACGCCCAGGGTAGGGAGGAGGTGTTCCATGGGAGAAGTATAGAGTGAAAAATCTTCCGCCTGGAAGACCAGGTTGTGTTCTTGGGCGGGCTGGGGGTGCCAGGTGACCGTATACATCCCAGGCCAGGATTCCCATTCGTATAGCCTAAGATTGGCAAGCACGCGCTGTAAGGTCTCTTCCAAACCATAAACGCGCAAGGGAAGCTTACGGCCCATCAGCCAGGTTTGAACCAGGAAAGAGGGCACCCCGGCTACGTGGTCGGGGTGGAAGTGGGTGAGCAGCAAATCGCTCACCTGGTTGGCATCCAACCCAACGCGCTGCAATCGCTGGATTGGGTTATTGACACAATCGATGAGTAGCACGCGCTGCTCGCCGCAGCATACCATATGAGTGTGTTCGTAGCCGGGTGCGGGAACCGCGTTGCTGCATCCTAAAAAGATCAACTCTGGCATGGTGTTTCTCGTGTTATTTCCCCAATAGGAACAAGGCAACGTGAGGGGTAATGAAGACCTCGATGATCGCCGCGCCCAAGAAGAGCGGCAACACTAATGCGAGCATCAATTTCGCCCAGCGTCCCAGAGCGTAGAGCCAGGATTCCCCTACAGTCTTGCCTTCCGCTGGCGCGCCTAAAATTGCGCCAACTTGAAGGATGGCCACACCGCTCAGCACAATGGCGGGCAGCTCCAACAGCGCGTGTGGGGCGACCAGGCCGAGTATGAAGGGAATGGGGGAGATACCGTTCGCTGCCAGGTTGGCTGCCAGGTATGCGATCAGCGCCAACGGCAGCATGAGAATGATCAATCCCATAATGCCAAAACTGAAGACGCCCAACACGCTCGCCAGGGCGATGATGCGCAGGTTGTGCAACCAGATCGCCCCGACGCCGAAAGTGCTGAAGAAGCCCATTGTGCGCAGGGTATCCATGAAATCGCTATCCAGGCTGTCGAAGCGCAGCATTTCCGTCGGCAGGGGAAATGTCTGCCTTTGGGAGATGCCGGCCGCGATACCGATCGCCAGGGAGGTGATGGCTACCAGGGCTGGCAGGCGCAGGGCGCGCAAAGTGGTTGGCACTTCCTTGAGATACCAATCGCGCAGGTTATGTGCCTGGCCGCGGAAACCGCTCAGAAAAACGCGCCATGCCCATCGTAGGTTGATCTCGTCCAGCTCCCTGCCGAGCAATTCTTCCCGGTTGAAGTAAGCGATACCCGCACGCACCAGTAGGCTGGTGATGAGCAGCAAGGCGAGAATCACCCACCAGAGCACATTGTACCGTGCCCAAAACATGACCATGCTTTCCCCCTCGATAAGCAACGCTACTGGGATGATGATGAAAGACGCCAGTAAAGTCGCCGCACGTGTTGACGTGGTTTGTGAGGAGACCACCACCGAACCGCTCACCATCAACACTGCTTGTACGGTGGTCAGAAGCAAGACCTGCACCAGCAGGATTGGCTCAGGCAACCAACCTGCCTGACGGTACACTCCGATCAAGTACACCGCGATGCCCAGATAGCTGGCGAACAGAGGCGCTGCCGTGGAGGCGAGCAGCTTTCCCAAGTACAGTTGGACATCGCTCAAAGGGGTGCAGAGTAGCGGTTCGATGCTTTGGCGTTCCTTTTCTCCCACAAAACTTTCCAAGGCAATCACTAAAGAAATGGATATGGGGAAAAAACCCACGACCATCATCAAGAAGGGGAACAATCGTTCTGCAACCAGAGGTGCGCCGTAACGTTCGACGAAGCTCACCGCTTGCCTGGCGGTGAAGTTCATCAGGCTGGGGAAGAAAACCGTCAGTGCGATCACCGGAAAGACAATGCGCCAATCGCGCATCTGATCGCGCACTTCGCGATAGGTGACGATCCAGGCCATGCGTAGGTCGTTGAACATGGCGGTTAGCTGTCCTCCGCGGATTGAATCGCTTCCAGGTAAATCTCTTCCAAATGTCGCGGCACTTCTTGCAGACTGACCACACCGATCTTGGCTGCCAGGAAATTGGACAACATCTGCGGGTTGGTTTGAGCAGGATCGGGCGTGCAGTAGCGTAGCCAGTTCTCGCCCATGGCGCGTATTTCTACGTCTTGTGGGAGGGGAGGCAGGGAACCATCGAGGGGCGCTGTCAGGCGAAGCTCGAATTCTGGCTTACCAAAGAACTGTTCTCTCAACGCTTGGGGAGAGCCATGGATGATGATCCTGCCGCGACGGATGATGGCGATTTGATCGGCGAGTTCTTCCGCTTCCATCAGGTTGTGCGTGCAGATGATCACAGCCCGAGACTCGGAACGCAACTTGCGGATGGCATCGCGCACCAGGCGCGCGCTTTCGGGGTCCATGGCTGAAGTGGGTTCGTCAAGTAAGAGCACTGGAGGGTCATGGAGCATAGCGCGCGCCAGGGCGAGCTTTTGGCGCATGCCTTTGGAAAATTTTCCCA
The DNA here is from genome assembly GCA_037439525.1 of Anaerolineae bacterium. Taxonomy (GTDB): domain Bacteria; phylum Chloroflexota; class Anaerolineae; order Anaerolineales; family UBA4823; genus JBBIVW01. The sequence continues at coordinate 182,564 of JBBIVW010000005.1, forward strand.
GACGATCATAGGCGAAGCGGCTCAGCCCAAAAAGCGAGAGCAGTTCTTCGATGCGTTTTTTGCGCTGTTCTGCAGGGAGTTGATAGAGCCGACCGAAGAAATCCAGATAATCGTATGCCGGCATGCGATGGTACAACCCATGGTGTTCTGTCAAAACGCCTACCATAGCACGCACCTGAGCAGGCTGTTTAACGACGTCGAACCCGGCCACGCGTGCCCAACCCGAGGTGGGTTTCAAAATCGAGGTAAGCATGCGCACTGTGGTAGTTTTGCCTGCCCCGTTTGGACCAAGCAGAGCCAGCACCTCCCCAGTCCCCACTTCGAGATTGACCCCTTCTACGGCCTGGAAGTCTCCGAAACGCTTGCTCAGATTTTCAGTGAGGATCATTGCCTGATTTCTATGGCTTTGCTTTTCACTAGATGCCTGTTGCGCAGAGTTGCCGCGCACAACCTTTCGCCGGCGTGTATCTTACAATGGTTCTGTGCCGGGCAAGTTTGCAATTCGGAAAGCTAGCCGCTGACAACGAAGAGGAGAAGCGCACGGAACGGCTTAAACCGACTCCTCAGGCGAGCTCTCTTGCGCCTCTGTGCTTTCACTTGTTGAAGGGACTCCTGTTACTTTTTGACGGTGCCGCCAAAAGAGCATGCCTCCGGCGAATAGCGCCACGAGTAACATAAAAGTCTGATTGGCGTTCACGCCCACCACCTGAGAGGAATCAAGACGCAAGAATTCCAGTAGAAAGCGTCCTAGTGGATAGAAGATAAGATAAGCCAGGAAGACATCGCCATCTTTGAGCTGCCCCTTGAAACGTCTGGCCATCCAAAGCAAGAAGAATACATTGCCCAGGTTCCACAGGGATTCGTACAAGAAGGTTGGGTGGAAACGTTCAAAAGATTCAAAGCCTGGAAGGCGATATTGAGGTTCGATGTAAATACCCCAGGGGAGATCAGTGGGTTGACCGTAAAGCTCTTGATTGAAAAAGTTACCCCATCGCCCAATCGCCTGCCCCAATGCCAAGCCTGGAGCGGCAATGTCTGTCCACATAAGGAAGTTGAATTTGTGGCGTTTGCAGTACCAATACAGTGCCAGCACACCGCCAATGACTGCACCAGGGATGCCCAACCCGCCTCTCCAGATTGCCATGGCATCCAGGGGATGCGTTAAATAATATGCGGTAGTGATGCCCTGGGCGACCATGGACGGTGGCGGGGTCAGAATATGCCAAATGCGAGCGCCGATGATGCCGCCGATGAGCACCCATACCAGCCCATCCCATACGAATTCATCGTCTTGCTCGCGTCGGCGCGCTTCTTTCGAGGCCAGCCATGCCCCAGCCAGTGCGCCGAGCATCAAGATAATCCCGTAAAAGCGGATGAACAAAGGCCCAATGCTAAATCCTTGTGGCATAATGTGTTTTCCTCCTTGGAATTAGTGTGAATTTCGTTTCTCTGCATAAGCCTGGCGACGGATATCCAGGATGCGTTGTAAAGCGGTGAAATTTCCGAGCAGGGCGATGATCCAAAGGCCAATCAACGGGTAATTGAAGATCAGCGTTGGAGCTAACACCATGTAGCGCTCGAGGCGTGTCAGCACGCCGATTTTGGTCATCCACCCCAGCGATTCGCCTCTGGCGCGCACATAGGAGACCAGCACAGAGCCGGCAGCAGCAGCAAAGACAAGCATACACGCCAGGGGGTCGCCCGTTTGGAGATAAAAATACAACAGTCCGCCAAAGGCGACCAACTCCGAATAGCGATCGGTAACCGAATCGACAAACGCACCAAAGTGCCCATCCATGCCGCGCAAGCGCGCCATCGTGCCATCCAGAGCATCGATTGGGCCAAAAAGGAGAATGAGCATGCCTCCCCAGGTCATCTCTCCACGCGCCAACAATACCGCGGCAAAGGAATTGCCGATCAGACCGATGATCGTCATCGTGTTTGGCATCAACCCCAGACGGTTGAGAAAACCAGCAATAGGCTCTAACACGCCTCGGAAGCGCAAGCGCATCGTTTCCGAAAAGGTGAGCGGTCTTTCAGGTTCGGTGGTAATCTGTTCAGAGGTCAAAGCACTACCTTTCATGGATGAGAATTTTTGCATGGCATCTGTTCTCGCCAGGCGAAGCGCATATCCAACACGCGCCTTGGGTACGGCATGGAGCAACCTCCATAAACCTTCCAAACATGCGCTGTCGCTTCACTATGCGCTTCGGTATAGCAATTGTAACCCATCTTGTCCGGTAAAGTTACCCGTGCTGCTGCAATCTTTATCTGCAACCAATTTACCCTCTTTGCGTAATTAGGATTAGTGCGAGCGTTGCTTCGAACAGGATACACCGGAACCTTTGTATGATCTTTCTACTTCTCGCACGAAATGTAGCATCTTTTCAAAGGTAAATCTCGGTCTTAAAGAACAAGGAGCGTAAAACCATGAAAACGCATATCAAAGTAGTCGGTTGGTTGTACATCATTTTCAGCCTGATGGGCTTGCTCAGCGCGGTGATCGTTATCATTGCCGTTGCGGGTGGAGGGATGATTTCTGGAAACGATTTAGCCATACGCATAACCGCTCTGGTGGCGGCTATCGTGGGGGGCATCCTGGTGCTCTTTTCTTTGCCGGGACTGATCGTGGGCGCCGGCTTGCTGGGGATGAAAGCTTGGGCGCGGGTTCTAGCCATCGTCCTCGGCATCCTCAATCTGCTCATCGTACCCGTGGGCACGCTATTGGGCATTTATACCCTGTATGTGATGCTGGATAAAGAAACAGAAGCACTTTTAGAAGAATAACTTTTGGTTATTTAAGGTACAATCTTTGGGCATGCATCAAAGTGACGCATGCTCAAGGATGGCTTCGTTCCTTGGATTATCGATCCACACAAGCCTTTCAGGAGGGCAGCCATGAAACATCCATTTGCAACCCTTTCTGCGTCTGCAAGCAGGTCTTTGTTTATCGTCTCGCTGGTGTTGACAGTCGTGTTGATGATGGCCATGAATTCCCTGGGGTCAGGGTTGAACAACCCCACCGCACCGATGGGGATTATTTCGTTTGAGCTGGCGGGCACCTTGGAGAACGCCGAACGGATATTATCTACCTGGGATGCGGCAACCTTGCTGCGTTTATCCTTCAGCCTGGGATTGGATTTCTTATACCTGGTCGTGTATGCCACTTCGATTTCCCTGGCATGCTTGTGGGCGGGGAAGGTCTGGCAGCGTGCAGGATGGAAAGCATCAATTATCGGCTCGCTGGCTGCGTGGGGGCTTTGGCTGGCAGCTGGCTTGGATGCCATTGAAAACCTCGCCCTAACCCGGCTGCTTTTCGGCGAGCGTTTGGGATGGCTGCCGCTTGTTGCCCGCTGGGCAGCCACCTTAAAGTTTGCCTTGATCCTTTTAGGGCTTTTGATTGCGCTTTTAGGGTTGATCACGTTTCTGGTGTACCCGCGGCATAAAGCGGCTGCCTGAACGGCGCCATTGGGCGCGACCAAGGATGTGCCCCTGCGTATGGGAGCATGAATCACAACGATGAAGGAGAATGTCATGAGGAAGAAAACCTTGTTCGCTCTGATCCTGGCGGTGGCATGGGTGACCCTGGCATGCGGCATCACAATCAACGTGCCTGTGGATCGCATCGTCACCGGTGAAAAACAAACCGAGTCCATCGCTGTCCCCCTGCCACAAGAAAGCCAGGTGACGCTGAGCCTTTCCTTTGGCGCAGGTGAACTAACCCTCAACCCTGGGGCGACGCAAAACCTGGTTGAAGGCAGCGCAACGTACAATGTTGCCGATTTCAAACCGCGGATCACTTCACAGCCGGGTAAAGTGAGCCTGGAAAGCGGAAAATTAGAAATTTCTGGCATTCCGAAAATGGAAGATGAGGTCATGAACATTTGGGACCTCAAACTCGCCGATATCCCCATGAACCTGGTAATTATGGCAGGTGCATACCATGGCAGGTTTGAATTGGGTGGATTGTCGTTATACTCACTTGAAATCACCGACGGCGCCGCCGATGTGCAATTATCGTTTTCGACTCCTAATCAAGTGGCCATGGACACATTGCGCTATACCACTGGAGCCTCTACGGTGCGCCTCAGCGGTTTGTTGAACGCGAATTTTGCTTCCATGATCTTTCGGGGTGGTGCGGGGGATTATACGTTGGATTTCTCTGGAAGCATCCAACGGGATGCGGTGGTGGTGATCGAGAGCGGGATGAGCCATGTGGTGATCATCGTACCGCCTGATGTGTCGGCGAAGGTGGTCATTACCGGTGGGCTGACTCAGGTGACCAGCCTGGGCGAATGGGAGAAGCGCGCCGAAGGTTATTTTCTGGATGGCTCAGGCGCCCAGCTTCTAATCACCGTGGATATGGGGGCAGGAAGTTTGGAGTTGCGCAATTCCTGAAGCGAGGCAAGGTGCCGCGATCTTAGATGTGCTAAAGTGATATAATTACCTTTGTTTGAACGGACTGTAACTAAGCCGGGTGTGTAGCCCGGCTTTTTAACCGCAATGCTCTCAACTCTAAAGGTGTATGTATGGAACTGGCGATCAAAACCGAACATCTGGGGCGCATTTATAAGCTGCGTGGTGGAAAAAAGAAAGATACGCCCAAGCAGCTTGTCGCCCTGGAAGATGTGAACCTGGAAGTGCAACCGGGCGAGCTATTTGGCTTGTTGGGTCCAAATGGCGCCGGCAAGACGACGCTGATCAAAATCCTGACTACCTTGTTGGCGCCCAGCAGTGGAAGAGCCTGGGTCACCGGGCTAGATGTCACCCAAGCGCCGCACAAGATTCGGGAGCGTATCAACATGGTCTCTGGCGGGGAGTCCTCTGGTTATGGTCTGCTCACCGTGCGCGAGAACCTGTGGATGTTTAGCCAGTTTTATGGCATGCCCTCACGCCTGGCAAACCAGCGCATTAAAGAGCTATTGGAAATGGTTGGACTGGGAGATCGCGTGCACACGAAATCCTCGGATTTGTCCACCGGCTTGCGTCAAAAGATGAATATCGTGCGCGGCTTTATGACCGACCCGCAAGTGCTCTTCTTGGACGAACCTACCCTGGGTCTGGATGTAGGCGCGGCGCGCGATGTGCGCCGCTTTATCCGCCGCTGGGTGGATGAAGATGAGCGGCGCACCCTGCTTTTGACCACCCACTATATGGTCGAAGCGGATGAATTGTGCGATCGCGTCGCGATTATCAATCAGGGTCGTGTTCTGGCGTGTGATACCCCATCCAATCTCAAACGTCGCTTGCAGCGCGAGGCTCTATTCCGCATCGAAGTCAGCCCGTTGAATGGAGCGCGTTTGGAGACCTTTGCGCAACTTCCCGGCGTGAAGAAGACGACCTGTCAAAGCACCGAAAGCGGTGCTGAACTCAACCTCATCCTGGAAAGCGATGATGCCCTCAGCGGAGTGATCGCCGCATTGACCTCGAACGACATTCACATCATGAATCTGGAGAAGCGCGCCGCCTCGCTTGAAGATGTCTTCGTGGATTTGGTCGGACGTAGTATGCAGGAGGTTGAAGGTGCAGAATCCACAGATTGAAGCACGCCTTTTGGCGCCTACGAACTATCGTCGAAGCCGTGGTGCGTGGCTTTTTTTGAAAACAGTCGTGGCGCGCGCCTACCCGCGCATCATCGGGCAGCAACGCGAGAAATCCTGGGTGTTTTTCGACATTTTCCTGCCCATGCTTGCCGTATCCGCTTATGTCTTTGTCTATCGTGCCATTGGCGCCCCGGAAGAGTACGTTGGATTTGTGGTTATGGGCGGCGCGATGACCGCTTTCTGGATGAACGTGTTGTGGAGTATGTCCAGCCAGCTGTATTGGGAAAAGGAACAGGGCAACCTGGCGTTGTACATCATGGCGCCGAATTCGATGATGGCCATTCTCCTGGGGATGGCCTTGGGTGGTATGGTGGCGACCTCGCTACGCGCTCTGGCAATTACCCTGCTGGGAAGCTGGTTGTTTCACATCAGTTACCAGGTCGCCAGCTTTACTCAATTGTTCCTCGTTTTCCTGCTGGCGATGGTTGCCCTGTATGGCATGGGCATGCTTTTTGCCTCTTTGTTTCTGCTGCTCAGCCGCGAGGCCTGGCACCTCTCGAACCTGGCACAAGAGCCGGTGTATTTATTTTCGGGTTTTTACTTCCCCATCAAGAATTTTCAGTTTTGGGTCGCGGCAATTGCCTCGGTCATTCCATTGACTTTGGGTTTGGACGCCATGCGCCAGCTTGTCTTCCCTTCGGGAGCCGCGCTCGGGTTCTTGAGTGTCTCTACTGAAATCTTGATTCTGGCGCTGTTGTGTGTGGTGTTCGTTGCCGCAGCAAAATTCTTGCTGGATTATATGGAGCGCCTCGCCATTCGCGAGGGCCGGTTGACAGAAAGCAGAAGGTGAGTATGGAACGGCGTTTGGCATTTCCAAATATGACGGTGATCAAGCGTTCGTTTCGCATGGCTGCCTGGCTGGGTTGGCAGATCGAATCGAATTGGACAGACGCGTTCCTCTTCGCCGTCTATTCGATCATTAAACCATTGGCCGGCGCCGCTATTTTGGTGGTCATGTATGCCATCGTTTCTAGAGGGAATTTCGAAGCGCCAATTTTCAACTATATTTACCTGGGCAATGCGTTTTATATGTATGTCGGCCAAGTAATGACGGGCATCTCCTGGGCGGTAGTGGATGACCGCGAGCATTACAAAACCCTCAAGTATATCTACGTCGCGCCGATCTTTATGCCAGCCTATCTCATTGGGCGGGGTGTTGCGCGCTTTATTGTCGCCACCATCTCAGTTGTGGTAACCATCCTCTTCGGCGTTGCCTTCCTGCATGTCACCATCGACCTATCCGCCGTGCAATGGGGTTGGTTCCTGTCCGCGTTGCTGGTCGGCGTGGTCATGTTGACCATGATGGGATTATTGTTGGCAGGTGTGACCTTGATGATCGCCCATCATGTATGGTTTATAGGGGATACTGTCGCTGGAGCGCTGTATCTGTTTAGTGGGGCGATCTTCCCTCTGGAAGTGTTGCCCTCGTTTTTGCGGCCAATCGGCTACATGATGCCGGTGACCTATTGGTTGGAGTTATTGAGGCGCTCTCTGGTTGGCTCTGTGGCGCAAGCCTTCCCTACGCTTGCTGCTTATAGCAATGCGCAATTGATGGGCATCTTGCTCGCGCTGACCTCTCTGTTTGCAATATTGGCAGCATTCACGTTTGCCTGGTGTGAAAGGCAGGCGCGCGAGCGTGGCTTGATCGATATGGTGACGAATTATTGATTCTTCACAGAGCAGACAGAATGCACGCTTTTTCCGTTGCTTATCAAGGCGAACCGGGGGCATACAGTGAACAAGCCATCCTGGAATATTTCCATGGAGAAGAAGTACAGCCATGCCCATTCGAGAGTTTCGATGAGGTGTTTGAGGCTGTGGAACGAGGGATTTGTCGGTCGGGGATGATCCCCATCGAAAATTCTGTTGCCGGGAGTGTGCACACCAATTACGATTTGCTCCTGCGCCACCAGCTTCATATTGTAGGGGAGTACTTTCTGCGCGTGCATCATTGTTTGCTGGCGCTGCCCGGCGTGCAGTTAGGCGAGATCAAAGTGGTGCTCAGCCACCCTCAAGCTTTAGGACAGTGTGCGCGCACCTTGCGCCGCATGGGCCTCCAAATGCGCCCGGTTTATGATACTGCAGGAAGCATCCAATTGATCCAACAAGAGGGAGACCGCACCATGGGGGCGATCGCCTCTCAACGCGCCGCACAGATGTATGGCATGCAAATCCTCGCTCAGGGGTTGGAGGATGACTCCGAAAATTACACGCGCTTCCTGGAGATTCGCCCTCAGCCAATCCCCTCCCCTCAAGATGCCAAAACTTCTATTGTCTTCTCTTTGCAAAATCAGCCCGGAGCGCTTTTCAAAACTTTGAGCGTCTTTGCCTTGCGCGAGATCAACCTGACGAAGATCGAATCGCGCCCTTTGATTGGCAAACCCTGGGAATACCTGTTTTACCTGGATTTCATTGGGTCAGTAGAGGAAGAAAAAGTGCGCCGTGCTCTGGAACATCTGAGTGAATACGCGTTGATGTTGCGCATTTTAGGCAGCTATCCCCGCGCGCGCTTTTGATGTATTTTAGCGCTGGGTGCAACATTTACATTAAGGATGCCTCCCGAAATAGAACGCACCGGGCGCCTCTTTGGGAAGCACATGCTGTTTACCACTCCAGCTCTCGATTTCCACCCGGAAAACCCCTGTCTTTTCAATGTCCTCTTTCGCTAAAGGTAGATAATCTACTCCAGGGCTCAGGTGAGGGAAATATTTATCCAGCAACATTTGCAATACCTGGGCGGCATCTTGAGAGTTTTCGATGCGATAGGCGTGCCCGAAGACGACCACGCTGCGGTATTCAACGCCAAAATTTTTAGCCTGAGGAGCAGGGAGCAGCCGCCCCATCTCCACAGCAGTGAGGCACACGCGAGGGCGATGTGCTAATAGCTCAAATGTGCGCCCTTGGAGCGCGCCATGGAAGTAAATCGACTGCTGGCGTTCATCGTACACGAAGTTGCGCGTCACAATATACGCCTCCCCCTCGCAGGGAATGGCGATGCTGATGTACGCTGCCTGATGGAGAAAGCTTTTGATCCATGCTTCATCCTCGATGGCGCGTTTTTTATAGCGCACGGCTTCGAAAGGTATTTTTGGAATGTCGGCTGGCATAAGAGTATTCCTTAAACGTAATCTTATTTGAACTGGTCTGGATAAACAGAACAGGGCGAAGATTTACTTCGCCCTGTAGCTCTACGGAGAGGAGCACATGCCCCGGTCGTGGATTATTCTTCGAGGGCGCTGTACCCGGGGCCTGAGGCGAAGTAATCGTAGTTGGCTTTAATATCCTGGGTAAGATTGACCACTTCCCCGGCTTGAAGCTGCTTTACCGTGTCCAACACCACAGGTTCGCCGTGATGATTTGTGCCTTCGTAATGTCCGGTCAGACCGATGCGGCTGATGTACTCGCCACCTTTCGCCACGTAGTTCGAAGGCACTTCGTCTTCTGGGAAGATGGCCTCATACGGGCATTCTGGGACGCAAGCGCCGCAGTCAATGCAGGTATCAGGATCGATATAGTACCAGGGCCATTTGTCAATGGGTTTCCCTGGGACGATGCACTCCACGGGGCAAACTTCGACGCAACCGGAGTCTCGTAAACACAGGCTGGTGATAATATGGGTCATGGGTCTAGTCCTCCTGAGATGGATTCATGTATCGCCAGCAAGGTTTGAGCGAGCAGCAAAAACCAAGCCAGCAGTTTATTCAGCTGAGCAGATTGTAGCTTTACCTTGACCCTTTGTCAAGAAACTTACGTAATATCAGGATAGGTAAAGAATGTCACATCATTTGAAGTACAACCAGAAGTTGATCAGAAGTTGTACCGCTTTGCAAGAAAATTATAAGAAATCCCTTCTGAGTTTGCAAGAAATCTTGACAATGATTGTCATATTAATTATCATACAACTGACTGCTTTTTCAGACAAAAGAAAACGATTGTACAGGAGGAATACAATGCTTTATCATATATTGGAGAAACTGGATAGCTCCATGCCATTCTTACGTGCCAAGGCTCATTGCGACATTCCATGTGGCATTTACGACCCCATCGTTGCCCAGATTGCCGCATTGACTGTAGTGCGCATGATCGACTTGATGAACGACTTGCGTGCCAAAGGTACTGAAGGGATGGATTACGAGAATTCCATGTCTCGTTACATTACCGTAAAAGAGGAACACGCAGAAAAAGCCAAGCATGAGATTCGTATCATCTGGGGCGATTACATCAAGGCTCAGCATCTCGAGGCTCATCCCGAGTTACACGAGATTACCCATAAGATTATGTCCTTGGGATCGAAAGCGCGCCAGACAACGGATCGAGCGGTGGCCGTGGAATTTGTGGAGGCGATCAACCGCTTTGCCGAGGTCTTTTGGGCGACCAAGAACATACCCACCAAAAGGGCGAAGGCTCCTTACGCCCCGGCGCTTGAATTGGTCTATCCTGTTCTATAATGCTCAGTTGGATGAGGGTGACCGGAATTTCCCTGTCACCCTCGCTCAACCCTGGAGATTTTATCCTCGTTTTGAAAGGACCTCTGGCGCGTAGAACGCTACGCATGGGGGATATTGTCGTTTTCCACCATACCCAGCACGGTGTACTGGTCAAGCGCGTGGTAAAAATCTCCGAAGATGGCACGCGCATGTACGTCTCAGGAGAAAACCCCGATTCGATAGATAGTCGTACCTTTGGCGAGGTGGAGACCAAAACTTTGATTGGCAAAGTCTTGTGCTCGGTCAGACGCCCACGAAAGCCTAATCCCTGACGGCAAGGATTAGGGCAACCAGCAGTGTAGAAATCTATTACAATTACGCGAGTTTTTTAGCTAAACGAGGCATTGCACCTTGAAGTGGAGCATGCCTTCAACGCCTCAGGTAGCCGGGCGTGCCGGCGATCCTGAGGCGCCGCTTGGGAATGAACTTCATGCCTTCACCACAAAAAGCGCCTTTTCCGCCGCAGGTTGCCTTTGCTTTTGCCATTCTGGCGGTTTCCACAGCTTCGATTTTTATTCGCTATGCTCAACGTGAAGCTCCTTCTCTGGTAATCGCTGCCTTTCGCCTGACCATTGCCTCGGTGGTCTTGGCGCCGGTGGCCATCAGCCGCTATCGCCAGGAGTTGATTGCCCTCGGCTGGCGACAACTGCGCTTTGCCATGCTTTCCGGGTTCTTTTTAGCGGTTCATTTCGCTACCTGGATTTCATCCCTGGAGTTCACCAGTGTAGCCAGTTCTGTAGTGTTGGTTTCAACAGTGCCTCTATGGGTAGCCATCCTTTCTCCGCTGACCATCCAGGAGCGGGTGCGGCGTTTGGTGCTGATTGGCATGGCTCTGGCACTGCTGGGAGGGGTCATCGTTGGGGTAAGCGATGTATGTCGTTGGGAGGTTGCAGGCCTGGCTTGTCCCCCGCTAGCGGAATTCGTGCACGGCCAGGCGTTCATCGGAGACCTGTTGGCTTTGGCGGGTGCTTTGGCAGCCGCGGGCTATTTTCTCGTTGGACGCAGCCTGCGGGCGCGCATGTCGCTGGTGAGTTACATCTTTATCGTCTATGGTGTCGCCGCGGTAGTGCTGATTTGCATGGTGGCTGTGCAGGGATACCCGATTCTGGGTTATACCCCAAAGACTTATGGATGGTTTCTTCTGCTTGCCCTGGTGCCACAACTTATCGGACATTCGACATATAATTGGGCGTTGGGCTATCTGTCTGCGGCATATGTGTCGATTGCTTTGTTGGGGGAACCGATTGGCTCTGCCATTCTGGCATATGTACTTTTAGGTGAAACCCCAACAACACTGAAACTTTTCGGTGCTATACTTATTCTTATAGGCATCTTTCTGGCATCGCATAGCGAGAGTAAAAACGAAACACGCTGAAGGGTGCTTGCCTGGCAAACCTTGGTGAAAGCACAGGTATCCACATCCAGGTCATGAAAGAGAAGAAAACCGCGCCTCCCAAAGTAGCGCCACATGTCGCGCCGGACACATCTTCACCGCTAGAGCAGAGTCGATTCTCGCCGGAGCGTTTGAGAGTGTTTGCGTTCGATGCACTGGGGGTGTTGTTTCTTGCGTTAGCCTTGCTGACGCTCATGGCAAATTTTTTCCCCAAATGGTCGGGCACGATTTTAAATTGGTGGGTTTCGCAATTACGGTTGTGGTTCGGTTGGGGGGTGTTATGGGTTACCCTGGCTTTGGGAATTCTGGGATGGTCTCTGCTCACGCGCCATAAGCAGATTGTCAGAGCTGGGCGATTTTGGGTTCAGGTGATCCTGTTGGAGGGATTGGCATTTTCCAGCCTGGCTCTCTTGAGCATCATCGGAAACGGAGAGCTGCCGCGCTCAGAGGCGGGCATGGATGGGGGGCGTATCGGTTGGGGTTTACTCGAATTGACCCGCCGCGGGTTGGATTCGGTCAATCTGGCGGTTGATTTCGTCGTCACCACCCTTTGGCTGTTGATTTTCTTGAGCATGGGCTTGCTCCTGCTTTCCAGTTTTGTACCGCTAAAGCAAATTTCTTCGATGTTGCGCTCGGGAGCTGACCGCCACCGCGTTTCACTTCCTGGGATGCCGCCTGTAGTCAGCGAAGCGCCATTGGAGGGCGAGGCGCATCCGGGGCGACGCCAGCCGGCAAAGAGAAAGTCGCCTTATCTTCCTGCTCAGTTTCGGAAGAACTTGACCATGCTCGAAGCAGAGGAAGATGAAACCGCCTCGCGCCTGGTGCGGGATGATCGCTTACCGCCTTTGGATTTACTGGTGGATGAAAAGTTCAATCGTCCGGATGAACGCACGATCAATATGACCGCAGGACTGATTGAGAAGACCCTGGCGGAGTTTGGCATTCCTGCGAAGGTAGTCGGGTTTCGTGTTGGTCCAACCGTGACTCAATTTGCAGTTGAACCGGGCTACGTAGAAAAAGAGAAAAACAACGGCGAAGGTGAAGCGGAACGGCATAAGGTGCGCATCGCGCAAATCTCTGCGCTCTCTCGCGATCTGGCGCTCGCCCTTTCGGCTGAACGTTTGCGCATCGAAGCGCCTGTGCCAGGCAGGCCTTATGTAGGTATCGAGGTGCCCAACACCAGGGCTTCGGTGGTGCGCTTGCGCCCTATCTTGGAGTCTGAGATTTTCTACAAGCTGGGCTCTCCGTTGACCATCGCTTTGGGCAGAGATGTCTCTGGCGCACCCGTGGTGGCGGATCTGGCAGCCATGCCCCACCTGCTCATTGCCGGCACTACTGGATCGGGAAAATCGGTGTGCATTGCTGCGCTGACCACCTGCCTGGTGATGAATAACACCCCGGAGGATATGCGCCTGGTGATGATCGATCCTAAAATGGTCGAGTTGGTGCGCTTTAATGGCTTGCCGCACCTTTATGGCAAGGTGGAAACGGATATCGAGCGCATCCTGGCCGTGCTGCGATGGACCGTGCAGGAGATGGAACGCAGATATAAAATTCTAGAAGCCTCTCACTCGCGCAATATTGATACCTATAACCGTAAGATGCGCCGCCGCAAGGATGGCGAAATCCTGCCGCGCATCGTCGTCATGATCGATGAGTTGGCAGACTTGATGATGTCGGCACCTGACCAGACGGAGCACCTTCTGGTGCGCCTGGCGCAGATGGCGCGCGCCACCGGCATTCACCTGGTCATCGCTACGCAGCGCCCCAGCACGGATGTGGTCACCGGGTTGATCAAAGCCAACTTCCCGGCGCGCATCTCTTTTGCGGTCGCCTCTTCGGTGGATTCGCGTGTCATCCTGGATGCTGGAGGCGCAGAATCCCTTCTGGGGCGCGGGGATATGCTCTTCATGCCCCCGGAAATCTCAGCACCCATTCGTGTACAGGGAGTCATCGTCAGCGATCAGGAGATTGAGCGTGTGATCTCTTTCTGGCAGCAGACTCCAATCGCCGAAGAAAGTTCGCTCCCCCCGTGGGAGGAGATCATCCGCGCAGAGAGAGATTCATCCACACAGGATGAATTGATCGATCAGGCTATAGAAGTCTTGCGCACTACCCGCCGCGCCAGCACATCTCTATTGCAGCGTCGCTTGCGCATCGGCTACCCACGCGCCGCAAGGTTGATGGATCAGTTAGAAGAGATGGGTCTGGTAGGTCCCCTCTCCCCAGGAGGCAAGGAACGCGAAGTACTCTTGAACGAAGATGAGGCACAATGAAACCCAGGGCACGGGAGCGATCCATTCTTGAGCGCGGCTAGGGAACGTCGTTTTACAAACGGGAAGACCTTTTCCTTCTTTTGGTGGCTTCTCTGGAGTGGGGGTTTTGCGTTGGCTTATGCCCAGTCTCCGTTGTTTACCTCCAACCAAAACCAATATTTTTTGCATGGACTGGCACGCGCCGGGTTTGGCTACCTGAGCCAGGATTGGGCGGCAAACACAACCGAACCAACACCCCTATTCACCTGGCTGGTAGAAATCGTTTATCGCGGTACCCATCAGCTTTGGATTTTTTATCTAATCTACGCCCTGCTCATGGGGATTTATGTGTACAGCCTCCATGAAATCACCGATACGGTTTATCCCTTGCGTCAGGCGCCATTGAAGCGCGCCTTATTTCTGGGCATGATCCTTGTGTTTCATTCTGCAGGTTGGCGTGAGGCGCTATCCCGCAGCTTGGGAGAGAATTGGGCTTACCTGGTGGAAGATGGAGTGGCCGACCAACGCCTTTTAGGAGCGGTGTTTCAACCGAGTACATTTGGGGTGCTGTTGCTATTGGCCATTGCCCTTTTTCTAAAGAAGCGCACCAGTTTATCGGTGCTTTGCCTGGTGCTTGCTACAAGTTTTCACCCCACATATTTGTTCAGCGCGGCGTGCTTGACTGCTGCATTTATGTTGGAGAATTATCGTCAGCAACGTAAGGTGTTGGCCTCATTGGGCATCGGTGGTGGAGCGCTTGTCGGAGTCCTTCCCATTTTGAGCTATGTCTATATGAACTTTGCCGGCACATCCTCGAAAATCGCGGCTAAGGCGCAACACATCATGGTATGGTTTCGCCTCCCGCACCATGCGCTGCCTCTCCGATGGTTGGACATAACCGTCATTATGAAGCTGGGGCTGATCTTTCTAGCGGTGTACCTGGTGCGCCGCCAACGTTTGTTTTGGATCATCAGCCTTCCACTGAGCCTTGGCATTCTGGGTACGTTAGTTCAGATGATCAGTGGCAGTGAGGCGCTGGCGCTTCTGTTTCCCTGGCGCGTTTCCACTTGGTTGATGCCCATGAGCCTTGCCCTCGTGGTGGGCTGGGGGTTGGATCGGTTTTTTTCGAAGTATGCCGTGTTTGTACACACGCATCAGCGATTCATTTTCATCCTCATTATTGTTGCTGTAATTATCGCAGTAACCTTAGGAATGGTGCGCTTCAAGATAGAGATGGCGCAAAAAGAGGCGAGTCCGGAACAAGGACTCTTCTCCTTTGTGCGCGCTTCTCTTCAAGCTGGGCAAACGTATCTCATCCCGGTCAAGATGTTGGACTTTCGCCTGGAGACGGGCGCGCCGGCGTTCATCGATTTCAAAACACCGCCTTATAAAGCCACTGAAGTGCTCGAATGGTATCGGCGTATCCAACTGGCGCAGCGGTTCTATCGTAGCCCTTCATGTGATTTGTTGTTGCGCTTCGTCAAACGCGAAGGGGTGACCCATGTCATCCTGCCGGCGAAGAGCAATTTATCGTGCTCTTTCTCCGAAGCTATTTATACGGATGCACATTATCAAGCGTTGGTTCTGCGCTAAGCTTCTGGGGGTGTGGGGGTTGGTTTTTCGGTGAGATAGGATATGCTTTCGCTGTCGTAGTCTTTCAAGAGCACACGCACTTCAAATGTGCCGGGTTCGACCATCTTCTTTTGAATGGGTAAGCCTCCCTTTTCGATGAAGCGCATAATGCGAAAATTGGAGGTGTGAATGTAGCCTAAAAAGGCTTCCACCCCGTGGTCGCGAGCATACCGCACCAAGCGATCCATGATCAATGTACCTAATCCCCGGCTTTGAAAGTCGTCACGCACCACAATGGCGGCTTCTGCCAGTTCGGGATGTTCTGGGACGAGGCAGCCATAACGCGCTACCCCAATGATGCTCTCTTTGCCATCCTCGATAATGGATGCCACAATAGCCATGCGATTCTGATAATCGACATGTGCCAGTTCGTGCGCCTGTCTATCGGAAAGTTCTTTAAACGTCTCCAGGAAACGGTAATAAACGGTTTGAGGGGAAAGGCGCTTGAACGCTTCCTGCAACCTGGGCGCGTCCTCTGGAAGGATGGGGCGTATGTAAATCTGAGTACCATCCGCCAATACCGCCTGTTCCTCATACTTGCGGGGGTAATTATTGGGTCGTGAATCGCGTTCCGTGGTCATTGTTTCGTCAAGCGTTCCCTAGCTCCTGAACTCAGGTCGGTCTGTAAGCCGCATTCTGTAGGGGGATTGAATTCACCCTGGCGATCATCTCTCTGGGCAGCATGTCTCCATGCTGCTCTAGCGGCCTACCCGGGACTTCAGATACTCCGATTTGATGGAGCAACACAGGAGACGAGCAGCCTCCCGCCAGTGGGCTTATGTCCCTGTTTGGCCTTGCTCCCGATGGGGGTTGCCTGGCCGCATGTGTTGCCACACGCGCCGGGGGTCTCTTACACCTCCTTTTCACCCTTGCCTGGAAGGCAAAAGCTTTCCGTTAGCGGTTTGTTTCTGTGGCCCTATCCGGCAGGTTACCCCGCCCCGGGGGTTACCCGGCATCGCGCTCTATGGAGTGCGGACTTTCCTCAACGCCAAAGCGCTGCGATCGCCCGACCGACCTGAATTAAATGCCATGATACTATTGAAGCGTGTAAACGTCAACCTGGAAATAACCACTTTTTTCCTAAACCTCTCTATCAGTTTCATGAGTAAAAATTTTTAAACAAATAAGGTCAATTCAATCTATTATCACATGTTGTGCCGTATTATAATAGCCAGAACCATGCCAGAGCCGCTCAATAATCAAATCTTTCAAAGGGCTTATCGCTTATGATTTTTAGAGGGCAAAAGGATAAGGCTCGAGGTATTTATCTGGCTCGTCCATGGAGCATTAGATCATCACCTCAGAAGGTGAGCCAATGCCTGAGGTGAATGGGCATCAGTTGAGGATTGTGCATGCACGCTCGAGTCACAGATACGCTTTTTATGCGTGAACCCCTGCTTCTACATCAATTGATTGAATCCCAAGTACAGAAAACGCCACACGGTGTAGCATTAGAGTTTGGTGATCAATACCTGACCTATGCGCAACTCAATGCCAAAGCCAACCGTCTGGCTCATCGCCTGATCGAATTAGGGGTGAGCCGAGAAACTGTGGTTGGGCTATACCTTGAGAGAGGTATAGACCAGGTAGTGGCTGTACTTGCTGTCTTGAAGGCTGGTGGAGCCTTCCTGCCTTTGGAAGTCCATCATCCCCAGGCACGCCTTAACCTCATCCTTGAGCAGGGGCGTGTACAGTATTTGCTCACGAAAGACGAATTCAGCCATCGATGGGGCGAATTCACCGGTCAACTGCTGCTCATCGACGCGCGCGCACATTCATTGGACATGAAGTCGGAGGCGAATCCTGAACTGGCCATTCACCCTGATCAACTGGCTTATGTCATCTTCACTTCAGGCTCCACAGGCGTGCCCAAAGGGGTGATGGGCACCCATCGTGGCGTAGTGAATTATTTAAGGTATCTGAAAGAACAGTATGCGTTTGGTGAGGACACGGTAGCATTGCAATTGGCAGCTTATAGTTTTGATGCGGTCATGCGCGACCTGTTCTTGCCTCTGATGTTAGGGGGGAAGGTGATTCTACTCACACCTAAAGAGGCTGCCTCTCCCCGTGAGATCTTATGGAAGATCAAAGATCGTCGTGTGACCGCCATTCTGAGCTTGGTGCCAACGACATTGCGCACATTACTGAGTGAATGGGAATACTCTCCAATATCGATGCCCGGCTTGCGTTGGGTGTTCGTCAGCGGCGAGATATTGAAATACGAGGATTGTAAGAGGGCACAGGATGCATGGGGGGCGCAGCTCCTCCTGGTCAACCAATATGGACCGACAGAAACCACAATGGTAGCCACGAATTATGTCGTGCCTCCTCTGGACCAGAACACGGAAATAAGCATTGGGAAAGCCATACACGGTATGCGCCTGTATGTATTGAATGAGTTTCTTGACCCAGCACCGACGGGTGTGGAAGGCGAGCTGTATATCGGCGGTGTGGGAGTGACACGAGGGTATTTCGCTCAACCCGCTCAAACCGCGCAGGTTTTTCTGCCCGATCCTTATGCCACTGAACCAGGAGCTCGTATGTACCGCACAGGCGATTGGGGATGTTGGCTGCCCGATGGGAGATTACAGTTCAAAAGGCGCAAAGACTGGCAGGTAAAGATTCATGGAAATCGGGTGGAATTGGAGGAAATTGAAGCCACTTTGCGCTTACATCCAGGTGTTCAAAATGCGGTGGTGAATTTTACACAAGAAGACGAGGAGCTGGGTTTGACGGCTTACATTGTCCCCAAAGCCAGAAGCTATGTGCGTGATGATGATTTATCCAGCTTTTTAGCTGCACGCCTGCCACCCTGGATGTTGCCGCAGCGCTACTTTTTCCTGGAAACTTTGCCGGTGACTTATAGCGGAAAAGTCAATCGTCAAGCATTGCCCAAGCCTGCGCGGCGTCAAAAACCCCCTGCATCGGATTTTGAGATTCCTCGCCATACCGTGGAACACGTGGTCGCCATGGTGTGGCGCCAGGTGCTCAACATCGAGCGGATTGGTCCGCAGGATCATTTTTTCGCCCTGGGAGGTCATTCACTCTCTGCGATGCAGGTGATTGTGCGCCTTCAGGAAGTATGTGGTGTGGAGCTGCCTCTTGCCTTGTTCTTCGAAAATCCCACGGTGAGCGTATTGGCTCAGGCATTGCGCGCGCGTGGTGCAAAAAGCGTTGCTGCAGAAAACTCAACGGAACTATTGGATGCGCGCGTTTCTACGGAAATACAGCCTGAAATTTACTCTGAACCGGGCTCATCTTCCCATGCGCGTACCCCACCCGGCGAGTTCCAGACGAAGCAAATCCCTGCCTCTTTCAACCAGCATGGATTATGGTTTATTCAACTGTATTACGCCGATACTGTGGCTTATAATCTGCCGCGCGCATTTTGGCTGCGAGGGGAAGTACACATCGAAGCTTTGCAGCATGCCATAGACACACTCACCCAACGGCATGAAGTATTACGCACCGCTTTTATCACCAAAGAGGATGGGCTTTATCAATGCATCTACCCTCATGTTGAAATGCGTATGACCATCGATGATCTACGGGGCATGCCCATTCGAGATCGCAAGGCTGAAGCGATGCACAAAATAGAAGAAGCCTTTGCTCAGCCCTTTGACCTGGAAGTATGTCCCCTTTGGCGTGTGGGTCTCGTGCGTCTAAGCGATGATTTATTCGCCCTATATTTTGTATTTCATCACTTGATCATTGATGCCTGGTCTCTCGATACCTTTTTCCGTGAATTACGTCTTGCGTATGAAGCCGAAATAATGGGCCTCCCCAAGTTGCTTTCAGCTCCTGGTCAATACGCGGATTTCACGTTATGGCAGCGTCAATGGAGCGAAGAGGAGGGATTCAAGCGGCAGTTAGCTTATTGGGTGGATCGGCTTTCCGAGGCGCCTCAATTGTTAACTTTGCCGATGAATTTCCCACGTCCGGCGGCGCAGACTCTGCGGGGAAGATCCCTCTACTGCTCAATTCCCGACGAAGTGACTAGGGAACTGAAGCGTTTTTCATCCTCCATGAACACAAGTCTTTATCAGTACTTACTGGCTTGCTTTTATGTGCTGTTGTATCAGCTTTCTGGCGAGAAAGACCTGATTGTAGGGACACCGGTTGCGCATCGCCACCGAAAGGAATTCACTTCGATGCTTGGATTCTTCGTGAATACCCTGGCGTTGCGGCTTAGGCTCCATGATACGATGAGGTTTATTGACCTGCTATCCCAGGTGAAGGAAGTTGCCTTAGAAGCCTTTGAGCATCAGGATGTGTCTTTCGATCAGGTCGTTGAGGCATTGAAATTGCCGCGCAACCCTGCCTTTCACCCTTTATTTCAAGTGATGTTTTCTTTTCAAACCATTGAGGAACATCTTTCTTTGCCAGAAACAACCTCCGAGTTGATCCTATTCGATAGGGGCATATCCCGATTTGACCTCAGCATGACCTTATGGGAGCATGAGGGTAGCCTTTCAGGGAGGCTGGAATATAACCAGGATGTGTTCTTGGAAGATAGCGCCCAGCGCATGCTAAACGCGTATCAATTTCTATTAGCCTCCCTCTGGCGATCGCCGGAAACTCCGCTGCATCAGATAACCCTCTTGTCTGCAACAGAAAAACAACGCATTCTCAAGGATTACAACCAGACTTTTTCTGAGTATGACGTACAACGCACGGTGATCGATAATTTCCGCTATTGGGTGGGTCGCACACCTGAAGCCATCGCCGTTGTGCACCAGACAAGCCAAATATGCTACGCAGATTTAGACCGACAGGCAAATCAATTAGCGCATGGCTTGCAGAGCCATGGAGTGGGGCGAGAAGATTTTGTCGCGATTTGTCTGCCGCGAGGCATCGAATGGATCATCGCCATTCTTGGGATTTGGAAAGCAGGCGCAGCCTATGTACCTTTGGATATTGACCTGCCATTCGAACGCATGGAGTTCATGTTAAGCGATGCACGTGCATCGCTGTTGATTACTAACGACACTTTGGCGCCTCAGTTTTCTCGCTCTGCTACTCAAACGCTCCTTTTGGAAGAGATTTTGGAGCATGATGCGCCAAAAGAGCCCATCCCCGTTGAGATTTCCCCTGCCCAGGCAGCATACATTATTTATACTTCGGGGTCAACCGGTACTCCGAAAGGTGTGGTTGTCACACATGGAAATTTGTCTCACTTGATCCACTGGCACACGCGGAATTTTTCCATTTCTAATCGGGATAGAGCCACCCAAGTCGCCAGCTTTTCTTTCGATGCCAGTGTGTGGGAAATCTGGCCATATCTGTGTGCTGGCGCGTGTGTGCATATCCTCACCGACGAGGTGCGTGCCAACCCGGAGACTTTGCTTGCTTATTGGCGTGAGCATCAAATCACCATGGCGTTTGTGCCAACGCCCATCACAGAAGACATATTCTCAATGCCAATAGAGTTGAACCTACCTGTACGTTATCTCCTTAAGGGAGGTGAGCAACTGCACCGGTATCCTTCCAAAGGATGGCAGTTTTCTGTGGTAAACAATTATGGCCCCACAGAGTGCACTGTGGTCAGTAGTTCAATCGTCCTTCCCCATGCGCTGTCTTCAACATCCACCCCGCCCATAGGAAAGCCGATAACCAATGTGCGCATGTATATTCTCGACGCGCAAATGCAACCTGTTCTCGAAGGGGTGATGGGTGAAATTTATATTGCCGGAGAGGGCATCTCCCGTGGCTATTTCAATCAACCGGGGTTGACCGCGGCATCCTTCCTCCCTGACCCATTCCAGGGTGGCGGGATGCGTATGTATCGCACCGGCGATCTCGGAAGGTATAACCACGATGGAAGCATCGCGTTTTTAGGGCGTCGAGATCATCAGGTAAAGCTGCGCGGTTACCGCATCGAATTGAGCGAGATCGAACATGTATTGCGCACGCACCAAGCCGTGCAGCAGGCAGTGGTGCTCCTGCGTTCTAAGGATACGCCTCAAGCCAGTTTGGTAGCTTTTATAGAAGCCAAGGTAGGCGCATCGATTTCCAAAGATGAATTATTCTCGCACATGCGGTGCAAGTTGCCCGCGTACATGCTTCCTGCCCAAATCGTTGTTCTGCAGGAGTTTCCCCTAACACCAAGCGGGAAAGTGGATCGCAAGAAGTTGGCAGAGTTCCCGCTTCAAAATGTGGATGACCATATTGGTGACCCCATTGGCAATGCCACAGAACAGGTGATCGCCGAGGTGTGGAAGTCGTTATTGAATGTATCTGAGGTGGGCGCTCAGCAGAATTTTTTCTCCCTAGGTGGCCATTCTCTCCTTGCCATCCGATTGGCGAGTTCCATACAGAAACTCTATGCGATAGAATTTCCTGTGCGCCTGGTTTTTGAGCACCCCACTGTGGCTGGGATGGCGCAAGAATTAGAGCAAAAGTTTTCATCGAAAGAGCAGCTCGAACGTGCCTCCAAGCTACTCCTTGAAATGCTGGCATTAGATGGTGTAGAAAGCGCCGCCTCCTGCAATGATGATGAACTTTAATCGAGCAGGAACTGTGAATAAACCAAAGAAAAACGTCATAGGATGATTTCGCGTAGACGTGAATTATTGGAAAAGTTATTGAGCCAAAGGCGTGGTTCACCCTCGCAGGAAGGGGATATTCAGGCACGCACCGTCGAAGGGAACCCATATCCCTTGACTTATGAGCAGTTGCGCATCTGGCTCCAATATAAAATCAGCCCGGATGCTCCGGTTTACAATTTCTCCCGCGCTTTTCGTCTGTATGGCAAGATACGCATTGAAGCATTAAAGCAGGCGCTTACGACGATCATCACCCGTCACCACATTCTCCGCACGGTGTACCTGGAAATTGATGGCGTACCCAAACAGCAGGTGCGTGACCCATGGGAACTTGAGATGGATGTGGTCGATTTGCGTATGGTGGAAAGCCATCAAAGGGAGCAGCGTTTAGCCTCTTTACTCGACCATCATGCGTATCAGGCGTTCGACCTGCAAAAAGACCTTCCCATTCGAGCCATTCTTTATCTAATGGATGAAGGTTGCTCGGTTTTTCAAATCGTGTGTCATCATATTGCCATCGACGCTCGCTCGATGGAATTCATCTACGCTGAGCTCGCCGCCTTTTATGCTCTTTATCAGGGTGAAGATCAAAAACCGCTTCCAGCTCCGACTTTGCAATACGCAGATTACGCCTTGTGGCAGTTGGAATATCTCAAACAGGCGCAGCATCAAAAGGATTTGGATTTTTGGAGCCATCATTTAGCTGAAGCGCCGAGTGAATTAGCCTTGCCGAGAGAAGATAAGGTGATGAAACCGCACACATTCGATGGTGAGCGGTATGCGTTAGAATTATCCGCCCCCCTGACCCAGGCTCTGAAAGGTTATAGTACGCGTCAATCGACCACGCTATTCATGACCATGTTGGCGGCCATGTATGTTTGGTTGTGGCGCTATACGGGACAGACAGACTTGGTCATTGGCGTGCCTGTGGATGGGCGAAAGCATTTACAACTTCAGGAGATGATCGGTTGTTTTGTCAATACGCTCCCATTGCGCATACAAATTGAGGCTGGGCTATCTTTCAGAGCATTACTGGGCAAAGTGCGCAAATTAGTTTGGGAAGCGCTCGATCATCAACACATCCCCATTGAGTTGATGATCCAAACCGTGCGTCCCAAGCGAGGTGCAGATGGCCATGTGCTGTACCATGTGATGTTGGATTTTCTAACCGGTGCTATAAGCGGTTTTCGCTTGCCTGGGATGGATAGCGATCCTGTAGAGCTTAAAAAATGTCTTTCGATGTTCGATTTTACCCTGATGGTGCGCGCCGATGGGGGTGCTATCGAACTGAACTTTGAGTATGCCCGCAGCCTTTTCAGCCTTGAGACCATAAAGCGGATGGCGGGACACTATGTCAACCTCCTTCAAGCGATATTAGATGATGACACTCGTTCTATTGGCCAGTTACCTCTTCTGGGTGTAGAGGAATTCAACCGGACGATTTACGCATGGAACGTTACTCACAGGCCATATCCCTGGGAGGGAGGCGTGCATCGTCTGATGGAATCTCAAGTCAGTCGCACCCCGCAGCGTGTGGCGGTACGCGAGGCGGACCAAAGCCTGACCTACGCTCAATTGAACGCAGATGCGAACCGCCTGGCGCGCTATTTGCGCGCTCAAGGCGTGAAGAACGACATGGTTGTGGGGTTGTTGATGCCGCGCAGTTTACATCTGGCGACCGCCATCCTGGCCGTGTTAAAAGCGGGTGGAGCCTATCTGCCAATTGACGAGGATTTTCCTGAGGCACGGGTGCGTGCCATACTCCAGGATAGCCGTTGCCATTTCGTTCTTACTGCGGGGCGTTCAGACTTGCCGGCTTTGCTCCCTGAGACGGAGGTGATCGACATACAAGACTCCGCTGAGAGATGGAAGGAATACTCCGCTAAAAACCTGACCAATGAAGTTTCCGGCGAGAACCTGGCATATGTCATCTTCACCTCAGGGTCAACGGGAAGACCCAAAGGTGTGATGGTCACCCACCGCGCCCTGGATAACCACATGCGTTGGATGCAAGAGACGTTTCCCCTTTCCGAAAGCGATAAGGTATTCCAAAAGACGCCACTCAGTTTTGACGCCTCGGTGTGGGAGTTCTTTGCACCGTGGATCGCAGGGGGTGAATTGGTGCTGGCAAAACCTAAAGGACATCAGGACGTGCGATATTTGATTGAGACGATCCAGAAGGAACACATCACCATTCTGCAGACGGTGCCCACATTGCTGCGCTTGCTGTTGGAGATGGAAGACTTTGCGCGGTGCACATCCTTACGGCGTGTGTTTTGCGGTGGCGAGCTGTTGGATGCAGCATTAGTAGAACGGTTTTATCGCCGCATGCGCGCGGAGCTGATCAACCTGTATGGTCCCAGCGAGGCTTGTATCAACACCACTACTTGGAAATGCACACAAGGAGAAGATCGCGTACCGATTGGCAAACCAATTGCCAATGCTGAAAATTATGTGCTCGACACAGAGCTAAACCCATGCCCTATCGGAGTGATCGGCGAGTTATTTATCGCTGGAGCGGCCTTGGGGCGTGGATATATCCATCAGCCAGCTTTGACTGCCGAACGGTTCATCCCTGATCCGTTTTCGTCTCGTGGTGCGCGCATGTACCGCACGGGAGACCTGGCGCGTTATCTTCCAGATGGGGCGATTGAGTTTATGGGTCGGCGCGATTTTCAAATCAAGTTGCGCGGGTATCGCATCGAATTAGGTGAAATCGAGGCGTTATTGCGTTCGTATCTTGGTGTCAAAGACGCGGTGGTGGCGCTTCAGGGAGAAACCATGGAAACCGCACGCCTGGTGGCTTACATCGTGCCTCAGCCGAATGTGAATCTATCGGCTCAAGATGTTCTTGCATATTTGCGCAATAGTTTGCCGGAATACATGCTACCCAATGGTGTGGTTTTTCTGAGTGCATTCCCCCTCACTTCGAGCGGGAAAGTGGACCGCCGGGCATTGCCAGCTTACACAGGCGAACCAGTTGGAGAGACGGATATAGAAGAACCCCACAATGCGCTCGAAAAGGCTTTAGCCATCCTCTGGGCTCAGGTGCTGGGGGTCGAGCAGGTTGGAAGAACGCAGAGCTTTTTCGACCTGGGAGGGCAATCCTTGTTAGCCATGAGGCTGGCAGCAGAGATTGGCGAGATGTTCCAGGTGAAAATCCCCTTGTCGATGATCTTCGAATATCCCAGCGTTGCCGCTATGGCAGAAGCGATTACATCTCTTGGCAAACCATTGGCTCATATTCAAGAAATGGCAGAACTTTTTATAGAAGTATCATCCTTATCGGATGAAGAAATCGAAGCCCGATTGCGTCTGAAAAATGAGAAAGAGTAACCGAAGGGCAGAGAGATAGGATGGCACAAGACTCACTTTCGGATGGCTTGTTACCACCCAAGAAGCAGCAGCTCTTGGATAAGTTGCTGAAAGAGCGTCAGCTTGTCCAGCCGTCCCATCAGCGCATCAAACCGCGCGGGAACAAGAGCCCCGCCCCGATGACCTATGCGCAACAAAGGTTATGGTTCCTTTACCAACTCGAAGGGCAGGGGGTAGTGTACAATACCCCCTTTGCTTTTCACCTTCAGGGCGAGTTGAACCTTGCCGCGTTGAAAAACAGCTTCGTCCGCCTGGCTCAGCGCCATGAGATTCTACGCACTCACTTTGACCTGGTGAGCGGGCAGCCCATGCAGGTGATCGAAGCAGATGCCAGGATTGTTTTTTTATATCTGGATCTGCGCGGCTTTCCTGAAACTCACCGTCCAACTCAATTGCACGAGAATATCCAACGGGAAGCAAACACGCCGTTTGATTTAAGGCGGTCGCCTTTATGGCGCGTGAAAATCCTCCAGGTTGCTGACCAGGAGTTCGTCCTTCTGCTCAATTTTCATCACGCCATCTTTGACGAATGGTCGCAGGAGATCTTCCTGGCAGAACTCAACGCCATCTATCAGGCGGAGTGTAGCAGCAGCGCGCTGCAGCTCGAAGAAGCGCCATTACAATATGCAGATTTTGCTATCTGGCATATGGAATATCTGCAAAGTGAAGAAGTCCAGGCGCAATTGAGCTATTGGAAGCAAAAGCTGGCGGATTATGCAGGTTTGAATTTTCCCTTAGATTACCCTCGCCCTCCTGTGCAGAGCTTCCGCGGGGGAAGGGTGAGCCGCATGTTGCCGATGCATGTCGTTGAAGCGCTCAAAAAGCTCAGCCGTGAAGAAGGGGTAACTTTTTTCTCGACTGTACTCGCCGCATTTTTTGTGCTGTTATATCGCTATACGGGTCAAACCGATTTACTCATCGGTACACCTGTGGCGAATCGCCATCATGCCCAGGTGGAAAAAATGATCGGCTTCTTTCTCAACACCTTGGTCATCCGTGCTGACCTTAGCGGTTCACCCAGCTTTCGTGAAGCTGTACGGCGCGTGGGGCATGTTGTGTTCGAAGCCCTTTCCAATCAAGATATGCCTTTCGAGCGGTTGGTGGATGAGTTGAAGCTGGAGCGCAGCTTGAGCCATCACCCCATATTTCAAATCGCGTTTGCATATCACCCGCCGGCACGCACCTCCCTGGCATTGAAGGGCATGCTTGTACAGCCAATGACTTTGGATTTTGGATGGTCGAAATTTGACCTGACATTGTTCGCCAGCGAGACAGAGCACGGTTTACGCTTGAGTTTTGAATACAGCCGAGACCTGTTCAAGCCAGCCACCATCGAGCGTATGCTCAACCATCTCTCCGCCATCCTGACCGCCGCCTCGCTTAACGCGGATTTGGCGATAAACGAAATCCCTTTGCTTTCGGAAGATGAAAGAAAGACGGTCTTGTATGAGTGGAATGACCGTCAACGCCATGTTCCACGCCAGGTAGGTATCCATCGTCTGGTGGAAGCGCGCGTAACAATGCAACCTCAGGCGATCGCTCTCGAACATGGCGAGGCGCGTTGGAGCTACGCGGAATTGAATGCGCGTGCCAATCAACTGGCGCGTTATCTGGTGCGACAAGGCATGAAGCCGCAGGATGGCGTCGCCGTGTGCATGCCGCGTGGCGAGAAAATGGTGCTTGCCTGGTTGGGGATATTGAAAGCCGGAGGAGTATATATCCCCCTGGATGCCACCTACCCCGAAGAGCGGTTGCGGTTCATGCTGAGAGATAGCCAGGCGCGCATGTTGATCGTCGATGGCGAAAAACCACAAGGGATCGGGCAGGGGATCGATATTCTGGATTTGCAAACCATATGGCAGGCATTGCTACGCGAAGAGGTTGACAACTTAGATGTGGACCTCTCGGAGGAGGCGCTGGCTTATGTGATGTACACCAGCGGCTCTACCGGTGAACCGAAGGGCATTGGCATCCCACACCAGGCGATTATCCGCCTGGTGGTCAACACGGATTACAAGCGTATCGATGCCGGGGAGCGGGTGGCGCAAGCTTCGAATGCGTCATTCGATGCTGCAACCTTCGAGGTGTGGGGTGCGCTGGTAAACGGGGGTGTAGTGGTGATTGTAGAAACCGAAGAACTGTTAGATGTAGAGAGGCTGGCACAGCGCATTCAGGGAGGGGAGATCGAAGTCCTCTTTGTCACCACAGCGCTGTTCAACCAGATTGCCGGGGTGAAACCAGAGGCGTTTAATGGGTTGAAGTGCCTCCTGTTTGGAGGGGAAGCGGTCACGCCAGGTTGGGTGCGAGCAGTGCTCAGTGCAGCACCACCATTGCGATTGTTGCATGTCTATGGGCCAACGGAAAGCACGACCTTTGCAACGTGGTACGAGGTCCACGAAGTGCCTAGTGAGGCGCTCACCATACCCATTGGAGGACCAATTGCCAACACACGCGTGTATGTACTGGATGATTGGTTGCAACCTGTGCCTATAGGGGTTGCAGGAGAGTTGTACATCGGAGGCGATGGACTGGCGCATGGATACCATTCTCGCCCCAAAGAGACAGCCGAGCGCTTCCTCCCTGATCCATTTTCGGGGATCGCCGGAGCGCGCATGTATGCCACGGGCGACATGGTGAGGTGGAATGAAGCCGGGGCAATCGAGTTCATCGGTAGGCGGGATACTCAAGTAAAGCTGCGCGGGTACCGCATTGAGTTGGGAGAAGTGGAATCCGCGCTCCAAAAGCAGAACGGGGTGAAGCAGGTGGTGGCCATGGTGCGTGAGGATCGACCGGGGGATAAGCGCCTTGTTGCATATGTCGTATCGGAAGAGGGTGTGGATGAAGATCGCTTGAGACGTGCCTTGAAAGGCTATTTGCCCGAATACATGCTGCCCTCAGCCATTGTTTTTATGCCCTCGCTTCCACTAACTCCCAACGGCAAAGTGGACCGCAATGCATTACCACCCCCGATAAAAGCGACCTCCTCCAGGAGCTATCAACCGCCGCGCAATGAGGATGAGCGTGCTCTGGTAGAAATCTGGCAACAAGTATTGGGAGAAAAGGAAATCGGAGTAGAGGATAACTTTTTTGATCTGGGTGGAAATTCCCTCTTGGCAATCCACTTGTTTTCGCTGATTGAAGAGCGTTTTAAACGTTCCTTGCCGCTGGCGACCTTATTCCAACATCCAACCATCGCCGAATTGGCCATTCGGCTGCAACAGGCAGAGGAGTTAGGGCAATGGGCTACCGTTGTCCCCATCCAACCTCAAGGGCATAGGCCCCCCTTCTTTTGTGTCCATACCTTTGGGGGAGAGGTGGTGAACTTCGCGCCGCTGGCAAAGTTCATGGGAGAGGATCAACCATTCTATGGATTGCAGGCGCGTGGTTTGGATGGCAGGCAGGAACCCCATACCTCCATTGAGGAGATGGCCGCCTATTACCTGCAGGCGATGCGCGCTGTTCAGGCAAAAGGTCCTTATTACCTCGGAGGATATTGCTTCGGAGGTGTTGTCGCTTATGAGATGGCCTGCCAGTTACAGGCGATTGGCGAAGAGGTTGCGCTTCTGGCGATCATTGATGCCTATGCCCCGCTGCAAGAGGGGCGTCAGAAACCAAAATGGAACTTGAGGCGCATGATCCGTTACGCAGCCAACCTGCCGTTCTGGCTTCGGGATTTCATTGCCATGGGTTTAGGCGATATGCGTGTGGTCGTCAAACGCCGTTTGAAAATCATTCGTAAACAAATCAACGCTCTGCTTGGCAAACCCATGGAACGGCTCACCCCTCAGGAAGTGATCGGCATGGATCTTTCCCAGGGACCTGCCCACCGTGTACGTTTGATGGAATTGCATATGCGCGCCATTTTGGATTATCGTCCACAACTTTATGCCGGCGGGGTGACCGTGTTGCGCGTCCGCCGTTTGCCGCTGTTCAAGCTGTACGACCAGGATGTCGGCTGGAGCCAACTGGTCAGCGGAGACGTTAAGGTGCGCATTGTCCCTGGGGCGCATCACAATATTTTAGAAGCCGGCTATGCACGCGACCTGGCGCGAGAACTCCGCGCGGCGATGGACGAAGCCATACAGAGCGCCTCACCTGGATAACACTCACGCTTCTTCTTTAGCTCAGGCTTTTACTCGAAGTGCATTCTCTATTAACTCGCCTATCGCACCACAGGATCGATATTTGGGTGAGCTTCGGATAAGCTCGGTGCATAAGCGCCTACTTGACATTCGAAATGGAACTGGTGGACCACTCAGGCATTGCGGTCGGTTTCGAGTTTCCAGGAAACGGGGGATGACCTTGGCTGGCTTGGAGCCGTAGCGTTTCCTGGAAACCCGCAGACTGCCCCAGGCGCTCCAGGGGATGAATGCAAGCGTCCCTAGCCAGCGCCGTAAACCCATCCTGAAGCAAACCATCCGTTGGTTTTTCAGCTTTTTGAAAGCTTGGACATCCTGTGATGTTTTTACAACCTGTTTACATTTTATCAACCAGTCCTCAATAAAGTTTCTTTATGCTACCATCCAAAAAAACTGGAGGAAAAACCATGCGTATTCAAAAACAGATGCTCATTGGCTTATTGACCGTTCTCACGATGGGTTGTGTCGGTTTTGCCTTTTCTTTAGGGAGCGGAGGCGAGCAGTCCAACCCCACCTCAACCGCCACTCTTCAGGCTACTCTTCAGGATACCGTCACGGTGCTAGCCGAGTCTCCGGAGGCCACAGAAGAGCCCACAAAGGCAGGGGGTGAAAAGGTGCTGCTGTTCACCATTGGGATGCACATCGAACCTTTGGGAACTACTGCCCAGGGGTACACTTCTGGAAAGGGGGATTACCATCAAGCAGCCTTTTTCATGCGCCATGTGCAAGACATCCTGATGGTAGCCGAAATTGTGGAAGCCCATGGGGGAGTGATGACCATTCAGGCACAATCACCTTTTACCAGTGTGGCCATCGAAACAGGCAACACGATCCTCGCTGACCTCGCCGCACGCGGGCATGAATTAGCGTTGCACTTCCACGAAGATGCGCACCTTGGTAAAAATTCCGAAAATCTTTCTGCCCTTGATTGGTGCGATGTAATGAAGCAGGAGATGGCGCTGATAACCCAGGCTTCGGGGGTGAGCGACATACGCTATTGGAGCGGCGGCAATTTGTATCTCCATGTCTATGAAGCCGCCGAGTGTGCTGGCTTAGACGTGAATAGCGATTGGAAAAACCCGCGCACGCAGACAACCGACCTTTTACTGGTGGGCGTAAACCCCTGGCGTCCGGCAGGCGGTACCGACGGCAGGGACTTCTCGCTCTTCACCCAACATGACCCGAACGGCTCGATTATCTTCCTGCCTGAAGGTCAATACGACCAGACCAACTTTGCTTCCATGCGCCGATCTAAGCATCAAGGTGGCGACGAAGCCTATTTCGCGTATCTCGCTTCTCAATTGTATGCTTCGCTCGAAGCCGCGCAGCCCGGTAAGGTGAACGTCTTTCACTTCACCATTCATCCGGGAGAATTTCGCGGCAACCCAAGCGCCCCCTTCGATATCATCGAAAAATTCCTGACCGAAGTGGTTGACCCACTCGTCGCAAGCGGACAATTGCAATGGGCGACATTTTCCCAAATGGCAGATGCTTTTATTGCCTGGGAAGCCGCCAATCCGGGTGTGGCTCCTAAATAACCCTGTAACTTCTAAATAATGGAGAAGAACAAATGCATCGGATCTGGTTTTTACTGGTAATCGTGACTTTGGGGATCGCTTCTTGTACGACGATCCCAATTTCTAAAACAGCCGCGCTGTTGGCGACAGATGTCGTGCAGACTGAAACTGATTACATCACCTTTGTGATCAATGTCCACGATTGGGTACATGTCGACGAAAGCGCTCACACCCTGATGGCATTGGTAGACTTGTTTGAAAAATATGGGGTCAGAGGGGATTTTTACTTCACCGCAGATGTTACCCGTGCCCTTTTCGAACACCATCCTGAGGTAATCCAGCGCTTTAGAGAGTCCCAAATGACCATCAGCTATCATCTGCGCCCACCCCATCCCTTGTATCTCGGATTCGATGAACGCTTGAAGGGTCTCTCTGAAGATGAACTCTATCAGGTTTTACTGGATTACGAGACATACGCCTTGAATCTGGAAACCGGTGAATTGGATCGTTCTCGTACAGGAGGCTACACTTATGTTGCCCAGGTTTTTGGTAGAAAGCCGGTGGTTGCCTCAGTTCCCAACCCTGACCCACAAATTAAATCGGTGGCTCAACGCGTGTATACAGACTTGGGGGCACGCATGACGGTACTGTACCATGAAAGCGGTACCCCTTTGGAACAGCCGTTCCAATGGGTGAATCAATTGCTTATCCGCCCCAGCGATTTCAGCGTTACGCGTGTTACATCCATTAATGGTAGCCAGAATTTTTGGTGGAATTATATGGCTTCACCGGAATCCGAAAAATACCATCCCCTCTCGATTTTGGAAGGCTTGCTTCGAGAATGGCATCAAAGCCATCCCCCGCGCCCAGCATTCATCACCGCCCTTATCCATGAGAACAATTTCTACCGCCGGGGACCGGAAGCTTGGACAGGGTTTTATTTCACCGTTATAAACGGTAAAAGAGGCGAGCCTCTTTCCCCTCCCTATAATATTCATGGACCGGATTATTCTTCAGAACGATGTCAATCAGAACAGGCAGCCATTCTAAAGGCATATGAAGAACTGATTGCTTTCGCTGCCCAAAACCTGATCGTGGTCACTTCTGAGGACATTGTCCAGATGGCTGAGTGATGCCATTGTACCCAGCTTTGAGCCTGGAATGAAAAAAAGGAGACCAGACGATCGCTTCTGGTCTCCTTTTAGGTCATTGGTGTTTATATATACAGGTCTCGTTTGGAGTAAGACCAATATGCCCCCGCCATACTCAACAATATCACCCCCAACGAGAGCCAGACGAATCCCATATCCAGACGGGAATCGCGCAGCATCGCGCCTGGGTCGAAATATTTGAACGGGGAGAGATATTTCAGGAACTCCAGGTCTTTATTCAAGGTTGAGATCACGGAGAGGAAATAGGTGCCAAGCAAAAGTGATACAGCTACAGAGCTTACCCGTCGATATTGTTGCATGGCGCAGCCCAGCAAAATCCCGATTGCCAGGAAGATCATTTCCATAAGGAATAACGCCAGCATTTGTAAATTCAGAAAGCGATAAAACTCACCGTCCGGCTGGTATGCTTGCGCGCTGGCCAAAGAAGCACCCCAGGTAATGGCTAAGAGAGCCAGGCAGTTGATCCATGCGGCCAAAGCTTTGGCGGTAACAAGCTGGCTTCGGCGTACAGGCAGTGTCAGGGAAAACTCAACCGTCTTATCGCGTTCTTCCTTAGAGATAATATCGCTGCCCCACATGGCTGCCGCGATAGAAAGCAGCAAGGCGAAATAGGTGAACATGATGCCAAAGAAGCCCGTCAATGTGGTCAGGTTGAAGGCGCGCATGTTCAGCGCGTCCAGTACCGCCGGCGGCATTTCATCCAAGATTGCCAGCATCTCAGGGTTACCTGCATAGGCGGAGAATTTAGAGATGCCCACAGTGATGAACAAAACCACGATCACCCCCCAGATGATCAGCGAGCGAAAGTTTGCTTTCAGTTCTCGAACGAATATATTCATCTACACACCTCCTCATACAACTGCCGGGATGTCTCGGCGCAGATAGAGCATATAGCTGCCTGCGATGGATATACAGATGACCACCAGGCTGATCCATACCAGCGACGGATTGTACGCTTCATGCACAACGATGTATTGAGGATAGAAATGTTTGAATGGGGTGATCAGCTCAAATACGCTTTCACCCAGCATATCGCCGAATACGCTCAGCACATACATGCCAAACCCCAGCCCCATGGCGTAAGGGGTGACACTTCTGATTCTCTTTACGATTAATGAAACCAGCAACCCTACCCCGAAGAAAAAGAGCTGGAATACAACGATGCTCAGCAATATGAGAAGTAGTGGTTTGAACCGATAAGGCTGCTCGCTGGCGAACAGACGAATAAACCCAATGCTGCTGATCCACACGACAGCATTGGTCAACGTCATGCCGGTAAAGGCGGCTAACAGTTTGCTGGTCAGGATGTGCGCGCGGCTTACCGGCTTTGCCAGCAGGAAATCGGCGGTCCATTCCCGCTCTTCGATGGATACAAGCCCGAAACCGTAATTCGCTGCCTGAATTGCCAGACACAACTGGACGAAGAGAAAGACGAAGCTGAAATATCCCAACACGGTCGAGAGGTCCACCCCTTTAAGGCCAAAAGCAGTGAGTAGTTCGTCTGGGAAGTTTTGCATCATCTCATTGAGCAAAGCCGCGTCTTTGGAGAAAGAGGTGAACAAAGACACATACACCAGAATCAACGCGGAGATGGCCAGCGACCAGGTGATTACTGAGCGCAGGTGCATTTTGAACTCATGTTTGAATATATTGACTCTCATGGTCGTCACCTACTCGTAGTAATGCATGAAGATTTCTTCCAGGGTGGGCTCCTCAATAGTGACATCAGAGACGGTGATTTCGCTGATCTTGCGCATCACCGCGTTGATGTCGCCTTTGAAGAAAAAGCGCAGGGTATGGTTGCTATGCTCCAGGTTGGTGACGCCGGGCAGATTGAACATCGCCGGATTCAGGTCCTCGGCAATGAGGCGTACTTTTTTATAATTGTTCCGTTGCAACGTTTGGATGTCGGCGATCTCGATGAGGCGCCCTTCTTTGATAATCCCTACCCGACTGCACAGGCGCTGCACTTCGCCGAGAATGTGAGAGGAGAAGAAAACTGTCACCCCGCGCTTGTTTTCTTCGCGAATCAGGTCGAAGAAATTCCGTTGCATGAGAGGGTCCAGTCCGGCGGTGGGTTCGTCCAAAAAGAGCAACCTTGGCGAGTGCAACAGCCCCTGCACGATGCCGACTTTCTTTTTGTTGCCATAAGACAGGTCTTCGATACGGCGGTTGAGCTCCAGTTCCATCAGTTCTGCCAGTTCATGCAAGCGTTGCGTGCAGTCTTTTTTATAGAAGCTGGCAGAGTACTTCAACAGGTCGATGACTTTCATGCGTTCGTAATAAAACACTTCGGAGGGCAAATAACCGATATCCTGCCTCAATTCTGGTCCGTATTTGATGCAGTCTTTGCCGAAAATGGTCGCGCTACCGCTGGTTGGGTAGATGAGCGAGAGCAACAAACGGATGGTAGTCGATTTTCCTGCCCCATTCGGACCGATAAAGCCAAAAATTTCTCCTTCCTGGACTTGGAAAGAGACATCCACAATGCCTCTGGCTTTGCCATAGTATTTGGTCAGGTGGTTGACTTCAATGACGCTCATAAGCATACTCCTTCTGATCTAATGGTTTTGTTTTGTTGGTTGGTGAGGGGGTGCTCATTCCAATGCCTCTAATGATGAGTGCCAAAAACTTGTCGATCGTCTCTATCATGCGCTCATCATAATTACTGGAGACATGCTCCAGGTAATACTCGACAAGCGCAGTGTTCAGGTTCGTGAGAAAGAACGCGGTCATTTTGACATCGATATCTGCGCGTACCTCGCCTCTTTGAATGGCTTTTTGTAATAGCGGCTCGAAGAACTCATACGCTGCAGGAAGGCTTTGTTGAATAACCTCTTCATAGATAGGGGTGCCTTTGGATTGCAGGAATTTCTTGCTGATTTCTGCGTATAAAGGGTGTTGAAGGGCAAATTGAACGCCTGCCAGATAGAGGTCTCGAAGCAGTTGGGCGAAGGTTTTATTCTCCGAGTCTTGAAGTACAGGGGAGAGGTATTGCAACTTCTCTTGTCCGATTACTTGAAGCACATAGAGAAATAGGTCATTTTTATCGTCGAAATACTGGTAAAAGCTGCCTTTGGCGATGCCGGCATGGGCCACAATGCGGTTGACACTGGCATTTCGGAAGCTGTGCGCGGCAAATTCTGCGATCGCCGCCCGGCGAACCGCCTCTCGCTTGGCTTCTGGGAGGTTAAAAAACGTATTTTTGGGCATGCAACACCTAAAAAAAATGACCAGATGGTCATATGACCACCTGGTCATATTTTAGTCTCTTCCACATGGTTGTCAAGTTCTAGATACTCAACCTGGTGCGTAAATTCTTACCAGCTCATGAGCGCTGCAGATTTGCGGGCGGCTTGACAGATATCCACCTGGGAGACAGACATAGCGCTTCGCAAGCCGCTGGATCCCAGGCTTACCGAAATTAACCTGTGTAGTTGTATTTTCTCCCTGTACTCTTCTTTATCCGCCTAACGAGACTGTCGAAAAACTCTTTTTTCCGTGGGCGTGATCGGCCAGGC
>JBBIVW010000006.1:0-160917 GCA_037439525.1 Anaerolineae bacterium
GGCTGGCCATGGGACGAAGCCAGCCCACCTCTCCCTCCGCGTATGGCGGATGGCAGCCCCTGGCCCAGGGTGAGCATTGTCACGCCCTCGCTCAACCAGGCGGCTTACCTAGAGGCGACCATCCGCTCGGTGCTGCTGCAAGGCTACCCCAATCTGGAATACATCATCATCGATGGAGGCTCGACGGATGGCAGCCTGGAGATCATTCAAAAGTACGCCCCCTGGCTGGAGTATTGGGTCAGCGAGCCGGATAACGGGCAGGCACATGCCATCAATAAGGGATTCCAACATGCCAGCGGGGAAATCATGGCCTGGATCAACAGCGATGACAGTTATTATCCTGAGGCATTTCACTTCGTCGTCACCCAGCTGATATCCTCCGGCAAGGATCTCCTCATCGCCGGTGTGGATGTAATCGAGTGGGAACATCACAAACCTGTCATCCGCAAACATGTCTCACCTTTGATTGGACCCCCAATTCATGCCTTTCCTATTTTTTCCAATGGCAGAGTGGAAGATTTTTTCTTCACCCAACCTTCCATGTTCTGGCGCAAGTCAGTCTGGGAGCACACCGGGTGCTTGAACGAAAATCTGCACTATGTCATGGATCGGGAATGGTGTCTGCGCGCCTTGGCAAAAGGGGCTCAGGTCCTCACACTCGATAAACCTGTGGCGCGTTTTGGCTGGCATGCAAGCTCAAAGAGCCAGACCCAAAACTTAGCCTTTTTCTATGAAGCCTCCATGATGTACTGGCAGATTGGAACGCGCGAGGGATTCAATCGTCAGGCTTGCATCATGGAGGCGATATATGCTTATTTGCGCTATGCCCAAAGCTCCCTACAGAATAAACAAAACTATTATTGGTCTCAGGGTAATCGGTTGAGGTCATTTTCAGTAAAGACATTGGCGCGCATGGTTCGCAAACTCAGAATCTCTTTGAAAAAATACGCAGAGCACCAAAGAAAAGAAATCCCAATCAATGTTGTAAGGAACCCGTAGCAAGATAATGCGATTATGCATCATTGTAAATGCGCTTCCACCTTTTTACAGTGGCGCTGAAAGACGAGCCCTTCAATACGCTCAACAACTGAATCAACAGCCAGGGGTGCAATGTGTGCTGATTGGTTTGCACCGACTCCCAGAAGGGGAAAAACGGTTGCCCGACTTTCCCGAGTTTGTCCACGGCATACGCCTGCGCACCGCTCCAAAAAACACCGCGATTGCTCCAAACAGCGTGTTTGCGCTTCCAATTCTCCTGGGGGAGATCGCCCTGCGGATGGGAGCTTTATTGTTCCGCCTGCGGAAGCAATACGATTTAGTGCATATTTTCAACCCGGCCACATGGTTTAGCCTGGTGCCCATCCCCATCGCCAAGGGATTAGGCAAACCCGTGATTGTAGAAATGACATTGCGCGGTTCAGATGACCCCTTAAAGCTCAACCGTAAAACCGGAAGATCGCGACGCCAGCTTTTCCCCCACCGCCCGTTGAAGTACACTTTGTTTCTGATGGCTGATGCGTATGTAAGCAAATCAGATGGTATCACCCAGGCATACCAAAACGCCGGATTACCGCTTGAGAAGCTTACCCAAATCCCTTCCGGAGTGGAGGCTGCGCGCTTCAAACCGGCTTCTGAAAAGGAACAAAGAGCCCTCAGGAAACAATTGGGTTTGCCCGAGCAAGCTGTGATCATCCTTTTTTTAGGAGGCATGGAGGAGCGCAAAGGCGCCTACAGGTTGCTGCAAGCCTTCAACAGCCTGCTCCCCAGAAAACAATCTATACATCTAGTCCTGGTTGGGCCGAGCGAGCGCTATGACCCAGCTTATCGAGAGAAGATCGAGCAGGAAATTGCGAGAACAGGCTACAATGCGCACATCACTTTTCTGCCCCATCTGGTGGACAATCCTGAGGAGTACATGCGCGCCGCGGATATTTTTGCTCTACCCTCCACGCGGGAGGGATTTTCGATGGCTATTGTGGAGGCCATGGCTTGCGGTCTGCCGGTGGTGGCATTCAATATCCCCGAAGTCAGCAGAATCCAGGTAGCTCACGGTGTGCATGGGTTGCTAACACCTCTGGGAGACAAAGAAGCACTTTCAAATGCACTTTGCCAGCTTATCGAAAATCCCACATTACGGCAAGCGATGGGAAATGCCGCTCGGGAGAGAGTTTTACAGGAATTCACCCACGAAAAGGTAATCCAGCGCTATCTCGAGCTGTACACCCGCGTGATGCAAACGCATCTCTGAAAGACACACGTTATGTTGCGAAAGATCCGCACTGCGCTTCGCTATCTCTTGCGCCTTTTCAGCCTGGAGAAGAACCAATCTCCGTTAATTTTTCACGGGCTTTTATGCTTCTGCTGGCGGCTGACGGATTTCATTCCCGGGAGAATGGGTATCGCCAGCCGCTGGTTGATCGGCAGCCTGCGCTTCAAAAAGCTGGGTAAGTTTCCCCATATTGGGTCACACAACACCTTCTTCGATGGGCGCGAAACCGAAATCGGGAACTTTTTTTATGCAGGGCAATTCAATTATTTCGCTGGAGGACCCATAAAAATCGGCGATAACGTCAGCCTGGCAAATTATGTCATCATCGAAACCACCGGGCATTACATTGACGATCTCGACAAGCCCATTCACAAACAAGGGGTCTATCGGTTACCTGTAGTGATCGGTGACAACGTGTGGATTGGCAACCGTGCCACGATCTTGGGTGGGGTGACGATCGGGGAAGGCGCGGTGATCGGCGCCGGGTCGGTGGTCACCAAAGACGTCCCACCAAACGCGGTGGTGGCAGGCAATCCGGCGCGAGTGATTCGATGGCGCGGGGATAAGGACTCCCAAGAACAGAAACAGGAATAAACCCTTCAAGTGGCTCGCATCTTGTTCGTTTCGCCGATATCCTCGGCAGGAGGACCAATATACATCCTGGAAAAAATCCTGGAGCGGGTGTGCCACGAGCATCACAGCGCAGTGCTCGCCCCTGGAGATGGGGAATTGTTTGATATCGCCGAACGCCTTGAGATTCAGGCTTTTCACACCACCCGCCACGGGCTACGCTGGAGAGCCATTCTCTGGATGTGCAGGCTGATCATCAAACACAATTTTGATGTCATCTATTGCAACAGCTTTCGTTCCGGACCGCGCAACGCTCTGCTCGCCGCCAAGCTCACAGGCCGCCCTTGCATCTGGCATATCAACGAAATGCTTAAAGGTCCGCAAGAGGTCAACCGAAAAAACGTGTATTTTCTGAAATTTGCCCAGGCGATCATCGCCGACGCCAAAGCCAGCCGTGAAGCCATTCAACGGTACGTTCCCCGCAAAGAGGTGAATGTGATTTACAACGGCATTGATTTACAGGAGTTCACCCTCGACAAAACCTCGGCGCGCTCTGCCCTCCGCAGGTTGCTTCGCGTGCCTGATGAAACCCCTGTGGTGCTCAACGCCGGGCTTCTCTGCGCACGCAAGGGGCAGG
This sequence comes from Anaerolineae bacterium, assembly GCA_037439525.1. GTDB lineage: Bacteria > Chloroflexota > Anaerolineae > Anaerolineales > UBA4823 > JBBIVW01. Next base: position 3,477 of record JBBIVW010000006.1, read on the forward strand.
AATACAGCCTAATGGCTGCCAGGGAAGTGCTGAAAACTCACCCGGAGACCCAATTCGTCTTTCTGGGGGAGGACCATTTCGAACCAGAATATGCCCGTAAACTGCGGGATTTCGTGCAAATACACCGGTTGGAAAATAACATCCACTTTCTGGGGTACCGGAATGATTTCCCTCAAATCGTCGCTGGGTCAGACCTTTTTTTGCACACCGCACTCAGAGACCCTTTCCCTGTGGTGATCCTCGGCGCGATGGCTGCAGGCGTCCCTGTAGTGGCATTCGATATCGCGGGTGTAGATGAGCAGGTAGTCCCTGGAGAAACCGGATTTCTGGCTCCTCTACACGATATTCAGGGGATTGCCACATCCATCAAACATTGTTTAAACTCTCCCAATGTGCGCCACCAATTGGGAGAGAAATCGCGCCAACGTGTGGAAGCACTCTTTTCTGCACGTGCGATGTGCGATAACGTCCTGAAAGTCATCAATACAGTTGCGGGGCAATGATTTTCAGCCTTTTACGCGGTGATTTGCTGGCTCAAAATCAATGGGAAACGGCTCTCCGAACCCACGCCACCTGGCTTGGTCTGCAGCCTGTGTTCCAGCACCGCCAGCTTTCCGAGAGTGAAGGATTGTCCTTGGGCTGGCTTCAACCGGCTGGCGTCCAGCCACATCCGGCATTCAATGGGAAAATTGGTGCTCATATGGTGAGCTTTCTCAGAGAATTGCCCGCCTCCAGCCTTTCACCAATACTTCAATCCCCCCATGACCTCGCCAAAAAAGGGCGCGAATTATCAACCAGCCTGCCTCTCATCTGGGTCGATTGGCAAGATGGAGAAATCACGGTAGCACTGCCACCGATCTGCACGGAGCAAATCTTTTACGCCTACAAGGAAGATGCTCTGGCGCTGAGCAACGATTTGCGCCTGATGGCTCGTTGGGCCGGTTCAGAACTGGATGCACACGGCGTTTATGCCCTGTTGGAGTATCGAGCCATACCACCGCCCTACTCGCTCTTTCAGCAGGTAAAACGCATGCCCTATGGTCGGGTGGTTAGATTCGCACGGCAACCGAAAACACCTCAGATCATCTGCAGCCTGCCTTCAAAGGTGAGCGATGGTCAATTCCATTCCGAGAGAGAAGCCCTTGAAGGCATCAAGCAGGCATTAGATGGCAGCCTGGAGAAGACGCCCCTCAACAGTCTGCTGTTGTTCAGCGGTGGAGTGGATTCGGGGTTGTTAGCCGCGCGCCTTTCTTCCATGGGAAGGAGGGATGTCCGCCTGGTACATCTTTCCTTTGAGTTGCATGGCGAAGCTACAGAACAGGCGCTTGCCATGGCCACCAGATTGGGGCTGTCTTGTCAGGTGGTGACCTATTCCCCAGCTTATGTGAACCGCACCCTAGAAAGCATCGCCCGGCACTATACATTCCCCTTCGGCGACCTCTCACTCACCCCCACCTACATGCTGGTTGAAGATATATTACAGCCCAACAATTCTTCGGGTTCAGTGATCGAAGGCACAGGAGGAGATGGCGCGTTTGGGCTCGCAGGATTGCAGTTGGAATGGGCGCGCTTCTATCGCATCCCAATTTTTGTGAGGCAGCTCTTGGACAAGGGGTACAGTAGCCTGAAGCTCTGGCAGTCGCCATCGGCAAGCGAGGCGCGCCTGCGCAAAGTGCACCGCAGCTTGAACATGCCGCTAGCGCACGCTGCCATCCTGGGCAACACCACCCTGAACGGCATTGCTTATGGCATACCGAAGGAGATTGCCAAGAACCTACAGCAGGCTTTCGATGAAAATTTCAAGGAGCTTAGCGATAGCCTAGACCTGGAAAGCCAGATGGTATTACTGGATCTGGCGCACGTCTGTGCCGGGCGTTTCGCCGCCAAAACCTCTCAACCATTACGCCAATCAGGAATAGAGGTGTATTATCCATATCTCGAACCCCCAATGGTGGATTTAAGCCTGAGCATCCACTGGAGACTCAAATCACAAGCAGGCAAGAAGTGGCTGCTGAAGCGCCTGCTGGCGGAGAATTTGCCGACAGAGATGGTTTACCGTCCCAAGGAAAGCTTTTTGCCCCCACTCTCCGAACTCTTTCTCCAGACCGGTTTGCAGGCTGCCCTGTACGATGTGGTCCTCGCCGGGAAGAACCCTATAAGAGATTCATTCAGCCACAAGGTCGCCCAATTTCTGGTCAGCCGGACGCGCGCAGGGCTTCCCTTGAGCCTGGCAGCATACAACTTCCTGTGGACCTTGGCCTTTGCCACTCTTTGGCTGCAGCAAATCCTGGATAGTGAAACACTTGAATGACGAACAATGATGCTGTTCCCAACCCTGTAAGCAAAGCCACGCGCCTGTGGGGAGTGTTTCGCTACTTTCCACCCAATTTTTCCGGTGCAGCCACACAGGGCGTGAGGCTCCTGAGCGCACTGGCCGCGCAGGGGTATGCGGTGGAGGTGCTTGCGGCCGGATTGTTAAACGCCAAAACCTTGGCCGGTAAACGCAAGAGTATCGCGGGTCTGGAGGTTAGATACCTGCCGGTCATCCAACCTGGGGACTGGCGTATGTTCAAATCTTTAAAAAAGGGAGTAAAACTCTTGAAAACCGCCAATCACATGCTCAGCAATTTGAGCTTTAGCCTAAAAGTGGATACTACCCTACGGCAAGAGGCACACCCTGGAGATGTGTTTCTCTGGTTCACCCATAACGAAAGCACAATTTTCCCTCTGCGAAGCGCCCGCCTGCGAGGAGTACACACAGTGATCCGCCTGAGCATGATGGGCAGCGACGATCCAGCTTCTTTCACCCTGGAAAAGCCCCTGCGACTGACCACTTTGCGCAGTAAAGCATTGCAAGCGTGTGATGCAGTGGTATGCCCTTCCAGCGCGTTACAGGAAAGCTGCCTGCAAGCGGGCATTCCCGCGCAGAAAGTGTGGTATATTCCCAACGGTATTGACCTGGATACATTCCAGCCAATCCCAATTCAAAACAGAGAGCAGGTAAAAACCAGTTTGCACCTCCCCCCGAAAAGCCGCCTGATTGTATTTGTCGGCTCGGCAAAATACCGTAAAGGCATAGATGTGCTCGTGCGTGCTTTTATCCGCCTCTCAGAGGAAATCAGCGATATAAACCTGGTCATCGTTGGGCCACATGATTTCAGCGACCACACCCGCCATCCGCCCGAGCGAAAAGCTTTGGTGAGCCAGCTCAGAGATGAAATCGCTCAGGCTGGCTTAGCAAAGCGGGTGCATTGGATTGGTGAGGTGGAAGAGGTATGCACTTATCTACAGGCGGCAGATGTGTTTTGCTTCCCCAGCAGACGCGAAGGGTTGCCCACTGCGGTGATCGAAGCCATGGCTTGCGGCTTGCCGATTATCGCTTCCCGTTTAGAGGGCATCACCACAGACCTGATCGGCCACGGGGAGCAAGGGCTATTGATCGAGGGCTACGAGGCGCAAGATTTCACTCAGGCGCTGTCGTATGTGCTCAAAAACCCATCCATCGCCCAGGAGATGGGCTACCGCGCGCGGGCACGCGCTGAACGCCAATTCTCTTTAGAAACGGTGGTTGCACAATACGCCCGGCTCTACCAGTATTTAAACCAGAATCCATAATCTTCTGCGATGCGCGCTCCATTATCACTCCCTCAGCTCAAGCGGAATCAAGTGCCTCTCATTCTGGCAGGTTTCCTCTTGATCATCGTAACGAGCCTTGCCCTCTTCGAGCTGGGCGACACAGCGCTTGCCATCCCAGCCACCCTGCCGATTCTCCTTACCATTCTAGCCCAGCCATTTTCTGGTGTGCTTTTGGTTGCTGCGACAATCCCCATCGAAAATGTTTTGATTCTGGGGAGCGGAGATACCATCACTCGCACACTTGGCTTGGTTGTCTTTGGCATCTGGCTGACACACAAGCTCATGAGGCGCGACTCCTGGAAGGTGGTGTTATCAAGCCGCTATTTCTGGTTGACGCTTGTTCTGTTGAGCTTTGCCTTTCTCTCCGTATGGTGGGCCAGGTATCCCGACGATATTTTTCGACCCTTATTTTCCCTCTTGCAGTCCTTTGCCCTCAGCCTGATGGTGGCGGATGTGATTACCAGTTGGAAGCGCCTGGATGCGCTGCTGAAAACGCTGGTGGTGGCGACTTTGGCGGCGGCCTGCCTAACGCTCTTCCAGTTCGTCTTCCAGGGCATCCTGCGCGCCGGCAGCAACATCTCCGGAGGGCTGAACAACACCGCGCAGGTTTTGGTGACCATCGTGCCGTTCGCTTTTTATCTCATCCAGGTGCATCCGCGCGGTGTTTGGCGCACGCTGGGTGTTTTGTATCTTGCGCTCGCCATCAGCGCGGTTTTAGTCACCCTTTCGCGCACCAGCATCCTTTTGCTGGGACTGGTACTGCTGGCAGAGCTTTGGGAGTTGCTGCGCAAACAGGGAGCGCGCGGCTGGATCATCGCCATGGCTGGCTTGGCCTTTGCCATTTATATGCTCTACCTTCCCCGCGAAGAAATCACTGAGCGATTGCAAACCATCGGGCCAGAAATCGAGGCCATTCTGGCAGGTGGACGATCGGGCGAGGAGTTCAGCCAACGTGGTTTTTATTACCGCGTCGGCTGGGAGATCTTCCTGGATCATCCCCTTGTTGGGGCGGGTTACGAGAATTTTCGCCGCTTGTATCTGCTTTATCAATACAAAGTTCAAGGGGCTGAACGCTTTTTCACTGACCCGCGCAGCCCACACAGTTCCTATATCGGTTTTCTCGCCAATCTGGGGATTATCGGCTTTGGTGTATGGATGGCGATATTGGGTTCAATTGCCCTTCAGCTGCGCAATGTCTGGCGGCGACTCATGGAAAACAAAAACTCTTCCGAGTTCTATGCCCTACAGGCAGTGCTCATTGCCTTCTATTTACAACTGGGCTATGGATTGGCCAGACCCATCGAAAAAGAGAAGCTGGTCTGGGTGCTGTTTGGGTTGGCGATCGCTTTGACCACCCTAAGCCAACAAGTCAGGGAACAACGTTCCGAATGAACCCCCTTTTCATCCTCGGCGCGCATCGTTCGGGAACCACCTGGGTGGCAAACGCGCTCTGTAATCATAGTCAAATCTTTGGCGTTCAATCCGCGGCTTATGGTGGCATCAAGGAATCCTGGTTTTTCAGCCATCTGGACGGCAGGTTTGGAGACATCACCGGTAAACAAGGCTATGCTCGCCTGATCGACGCTTTTCAGTGCACAGCCTTTTTCCAGGTGAGTGGGGTGCCTCAGGAATTCTTTCAAACAATCCAACCCGAAAGCTACGCCGATTTTTTCGACCAGTTTATGCGTAGAGCCGCGCAGCACAAACGGAATGCGGCTTATTGGCTAGAAAAGACGCCTGTGCATACTTTATATCTCTCCAGGTTGGTGCAATATTACCCTAAGGCGCGCTTTATTGCTGTCGCACGCGATGTAGAACATGTGGTTATTTCAGCCTGGCATCTCAAATACCCTGCTCGCAAATACACCTCCGCGGATGCGCCGTTCTTCCTCTTGCGCCTCCTTTTCCACTGGCTCAAATATCAGTGTTATGTACATCATTTTTCCAGTCGTTTCCCGGATCGCTTCTTTAAGTTGAACTACTCTAATCTGAAAAGCGACCCGAAAAACCATTTTCTCAACTGTCTGACATTCCTCGGGCTGGATTGGGAAGACACGGTGCTGGAAATGCGCTATGCGCCCAACACCAGCTTCTCAGAGAGCGCGCTGGCGAAGAATCTCGCTCTACCAAAGCCTTATTTGGTGTTCCTGCGCGCAGCAGCTTGGTGTGGCGGTTGCCTTCCCTATGATGTTTTTGCCCTACACGAGCGTATCAGAGCGCCGCGCAACAAGGAACCAATCCCTTATTCAAGTCCCATAAATTAATTCCCGAAACATGAACCTTTTTCTCAAGCTGTATTACCGTTTTCTACAAACTTGGAGCAACGCCACCCGCGAGCGCTATGCGCGCCTTGTGGGCGTGAAACTTGGTAAAGATTGTCGCCTGTACTCCACAAATTTCGGTAGCGAACCCTATCTAATCGCCATTGGAGACCATGTTACCGTAACGAAAGGGGTACGCTTCATCACTCATGATGGCGGGTTATGGGTTCTGCGGAACGAATACCCCTCTGCAGATTATATCCGCCCAATAATTGTCTATGACAATTGTTTCATAGGCGTGAACTCCATTATCCTGCCCGGAGTAACGATTGGACCAAATGCAATAATCGGGGCAGGGTCAGTTGTAAGCCGTAGCATCCCCCCAAACTGTGTCGCAGTTGGTTCGCCCGCGCGGGTCATTGGTACATTAGAGAAATACCGCCAGCATATCTACGAGAGCTTCCACACACATCATTTAAAAAAATCAGAGAAAAAAGATTTTCTTCTTAAGCAATTTGGTGTATCTCCAAAGGAGTGGTTGCAATTTACCCTCCCCGTAGATCGACAATGGGATAGGGAGTGAATCCTCCAATACAAGCAGCTTTTTTCTCTTCATTCAAAGTAGATAGAACTCAGCGCTTAGCCGAGCAATTAATCACTCATCACATTCAATTGGCTGTGGTCAATCTTCCTTCCAGAAGCCCTCTCATTATCTTCAAGAAGATGCTAAGCTACCATGCGCGCTGTGTACTACTCACCCATGACTGGTTGAGTTTTGCTTTTCTGATGTCTTTGGTTCATTTAATTCGGGGAAACCCGTATATCCTGGTGCTTACTTCGCTTATTCTCGATGCGCGGAAGCGCAATCCCTCGCGGGTGATTCCCTTATCTATTTACCAATTCGGAATGCTCGTTGCCATGCACCGTTCCTGCGCCGTAATCTGCAACAGCCGCTACCTTGAAAACGAATACCGCAAAGAGTTTCCTCAATTCAAAGACAAATTCACCACAATTTACAACGGTATAGACATACCATCGAAACCGCCTGAAAAATATTACCTTTACCCGGAAGGCAGCCTCAATCTGGTCACCGTGACGAATTTTGAATATCCGCATAAATTTATCGGTTTGGATGTCCTCCTGGATGGGCTGCAGCAAACCAAGGTCAGCGGCTTGCACCTGTTCATTTTGGGCAAAGTGCTCTCCGAGAGAGGCAACCAGAATCTGCAATCCTTCCAAAAAAGAGCAGAAGAACAGTGGAAAGGCATCAAAATAAACATTATTCCCAACGCAGATGTATTTTCATTTTTTCAACCAGATAAAGCATACTTTTTATATAGTTCGGGGCCACGGGGCGACAGCTTACCCCGCGCCATTCTTGAAGCCCAGGCAGTAGGCATGCCTTGTTTGGTAGTGGACACCAACGGGTGTGCGGAGGGGGTGCTTCCGGGTAAATCAGCCATCGTTGTAGCACCTTCACCAAGTGAAATTGCTCGGGGATTCCACATGATGATCAATGCTGACCATAAGGCAATGAGCGTTGCTGCACAACAGAACATACAAGAAAACTTCAGTTGGCTCCGGATGGCTTCGAAATATGCCCAAGTGATTCATGCATGTCTTTCTACCAATGACGATTAGGATCCTTCATCTTATCGCAGGTCTAAACATCGGCGGGGCGAACCTGTTCCTCAGGCGTCTGGCGGCTGAGGAAAAAAAGCGCGGGCTTGATAGCCGGATCATCGTAATGATGGACAAGGGCAGCCTGGGCAACACAATCCAGGCTCTGGGCATCCCAATCTACACCCTTGAGCTGCGCCGCGGACGGCCAAGCCTGAGAGGATTGATGCGATTGCAAAAGTCCATTCAACAGCTGAAACCCGACCTGATCCACGCCTGGATGTATCACGGAGCTTTCGCCGCCACGCTGAGCAACATGATCTGGCAGCATGGTATCCCTCTCATCTGGAACATCCGCCACACTCCTTATAACTTGACCAATGAGCGCCTGCTGACCGCTTTGTTGATTCACATATGTGCCAAACTGTCCAGTCATGCGGATGCGATCGTCTATAACGCCGGCTACAGCTTAGCCCGGCACAAGCGCTTAGGTTACCACAGTCCGCGACAACTGGTTATCCCCAATGGTTTCGATGTCGAAACTTTTCAGCCCAACCCGGAAGCCAGAATAACGCTCAGACGAGCATTGGGGGTTGAAGACTGTACCCCTCTGATTGGCATGGTGGCACGCTATCATCCCATGAAAGATCACAACACCTTTTTAAAGGCGGCTTGCCTGATGAGGCATAGAAATCCTGAAGTCCATTTCGTGCTGGTTGGCCGGGGTATTGACGCTCAAAACCTTGAACTAACAAATAAAATCACCCTTATGGAGCTCAGTGAAAATATCCACCTGTTGGGAGAGCAAACGGACATTCAGAAAATTCTGGCGGGGCTGGATCTACTGACGGTGACCTCAGCTTGGGGGGAAGGCTTCCCGAATGTCATCGGTGAGGCGATGGCATGTGGAGTGCCGTGTGTTGTCACCGACATAGGAGACGCCGGTTTTATCGTCGCTGAATGTGGGCGCGTGGTAGAGGTTGGCGATGAATACGCACTTGCAAATGCATGGAGGGAGTTGTTAGATCTAAACCAAGAACAGCGAGAAACCCTGGGGGCAAAGGCACGCGAACGCATTCTCGAGCAATTCACTTTGCCGCAAGTGGTTGATGAGTACATCAACCTTTACCAAGCAGTGCTCCCTCAGAAGATAAACCCCTGAATGGGCTCTTGCGATCCAATCATGAGCGAAAAAACCATCTTATTCTCCGCTATTCGCCCATTTGGCATTTTACGTTCACGTCTGCATTTGGTCCGCCAACTCATCCAGGCTGGCTGGTGCGTGGTGGCCGCCACGGTGGACGACAATCTGGCAAGCGCGCTCAGAGACTCTGGCGTTTTGCTGGAGCATGTGCCATTTCACCACAGCGAGAAAATCTCTCACAACGACCTGATCGCCCTGAAGCGCATGATCCAACTATACCGAAAATACCAGCCCAGGCTCATCCATCTCTTTCATGCCAAACCCATTTTGTTTGGTTCTTTGGTCGCGTTTGCTTTTCGCAAGCCATATGTCGTTGTAACCATAACCGGCCTGGGTTACGCAGCAGATGAACATAGTCGGATTGCGCGCCTGTATGAGATAGCCCTTGGAGGATGTCTCAAGCGCGCTCAGGTGGTTATCTTTCAAAACCCGGATGATTATCAGCGCTGTGTCGAGAGGAAAATCGTGGCGAGTAGCAAGGCTCGGTTGATCCTGAGCTCTGGCGTGGACATGGACATTTTCAAGCCAAGACCTGCGCGACTGCCTGATGGTTTACCTGTCACCGTGCTGATGGCCAGCCGTTTGCAAAAGAGCAAAGGGGTGGGCGAGTACCTGGAAGCCGCCCGATTGATCGCTCAATCTGGTTTGCCGGTACAGTTTCAACTGGCGGGTGAGTGGGACGAACACCACCCTGACGGCATTGACAGGCAGTGGCTTCTGGATCACTTGAGCCCGTCCATTGAGTTTTTAGGGTATATCTCCAATATGCCCGAGCATTTACACACCATCGATATCCTTGTACTCCCATCTTATTATCGCGAAGGTGTGCCCCGTATCCTGTTGGAAGCGGGCGCTTGTGCTATCCCGGTAGTCACCACCGATGTCCCGGGATGCAAAGAAGCGGTGTTAGATGGCAAAACGGGCATTTTGGTACCTCCCAGGGATAGCCGCTCTCTGGCAGATGCGATCCTGAAATTGGCCTCGAATGCGTCTTTGCGCCAACAAATGGGTGAAAGAGGCAGAGCGTTCATCCAAGAGCGGTTCGACATTCTCAAGATCACCCAACAAACCCTGGATGTGTATCGAGAGTTAGGGTTGCCAGTTTGATGAAGAGGCCTCAAGACGACTTCCAAATCGTGTTTATTATTGGAGCAGCGCGCTCGGGTACCAGGCTGCTACGCGATCTCATCGCTTTGCATCCCGAGGTAGATTGTGTCCCCTACGACATCAATTTCATCTGGCGACTGGGAAACGAGGGCCTCCCCCATGATGAATTAACTTCAGAACTGGCGACGACGGAGGTCATAAAACGCATACGCGCGAAAATGTTCCGTTATCATCGCAACGGGAAAGTATTGCTCGAAAAGACGGTCAGCAACTGCCTGCGAGTTCCCTTTGTTCTGAAGGTTTTCCCTGAAGCGCGGATGATCCATTTGCTGCGTGATGGCGTGGATGTCGTTGAATCTGCATTCCGCCAATGGACCGCGCCCCCAGATTGGATTTACATTTTCAAAAAAGCAATGCAATATCCGTTTAAGGACGCTTTTAGGTACGCGGCACAATATGCCTGGAAAACAGCCGGCAAACTTTTCATCCAAAGCCATCGGCAAAAAGCTCCTTGGGGACCGCTCTATCAAGGCATCCATCAAGACTTAACCGAGAAATCTTTTTTAGAGATTTGTGCCATTCAATGGTCCCGTTGCGTCCAAAAAGCCTGGGAAGACCTCTCTAAACAACCGCCAGATAAATTGATCACCGTGCACTACGAGGCGCTGGTTTCGAATACACTCGACGAATTGCAAAAAATCGGAGGGTTTTTACACCTCGATCCTGCCCCATACCAATCCCAACCATATCGGGATATAATTTGCCAGAAAAATATCGGCAAAGGGATGTTGTATTTGAACGAAGCACAAAGAGCGCTCATCCAACCTTATCTAGCTCATATTCAAGCTCTAACTGACCCAAAAATTAACGCCGAAGCCTGATGTCAAATAAAAACCTGGACATACCTTTAAACCTCGAGCTACCCCGTGATACTGTGATGCCTCGCCGAAGTAAGATTGGTGATCTTTTCAAGCGGTTTTTTGACCTCACCGTAGCCGCGCTGGGGATGGTCTTATTAGCACCCCTGTTCTTTTACCTGTGCCTGCGCGTCAAGAGAGACTCCCCAGGCCCTGCCATCTATCGCGGCCCGCGGGTTGGGAAGGATGGCAAGCGGTTTTACATCCACAAGTTCCGCACGATGTATGAACGACCGGATAGCTACCAGGGGAATCCCATCACCTCTCACGATGATCCGCGCATTACACCTTTCGGGCGCTGGCTGCGCAAAACGAAATTGAATGAGCTACCCCAGCTTTGGAATGTCTTCGTCGGCGAGATGAGCCTGGTCGGTCCACGCCCAGAAGACCCGGAAATGATCAAACAATGGCCCGAAGATGTACGTGGCGAAGTGCTTTCGGTGAAGCCCGGCATCACCAGCCCGGCTTCCATCCTGTATCGTCATGAAGAATCCCTGCTCTCCATGGGAGAGGTGATGACCACCTACCTGAACGATATCCTACCCAGCAAACTGCGCCTGGACCAACTCTATGTGCGTCATCGCTCGTTTTGGGGAGATGTGGACATCCTTTTCTGGACCTTGATGGCTCTGCCTGCCAGCCCGAAAACCTTCCAGCCCGGCGAGAAAAAGCTCTTTCTGGGACCCTTTTCCAGCCTGATGCGCCATTACATCAACTGGTTTCTGATTGACGCGCTGACAACGCTTTCAGCCATGGCCCTTACTGGACTGATCTGGCGCTCCCTTGGCCCACTCAATATCGGCTGGCCGATCGCCATCAGCATAGCCTTGATGTTTTCCCTCGTTTTCAGCTTGAGCAATGTAATTTTGAACGTACATCGCATCAATTGGAAAAGGGCATCTGCCGCAGATGCGCTCGATTTGATTCCGGGTGTAATTGTGGCAACGATTTTGTGCCTGGCAGGGAATTCGTTTGTGTTCCACCAGCTATTCAGCGCGGTGGGGATCATCCCTGCGCGCGCCTCTAATCCACTGCTGCCACCTACCATGATTGGCATGGCTGCCTCGCTTGCGTATGTGGGTTTCCTCGCGGTGCGTTATCGCGAGCGCTTGCTCACCGGGCTGGCAAAGCGCTGGATCGCTCTACGAGGCGCAAAAAAGGGAATCTATGAGCGCGTCTTGATCATCGGAAGCGGTGAAACCGGTCAATTTGCCGCCTGGCTGCTGGGCAATGGGCGGTTCGCCAACGCGTTTCGCGTGATGGGGTTTGTGGATGACAGCATTTTCTTGCAAGGCACGCGCATTCAAGGCATCAACGTTATTGGCCAACGCAATGATATCCCTTCGCTGGTGCGAAAATACGACATCGGCATGATCGTCTTTGCCATTCACAACATTTCCAAGAAGGAACGTAGCCAAATCCTGGAAATCTGCAGAAAAACCCAAGCGCGATTGGTGATCTTCCCGGACATCTCGGCAGCGATTAGCGGGATCACGCGTATCGGCGATAAAAAATTCGACCAGCCTCCAGAAAATAGAGCACTCCCTGACACCTCAGACTTTTTCGTAGATTTGGAAACCAGGCTGGATCAACTGGAAGAAAGCGCTCAAAAAGGCAACCTCAAAGAAACCCTTGCCCAAATCCAAGCCCTACGCGCGCATCTGCAAGGAAAGCCTCATCTCTCCGCAGGTTGCCGCCCAAAAGGAACCTGATTGACATTGCCCTCTTTCTGGAAAGATAAAAACGTTCTGGTCACAGGCGCTGGCGGCTTCATTGCCAGCCATTTAGTGGAGCAATTGCTCATACAGGGAGCTAATGTACGCGCCTTTGTGCGTTACAACTCGCGTGCCGATGTGGGATTGCTAAAATACCTGCCTGCAGAACAATTCCAGAAACTGGATATCATCTTTGGCGACCTGAGGGATGCACACGCCATCCGCCAGGCTATGGATGGCAACAGTATTGTTTTTCACTTAGGTGCTCTAATCGCCATTCCATACTCTTACTTGCATCCTCGCGAAGTTGTGGAGACAAACATCCTTGGAACGTTGAATGTGCTTATGGCTGCAAGGGAAACCCGCATTACTCGATTGGTTCACACCTCTTCGAGTGAGGTATATGGCACTGCTCTGCACGTGCCGATTGATGAAACCCACCCCCTGCAGGGCCAATCCCCCTACTCCGCCAGTAAAATTGGCGCAGATAAACTCGTAGAAAGCTTTTTCCGCTCCTATGATCTACCCGTGGTCACCTTACGGCCCTTCAACACTTATGGTCCGCGCCAGTCGGCGCGCGCGGTTATCCCCACCATCATCACCCAAGCGTTGACTTCAGATACCGTCAAATTAGGCAACCTGGAGGCGCGCCGGGATTTAACCTTCATCAGCGACACGGTAAACGGCTTTCTAATGGTTGGGCAGGTACCAGATATCGAAGGTGAAGTGATCCAGCTGGGAAGTGGAAATGAAATGAGCATTGGCGATCTCGCCCTAAAAATCATACAAATCATTGGTCGACGCGTTGAAATTCAAGTAGAGGCACAACGTATTCGTCCGCAAAAAAGCGAAGTGCAACGCCTGGTAGCTGACTATCGCCATGCAAAAGAGCTGCTCGGCTGGTGCCCCAAAGTCGATTTGAGTCAGGGTCTAAAATGGACCATCCAATGGATCCAGGAACACCTGGAGGCTTATCCATACACAGAAGACTATCAATTCTAATTCACTAAAGGAAATGGTACGCTCATGAAAGCAGTGATTCTCGCAGGTGGAAAAGGCAAACGCCTCTCTCCGTACACCACCATCCTCCCCAAGCCTTTGATGCCGATCGGGGATATGCCCATTCTGGAGATCCTTCTCTACCAATTGAAAAGAGCCGGCATCCGGGAAACAATCCTCACGGTAGGTCATCTCTCCGAATTGCTACGCGCCTTTTTCCAAGATGGATCGCGGTTTGGGCTTAAAATCTCATATAGCTTCGAAGAACAACCCCTAGGAACAGCCGGTCCTCTCTCGCTGGTCGCGGACCAACTCAACGAAACCTTCATCGTCGCCAATGGAGATGTGCTGACCACATTGGATATACCCTCCTTCATCCAGGCACACAAGCAGTCCCAAGCCATTGCCACAATAGCGTCTCATGAGCGCCAGGTAAACATCGATTTGGGGGTCTTAGAAATCAATGGCGCTGACGAACTGGTGGGTTACATCGAGAAACCCAGCTATACTTTTTCCGTCAGCATGGGACTCTACATCTTCGAGCCAATGGTGCTTGAATACATCCCTTATAACCAATACCTAGACTTTCCCAACCTGGTGTTGAAAATGCTCGCCAATAATGAAAAGGTGATGACCTATCGTTTCAATGGATACTGGCAAGACTTGGGGCGCCCTGACGATTACGAACAAGCAGTGAAAGACTTCGAAAGTTTGAAGCCATACCTGTTACCAGAGGATTTTGGATCATGAACTGGCGTGTCCCCCTGGCTGATATCGACATTCGCCATGAAGACATTGATGCAGTGGTACAGGTGCTACAAAGCAAATGGCTTTCCATGGGCGAGGTTACTGCATCGTTCGAAGCGCGCTTTGCCGAACGCATGGGGGTAACGCATGCCCTGGCTGTTTCGAACGGCACACAAGCTCTCCACCTGGCTTGCCTGGCTTTGGGTATCGGCGAAGGGGATGAGGTCATCCTCCCCTCTCTGACTTTCGTGGCTTCTTCCAATGCGGTGTTGTATTGCCGGGCACAGGTGCGTTTTGCAGACATCATCGACCCCCTGGAGCCGAACATCGACCCCGAAGAAATCGAACGCCTGGTAACTCCTCGCACCAAAGCGGTGCTTGTAGTGCACTACGGTGGGTATCCATGCCGCATGGAGGAAATCCGCTCCATCGCCAGACAAAAGGGTTTAAAAGTGATCGAAGACTGCGCACACGCTCCTGGTGCAAGCTATTTTGGACGCTCTACTGGCAATTGGGGAGATATTGCCTGCTTCTCTTTTTTCGCCAACAAGAACCTTTCCACAGGAGAGGGGGGCATGGTCACCACCAATGACGACGAACTGGCAGCCAAGGTCCGGCTGCTTCGCTCGCACGGTATGACCTCGCTCACCTGGGAACGCCACAAAGGGCATGCGTTTTCCTACGATGTCATTGCCTTGGGCTACAACTTTCGCATCGACGAAATGCGCGCCGCCCTGGGATTGCAGCAATTGGAAAGGTTGACCCAAAACAACATGAAACGCCAGCTAATCACTCAAAGCTATTGGCGAGATTTGCATAGCACCGAGGTGGGCTTGCCTTTCCAACATTTGGCGGAGGAGACTCATATCCAGTCGGCCTATCACCTTTTCCCCATGCTCTTACCCGAAGAGGTCGATCGGTTTACCTTTATGAGCCGTTTACGCGATGAAGGCATTCAATCCAGCATTCATTACCCGCCGATTCATTTGTTCCGCTATTACCAGAAGCTCTACCCCGATGTTGTCCTCACTAAAACGGAGACATTTGCCAGGCGGGAGGTAACCCTACCGCTTTTCTCCAATATGTCCGATGAACAACGGCAGATGGTTACTCGGGCAGTGGTTCGGGCTTTACATGAACACCAAAATCGGGGATTTTCTACCTAAAAATTCGGAATATGATAAAATGAAACAGACAACATGATGATGTTTGCTGGAGGCAATTTCACTCCGGGGAGTGGTTAATAACGAACATGGAACTCAAGCATTATTTTCTACTCATAAAAAAGTGGCGCTGGCTGTTGACATTGGGGCTGTTATGCGGATTGGCGGGTGGATACATCCTGAGTCTCTTTCAGCCAACAGTGTATGAAACAAAAACCCGCATGATGGTCAGTCGCGCACTCGACCAGCAGGGGACAACCTACTATTTTTGGAACGATATTCAATTGGCGGCAACGTACTCCCAATTGATCAACACCCAACAAGTACTAAATCCCCTTAGTGAACGGGTGGGCTACCCGGTGCGCAGCGATCAAATCAACGTTCGGCATATTCCCGACTCGCTGCTCCTGGAGGTCACAGTCACGGATGACGACGCACAGCAGGTAGCCGAAATAGCCAATACATTAGTCGAAGTATTCATTGAGTACAACGATAACCTGCAAAACCAACGTTATCAGGCTTCGGAAAGAACTTTACAGGAACAAATCGACCAGGTGAAGAAACAAATTGATGACCTGCAAGCCGAAATCGAACTCACCTCTCAACAAGAAGAGTTGTCATTGCAAGCTGAACAGGATCAGGCGTTCCAACAGCGGCTGGCAGAGCTCAAGAAGAGCCTCGAGGATACAGAAGCAGAGATTATCAAAGTGGAGGATGCTATTGCCGCCTTCTATCCCACTCCTATCCCTCCTCCTACCCCTCTCAATCCTTTTATCGCTACTGCCACACCGTTGCCCACACCAACCCTAACACAACAAGAATACATCGCGTTGCGGGAGGAGCAAAACCACCTGGATCAACTGCAAACGCTACGACAGCTATACAAAGAAACCTATGCAAAACTTGTGGTGCTCGGGAGCACAGGAGGTACCAGCAACCAGGATAGACAAGCGCGCCTGGATCAGCAACAGGCCACCCTGGCATTGTACCAGCAAATCTATACCACCTTGTTGGACAATCTCGAATCGATTCGCCTGGCAAAATATGCCAATACACCCACTGTGGTGCAAATCGAAGAGGCGGTTGTGCCAAGCAAACCCATTCAACCACAGCCTCTGCGCAGCTCGCTCCTTGGAGCGTTGAGCGGTTTGCTGATTATGGCCAGTATATCCTTCTTGACGGAATATCTGGACGACACGGTCAAAACGCCCGAAGATATCGAGCGATTTTTCAACCTGCCAATTATCGGCTTCATTGGTGAAATTCAAGGCGCAAGCGACAAGGAGAACAATGGCGCTCCGCAGCCCGAGGTCTTCACCGCAGAGCACCCCCTTTCCCCGATCGCCGAGGCTTTCCGCACCCTGAGGACGAACCTCGACTTTGCAGGTGTGGACAAACCACTCAAAAGCCTGGTCATTACCAGCACCAGCCCAGAAGAGGGCAAAACGACAATCGCTATTAATCTGGCAATCGTTATGGCTCAGGGGGAGAGAAAGGTTATGCTGGTGGACGCCGACTTGAGACGACCGGCAATTCATCGCGCGATGAACCTCCCCAATGGAAAAGGAATTAGCGACGTCTTCCGTGACCAAATGAAACTGGAAGAGGTCATCGAAGTATGGGGAGAACACAAAGTCCAGGTATTGACCACCGGCAGCCTGCCTCCAAACCCGGTGGAGTTATTGAGCTCTTCAAAGATGGATCTTATTTTACAGGCGCTTAAAGCGCGCAGCGACATCCTCATCCTGGATACGCCCCCCTGTATCCTTGCGGACCCGATTGTCCTATCCTCGAAAGCAGATGGGGTGGTATTGGTGGTCCAACCAGGTAAATCGCGTTTGAGCGCCTCAAAAGCGGTGCTCGAACAACTTGAACGGGCTGGAGCGCGATTGGTTGGCGTGGTGTTCAACTCTGCCTCGCAGCGCGAGGCGCAATATTACTCACACTACTATTACTCCTCGTACTACTATTCACGATATTATGGAAATTACTTCGGAGAAAATGGAGAAGGCAAGTCAAACGGCAAGACCAAACTGCTTGGGCTTGGAAGAAGAAAAGGCCGGAAGAAACAACCTTCTCCGCCCGAGTCATAAGAAATTATCCCGCGCGTGAACCTGTTCTCGCTCAGACAACAATATAAAACGACCCTGAGGCACATTGCCGCTTACCTGCTCAAACTCGAATTTTGGGTGGTAGGCGGCTTTGTACTACTCAGCATCGTTTCACCCCCATGGATGTATATTACACTGGGAATTTCACTGCTCTTTTGGCCGATACGCAAAATCGGGCGCGGTCACTTCAGCCTGCGCACACCGATCGATGGCCCAATTCTCCTGCTGGCGATTATGGGAGGGATAAGTGTAGTGATCTCGCCCTTGCCCGAGGAAAGCAGCCTCCAGGTAGCGCGGCTGTTCAGCGGAGTGGCTTTGTTCTACGCCATCTATAATTGGACAAATACACAAACCAGGCTTGAGTGGCTGCAGTCCGGCGTTACGCTCGCCACCCTGCTTTTAGCCATAGCGGCTCCGTTTAGCGTAGAATGGTCGATCAGCAAACTACCCTTTATTTCCGCTTCCTTTTATCAACGTTTTCGGGTCGCTTTCGCAGACGCAATCCACCCCAATGTACTGGCTGGAACGCTGGTTTTCTTCTTACCCATCCCTCTGGCTATGCTCTTATATCGCTGGAAAGGGCTATCCATGGCACAACGCGCCCTCACCTTGGCGGCGGTGCTTTTTGCCTGTCTTACCATCTTGCTCACCAAAGCGCGCAACGCATGGCTCACTGCCTTTGCCATCGGGTTGATGTTCATCATCTGGCGCTGGCGGAGGGGATGGATTGCTCTCCCCTTGATTGCCAGCGCGACTGGGCTGGTGGTTTGGAGGATAGGATTAGCAGAAGTTGTCTCTCTGGCAACCTCAAGCGGTTCAATTCAAGGATTTCCGGAGAGATTGCAAATTTGGCAACGTGCGGCCAAAATGATCATCGATTTTCCCTTAACCGGCATTGGCATGGGAACGTTCCAGGAAACCACGCAGACCCTTTACCCCATTATAGGAATAAACTCAACCTCATCATATGAACACGCACACAACCTATTCTTACAAATCGGTGTGGACCTGGGATTGATTGGATTAGCAGCATATCTCTGGTTATTTGGCATTATCCTCAGCCATGCCTGGAAGATGATGCAACTAGGCAAACGCATCGCACGGCCATTCTGGCTGGCGCTTGGGGCTGGATTAGTCGGAAGCCAAATTGCTCTGCTTATCCATGGGCTGCTCGATGCAGTAACTTGGGGTATGGTTCGTTCTGCACCTCTAGTTTGGGCAGTCTGGGGTATTGGCTTGTGTGGGTGGCATATCCTCACAGAGGAGGCCAGCAAGTCAGGTTAGACAGCCTTCATTTTGAGATTGAGATTCGTTCGCGCGGCTGTCTTCATAGGCAGCTTTTTTTATTTTCCCCCTATTCCATGATACACATTCCCTACTTCCACCTCACCCTCGCGAGTGGGCCGTGTCACCCCTGAAGAACCACCAGGTGCATAGCGATGAAATGGCGTATAGCACACTGGTAAGGATGAAGAGCGGGGCAAAGCCATAGCTCTCCTGAATAACCCCCGATAGATAAGGGCCAACTGCCCAGCCCACCTGCCAGGCAAGTTCTTTTACGCTGTTGAGCACGCCCTGCTCAAAGGCATGTACTTGTTCCATGGCAAAGGCGCTAAATAATGGAGTTGCCATGTTCATCAACATGGCACGCAGTAAAAATGCAATGCTCGCCAGAGACAGGTAAGGAGAAAAACCGATCAACAACAAAAACACCAGGCTGAGGCTTTGAGTGAGGACGACAACACGAATCTTGCTGCCCACCTCCTCTGCCAATCGCGGACCGGCCAGCGTGCCTAAGCCAGTGAGCACCGCGGAGAGACTGAACAAGGTGCCCAATAGCTGATCGCTAATGGCAAATTTATCGTTAAAGAAAACGTTCATATAAGGGATCAGGATGGATGCTCCAAAGCCGATTAAAAGGTTGGGCAAGGCGAGTTGAAAGGTGATCTTTCTACGTAAAACCTGCATGTAGGAAGGTTTTGAGGGAGCGGTTTTTTCTTCGATGATCGGACTTGCTTGGATTTGTTCGCCAGCAGGCTGAGGTTCCTCGCGGATGAGCACCAGAGGGATCAGTGTAAATGTGCTCAGCCCCAAAGCCATCAAAAGCACAGCCTGATAGGCGGTAACGCTATCCGCCGGGACATTCAGGATATTCCCCCAGAACTGAGGTAGCTGACCGGCGACAAAATTGCCCAACGCACCGGAAAGGGTGATCAGGCCAAAGTTCAAGCTAAAGAGTAAAGTCCTGTTTTCCTCCGTAGAAGTACGCATCATAAAAGGCGCCTGGCTGAGAAACCATAAGGTATTCGCCGCGCCTCCAATAAAAGCTGCCGCTACGATCAAGGATGGTTGTCTAACGCTCACTTCTACGCCGGAAGCAAACAGATAAATGCCAACGCCCAGAAGCATGGCGCGCTTATAGCCTAGGCGACCGAGAAGTATCCCCAACGGCAGCCCCAGAATCAGTGAGGCGACGGAGGGAACAGAATTCACCAAACCCAGGAAAGCGCGATCAAAACCCCTTCCCAGGATGAAAAAGTTGAAGTACAGCCACCAAATGTTGAAGATAGTGCCAGACAGAATTGTGGCAAGGAGAAAAAGGCGCGCAGAACGATTGAAGCTGCGCATCTGCCTTAGCGTTATGGACACGGATTTCATCAGTAATGCTCGCTTCTGTGCAATAAACCACTGCCGCGAATCGCGTGTACGCCTGTCTTTAGTTTCCCTGCGCAGCGCTTACAAAGCGGGAAAACGCTCGTGAAACTGTGTTGCGGTTTCGAAAGCATAGGCTGCCCGCAGAAGGCGCGCCTCTCCCCACGCTGCAGTTACCAATTGTAAGCCGATAGGCAGCCCTTGTTCCGTGAAGCCGCATGGAAGGGAAATGGCAGGAAGGCCGGTGAGGTTGAAAGGCGCGGTGTACCGGGTGAGCAGCTTTGCCTGTGCCAACGCATCCGCTTCAACGATGCGCACTGCAGAGGTGGCAGTAGTTGGCGTGAGCAGGAGGTCAAAATCCTCAAAGAAGAGTTCGAAACGTCGACGCATCTCCGCCTGAGTGCGGCGCGCCTGAACATACTCTGCCAGGGAGAGGGCGGCCCCCACGCGTAAGCGCTGGCAGACATCCTCGCCAAAATCCTCGGCGTTGTTCTCCAGGCGCGCCTTATGGAACACCGCAGCATCACCAACGGTCATCATGCCATTCGATAAGGCTGCCTGGTGCGCGCCTGGGAATGGCCGCGGGGTAACTGTGGCACCCAGGCTTTCGAACACGCGCCCTGCAGCTTGAATGGACTCCAATATCGTGGCATCAACCTGATTGAAATAGTCATCATCCGCTATGGCAATGCGCCAGCCTTTCACGCCAGCCTTCAAGTGCTTCAGATAATCTTCCTGTGGTACGTCATCCGAAAAAGGGTCTTGGGGGTCGTAGCCAGCGATGACCTGCAATAATATGGCAACATCTTCCACACACCTACCCATCGGTCCAACGTGGTCCAGGTTCCAACTTAGTGGAATCACCCCTCTCAGGCTGACGCGCCCACGGGTGGGCTTCAAGCCAACAACACCGCACAGCGAGGCGGGGACGCGGATCGAGCCGCCGGTGTCCGTTCCCAAAGAACCCATACACATCCCGGCAGCTATGGCAACCGCCGAACCCCCTGAAGAGCCACCTGGAATTCGCTCTAAATCCCATGGGTTGTGACAGGCACCAAAATGGGGATTGACCGTAGTCAGGCCGAGAGCAATTTCGTGCATGTTCGTCTTGCCCAGAATCACAGCGCCAGCGCGTCTTATTCGCTCGACAACAAAAGCGTCCTGAGCGGGATAATAGTCTTTGAAGAACTTCGAGCCAGCGGTGGTGCGCACACCCTTCGTTTCAAACAAATCTTTCAACGACAGCGGAATGCCCAATAAAAGGTCCATAGGCTGAGGCTGCCCAGATGTCCAACATGCTTCAGCCTGGCGCGCCTCTTCCAGGGCTGTATCGGCCAAGACAGTGAGGTAACTGTTCAAGCGGGTATCGAGCTGCTGAATGCGCTCCAGGTATGCACACGTCAATTCGACCGGCGAAAGCTCTCTACGCTTGAACAGCTGGCTGGCTTGGGAGATGGTTAAACGCGTGAAATCGAGCGGGTTCATTCAATTGACCTCCAAGAGAGAGGCAAGCTGATGGCGCACACGCTGGGGGTGATCGAAGCGGATGGCGTGCATTCCCAACTGCTGCGCAACAAGCACATTGCCCTCAAAGTCGTCGATGAAAACTGCTTCGGGGGGAGAAACTCCCAAGCCTTCCAGAGCCATGAAATAAATTTTGGGGTTAGGTTTGGTAATGCCCACCTCGGCGGAAATGACGATATGATCAAAAAGCGTGTCAATTTTCAAGACATCGTTCAAGTAGCCGCGCAAATTCCCAAACGCATTGCTCAGCAAACCAATGCGATATCGCCCCTTGAGCGTGCGGATATATTCCAACAGCGCATGATCCAAAACATCCCCAGCCCAAAACTGGCGAAAAAAGGCTTCCAGTTCGACTGATTCGAGGTGCAACTTCTCGCCCAGGCTGAGGTAGTGTTGCTCTGGCTCGATCTCACCACGCTGCGCCATTTGAGCTGTCTCGCTTTCGTACACTAAAGCCTCCAATTCCGCAAGGCTCATGCCCAGGCGTTGCGCCAGTTGCTCACGCGGCTGGCGATTTTCAGTGCGCATCAATACACCCCCAAAGTCCCAAATAACAGCGCGAATGGACATTATGGCCTCCTATTTGTTCCCTTCGCCCCCTATTTTAACCGTTTCGGTGCAGCTTGCCCGTGCGTTTAGCGTACCGTTCAGCGAGATTGAACACCCATAAACCCGCGGGGATGGCTCCAATGCCCATCAAAAGAGTCGGCCAGATGTAGGGCCAGAGCAGGTGTGTGCCGAGCCCTTCAAGCAGGGCGCGGCGCGTGCCATCCAGCACATAAGTCGCCGGGCTGACCACAGCCAGCTTTTGCAAAATCTCGGGCAACACCTCGATCGGGTAATAGACTCCTGAAACCAGCAAAAGTAAGGCAATGATGACATGGGTCATCTGCGAGCCCCGCTCAGGAAAGAGCATCGGCAATACAGAGCCCATGATGCCCACGCCAATGAAAGATAAGCTCCCGGAAATCAACATGAGTGCGCCTCCCCACAGGTTGGCTTTGCTCATGTCAATATCAAATAGGACGACGGTGATCAGCAGAATGATACTGGTAAAGACCATGCTATAGATTACAGCAAAGAGCGTCTGGCCAGCCATATGAGTGAGCCGGCGGATCGGCGCCATCAGCGTGTACTCAATGGTGCCCTCCCAGCGCTCCATACCGATCACATCTGTGATCCAATAGAAAATCATAGAAAGGTAGCGCCATACCAGGGTGCCTACAACAAGATACAAAACCAGATAGCGCCCATCCACGTTCTCGCTACCCCCAATGCGTTCCATGCCCAAACCAATATAACTTACCGAAAGGCTATTAGCAATGGAATACACCAGCCAGACCAATTCCCAAGACCAGTATCGTTTGACCAGGTGGTAGTTTCGTTCGACAAAGGCGTAGGTCGCTCTGAATTCATTGATAAACGCAGCCATTTTAAGATCCTAATCATCCTTTCCGCTGAGGGTGTGGACGGTCTGGCAAATACATGCCAGACCGTCCGATTTTTTAACCATCATTCTCAATCCTCTTCCTTAACCAGTTGCTTGCCGGTTAGTTCCAGGAAAACTTCTTCCAAAGTGGGTTGATGCCCATTTTTCGATACCAGGCGCTTCAACCCCTCAGGGGTGTCCAGGGCAACGATGCGCCCGCTGTCGATGATGGCCACGCGATCGCATAACTCGTCAGCCTCGATCATGTCGTGCGTGGTAAGCAAAATGGTCGTGCCATGTTCCTGGCGCAATTCGCGCACCACTTGCTGCACCTCGCGCTTGGAGCGTGGGTCCAGACCCGTGGTTGGCTCATCCAGCAGAAGCAGCCTGGGGCGAGAGAGCAAGGCGCGGGCAATGGCGACTTTCTGCTGCATCCCACGCGACATCTCCTCCATGGGATTGTTGATGGCGCGCTTTTCCAAGCCCAGGCGGGTGAGGATTTCTATCACGCGACGGCGCGTCTCCGCACCGCCCATACCATACAGGCGCGCACCGTAAAGCAGGTTCTCCATAGGTGAAAGCTTCTTGAAGAAGCTGGCTTCTACGGAGACACGGTTGATCAGGCGCTGCACCTGCATGGCCTCTTTGACGACATCATAGCCAAAAATGCGGATGTCGCCTCCATCAGGCAACAAGAGTGTAGCCAGCAGGCGGATCAAGGTGGACTTGCCAGAGCCGTTTGGTCCTAATACACCGAAGATCTCTCCACGCTCCACGGTAAAGGAAACACGGTCCACCGCAATAACCTCTTTTGCCAAGCCCGGTTGTGTGCGATTGCCATTCCCTTGTGACCTGTCGCGTACCAGCCGCTCCAACAGAGAGGGAAGAGGTTTACCGAATTTTTTATAAGCCTCCCGGACAATTATCGCTTGCGAAACGTGCTCGTTCATTAAAAACTCCTCATGTGAATAAAAAACCTTCTCCAAGAACCCCCATGGCTGGTCAAGCGATTAGAAAACAAACAGCCACGGGGTTGGAGCGCACCCGTGGCTGTCCATTTTGTTGGGAATAATACTACTGGACGACAGGCGCACTCCGACAAGGCAAACCAGCGCTACCGCTAACGGGAGCTAGGTTGCTGCCAATATATTGGTCCTTGACCTCGAACATCAGAGTGCCTTCCTTTCGTTAAGATTTTGTTAAGCGACGCAATGTTATCACAGATGGCTAAAACTTGTCAAGGGTAAAACGAAAGTTTTATTATGTATGGATGGTGAATCAGGGGTAATCAATCAGGGCTTCACAATCCTCAATCAGACGTGTGTGACGTCTCACAAACCCGGCTGAAAACCTTTTGAGCAGACCTTGGGCGGATAAAGCTTGCTCGCCTTACCGCTCGAGCTGATAACGATCGATCTCTTCCCCGTATCGCGTGATGAACTGGAAAGTGATCACCTGGTCATCGGCTATGACCAACATCGCGCCATAATCTGCGTTGAAGCGCACCTGCGAATAGGGTGAAATAAATTTGAAGGCGTAACGCGGTCCGCCTCCTAAGCCATTGATGAAGAGGGGTAAGCCATCGATCAGCAGACGTTCATAGACATGGTCATGTCCTGCGAGCAGAGCCGTGGCGCCCCATTCCTTGAACGGCCATTGCATCCATTCTACAGGACCATGCACCCCGGAAGAATACGGTGGATGATGCATATAGACGATCTTCCAAGGAGAAGTGGAGGCTGCCAGCTGCTGCTGAAGCCACAGGGCTTGCACGGAATTGGCAGAGACGCCATCCGGCTCGCGTGAATCGCTATCCAGGGCAAACAGGTGCACAGGGCCCCACACGAAGTCATAATAGCGTTCATTTCCTGGCAGGGTGAAATAATCGAAATAAGCCTGGGCGCTGTTGGTATCCCAATCATGATTGCCTAAACAGGGAAAAAAACGGTTGTACTCCGCGCCCTCGCCATAAATACCGGTATAGGGGTAGATATAACGATGGTAAAAGCGCCCAATATGTCCATCTATGGTTTCAGCTGCTCCAGAGGGATAGTTGTTATCTCCGGTGGTGATAATAAAGTCAGGATTCCAGCTGTGTACCAAATCTGCCACGTCTGCCTCGGCGTCAGTTCCCTCACCATAATCGCCAATCACCGCAAAGCGTACGATCTGTGGCGTGGGTGAGGGAGTGGGAGTAAATGTCTCCGTGGGTTCAGGTGTCACTGTGGGCGGCGTAGGGCAGGGTGGACAAGGAGGTAAAGTAGCTGAGGGAGTGGAAGTTGATGTTTGTATGGTGACAGGCAACGCTGGAACCGTTGGCGTGCTCTCAGGCTCTCTTCCCGCGCAGGCTACAGCCCATAAGAGCAGGCAAAGCCATGCTGTGGCCCGCAAGATCTGCCGTATCCTGGCGAATGACGATGGCTCCATTTTTAGTTCCAAGCTCAATGCCGAAAGACCTACCGCCTGGTCATGCAACGCTGCAGGGTAATACGCGCCTGTTCACCCATGAGACAAAGATACTCCGCCGAATTATCCGAAAGCACGCGCACCAACACCACGGCGCCCTGCTGAGAAAAGATCTCAAAACTGACATCCGTGCCTTTGATCCTGTCTATGATCATCTGTATCTGCTCGAGCGCCATTGGAGCGACCTGGATGCCGCACTCATGCTGCATCCCTCCCGCCAGGATGCAAATCAATGGCTTCACATATCGATCGATGCTCAGTTGACATGAGGTGATCTCGCTACCCTCGATAAAGCAATTGCCCCACACATCTTCCCAATTCACGATAACGACCGATTGGTGAATAGCTTTTGGGTTGACCGCCCCCAAAGCAAGACGATAATTTTGGTGGATATACTGTTCCAAGGGCTGAAAGGCGCTTAAATCCGAAGATGAGGTCGGGCTTTGCGCACCAGAGGCGCGATCCTGGCGCAGCCATGCACGCAGCCCTTGATCCACAGATGCAATCGGCTCGCGTAAAGAGCGATGGATCGTGCCATCGAAAACCACGCCGGAGGCAACGATCAGCAATGCGGCAACCAGGGGTATCATCCATCCGCGCGTGGTCATCTTTCGTCCTAAGCAGGATTGCAGAAAATTAACTTCCAGCAATCCAACCAGGCTGAAAGCCAGCCCCACACCCAAAACAACCCAAATCCCCACAGGCAGCAGATCGCTTACAAAGGGATACACTTCCGAATTACGAAAAGCTGGGGTCAACAACCCATGGATAAGGGATAGGCCTTCAAAGGGCAAACGCAGACCCATCCAAGCGATGGATGATCCTGCCGCGAACCAGAGTAGGATGGCGGCCCAATAGCGGTTGAGGCGAGCGGTCAACCAGCCGACCAATGCACCGCCTCCCAGGCATAGCGGCAGGCCGGCAAAGAACTTCAACCACGGCAGGCTAGACGAAAAGCTCCACAACAAAGCGCCATCCACGCCCCAGGCAATCAGAGCGAACACACAGCCGGCTACCAGACCAAAGAGCGCTCCGGCAGAATGACGCTGCTTCTCGAGCAGCAGTGAGGCTTTGCCCTTTCTTCTCATTGCCCCTCCACCAATTGTAAAATGCGGCCAGCGTAATCCACGATGTATATCTCACCTGCCTCATCTTCGCCGAAGGAGGCAATGCGCGCCACGTTTTCAAAAAGGCGACGAATTTGCCAGCCATGATTGGGATGGTACAACATCCCCCAAATTGTGCCACTGCAAAAATCACCAAACAAGTATATGCCTCGAAAGGCAGGCAGGCGGCTACCTCGATACACCACGCCACCGGTGACCGAACAACCCTGGCTGTGGTCATACTCTGCTACGGGTGGGACGAAGTCAACACCTGATGGAGCGCTTCCGGAGAAAGGATGGCTGCCCTCGTAGTAATTCCAGCCCAGATTAGCACCTCCCTCCACACCGCGAGGCAGGAAATCAATCTCTTCCCACTGGTTTTGTCCGACATCGCCAATATATAAATCACCTGTAAGGCGATCAAACGAAAAGCGCCAGGGGTTGCGCAGGCCCAAAGCCCAAATTTCGGATAGCCCTCCACCGCTGGCAAAGGGATTGTCTGCAGGGATGGCGTATGGCACCCCGTGATCCACGTCAATGCGCAGAATTTTACCCAAAAGCGTTTGCCGGGATTGCGCGTTGCCCAGCGGATCGCCAGCAGATCCCCCATCCCCCAGGCCAAGATATAAAAAGCCATCCGGCCCAAATGCCATAGCTCCGCCATTGTGATTGTCAAAAGGCTGAGGGATGCGCATCAAAATGCGCTCTGTGTCTGCATCGACGAGGGAAATGGTGGGGTCGGGTAAACGGAATTCTGCGATGACGGTATCTCCTCTGCGATCTGTGTAGTTGACGTAAAAGGCGCCCGTCTGGGCAAAGCGGGGATGAAAGGCAATGCCCAACAGCCCCTGTTCGGAGGCACTGCTGCCCACGCGTGGCGTGATATCCAAGAATGGGGCAGCTTGTAATCCCGAAAGATCATATACACGTACACGGCCGCGCTGTTCTAAGATAAACAGCCGGTGCGAGCCATCGGCAGCATGCGCTAAACCAACGGGAGACTCTAAACCTTCTACAACTACTTTCCAGGTATATGAGTGTACCTCTGGAAAACTTTGAGGCTGGTCCAGTGGTACGCCAATAACAGTAGTGGTTGCAGTCGGTGCTGCAAAAGGAGGGGGCGATGAAGAACCGTTGGTGAGAGGCGCGGCTAGAGTTGTGGCTAAATCTAGAGGAGACCCGGTAAGCTGAGGCGCGACTCCGGCGGAGGGGGTTGAGACTTGTGGAGGAGGTAGCGCCGTTTCAGGCGTGCGGGCGCACGTAACAAGGAAAGCGAGCAGAACAAGGATGATCCATCGAGGGGAGGTGCGAAGGACGAGTTTGATGTTCATCCTCCATTCTCATCCTTATCCGAAAAGGTGGCGTCAATGACCCTGGTGGAGCGCTGGGTGCTATCCAATTCTTGGCTCGTTGCTGTGCCTTTCAGCGCGTGAACATGTTCCTGGACGATTTCGGGAGGGCATAACTCGACGAACAGATACGCTCCTAACCAGATCAGGAAGAAATCGTCGATAGGGCCGGGGGCAATATCTGGAACGAGCAAATAGACCAACGAACCCACAGGGAGCAGTTTTATGAGAAGAGGCACGCGCCCATCGCTCAACAGGCGAAGCACCAGCTTGAGGCGCAAAGCGAATTCGTTGAACACCCCTCCACGTCCTTCTAAAAGTTGACGGCGTTCTTCATCTGACATTGTATATCTCCAAATTTCGGGGCGATTATACTATAGGGCAAAACACCCCGATGCATCCATATCCAATTTAGTGTACGCCAGAAAAGTGGAAAGGTTGCGGGTTTCCCGTGCACCACCCTTCTTGGATCGTTTCTCAGCAATGAAGTGCAAAGCAGGGATGGCTGCGAAATGGGCATGTGCCATCCCTGGCGAATCAAGGCGATAAAACCAATCTATTGCTGAAAAGCTCGGCTGACAACGGCCGAAAAGGTTTGAGGATCGCGCACAGCTAAATCCGCCAATATCTTGCGGTTAAGGGCAATGTGGTTTTTCCTCATGGCAGCAATCAATCGGCTGTAGGTGGTGCCATTCAACCTTGCCGCAGCGTTGATGCGGGCGATCCATAAACGGCGTAGATCGCGCTTGCGCGTGCGGCGATCGCGATAGGCATACCACAGACTCTTGAGCATGGCTTCGTTGGCGCGCCGGAATAAACGATGGCGCGTGCCAAACTGCCCTTTGGTAAGCTTGAGCACCTTTTTATGGTGTCTGCGGCGATAAGGTCCTGTCTTTACACGTGTCATTTCACTCTCTCCTGCGTGCCCTTGGGCGTCAGAAGGCGCGTGGCCTCCTCGTTGTGCACACCCAATAGCCGCATTTCAGGGTTGAATAAATCAATCTTCCTTTTTCATGTAGGGCGCTAAACGCTTCACAGCTTTGATGATACCGCGCCCCTTGACGGGCAACACCTCGGTAAATAAACGCTTGGTGCGTTTTGGGGTGTGGCGACGCAAGTGGCTTTTACCGATCTTCGTGCGCACAAGCTTGCCACTCCCAGTGAGGCGAAAGCGCTTTGCCGTAGCCTTGTGGGTTTTGATTTTGTATTTTCCTTTAGGTTGTTTGCGTGGCACAATAAACTCCTCTTACACAAAATTCCGCGGATCAGGCTCTTATCCGCGGAGTAAACTTTTACCAGATCAAAAGCACTTACTCAACGCGCCAGATTACTTTTTCCTTTTCGGTGCCAAGACCATCAACATCGTACGACCTTCGAGCTCCGGAGCCTGCTCCACCTCGGCGACATCCACCAGAGATTCGGCGATCTCTTTCAGGTCTGTAAGCGCTAACTCAGGATAAGTGATCTCCCTGCCGCGAAAGCGAATGCGCACTTTGACTTTCATCCCGGAGCTCAACCAACGACGGGCATCGCGCACTTTCAAATAACGATGGTGCTCATTCGTCTTCGGGCGCAGACGGATCTCCTTGACCTCAATTTTCGTTTGCGCTTTCTTCGCCTCACGCTCCTTTTTCGCTCGTTCGTAAGCGAACTTTCCAAAATCCATCACCCGGCAAACAGGAGGGTCTGCATTAGGCGCCACTTCTACCAGGTCTAGCTCAGCGTCCTTGGCGATGCGCCGTGCCTCTTCGATGGATACAACACCCATGTTCTCGCCATCAGGTCCAATGAGGCGAACCTGCGGGGTGCGGATGGCTTCATTTACACGATACTCTGTCGCGCTGATAAGTCACTCCTTTCCACTGATCCAGGTTTGTAAAACGTGGAAGGCATGATACCAAAAAAAAGGGAAATCGTCAACCAACGCGCAGAAGGCGCGCCACAGAAAATTCATTCCTTGCATGGCGATCGCAGTACGGTTTTAATCCCCAGTTTCCAAATCCGTTTTCACACGGCGAAGGAATTCCTCCAGCGAAACCGAGCCGGGGTTCTCTCCAGAGCGCAAGCGTAAGGAGACGCGTCCTTCCTCTACCTCACGATCGCCTACCACCAGCATATAGGGGATCTTTTGCGTTTGGGCATCGCGGATCTTGGCATTCATTCGTTCGCTGCGCGCATCGATTTCCACGCGCAAGCCCTCATCGAGCAGCCGGGCGTGAACCTGGCGAATATAGGGTAAATGACGATCGGCGATAGGGATGAGCACAGCCTGGATGGGCGACAACCACACAGGGAAGGCGCCTGCAAAATGCTCAATGAGCACACCCAAAAAGCGCTCCGTGGAGCCCGTGACGGCGCGATGCAATACCACAGGGGTGTGTTCTTCACCATCTTCTCCGATATATGTCAACCCCAAGCGGGCAGGCTGGATGAAATCCACCTGTATGGTGGATAGCTGCCACTCACGCCCCAGTACATCCCTGGCCAGGAAATCTGCTTTTGGACCATAGAACGCAGCTTCGCCTGTAGCCGTGAAAAAATCAACCTGATTCGCATCCAACGACGCGCGCAATGCGGCTTCTGCCCGTTCCCAGCGTTCATCATCCTGGACATATTTGCCCCCCTCACCACGCAAGGAAAGCCGCACGCGATAATCCGAAAAGCGATAGCGATCCAACACCTCGCGGATCAAGTTCAAAGCCAGGGTGAATTCACTTTCGATTTGTTCCTCCGTGCAGAAAATGTGGCAGTCGTCCTGGGTCAGGGCACGCACGCGCGTCAAACCCACTAACTCACCCGTCTTTTCATAACGATAGAGGGTAGCAAATTCTGCAAACCGCAGAGGCAACTCACGGTAAGAATGGCGCCCCATTTCTTTATAGAGGGTCATGTGGCTAGGGCAATTCATCGGCTTTAAACGAAAGACGGTGGTGCCATCGACCATAGGAGGAAACATCGAATCGCGATAGTTCTCATAATGTCCTGAGCGGCGGTACAGGTCTTCTTTGACCATATGCCCGGTCCAGACGTGTTGGTAGCCATAGCGCGTTTGCACCTGACGAACGTAATGTTCCATCAGATAGCGCAACATTTCACCTTTCGGAGTAAAAAGAGGCAAGCCTGGACCGATGTCTTCGGAGAAGTAGAACAAGCCCAATTCCTTCCCCAACTTGCGGTGATCGCGCCGTTTTGCCTCTTCCAGGCGCCAGAGATACTCTTCCAGCTCCTGCGGAGTGTGCCATGCCGTGCCATAAATACGCTGCAACATCGGGTTGCGCTCATCGCCACGCCAATACGCCCCGGCGACGCTCATCAGCTTGATCGCATGGGGATTGATTTGAGCAGTGCTCTCTACATGTGGGCCACGGCACAGGTCCACAAAATTCCCGTGAGTATATATCGAGATTTCTACCTTCTCGCCCAGCGGGTTGCCATATTCGTCGTACCCGCCTTGTTCCAAACCTTCGATCAACTCGAGCTTATACGGCTGATCCTTGAAAATCCGCCGCGCCTCCTCTGCGCTGATCACCCTCTTCTGGAACACGTGATTGCCCTGGATAATCTCGCGCATACGCCGTTCGATGACCTCCAGGTCCTCTGGGGTCAATGAGCGGGGTAGATCGAAGTCATAGTAGAATCCATCCTCGATTGGCGGTCCAATCGTATATTTCCCTTCTGGGAACATTTCCAAAACAGCCTGAGCCATCACATGGGCGGCTGAATGCCGAAGGCGATACAAATCGCTGTCTTCATACCGTTCGCTTTTTTTCTCTACCATGATGCACTCCTTTCATCATCCTAAAAAAACAAGAGCCCTCGCCCAGCCTGGGGCGAGAGCGTAGCACTCACGCGGTTCCACCCAGATTTGCCCTTGATGAGGGCATCTCTGTGCCCGATAACGGTGGCAGCCGTTTGCCTTACTGGGGATGTTCCCGTTCAGGCTCACGCTCGCGGGTGGTTTTCACCAGCTTTCTTTCGCAGAGGGCTTTCAGTCAGCGACCCTCTCTCCCTGTCGATGAAATATCTGGCTACTTGTCCCGGTCAAGGCGGTTATGTATGAGTGGGCGGAATAGGACTCGAACCTACGGCCTCTGCGATGTCAACGCAGTGCTCTAACCAACTGAGCTATCCGCCCAGGTGTTTCTTATTATACTCAAAGGACACATATTAGGCAAGGAGAACGCAAACCCAATCTACGTAATAGCCTTTCAAAATAAACCCTTTCTCATGCCCGGGAGTCAGATGGATGATCGAGGCGATGCAGAAATGCAGCCAATAATTCCGCCACTTCCACAGGCCGTTCAAGCATCACCATGTGACCTGCCTGAGGCACCACTTTCAGCTCTGCCCGAGGGATGGATTCCGCCAGCAAACGCGCCGAGCGCAGCGGAGTCATCTTATCCTGATCCCCGCAAATGACCAAAACGGGTTGGGAAATACCAGCAAGCTGGTCACGAAGGTCGAAATGGTTGCAAGCGATGAGGTCCGCATGAAGCAGCGCCGGGCGCACCTCCATAAGCCGGCGTGAGGCAAGTTCGATCAAATCTTGTGCCGCAGAGGGGGAGAATGACCATTGCACCAGCATATTCACAGCTTTACCAAACATCGAGGGGTGGCTGCTGGCTTCCAATAATGTAGCATTTACCGGCAATTGTGGTGCAGTGGCGATCAAGCCTAAAGCGGATACTTGCTCGGGAAAGGTGAGCGCCAACATTTGAGCGATGGCGCCACCCATCGAGTGCCCAATCACGGAGGCGCGCAGGATACCTACCTCCTGCATCCATCTGCGGACAGCCTGGGCATAGTCGGCAATGGTTTGAAAGCCCGCTCCCGCAGAACGCCCATGTCCTGGCAAGTCAAGGGCATATACGCGATAGCCATGCAGGCGTCGGATCTGGGGCGGCCAGTACAGGTGATCTCCACCTGCTCCATGCAGCAGGACCACCTCAGGTGAAGACGGGGAGGAACCCCCCTCGAAGCTACGAAAATAAATTTCGGCGGCAACTGGCACGATTTCTTCGCCCTCTTATGCCCTGTAGTGGAGCATTATAGGCTGCGATGGAGCTTGAGCGCAGCTTCGTCCGTTAGAGGAATAACCACCTGCACCTTTGTGCCGCGCCGAGGCGCGGAATCGATGCGCAATATCCCCTCGACTAATTCGGCATGCTCGCGCATGTTGACCATGCCCAAACTACTGCGTTGCTCATACGTCGAATTCACTTGTTGGAGGTCAAAACCCACTCCGTCATCTTCAATCTCCAGCAAGGCGAATTCTTTGTGCAGGTTTTTCAACCTCACCCAGATGTGTTCTGCGTGAGCGTGCTTACGCGCATTGTTTACCGCCTCCTCCGCGATGTAAAAAACCACTGCTTGTTTTCCTGCTTCAAGCTGTTCTATACAGTCTGACGGCGCCTCGATGATCACTTTTTGTCCATAGGTTTCGAACATCTTATCAGCCATAGATTGCAATGCGGCATTCAAACCTTGCGATTCCAACACCAACGGTCGAAGGGTGAAAAGCATGTGGCGAATCTCTTTGGTTGTACGGCGTGCCATCTCTTCGATTTTATATAACTCTTCGGCAGCGGTTTGAGGGTTTCTCTCCAACAAGCGACGCGCGAAGTTCACCCGCATGGCAATAGCTGCAATAGATTGTGTTGGGCCATCATGGAGGTCGCGCGCCATCTTTTTACGCGCTTCTTCTTGAATCTCCATCATACGCTCTTTCTCGCGTTCCAAATCCTGGTAAAGGCGTGCATTCTGCATGGCGATCATCGTCTGGCTACCGACAATGTCCAACACTTCGCAAATCTCTTTGGTGAAGAAATGCGCTTCTGGATGCGCAAAGAGCAACAGTCCATAAGTATCCAGGCCGCTACGCAAAGGCACAGCATATAAAGAGCGACATTTTTGCAGGCTGATGATCTGGCTCAGTTCCGCATCAGTGTGGAAGTTTCTCGTCAGGCTCGGTTGACCATCTTCCAGCAACGCCTTGAAGAAACCCGTTGTCCCGTGGATGGTTAGAGGGAGGTCGGAGTGCACAAAACCGCGTTGAGACACCAGTTCCAGGCATGGAGGCGACTCCTGGTTAAAGATGAAGACCCCTGCTACCATCCTCGAAGCATGCAAGGTCAATTGAGATAGAATGTCGGTGCTCAAGGCTAGAGCCTTCTCAAACACCTGATGAACGTTCAGCGAGGCACTTAGCTCAATGATCAAGTTGTAGATCTGGCGGCGGCGTTCGTGCTGCACTTGAGACAGGATGCCCGAAGACGCCAAAAGCCGTGTCCAAATTTTTTGACGCACAAGGCTTTGTCCACCCAGAGCAGAGAGGCTCCCACTAAACAAGCATAGCAACCATGTCCCTGCAAGAGGAAATAATAGACTGGGAAGCTCGATATCCATCAAAGCAACCAAGCCTTGAGCGGCAGGGATTACCAGCGCAGCAATCACCCAAGCGGGAGTTTGAAAATACCAGGAGATAGAGAGCACCGGCAATACCCCCACCCAACCCAAGTCTCCCGTAAAAGTGCCTGTAAGGTAGAAAGCGATGAAAGCAAAAAGGGCATCTACAGCCACACTCACCCATCGCACAAGCGCACTAAGTGGGCGGTAGAGCAAGAAAATTGTCATCAGGATGAGGAAGACGGCAGAAGCGCCAAAAAGGAGCAACGTGGATTGGACAAATCCTACCCCTAGCGCAATGACCAAAGCCGCGATTAAAAGAACCAGCCAGCGCAGGGTGATTACCACCCAATCCAGGAGAAGATATGATGCAGGGTTGCGCATGCAAATATGATAACCCAGTTTCGCCCCAGAAATGAGGCGAGGTCACAATTGAAGCCCCAACAATTCTTTTAGTTTCGCTTTCGCCGCGCGCACAGCTATGGCGCGATGGCTAAGCTGGTTCTTTTGCGCCATGTCTAGTTCAGCCATGGTAAGCCCAATGGAAGGCAACAAAAAAATCGGGTCGTATCCGAAGCCATGCCGACCCCTTGGTCGAGGCACGATCTCGCCTGGGCAAACACCTTCGTAGAAAAAAACCTCCCCTCCAGGGGTGGCGAGTGCCACGACGCAGCGAAAGTGCGCTTTCCAGGGCCGAGGTTTTCCTTTTAGGCGCTCTAAAAGTACCTTGCGCCGTTGTGCATCGGTAACATGCGCCGAGGCAATGAGGCGTGCTGAACGAATGCCGGGCAAACCATCCAGCGCGTCCACCTCTAAGCCGGTATCATCCGCTATGGTTAATATGCCAGAGGCATGTGCATACGAAAACGCCTTGAGCGCCGCATTGTGTGCATAGGTTGCGCCTGTCTCTTCGACCGATAAACGCAGACCCAGCTCATCTGGCGTGATGAGGTGCACGCCCAGGTCTTGCAAAAGGGCAACCATTTCCCGGCGTTTTCCAGGGTTATGGGTGGCAATCAAAAGGCTTGAGGGCTGACCAACTTTAGGGGGATTGGAGTGCATGGCGTGTTATAATCAAACCGCTTCGATTCATTTATTTACAAGTATCGCAACCAGCCGCGCCGGGTAAAGCGCTCAATTTATTTTATCTCAAACGATGAAAACTCAGAACCTTCTTCGCATCAACGTCGGTTACATTGCCCATGAGAACGTGGGGTATTCTCGTGAGTTCGCTATTGAGGCACCGGAAATCTTCATCTCTCCGGATTTGGAGTTATACGACTTTGTGGCGAGTGTCGAAGTCGCGCGCACGGCACATGGATTACTGGTAACCGCACGCTTACATGCACTGGCGCGCGCGGCATGCGCACGCTGTTTGGAAGAGTTCCTGCAGCACCTTGAGACCTCCTTTACCGAGCTCTACGCGTTTACCTCTAATACCATCACCGATTCCGGGCTATTGCTCCCCGAAACGGGCTGGATCGATTTGTCCCCAATTGTACGTGATGAGATGCTAGTTGCCTTTCCAATCAACCCGTTGTGTTCACCAGATTGTCTTGGGTTGTGCCCTGTTTGCGGAGAAAACCGCAATGTCACGGCATGTCACCATGACGATGAAGGAATCGACCCGCGCCTGGAAGCATTAAGCGCACTGCTCACCAGCCTTGAAGAGCCGCCGGTCAATTTGCCTGACGCAGATAAGCCTCCTGACGAAGATTATGTGCCTTGACAAAATCCCCTCAGACTTTTAGACTTGTCCTATCGATTTTTACGAGGCGAAACATGTGTCCCTTTGTGTCCCGAACGAGCGTTATGTCCCAAAGAACATCTATGCGCATCATGCCCATGCGCGCAGGTAGCACAACCGGGCAGCCTTAGCCTCGGCATGAGCAGCGAGCCAGCACGAGCGAAGACATTGGGCTGCCCGGGTGAGGGCAGCTCAATTTTTAGATAAATCAAGGAGGCGCACAATGTCCAAATACATCCTGGCAGCAGTTGCCTGGCCCTATGCAAACTCCTCGATTCACGTAGGCAACATCACCGGCTCATATTTGCCGGCGGACATCTTCACGCGCTATCACCGCCTAAAGGGGAATCATGTGCTCATGGTCTCTGGTTCAGATTCGCATGGCACGCCTGTGACCGTGCGCGCCGACGCCGAAGGGATCACGCCCATGGAGGTGTACCAGAAGTACCATCAGGGCTTCTTAGAGCTCTTCCAAAAAGCCGGGTTGACATACGACCTGTTTACCAGTACGCATACTGAAAACCACTTTAAAGTCTCCCAAACGATCTTCTTGGCGCTGAAGCAAAACGGCTTTCTATATACTGAACGCCAAAACCAATGGTATGCCCCCTCCCAGGGCCGTTTCCTTCCTGATCGCTATGTAGAAGGCACATGTTACCTCTGCGGGTATGAGAACGCACGCGGCGACCAGTGCGATCGATGTGGGAATCTACTGGATGCCACGCAATTAATCGATCCGCGCTCGAAAATCGACGCTTCCAAGCCGGTGCTGCGTGAAACCGAACATTTTTACCTCGACCTGGGTAAGCTGGAAGCATCGATCGTCGCGTTCTTGCGCCAGCGCGAAAGTTACTGGCGCCCCAATGTCTTGCGTCAATCCCTGGGTCAAATCCTGGCAGAAGGACTGCGTGGCCGAGCCATTACGCGCGATTTAGATTGGGGCATCCCTGTACCCGTCGAAGGTTGGGAAGGCAAGTGCCTGTACGTATGGTTCGAGGCGGTGATTGGCTACCTATCCGCAACGATTGAATGGTCGAAGCTCATTGGAGAGGAAGACGCCTGGGAAAAATGGTGGTTCAACCCAGATGCCCGTGCGTACTACTTCATCGGCAAAGACAACATCCCCTTCCACGCGGTCATCTGGCCCGGGCAATTAATCGGGGCTGGCGAATGGTTCGGCAAACTCTTTCTCAACAAAGAAGGTACGCAACTTACTCTGCCCTACGACGTGCCGGCCAACGAATTTATGAATCTTGAAGGGCAAAAAATCTCCGGCAGCCGTAATTGGGCTGTGTGGGGGTTGGATTTCCTTCGCCACTATGACCCCGACCCTCTGCGGTTTTACCTGACGATCAACATGCCCGAAAGCAAAGACACGGATTGGGATTGGGAGGACTTTGTGCGGCGAAACAACGACGACCTGGTAGCCACCTGGGGCAACCTGGCAAATCGCGTGCTTTCTTTCGCCTACCAGCATTGGGAAGGACACATTCCACAACCCGGAGAACTGCGTGCGCACGACCTGAGTTTGCTGGCTGGAATCGAAAAAGGGTTTGAGCAGGTGGGAGAACATCTGGAAGCCGTGCATTTGCGCGCCGCGCTGGCGGAGGTGCTGCGCCTGGCAGCCGAGGTGAACAAATATCTGGATAGCACCGCCCCCTGGTTCGAAATCAAGACAGATAAAGCTCAGGCTGCGACTTCGGTGTACGTCGCTCTCAAGGCGATCGATTCTTTGAAAATCTTATTCGCCCCTTTTCTGCCCTTCAGCAGCCAAGCATTGCATACTTGTTTGGGATATCAATACCCTCTCTTTGGAGAGCAATATACTGAAACGGTCCAGGATGGGCTGGGCGAACATGTCGTCTTACGCTACAAACCAGCGCACAACGATGTTCGATGGCAACCCAGCCAGCTCCCTCCCGGCCAGGCACTAGAGAAGCCCAAGCCCCTCTTTCGAAAGTTGGAAGCAGAAGTGGCGCAGCGCGAGCGTGCCAGATTAGGATAAGGTCACTGGCACACCGAGATTTTGTCAGGGTGCGAAATCAGACCAGGATTTCGCACCCTGCTTGTCGAGAAATTTAAACCGCAGACAAGTCGGGCTGGGCAGCGGCTGCCGAAGCCAACAGATATGCCTGGCCCTGAAGATGGCCATTGATCGCAGCCGCATAAGCGCTGGTGAAGAACACACCGATGATGCACGCAATCACGCCCAGTGAGGCAAGGATACCAGCGATTAGATTACCTAATAACACCAATAAATACGCGGCTGGGGCGGCACGCACCAGGCCGAAAATCTCACCAAAACGAAATGCCGCGCTCATTTGCCCTGTATCGGCAAACTTACCTATCGCCGCAGGGACGAAAAACATCATAAAGATGACAAAAAGAAAAACGATACACGATAAACAAATCGAGATCAGGGTCACGATGCTGGTGATGGTATCGTTATCGCTATCTGTCAGGGAAAAGAGGAGACCCTGTGAACAGGCAACGATGAGAAATATCGGCAAGACATAGGCAAAGCCGATAACCGCCACCTGCAAACCGCCCACGATATAGCCGCCAAAGTCTGTCCAATCGGGCAGTGGCTGTGGCTCCCTACGGATGACGCGACGCGTGACCTCCAGACCCCATCCGGCCAGGGCAAACGAACCCACCAGCGGGATGAGCATCACCAGAGCTGCGATGCCTACTTTCCGCAACCAATCTTGGTCTTCGGTGGGGAAGACAAAGGCTTTTCCAATATTCATAAGGCA
Source organism: Anaerolineae bacterium (assembly GCA_037439525.1). GTDB lineage: Bacteria > Chloroflexota > Anaerolineae > Anaerolineales > UBA4823 > JBBIVW01. Next base: position 42,391 of record JBBIVW010000006.1, read on the forward strand.
ATTCCTCCTCGAGATGCAGATCGGTGCTACGGGTTGACACAGAGCCCTCGCACCTATAACACGCTAATAATACCAAAGTTTATCCAGAAAATTTTGGCAGTTTCAGGTGGGTGCGATATACACCAATTAATCTTTAGCCATCATTTCTTGATTCGCGGTCTGGCAATGGCTCTATACTCTCATCGCCAGACACACTTTTGCAGAAAACATGGTTTCAACAAAATCAATGAGGGTGGAGGATGCCGGGCGCAGGTTGCTAAAGCAAAGAAAATATTCGGCGCAGAAAAAGCCAACCTTCGCGCATCGACAACAACTTCTATGGCTTGTTCACAGTGGTGAATTTCTCTTCCTCGCACAAGACTTCAAGGAGCCATTGAAGCGCGGCTTCAACAGCTTGTTCTTTTATCTTTTCTCGCCCTCCACGAAAGTGATAGCGATGTGCGGAACAAATGAAAGGGGTGCACATACCAATCCAAACCAGACCTACCGGCTTATCTGGCGTACCTCCGCTGGGTCCGGCAATGCCGCTGATGGCCAAGCTCACATCCGCCTTTAAGCGCTCGCGCACGCCGCGCGCCATTTCGAGAACGGTTTGTTCGCTCACCGCGCCGTAGGCTTCCAATGTCGGCGGGGAAACACCCAATAACCGCAATTTGACCGAGTTCGCATAAGCGATCACTCCCCCAAGAAAGAAATCTGAAGCACCTGGTACATTGGTGATGCGGTGTCCAAGCAACCCTCCTGTGCAGGACTCGGCCACTGCCAGAGATAGCCCAACTCGGCGCAGGTGCGCACCGACCTGGGCCTCTAACCTTTCTTCGATCATCTTCATTCGTCTCCAGGAACTTCGCCCTCAAGCCATCCCAACCAACTGCCGAGATGTAACCGGCGCAACTCTTCGACCAGCGCTTCTCCCTTCTCAGGGGGAAGGTTCACCAGAGGGGGCCTGACCTCCCAGCCAGACGTCCCGTATCGCTTGCCCAGCAAGTACTTCACCGAAGCCGGAAAGGGACCGTAACCTTCCAGAACCTGGCGGCAGGTGCGGATCAACTCCTGAAGCGCGGTGACATCTTCTCCGCGTCGAAAGCCATCGAACAGCGCCACTTCTAAAGGCGCGAGGAAATTGGCTGCCGCAGAGATGCAGCCCACACCTCCCGCCTCTAGCGCGGGTAAGAGCAGTCGATCGCTGCCCACAAAAACTTTCAATGTCGGAAAGCGCTGGCGCACGGCCTGCAAATAAGCCAGCTCACCACCGCTGTCTTTTATGCCCACAAGGCGCGCCGCGTCCAGCCCCAACAATCCTTCCAGCAATTCCAGACTGACGGGCACCTGGCTGATTTGAGGAATATGATATAAAAACAACTTGCCATTTGGGGGAACTGCCTCTTCGAGCAGGCGCTGGTAAAAGCGCAATAAGCCGCCGAGGCTGGGGTTTTTATAATAAAAAGGCGGCACGACTACCACTGCATCTACACCCGCATCAAAAGCACTTCGCGTAAGTCTCAGGGTGTCCGCCAGGCTGGCACAGCCGGTGCCTGCCATAACCACCATCCCGCTTGCAGCCTGCGTTCCCAAGCGAATGATCTCCTCCCGCTCAACGACACTCAACGAAGGGCCCTCTCCCGTTGTGCCCAAAAGCAGGACTCCCTGACAACCCTCGTCTGCCAGAATGCGCAGGTGCAATTGCAAATTCTCGGCATGGATTTCCCCGCGTTCGTCAAGCGGAGTGACCACTGCGGGAAAGATACCGTGAAAATCGTGGCTTGGTTGCATTGAATTCCGCTCCATTTGATTTAACCTTTAGGCTTGGCTCCGACGCTCAAGATTATAGCATGCAAGGGTTTTTAGACATAAGGGACAAGCGAAGGCGCGCAGCGTATCAAAAACCTCAACCCACCATTGACCAGCTTCGGCTTTTAGACATTCCAAACGGAGGCCATCCAGGGCTCTGATAATCCCTATGTACAAAACTCTTTTTTTAATTTTGCCGGTTTCTTCGGTCAAAGGCGAATGTATAATAAAAGGTTGTCATTCAACCAATGAGTTTATCGATTGTGCCGGTTATTGTACCCTCAACGCTTTCTCGCCAGGTTTTCCTTCCAGATATTGGAACAGGAGCCAGAGCCAGGTTGAGGGAAGGCTCAATGATGTGAAAAAAGTTCGCCTTCCTGGATTTTTGCGAACATATGTGCTAAAATTATCGGCGTATGCACTTGTCACAAGATTACTGTAGAAAGTAGCTTATGTCAAAAAACGTCATTCGCGTGGTCGGAGCGCGGGAACACAATCTAAAGAACATAACCGTGGAGATCCCGCGCGATAAATTAGTGGTCATAACGGGGTTGTCTGGCTCAGGCAAGTCTTCGCTGGCTTTCGATACCATCTTTGCCGAAGGGCAGCGCCGTTATGTCGAATCGCTCTCCGCTTATGCTCGCCAGTTCCTTGGGCAGATGAACAAACCCGATGTGGACTACATCGAAGGCCTTTCACCGGCAGTATCCATAGACCAGAAAGGTGCTTCACACAACCCGCGCTCAACAGTAGGCACGGTGACCGAGGTTTATGACTACCTGCGCTTGCTCTTCGCACGCATTGGCATCCCCCACTGCCCTATCTGCGGCAAACAGGTGGCACGCCAATCGGCCCAAGAGATCGTCGATGCCGTAGAAGCACTGCCTGAGGGCTCGCGCCTGTTGATTCTGGCGCCGCTGGTGCGTGGGCGCAAAGGCACCCATCAAGCTGTATTGGAGGAAATCCGCAAAGCAGGCTTTGTGCGTGCCCGAGTGGATGGGCAGGTGTATGACCTGGATGAAGACATCCAAATGGATCGCTATAAAATCCATACCATCGAAGCGGTTGTCGATCGTCTGGTGATCCACCACGCAGAGGACAAAGAAGAAGCCCAAGCGGCACGTTCACGCCTGACCGATTCGGTCGAAACGGCGCTGAAATTCGGCGAAGGCTACATGACGATCCATCTCCTGCCTGCGGCACAAGAGGCTTCCAGCCTTCCACTTGCTGAAACAACACAAGTTCAAGGCAAAGATATCCATTTCTCCGAGCACCTCGCCTGTGCAGAGCACGGTTCCGTGCTGCCAGAGATCGAACCGCGCACTTTCTCTTTCAATACCCCTCACGGTGCCTGTCCGGACTGCCAGGGACTGGGCGGCAAACTGGAGATTGATACCGCGTTGCTCATCCCAGATACGGATCTCTCCCTGGCGGAAGGGGCAATCAACGCTTCGGAATGGCGCGGTCCACGGGAAGAAGGCGGCTATTACTGGCAGGCGCTTGAAGCCGTGGCACGACACTACCACATTGATCTGCATGCGCCGGTACGCACCCTGCCCGAAGAGCAGCTAAAGATCATCCTGTACGGCACCAACGGTGAACAGGTAACAGTACATTACCGCAACAAAGATGGACGCAGAGCTACGTTCCGTATGGCTTATGAGGGCGTGATCGGCAATCTGCAACGCCGCTACAACGAAACCACTTCGGAATATATGCGCGAACGCATCGCCGAATTGATGAGTGAACAAATTTGCCCGACCTGCAAAGGGGCGCGCCTGAGGCAAGAGGCCATGGCGGTTACCGTGGACGGCAATAATATCGTCGAAGTCACACGCTGGCCAGTAGTACAAACGCTGGCGTGGGTGCGCAGGCTGGCCGGAGCGGAGTCACCCTTGAGCCCGCGAGAGCAGACTATTGCCGCACGCGTTTTGAGGGAAATTGAGGCGCGCCTGGGATTTCTGGTGGACGTTGGCCTGGATTATCTAACGCTGGATCGATCTGCGGCGACTCTCTCCGGGGGCGAAGCGCAGCGCATCCGCCTGGCGACGCAAATCGGCTCTCGCCTGATGGGGGTATTGTATGTGCTGGATGAGCCTTCGATTGGCCTGCATCCACGCGACAACCATCGCTTGTTAAAGACTTTGCAGGGCTTGCGCGACCTGGGCAACACCGTACTGGTGGTGGAGCACGACGCGGAGACGATCCGCACCGCGGATTGGGTGATCGATCTGGGCCCGCGCGCCGGAGAACATGGCGGAGAAGTAGTCGCCGAAGGTCCGGTCGAGGCGATTATCAACACCCCGAATTCACTCACCGGAGCGTATCTTTCCGGACAACTAAAGGTGCCCATCCCAACCCATCGGCGAAAAGGAAACGGACATTATCTTGAGATTATCGGGGCACGCGAGAACAATCTGAAGAACATTAATGTGCGCATTCCCTTAGGAAAGTTCGTGTGCATTACAGGAGTATCTGGCTCAGGCAAGTCCACATTGATGGTGGAAATCCTCTATAAGGCTTTGGCACGTAAATTGAATCGCGCGCACACCCAACCTGGAGCGCATGACCGTATCGAAGGCGTTGAACATCTGGACAAGATCATCAATATCGACCAATCCCCCATTGGGCGCACGCCACGATCCAATCCAGGGACATATACGGGTCTGTTCGATCACATCCGCGCTTTATTTGCCGAATTGCCCGAGAGCAAAGTGCGCGGCTACAAACCGGGGCGCTTTTCCTTCAATGTACATGGGGGGCGCTGCGAAGCCTGTCAGGGACAGGGGCAATTGCGCATCGAGATGCAGTTTTTGCCAGATGTATATGTGCCTTGCGATGTGTGCCATGGGGCGCGCTTTAACCGAGAGACTTTGCAGGTGCGATTCAAAGGGTTGAACATTGCCGAAGTGTTGGAATTGACTGTGGATGAAGCTCTGGAAATATTCGCCCCCTTCCCTTCAATGATCCATCGTCTGCAGACTCTACAGGATGTTGGTCTGGGGTACATCCGCATTGGGCAACCTGCACCGACGCTCTCAGGCGGCGAAGCGCAGCGCGTCAAGCTGGCGCGCGAACTATCTAAACGCTCCACAGGCCGGACAATGTATGTGCTGGACGAGCCTTCCGTTGGACTGCATGCGGCAGATGTCCACAAGCTCATTGATGTGCTGCAACGCCTGGTAGAAGCGGGCAACAGCGTGCTGATCATCGAACACAACTTAGACATCATCAAAGTCGCCGATTACCTCATCGACCTGGGACCAGAGGGCGGTGAGGCGGGCGGTGAAGTCATCGCTGAGGGCACGCCTGAGGAGGTGTGCGCCATGGAGCAGTCTTACACGGCCAAATTCCTCAGGCCGTATATCTGTTCTGGGTGAGCGGTGGGAAAAATGTTCCTAAAAGTGGTCGCCCTTGGAGAGAAATGAGATCTCACCGTGAAGCCACTTGTCAAGTCAAAGAGCACGATAGAACTTTGACCGCAAATTGGTATTCCCCCATGTTTAGGAAAGTGCAGAGGGCTGTTCTGTCTGGTTCATGACCCGTCTGACATTCCCCAGACAGCATGAGCCTTGCGGATTGCGCAGGTCACAGGCACATTGATTGGCCTGGATGCCAGCGTTAATATCGTGTACCAGCGCCAAACGCTCTTCGGGTGAAGCGTGAAGAATCTCGGCTACTGTATGCCTGAAGCAGTAGCACACAAATACGTCACCTGCGTTTGGCTCCTTTTGATAAACTCGCTCACGTACCTGGGATGTCGTGAAAGTGGACTTGCCATCCAGGGAGTAATATACCAGGGGGCAAGATGGTGTGCGACAAAAATAATACTCCGTGTCTTCAAGCAGGCGCAAAGAAACGGACAGAAGTGCTTTCACAGTTTGACCCTGAACGATTTTTCCTTTCTGTCCACATTCAGGGCATAACGCCTCAGAGCCCGATTTCTTCTGAATAGTGGGGGATGGAAGATCGCAAACTGCACTTCCTGCGGACGGTTGTGAACAGCATATGTCGCTCATAACAGTTTTCTCCTTATTCAAATGGGAATATGATCGCCTTATTCCCGATAATATATTGACGTTTTATTCATTCGACGCCTTACTTGCGCAGGCAAAAGATTTGCCCTCTCTGCTCAAGCGCGAGCGCCAAAGAATGTGCACGCTGGAATTGTCTTCCGCACACGAAAACCCTGCAATTTGTAGCATCTCAAAGGCGAGCTCTGCATATTAATCCACTTCGATCACCTAAGTTGCCGAATGTGCGCCACGTCGAATAGGGATGTCTTGCTCTCCAGAAAGCAGCTCTCCCAAGGGCTCAGCCTCTACACCCAAGACCCGGCTATTGGCGAAATAGGGAAAGTCAAAAGAGGTGAACTCGCCTCTACGTTTGCCCGGCACAGGCATCAGGCGCGCGGTGAGCGGTTTGCCCAAACGAAGGGAGAGCGCAGCCAAGTCGAAGAGCAGGGCGTCGATTTGTTCAACCGAGGTGTCTTCTGACAAGGGAACGGTATCCAGACCTGTTCCGCACACCGTGCTGAACAGCAAGAGGTCTTTGATGGACAAGTAGCCCTGAGCAGCGCGCTGCGCCAGGGTGTGATCTTCCAGCAGGGGAAACATCAGACCGCAAAAACCGGCGCGCGGGAAACGCGCCTGATCCAAGGTGTCGGCAAGGATGGCTGCTGCAGCCAACGAGCCATGGTACCCAACCGCAGGCACACCCATGCGCTCCAAAGCCGTGCCAATCGAACGTTCGGTTTGAGGAAATGGCGCCAGGGTGAAATCCAGCCCCATAAACGTCTGGTGGTGGGTGTTTGCCAGGCGACGAGCCACGTCCGACAAACGATGGGCATTACCTTCTATGGCGTCCACCAGTCTCTGCCGACCGCTGGCAAGGTCACGCGCCTCCATGAAAGCCTGCACTGCCAGATCAGCGGCTTCTAGAGCAAGGGCAAAACCCCTGGTGCTTGCGCGATGATACGCGGCGGGGAAGAAAGGCGCGCCAGCAGGGACATTCGCCAAAGCAGCGAAGCGCAGGTTGGTGAAGCCATCCGCTGAGAGAGCCGCCACCTGATGTATGATCTGAGCGCAGCGATGCACGGCTCGCGGTGAAACGCACCCCTCTTGTGTGGTGATTACCCCGCCGAGAAACAGGCTCTGTGTAGCGGCAAGCATCTCCGGGATATAGGCATAAGGCGCGAGGTTTTCTGGAAAAGCAGGCCCAAGCGACAAGTACTCAAAACCGGCTTTTCGCGCCGCGCCTTCCATGGCGCATGCCAAATCCACCATCGCGTCCACCTCTGAAAGGGCTAAACTCGAAAAGGGTGTCGTCGCCAGGCGCACCGTTTGCACCGAAAAACCGGCGCTCTCGAACGTCTGCCGGGCTTGAATGGCGAAGTTACCCAAATTCTGCAGAGCATTATCATCTACCGAAGCCTGCAGAGGCAGAAAACAAGTGATGGAACGGATTCTCATAGCTGAACCTTCCTCAAGCTCCTTTTAGCCAGGCATGCGGCGTTGCCGCACCACCTCAAAGAGTAGGATGCCAGTCGCCACCGCGGCATTGAGCGATTCCGTATTTCCCGGCATAGGGATACACACACGCGCAGCGGCAAGCTGGTGAGCTGGCATGCCTGCTCCCTGGGCTTCCCCACCGATGATCAACGCCAAAGGCGGACGAAAGTCCACCTGGTGATAAGGTACTTCGCCATGGGCATCAGCCAGGAATACCTGCAACCCCTCCAGGCGAGCGCTGATCTGAGGCCATGGAGCCAGCCAGAGGGGCAAGCGAAAATGAGCGCCCATCCCCGCACGCACCACCTTGGGGGAATACGGATCCACGCCGCCAGTAGGGATGAAGACCGCCTGGACGCCTGCTGCAGCCGCTGTGCGCAATATTGTGCCCAGGTTGCCCGGATCGCGCACGGCGTCCACCACCAGGGCGAAATCCAGCGACTCACCTATATGCATTGAGGGGATGGTTACCACTGCCAGGATGCCTTGTGGTGTCTGGGTGTCGCTCACCGCGCGCATCACCGTCTCGCTTACCTCTTCCACCACCTGGCTCATGGGGGTGAGGCGCGCCAAGACCTCTCTGCCTCGCTGACTGAGGGATGGGCTGTAAAAAACCAAGCGAAATGCCCAGCCTGTTTGCAAAGCTTCCTCCACCAGGCGCACCCCCTCGATAACCATGACGCCTTCCTCATGGCGCAGGCGGGATTTTACCTGTAACGCACGCAGCCATTTCACTTTTGGGTTTTGTAAAGAGGTGATCATCGGTCACCCTTCCCACGCCGGAAATACGCGGGCATTATGATTCTTTTTCTTTGGGTGAGAAAAACGTTTGCCATGCTTTCAAAAAAACGTTAAGTGTGGCGGCATCGAGCAAAACCAAACGCACCAGTTCCAGAGATGATGTGGGATGAGAGGCAAAAAAATCTCGAATGGCGGCGAAGATGACCTGCGCGGCGCGCTCTTTAGGAAAGCCAAAAATGCCTGTGGAAATGGCGGGCATGGAGACGGTACGCAGGGAAAGCTCGCTGGCAACCTCTAAGGCTCCGGCAACCGCTTGCGAGAGTTTGAGCTCTTCTTCCCCAGAACCCCAGACAGGCCCAACGGCGTGAATGACATAGCGACAGGGCAACCTGCCCGCAGAAGTGACTGCAGGTCTGGCGTGCGTGACCGGCCCATAGCGGCGCACCCAGTCATCGCTCTCCTGCTGGATGACCCTCCCACCAGCCAGGGATATCGCACCTGCCACACCGCCACCATGCTGTAAATACGCGTTGGCAGCGTTGACGATGGCATCCACCTGTTCTCTGGTCAGGTCTCCTTGAACGAGTTGCAGGCGCACACCGGAGGCGATTTCGGCTTCTCGGGCAATGTGGCTCAACTCTCACCCCATCGGGTAGCGCATACGTTGTCCGCCGATCAAGTGCAAGTGCAGATGATAGATCACCTGACCACCATGGCGTCCGTTGTTGATGATCAGACGGTAACCATTTTGGGCAATCCCCTCTTGCTCGGCGATTTTCTTAGCCACCAGGAACAAGCTGCCAATCAAGGGCGCATCTTCTTCGCTCACCTCCTGGAGGCAGGCGATATGTCGATTAGGCACGATGAGCACATGCACCGGGGCAACAGGGTGAATATCGCGAAAAGCAGAAACCTGCAAATCCTGGTACAGCATTTCGCTTGGGCTTTTACCGGCAACGATATTGCAAAACACACAAGCAGAAGTTTCCATGCATCTCTCCGCAAAGCACACTACAATGCCAACTTCATGAATCGAATGAAAAGTCTTCACTGGGCGCAGGCACGATTCTCCCAATGAGCGGCGTTTCATGGACATCGATAAGTTCAACAGGGGTGATCTGGTTCCATAATCGCCGCGGAGCAACCGCCTGGAGGCGCAGGTAATTATCTGTCAACCCTACCATACGCCAGCCTTGAGGCCCCAACGAGACCGCACTCTCCCAAAGCACCGGCAACACCTGGCCCAGGAAGCCCTGCTGATAGCCACGCGCGGCTTCCTCCAACACGGCGCGCAGGCGGTGGCTGCGGCGCTTGCGCACAGATGGAGCCACCTGTGCAGGCATGGAGGCGGCTGCCGTGCCGGGGCGCTCGGAAAAGGTAAACACATGCCCGCCGGAAAAACCGAGGCGTTGCACAAACTCCAGGCTCTCCTCAAACTCAGCCTCCGTCTCCCCAGGAAAGCCGGCAATGAGATCGGTCGTGATCGCCACACCAGGAATTGCCTGGCGGGCGAGCTCTACCAAAGTGGCGTATGCCTGAGGGGTGGTTTTTCGCGCCATGCGCCGCAAGGTGGCCGCACAGCCGGATTGTAAAGGTAGGTGCAGGTGGCGGCATAAACGCCCATCCTCCCACAAGGCGAAGAAATCGGCATCGATGTCCCAGGGCTCTAAGGAGGAGAGGCGCAAACGTGGCACATCCGTCTCACGAAGGAGTGTGCGAATGAGGGTTTTTATAGTTAAAGCTGGAGAGAGATCTCTTCCCCAAGAGCCCAAGTGCACACCACACAGCACAACTTCCTGCACCGGGGGATGCGCAGATAAAGGCGCGGTAAGGTGGACAACGGTATCTACCAACTCGGCGAGGGGGCGGCTGCGTCCCCGGCCCCGGGCCAATGTGGTAATACAAAAAGTGCAACGGTTGTCGCATCCATCCTGGACTTTGAGAAAAAAGCGTGTGCGCAGGCGTGCGCCCGGAATCGGTTCGCGCTCGACAGGCTCCAGCTCGAACAGGTCGTTCGGCACATGCAACAGCGTGCTGACCAGAGCGTCTTTTTCGTCATTAGGCACTACGTGTGTTACCCCTGGCAGTCTCTGCGCCTGGTAAGGGGCGAGGGTAGCCCAGCAGCCGGTAACAGCAATCTCTGTCACGCCTGCACGCCAGATGCGCCGCACCGCGCTGCGTGAATCGGAGGTCGCCGCAGCGGTGACTGCACAGGTATTGACCACAGCCAAATCAGCTCCCTGAGGCTCTCCAGTCAATTCGTGCCCCAAAGCGCGAAACTGACAGGCAAACTGTTCGATCTCTGCCTGATTCACACGGCAACCGATGGTATCCAAGTACACCTTCATGGCTGCAATACCAGAAAATTGTCAAAACGGATGTCGCTCCCGGGGTGGGCATAAGTGCCGGCAAATAAGCCAACATCTCCCTGAGGATAATCGCCATCTCGCGCCTGGGCGAGTTGCACGCCGTTGACAAAGAAGGTGAGCGTATCCCCCACGCAATCGGCGCGCAATTGGTTGAAGGCGGTGCCCTGCTGGATCGCCGCGCTGGGTTGTAGAGCATCTGCGTTCAGCAAGATGAACTCCTGACCAAGCGCCTTTCCAATGCCATAATAGCCGTCGCTGCTGATGATGAACGCGTAATAGTGCTCATCATCCAACACGCGGCATAGCACTCCAAAACGGTTGTTGCGCTCGCCCTGGACTTTGATGGCCTGCACTTCGATGCGCACATCCTGAAACATGCGGTGCGGTCGCGACCAGATGTCCATATGCGCAGCGTTGACCAAAATGCGATACACGCCATCGTCATAATCCGTCAGGCCATAGCGATCGGAAACACGGTTCCAACCACTATTAGGATCGGAAAAATCGTCCTGGAACAAAATCTCGCCATCCTCGGCAGAGCCATCACCAGGGAACAAAGCTTTACACGCCAGGGTGGTGACCATCCAGGGTAGCACGATCATAAGAAGCACATTCCAAGAAAGGGTCCTCATACGCACTCGCCAAAACTGCGCTTGCGGGTGACCTTTGACCATTGAAGGGCGAAGCTGCGGCTTCCGCTTCATCCCAAAGATCACTCCCAACCAGCCATCGAGGTAATTTTAGCACAAGCCTGCTAGGGGAAGTAGGCCGCCAGCAACCGCGCAGCATGCTCGCCAACCTCGCCCCCTTCATCCAGGGCAATCGCCTGGGTGAGCGCCTGATAGGCAGCCGCGTTGTCACCGCGCACCAAGTACACCATGGCTAAATGCAAATGTGCCGCGGCGAAGTTCTTGTCGAGCTGCAAAGCCTGGAGGAGAAAACGCTGCGCAGAGTTCAAGTCACCCAGCTCGATGAACACTTGGGCGATCAAGTCCTGGTAGCGCGCATCCCACGGTCGGAGCGCCAATGCGTGGCGTGCAGCCGGGAGAGCCACCTCAGCAACCCGATAGTCATATTGCAGCGAGAACTCCACCAGATATTTCCACATCTCAGCGTCGTTTTGAGAGAGGCTCACCGCGCGGCGTAATGCAGCCAAAGCGAGGTTCAACTCGCCAGCAGACGCGCGCAGGTTGGCCAACTCAACATACAGAAGCGGGTTGTTTTCATCTAATGCGATGGCGCTCTGCAATGCCCCAATCGCGCGAGGATAGGCTTGCTGCCTGGACCAGTAAAGCGCCGTAAACATCCAAGCGGAAACTGAAGTGGCATCCAGCTCCAGGGCTTTTTGTAAGGCGTCGTAGGCGGAGGGAAGATGTGCAAACTCGGCATGAGACAATCCGTGTTGCAGCGCCTCTCCCAGAAACGCCCAGGCTTCGGCGTAGTCGGGGCGCATTTGGGTGGCGCGATAGAACGCCTGCACGGCTAATTCCCACGCCTCTTGAGAAGCCAGGGCGCGCCCCACCTCGACGAGTAGGTAAGCCGGTTCTCCCACAAGTTGTGCGGCGAGTATCTTACCGCGCAAGGCGCGCACGGATGTGGACAAGGTCGCATCCAAAGCGGCTGCCTGTTCGAGATGTGCCAGAGCCGAGAAAGGGTCCTCAGGCGCTAGAAGCAAACCCAAAAGAAAGTGCACCTGCGCCTCCTCAGGAGCATATTGTAAAGCTGCGCGCAAGTCTGACGCCGCCGAAGGGAAATCACCCAACGAAAGAGATACCTGAGCGCGCCGCTTCAGCGCCTGAGCAGCGACTTCGGGCGAAACCGCCGCTGTATCCCAGGCTGTTCGAGCGGCTTGAAGGTCCCCCACGCGGAGATAAGCCTCACCGAGGTCTAACCAACCTTGAGGCGATAACCCTTTTTGAGGATAGCGCCCCTGCGCCATACCGGTCTCCAATAAGTTCAGGGCGAGGGGTGCCTCTTCAGCAAGCAAAGCGTAATGGGCAGCTTTCTCCCATAAGTCGCCGCGCCAGGGAGCCATTGTGGCTGCCTGATTCAAAAGACGCGCCGCCTGAGCAAACTCGCCATGCGCAGCGGCTTGCTGAGCCATATGCAGTACCTGGTAGAAGCTGTGCGGCGCTGGGGTCAAGCCCAAAGCCAGGGACAACAACCATAGCGCCAAGACGCGTAGCCAGACAGAGGAGCGCCATAATTTATCGAAACGCATAGCTCATTCAATGATAGTATAAACCGAACATAATTACCTGAAGACAGAGGCACGCAAACGAATTCCACTTTGCACCTCTACGTTTCACAAGCTATAATACAGCAAAACCATCCATCAGGAGTATGCTATGGACTTCGCGCTCACCGAAGAACACCTCATGGTACAAAAAATGGTGCGGGACTTTGCCCAAAAAGAGGTAAAGCCGATCATCAAAGAATACGATCGCAAACAGGAAATGGCACCTCATATTCTGCCGCGCATGGGCGAACTGGGCATTTTGGGGATATGCATTCCGGTACGCTACGGTGGTCAGGGGATGGACTACATTTCTCTGGGGCTGGCTTGCGAAGAATTGGAAGCCGTGGATAGCACCCTGCGTGTGGTCATGTCCGTGCACATGGGATTGAACAGCATGGGCTTGCTGCAATGGGGCAGCGAAGAACAGAAACAACGCTTTTTGGTGCCACAAGCCAGAGGCGAGAAAATCGGCTGCTTTGGCCTCACCGAACCGGGCGCAGGCTCGGATGTCGCCGGCATACAGAGTAGCGCACGGCGCGATGGGGATAGCTATGTGATCAACGGAGAAAAGATGTGGATCTCTCTGGCAACCAAGGCGCATCATTGCCTGTGGGTAGCGCGCACCAACCCAAACGCCCCAGACCCGCACGATGGCCTCTCTGCCTTCATGGTTGAGTTGGACCGCCCTGGAGTGACGCGGGGCGATATTCATGGCAAACTGGGAGTAAGGGCCGGCTCCACCGGCTGGATTTCCTTACAAGATGTACGTATCCCGGCGGAAAACCGCCTTGGTGAAGAAGGGGAAGGTTTCAAAATTGCCATGTCCTGTTTAGATAATGGTCGCTACACAGTCGCCGCCGGCGCAACCGGATTGATTCGCGCCTGCTTGGAAGCCAGCGTCGCCTATGCCTTGGAACGTAAGGCTTTTGGGCGCGAGATCGCCAAATTCCAATTGATTCAGCAGAAGATTGCACATATGGTAAAATCTTACGAGGCAGCGCGACTTCTCTATTTGCGTGTTGGTTGGATGAAGAATCAGGGTATACGCAACACCCGCGAGACCTCACTGGCGAAATGGTTCGCGACGGATGCTTCCTTCGAAGCCGCTTCAGAGGCAATACAGATTCATGGTGCGTATGGCTACAGTGACGAATACGATGTCGAGCGCTATCTGCGAAATTCCAAGGGGGCGGTAATTTACGAGGGCACATCCGAAATTCATCAATTAATTCAAGCTGGCTATCAGCTCGGACTACGCGAAGATGCCCCGCTCCGATGTGAATTGCCAGCCTATCAGGCGGAATTTTGGCAATCGTAACGAATGCCTATTTCAACATCAATCCATCATGCAGGAAAAGAAAAGGAGGTCAACTTGAAAAGCGTAGTATGTATCAAACAGGTGCCTGACAGCGCAGCGAAAGTAGTCGTTGAAGGTGGGCAGGTGACCTGGGGAGACGCGCCTCTGGTGCTCAATCCCTGGGACGAATATGCCGTAGAAGCGGCGTTGGTGCAAAACGAGGCGCATGGAGGCGAGGTCATCGCCATCAGCATGGGCGGTGAGAGCGCCAAGGAAGCGCTGAAAACCGCCCTGGCAATGGGATGTCACCAGGCAATTCTGATTTCGGATGCAGCGTTGGTTGGCGCAGATAGCCAGGCGATCGCCAGAGTACTTGCTGCCGCGATCAAGAAAATCGGCGATGTGGACCTGGCGTTTTTCGGTCGGCAAGCCATCGACGGGGACATGGGCGTCACCTACGCTCAAACGGCACGCCTGTTGGGATGGCCCGTGCTGAGCTATGTGTCGGTGATCCACGAGGTGGATGCAGCCGCGCGCAAAGTAAAGGTAGAACGCTCGATTGAGGAGGGCAGGCAAATCGTAGAAAGCAAACTTCCAGCCGTGTTGAGCGTGTCTAAAGACATTGGTGAACCGCGTTACCCCTCGTTCATGGGGATTCGCAAAGCTTCACGCGCCGAGATACCGACCTGGTCGCTGAGCGATCTGGGAATTGAACCTCCCGCTTCGGTCGTGCGCTGGCCAGAGATCATGAACCCACCTACGCGCGAGATCACCACGGAGATGATCAGCGGCGAGAGCCCACAAGAGATCGCCGAAAAGCTGGTTGAAAAAATCCTGGAAGAAAAGGTGCTATGATGAGCGAGGCAAAAATCCTAATCTATATCGACCAATTTCAGGGCCATGCCCTGCCTACTTCCTGGGAATTGTTCGGTGCGGCTCAATCCATTCAGGCACAGATGGGGGGGAGTGTGCTGGCCATCGCTCTGGGGAGCGGTTCGCAGGCCGTTGCCCAGGAGGCGTTTCACTACGGCGCGGAGCAAGCCTTCTTCTGCGCCGCCTCCAGTCTGGAAGATTATCGCCCCGAACCATATGCCACACAAATCTCGAAACTCGCGCGGGAGCAAGGCGTTTCTGTGCTCTTATTCCCCACGACCACGCGTGGACGTGAGCTGGCTTCGCTTTGCTCCATAGATTTGGGCAGTGGAGTGATGCCGGATGCCATCGCCTTGGAGGTGAACGACGGGCGCATTGTCGCCACGCGTCCGGTGTACGCCGGCAAACTGCTTTCGAAGGCTGTCTGTCAGGTGGATCCACAGATTATCACCATCCGCGTGCGCGCCTTCAAAGCGCCTGCTGCCGATGCGAGTCGCAGTGGTTCCCCGATCTCTCTGGATGCTGCCATGTCGGATGCAGAAATACTCACCCGCGTGGAGGGATATTCGGCAGCTCAGGCGGGTGTGAGCTTGACCGACGCCAGCGTGATCGTCTCCGGGGGTCGGGGTGTATCCAATAACCCCTCATTGACCCCGCCATCAGGCTTGGACGAAAAACAGGCAGAGGTCTGGCGCGCTCAACAGGGTTTCAATCTAATTAGAGACCTCGCTTCTGTGCTGGGTGGAGCAGTAGGGGCGAGCCGCGCCGCCGTCGATGCCGGCTACATCCCTTATGAACATCAGGTTGGGCAAACTGGGAAAGTCGTTTCCCCAGACCTGTACATTGCTTGTGGCATCTCCGGGGCGATCCAGCACCAGGCAGGCATGCGCTCCAGCAAAGTAATTGTCGCCATCAACAAAGACGCAGAAGCGCCTATTTTCAAGCTCGCCAGATTCGGGGTAGTGGGCGATCTGTTTACCCTCGTGCCTGCTCTAACGGAGGCGTTCCGTAAGCGGTTGGGAAAATAAGACCGCAAACCTCATCCAGATACGGGCTGTCGGTGTGACAGCCCGATTTTTTCATCGCCGCGACAAAAAAGCATTATAGACCTCAAACCATACCCACCAGGAACGAAGCCCTCATCACTCTCTTGGGTGAGCAGCGCAAGGAATCTTTGCCCATATTTGATGATTTTTGTCCGCCTTTTGAGGACAATTGCCACTACAAGCTGGGAGGCTTTACAGGCTATATTCTAGGGAACATGTGTATCACCCCAGACCAATTTCACTGCGGTTCGACCTCGTTCACGCGATAAATTCGGGAATTCATCATGCCAGAAGACATCTTCAGACAATTTGCCCTTTTTAAAGACCTCCAACCCAACCATAGCCAATCGTTGCGCTCGGTTTTTTTCGTGGCGTATGCTACCGCGGGCACCATGCTCTTCGATCAGGGCGACCCTGCCAGAAACCTATATCTGGTTGTGGAGGGCGAAGTACACATCCGCTATAAACCGGAGGATGGAGCGGAGATCCTGGTCACGCGGGTTGGGCCTCAGGGTGCAGTGGGCTGGTCTGCAGCGCTGGGCAACCCCACCTATACGAGTCGCGCGGTATGCGCAACGGATTGCACATTGCTCCGCGTGAACGGGAAGGATTTGCGCAAGTTGTGTGAACGGGATCCACAATGCGCCGAGGTAGTCTTGGAGAGGCTGGCGGAGGTAATCGCCAAACGGTTGCGCAACACCCATCAGCACATCTTAGAATTGCTCAAGGAAGGCTTACAAAACCACTCCAATGCCACGCTTTCTGTCTCTGATAGAATGAAAGCTGAACCTTGAAAGAGGCGAAAAAGAGGCGAAAAGGAGGTAATGATGGAAACCACAGGGCAAAACGAGATGCAGTTCTCCAAAGAGGAGCGCCTGCGTGCTTTACTGGAAAACTTGAACGCGTATATCGAACATTATCATGGCGGCTCGGTGGAGATCGTCGCCCTTGAAGGAAACACGCTCAAGGTGAGGTTGGGCGGTGCATGTTTGGGATGCCCGCTCTCGCCAAGCACTCTGCATGGTTGGGTAGCGGGAACGGTGCGGCAGTTCTTTCCGGAGATCCGCGTGGTGGCAGCAGAGGAGGAGTAGCAAGCACCTGCCACTCATAAAAGACCCATTAGGCGAGAAGGGGGAATTGAAGCTCTTCTATGTTAAAAGGTCATAGCGCAGCCATCGGCGCGCGGGTCACTGCCGCCCCATAGCACGCCGTGCTCTGGTTGGCGCACAATCACCTGGCCACGCCCAAAGAGCGCGCGGCGTTCCCCTGCGGCAGGCGAAACGGGGTGCCCCAGCGAAGCCAGAGCCGACATGACCTCAACCGGTATGCCCTCTTCCAAAGCCACTTCGCTACCTGCCTCCCCGCTCACCAGGCAATAGCGTGGGCGATCGAGCACCGCCTGGACATCGAGGCCATCGTCCAGCAACCCTGTAACCACCTGCACATGTCCTTGCGGCTGCATATAACCCCCCATGACGCCAAAACAGGCGTACAGTTCTTCGTGGGAAACAAGCGGGTCTTCCCCGCGTTGAGATGGGCGGGTGATCAGGCCGGCAATAATGGTGTGATACGGGCGCTTGCCGGGCATGAGCGCATTGGGATGCTCAGGCTGCAGACTAAAACCCAACCCGCGATTTTGCAGCGTGAAGCCCCAACCCGCAGGGACAATCCCCGTGCCAAAGCCCATGTAGTTACTGTTGATAAAAGAGCAGGCATTCCCCCATGAATCGACTACGCTCAGATAGACGGTATCGGTCGCCTGTCCTGGAATGCCTGGCGCCTGGGTAAGAGTAGCTTTTTGGGGGTTGATCAACTTTCGACGTTCGGTAGCATATTCTTTAGAAAGCAGTTCGGCAAGCGGGAGGGGAGCAAAAGCCGGGTCGGCGATATACCCGCGCGCGTCGGCGAAAGCCAGGCGCATGGCTTCAATCTCCAGGTGCAGCCGTTGAGCGGATAGGGCAGGCATTGCCGGAAGGTCAAAACCCTCCAGAAGGTTCAAGGCAAGCAAAGCCGCAAGGCCCTGACCATTCGGAGGGGGTTCCCAAACGCGATAGCCGCGATACAGGGTGCTGATCGGTGCCTCCCAGGTGCTTGTATGAGCGGCCATATCTTCCAGGCTCAAGCACCCTCTAGCCTGTTGCACCACCTGGACAATCGCTTCGGCGATTTCCCCTTCATAGAAGAGGCGCTTACCTCCCTCGCCAATACGTCGAAAGGTGCGCGCCAGGCCAGGGTTGCGGAAGATTTCCCCAGGAGCAGGCGCGCGTCCCTCGATGGTTAGCTCCAAACCTCCGGGCGCCTCTCGCAGCACCCTCTCCACACCACGCTGCCAAAAATACGCGGTGATCGGCGCTACAGGGAAGCCCTCTTCGGCAAGCCGAATGGCGGGGGTAAGGGCTTCAAGAAGAGATAGCCTGCCAAAGCGTTCGATCAAGTCACACCAGCCCGCACATGCCCCTGGGACAGTGATGGTATAGGGATGCAGAGAGGGCAGCCCTTGCGATAAGCCTTCTTTCTTTAGGCGCTCCAGAGTAAGCGCCTTCGGGGCGCGACCCGAAGCATTCAAAGCGCTCACCTGCCCACTGAGCGCTTCAAAATACAGGGCAAAACAATCCCCGCCAATACCCGTGGAAGTCGGCTCAGTGACGTTCAAAGCCGCAGCGACGGCTACGGCGGTATCTGCCGCGTTCCCGCCGCGGGCGAGAATCTCCAGTCCCGCAGCTACTGCCAGTGGTTGCGAGGTTGCCACCATACCGCGGGTGGCAATTACGGGTGAGCGACGCGAATTAAATGGGTTATGCAACACCCATCTCCTCCTCTACTGACCGATGGTGATAACAAAAGGGGCTAAGCAAGCACCTCGATGCCTTCGCCATCCACCACTTCCCCAACTACCCATAGAGGTTGGTCTTCCTGCGCGGCGCGTTCTAAGAGGGCTTCCAGGTGGCCAGGAGGGACGCAAAGCAACAATCCACCGCTGGTTTGCGCATCGAAGAGCAATATCTGCTCGTGCTCCGCAATTTGAGGGTCAAAACGGACATGGGTACCGAAATACAAACGATTATCTGAAGAGCCTCCAGGAAAGATCCATTCCTGAGCTGTGCGCCGTGCGGATGCGAGGATGGGAATCCTATTGAACCAAAACTGCAAGCCCACTTTTGAAGCCTGGCTTAACTCGAACGCATGACCAAGCAGGCTAAAGCCGGTGACATCCGTGCCTCCGCGCACCTCAAACTCCACAGCAAGTTGTGCTGCGGCTTTGTTCAGGCGTTTCATCCAGAGCACAACTTCTTCGATTTCCGCAGGTTGTGCCAGACCGCGCTTGAGCGCCGTAGTCACTGTACCGAATCCAAGCGGCTTGCTGAGCACAAGCACATCTCCAGGGCGCGCGCCGCTTTTGGTAATCATCTGCACAGGGGAAACAAACCCCAGAACAATCAAACCATACTTCGGTTCCTTGTCTTGAATGGTGTGCCCGCCTGCCAGCACCACACCAGCCTCGCGCGCTTTTTCTGCCCCGCCGCGTAAAATCTCGGAGCTGATCTCTACGGGCAAATCCGGGGGCAGCGCGGCGACGTTCAACGCCAGGAAGGGCTTCCCTCCCATAGCATACACATCGGAGAGGGCATTGGCTGCGGCGATGGCGCCGTAATCATAGGGATCATCCACTACTGGGGTGAAGAAATCTGTGGTCACCACCAGGGCGCGTTGATCATCCAGCCGCCATACAGCAGCGTCATCCGGTTCTCCCAAGCCAACGAGCAGGTCAGGATAATCCTGAGCAGAGAAGAGGCCTCGAATGGGGCGCAGCACCTGCGCCAGCGCTTCCGCGCTTAATTTCGACGCTCAACCCGCACAACTGGATAGGCTGGTCAGCCGAATTTGCTTTCCGCTTGGTTTCTGAGCCATACCGCCTCTAAGCACATGAGCGACTTGTCTGCTTCATGATCGTTATCCAGCATACGTGATTGATTATACCCTCTCGCCAATCGACCGGGCCTCAACGCTCAAGCCAGATCGTTACCGGGCCATCGTTGGCAATCTCTACGAGCATGTGGGCGCCAAATTCCCCGGTTTGAGTGGGCAAGCCCAACTGACGCAAGCGCTCCGCAAAGCGATCCACGAGAGGTTGAGCAACCTCTGGAGGCGCTGCAGCGGTGAATGAAGGGCGCCTGCCTTTGCGCGCATCCGCGTACAGGGTAAACTGAGAAACCAGCAAAACCTCGCCACTCATATCCTGTATGGAGAGGTTCATCTTTCCCTGAGCGTCCTCGAAGACGCGCAGGTGGGCAATTTTCTCCGCCAGGTAGTTGATTTGTTCGTCTCCATCGTTATGGGTGAAGCCCACTAGAATCACAAAGCCGCGCCCTATTTGCGCCACGCAACGTCCTTCCACGCTCACGCGCCCCTGGATCACGCGCTGGATGAGCACTCGCATCGTTCTTGCTCCAGCTCACTTATATGCGGTGACAGCGCAACTCAAGAGTCACGTTTAACTTCTTTAGGCGGTAAACCGATGGCCGCGCGCACTTCTTCCATAGTCTGCCTGGCAATCGCGCTGGCGCGCTTCCTTCCATCGTGCAGGACATCCCAGACGTAGCCTTCTTCACGCGCGAACTCGGCGCGCCGCTCCCGAAAAGGCGCCAGGTGCGCATTGAGGTTGCGGGCGAACAATTGTTTGCATTGCACACAACCAATACCCGCGCGGCGGCATTCAAAATTCACCATCTCCACTTCGTCAGGAGAAGAAAAAACCTTATGCATCGAAAACACATTGCACACGTCAGGGTTGCCCGGATCCTGACGCCGTACGCGCTGAGGGTCGGTAACCATTTGCATGACGCGCTGTTCTGTTTCTTCGGGGGTGGCCGCAAGTTCGATATGGTTATTCAGGCTCTTACTCATCTTCTGTTGGCCATCGATGCCCAACACCTTAGGGACTTCGGTGGCTTTCATTTGTGGCTCAATGAGCACGTTGGTTTGATAACGGTAGTTAAACGAGCGCACCACCTCGCGCGAAAACTCTAAATGCGGCGCCTGGTCGATGCCCACAGGGACGACATCAGCTTTATACAACGCAATATCAGCCGCCATTAAAACCGGATAACCCACCAACCCGTAGTTGATATTATGTGGCTGCAGGCGTGCCTTTTCCTTGAAGGTGGGCAAGTCCGTGAGCTTTCCCAAGGGTGTGACCATCGAAAGATAGGTGTGCAATTCGGTCACTTCGGGAACATGTGACTGGACGAAGAGAATGGTTTCCTTGGGGCGGATCCCTGCCGCGAGCCAGTCTAAGGTCATTTCATAAGTATTCTGGCGCAAGCTTTCGGTGGTCTCCATGGTAGTCAGAGCGTGGATATCGACAATGCAATACACACAATCATAGTCCGCCTGCAAGGCAACATAGTTTTTAATCGCCCCCAGGTAATTGCCCAGATGTTGCCGCCCTGTCGGACGTGCGCCTGAAAACACTCGGCCTTTCTTTGCCATCAGCCCTCCTGCAGGAATTTCCTGACCAACTCTACCGCCTCGGGCGGTTCTATATGCCGTCCTGTTTTAAGTTTGGAGTAAACCAATGTTCCATTCACGGTAATCTCAAAACATCCACCATCAGAGGGGACAAGCGTAATCGAGGCAATGTCCTCCTCGTAGGACTTCAGCAGCGCTTCCATCACCCGGATGGCGCGATCGGTATAGTGTCAAACAGCACAGTATTCCACAATGATTTTGGTCAACATAGCGTTCACCTCCGATTCGTTCAACAAAGATCAAAGTCTAGAGCGCTTAACGAACCACCCCGTCGGTGATGCGACGGGGTGATGAGCCAGCTTCACACAAAACAGGGTACCAACATACCCTCTGCCTGGATAACGGCGGCAAAACCGGCGCAGGCTACATCAAGCGTTCACCTGGCAGCTCAGAGGCCCATTCAACGCTGGCGTTTGGGCAGGCTTCTCAGCAGCACCTGCTCTCTGTACCACCGGTACAGCGTTTACTTCTCCTCGTCTTAGCGCGTCCTTGTATTATTTATTAAGTATAACACAAAATCAGCCCATCAACCGTGGTATAACAAACTCATGCAGGAAGGAGCCATCTTCCTACCCGAACGAAAAAGCGGTCTCATGTTCCACCTTGGCATTCTTTTGTGCCTGGCGGGTGTGGCCGGCTGGGGGATTTGGCAAACTGTTCGCCCAACATCGGTGTCCATCGCCTCGATCGCCCCAATGGTTATCCTCTTCTCCTTGTGCCTGATGCTGCTTTTTGCCTACCGCCTCTACGTTTTGCTGACGGCGTCATATCATATCGAAAATGAAGAGGTTCGCCTGCGTTGGGGCTGGCGTCAAATCGCCATTCCTATGGAGCACATCTTAGGAGTTCAGCTCCATCGAAGTTTGGGGATGCGCCCGCGCGTTCCGCGGATGCGTTGGCCAGGCAACGTAGTTGGGGTGAGAAAAGTCGAAGCGTTGGGCGAGATCGAGTTTCTGGCGACGAACATCCGAAATTTGGTGTTCATCGTCACCGAACGAAAGGCATATGCCATTTCGCCTGAAGATGTGGAGGCTTTCTTGCGTACGTTTCAGCACTTCGCCGAGATGGGCGCGCCAGCCTCTTTAGAGGCGCATACCCGCTCTGCCCCTAATGGATTCACCCAACTCTGGGAGGATAAGATCGCCCGCGCACTTGCCTGCGCCATGTTCTTGGCAAGTGCCTTATATTTCGCCTGGGTGGAATGGGCGTTGGTCCGCCCTCAAAATGCAGACATGGGTATGCAGACATCTGTACCGAGCGGTCAGGCGGCATATATCATGCAATGGCGACTTTTAGCCTGGTTCAATGCGCTCATTCTTGTGGTTAACTTTCTACTCGGCGTCGTCGCGTGGCAAAAAATGGAACGGCGTGTGTACACTTATTTAATTTGGGGCATCGGTCTCGTCACCGTGGTGCTTTTCTACTATGGATCGATAGTGCAGATAAAATAAACATCATCCATTGAATTTGCCTGGTTTTCCACAAGAAGTGAGGCGTTATCCACAGTTCATGCATAGGTTATCCACATGATGTTCGTCCAGGTCGGATTGGGGTTCGCATGCAGCTTAGTCATCAGCGTGATTGCGTGGCGCCTGCACGCACTGAATAGAAGCGGTGCCATCGCTGCCATGCTTATTGGCGGTGTCATCTTTGGGCTGGGTGGTCTGAAGTGGGCTGCCCTGTTGCTGGTGTTTTTTATCTCCTCAAGCGCCCTTTCGCGTACCGCACGCGCCCACAAACAAAGTATTAGCGACAAATTCTCCAAGGGCAGCCAGCGCGACTGGGGGCAGGTGCTGGCCAACGGAGGGTTTGGGGCGCTCTGTGCCGTGGCACACTATCTGCTGCCGGAAGAAAGCTGGCTCTGGGTGGCATTTTTCGGCGCTATGGCTGCGGTGAATGCCGATACCTGGGCGACTGAGCTGGGTGTGCTCAGCCGCAGGTTGCCGCGCTTGCTGACGAGCGGGAAGGTTGTGCCTGTGGGCACTTCGGGAGGGGTCAGTGGACCGGGCATGTTCGCAAGCTTGGGAGGCGCTTTTATCATAGGCGGTATCGCTGCACTGGTCGAAGCATCGTCGCTCAATGAGACACTCTTCTGGCAAACCATGGCAGCCGCCATCGTAGGCGGTCTATTCGGGTCTTTGTTCGATTCCTTGTTGGGGGCGACGGTCCAAGGGATTTATTACTGCCCCAAGTGCCAAAAAGAGACAGAGCGACACCCACACCACCATTGTGGGACGATCACTAAACTACAGCGCGGGTGGAAATGGCTGAACAACGATTGGGTAAATTTCTGCGCCTCGCTTATCGGCGCGTCGTCCGCTGCTTTGTTATGGTATATCTGGTGAATCGCCCATACGACCCGCTATCCCCCGGTAGTAAGAAGCCGCAATTCAGAGAATGAACGAATGCGCACGCAATCCACATCATGAAATACATCTTGAGGGTCATATAAGGCGGAGAAAATGCCCGCGCCCCGCGCGCCAATAATATCAGCATAGTAATTATCCCCCACGTACATCGCTTGAGATGGAGCGATCCGCAGCCGCTCCAAAGCGATGAGAAACAAGGCTGGGTCTGGTTTCCATTTTTGCACTTCCCCAGCCACCAGAGAGAGTTCGAAGTAAGAGGCTAAACCGATCTGTTCCAGATAATCCTGGCAGCCTTCTTTGCGGTTGGAAAGCACCGCCAGGCGGTAGCCATGCGCCTTGAGCAGATGCAACATTTCTGGCACATACGGCGAAAGGCAGTCTTCAGGCTGATATTCAGTCTGCATCCAGGCATGAACCTGATCCGCCAATGCCAAAGCGCAGGAGCGATTACAACCGAAAGCCAACAGGCTGCGGAAGGCATAATTGCGCCAAAATCCATCGCCGCGCTCCGGAAACCGCGCCAGATCATCGTAGAGCTCGGGGGACTCGGCCCAATAATAGTGCGCCCAACGCGCTGCACGTCGCCTCTGCTCTAAATCGTCCTCTACCCCCAAAGATACTGCGTAATCGCACAGCGCTTGATCAGCAGGAGGGGCGTGGTAACGCAATGTACCATCCAAATCGAAGAGCACCACCCGCAGGCG
This sequence comes from Anaerolineae bacterium, assembly GCA_037439525.1. Taxonomy (GTDB): domain Bacteria; phylum Chloroflexota; class Anaerolineae; order Anaerolineales; family UBA4823; genus JBBIVW01. The sequence goes on from JBBIVW010000006.1 coordinate 66,859, forward strand.
CCCATTCAAATGGGCAATATAATCTATCAGGCTAGCCATCAAGGTATGCGAGCTATCCCCCAATTTGGCTCATTGTGCGGTTCAAGGGGATGGTTCCCTCTTCAAGCGCATGACCCCAAGGTTTATGCCAGATGCCATCCAAGATCAGATGACGCAGTTCTTCCAGACTGGCGCCCGACCTTAACGGCGTTAGAAGGTCAACCTCGCCCTCACGCAATAAGCACAAACGCAAGCGGCCATCCGCGGTCAACCTGGCGCGTGTACACGAGGCGCAGAATGGTTGGGTAACCGAAGCGATGAAACCGATATCACCGGTTGCGCCAGGGATGCGAAAGAGGCGCGCCTCTCCATCTAATCGGCCGTCGTTGATCGGCTGCAAAGCACCCAACCTTTTTTCGATAAAGTCTTGCATCTCTTGGGCGGTGATCAAGTGGTGGCGCTGAAACTGCGTAGCACCGGCAAAAGGCATCATTTCGATGAAGCGCACCTGCCAGGGGTGATCTTGAGTGAGGCGCGCCAAATCGACCACATCGGCTTCGTTATAGCCACGCACAACAACCGCGTTAATCTTAATGGGCACCAAGCCTGCCTCTTCCGCGGCGCGTATCCCGCGCCAGACCTCCTCAAGCGTCCCCCAACGTGTCAAACGGCGGAACTTTGCAGGGTCTAGCGTATCCAGGCTGATGTTTACCCGTTGCAAGCCGGCTTCGGCGAGCGGTTGAGCAAGCTGGTGAAGCCGCACACCGTTGGTCGTCATGGTCAGGCGCTCGACACCGGGGATACGCGCAATCTCGCGCACCAAATCAACCACCTGAGCGCGGATTGTGGGCTCCCCTCCGGTCAGGCGGAACTTGTAGAACCCCAATTGGGTAAAGAGGCGCACCAGGAGGAGGATTTCATCATCCTGCATGAGTTCTGAGTTTGGACGAAAGACCATATCCTCGGGCATACAATAGACACATCGCAGGTTACAATGGTCGGTGAGACTGATGCGCAGGTATGAGATCTTGCGTCCAAAGCGGTCAATAGCCATGGGGTTTCTCGGTCATTCAGATCGTATAGATAGGTGGATTATATCTCGGATTGGATTATGAAAACTAAATAGCCCGTTAATCTACCTGGTGAGCCATGAAACTGACAAGCGGGGAACATCATCGGAAAAATGCCTTTGAAGCATTGCATGAGTTATTCTTTACTTGACATCGATCACAACACCTTGAGAAATGCGCATCAGCTCGGCAGGGCTGAGGCAAAAGACTGCATGGGGTGTACCTGCTGCAGCCCATACTTCTTCATAAATCAATAGGTCGCGGTCGATATAGGTGGTCAGTTTTTTTATATGTCCCAAAGGAGGAACACCGCCAATGGCGAAGCCGGTTTGCTCGCGCACAAAATCGGCATCTGCTTTGCCTAAAGGCTCCTGGAGGAGGGCTTCGATTTTTCGCTCATCGACGCGGTTCTTGCCACTCACCAGGACTAGAATCGGACGTCCGCTCCTTTTCGTTTTAAAAACCAGGGATTTGACAATCTGACCGACATCACAGCCCACCGCCTGAGCGGCTTCTGTGGCGGTACGCGTCGAGTGAGGTAGTTCTTTGACCTCCAAATTCAAGCCCAAAGCGTCCAACGCCTCCTGGACTTTACGCGCGCTGGCACTCAATGCAGATGGCATCTTGACCTCCATCACAATGTATTATTTCCATCATTGCGTAGAAGAATGAAACACGAACATCCGACGGCATGAAAAATAAAATTCAGAGCGCTTCCTCTGGGTCTCATATCCAGCCTTTCCTGAAAAGCCACCGGTATAACCCATACGGAAAGATAGCGATAAACACCAGGACAAGCGCAAACACGGCTGGCGTTACCCAAGCTTGAATGGGCACAGCAGGAAAGAAGAAGTTCATCCCGAAAAACGAGGTAAGAAAGGATAAAGGATAAAAGATGGTGGCGATAATAGCCAATGTCTTCATCGCCTCGCTCATCTTATTGTTGACCAGCAAGAGATAAGTATCCAGGAGCTGGCTGATCTGGTCGGCAGAGCGCTCGAGGAGGTCTTCGATCCACATGAGGTGATCATACGTGTTGCGAAAGTAATAACGCGCGCGGCTGTCGATAAGGTGATGCTCTTCGCGCGCCAGCGCCATGATGACCTCACGGATGTGCCCAAATGTGCGTAGCAAATCCGCCAATAAGCGTTTCAATTCCAAAATGCGTTCCAGCTTACCCGATTTAGGGGCTTGGAAAAGCTGCTCTTCTAAACGGTCAATTTCGAGGTGCATTGCATCGGCGAGGGGCATAAAACTGGCAACGATATCGTCCACCAGACGGTATAGCAGGTAAATCGATCCATGCTGCAAGTAGCGGGGGTCACGCTGAACCGCCTCCCACATTTCATTAAGCACTGTGAGCGACTGGCGATGATAGGTAACCAGGTAATTCTTTCCAATAAAAATATCCAGCTCACGGATTTTTAGGCTAAACGGTGCATCTTGGTGCTCGGGAAGGTGAAAGACCAAATACAGGTAGTTTACCCAATCATCCAATTTGGGAATTTTGGACTCGCGCAAGGCATTATCGATCGCTAAAGGATGAAAAGAGAAGATCTGCGCCAGCAATCCCTCAACCTGTTCTTCCTGAGGGTCCTCGAAGTCCAGCCAGAGCACCCCCGATCCACCTTTTACTGCATCCACTAAAGCGTAGTATTCCAAATCCGCCAGCGTTTTACCTTCGGAACTGTAGAAAATCGAACGCATACTCATCGCCAACTCTCCGAATAAATGGTTTCACTCCTCTCTATCGCGCCAATGACATCATCGTAAATGGCAAGGTGGTGCTGCGCGGCTCAGCTTATGAGCTAGATTGGCTGCAGATGGGCGCTGAAATGGCGCAATACCTTCGGCGCCCAGACCAGGTGCATACCGCGCAATTGATCGCGGTTTTCATAGACGCGGATCACGCTTTGTGCAACCAAACGCATATGGTTGTCCGTATAGACGCGGCGTGGAATCGCCAGGCGCACCAATTCCAACGGAGCGTATTGCACCACGCCAGTCGTATGATCTTCACTGCCAAATGCTAACTGGCCTAAGCCAACCGCGCGCGTCCCCGAGTCAAGGTACAACTGAGCGCAAAAGGCTTCGGCTGGATAACGCTCTTGGGGGATATGAGGCAAAAACCGCTTCATGTCTAACATGACACAATGGCCGCCCAATGGTTTCAGGGCCGGTACACCCGCCTCCAGAAGCTGGTTGCCCAAATAGTGCACCTGTCGGATGCGACACGCCAGGTAATTCTCATCCAACACCTCCTTCAATCCTATGGCCAGCGCTTCCAGGTCGCGCCCGGCCAACCCTCCATAGCTAATAAACCCTTCCCACAGGATGAGATACTGTTGGGCAAGGCGAAACTTCCCTTCATCTCTTAGCGCTAGAAACCCGCCTATATTCACCAGGCCATCTTTTTTAGCGCTCATCGTACATCCATCTGCATACGAGAACATCTCTCTGGCAATCTCTAGGATGGATTTGTGCGCATAACCCGGCTCGCGCTGTTGGATGAAAAAAGCATTTTCAGCGAAACGCGCTGCGTCCAAGAAGAACGGCAAGCCATACCGATCGGCTATGTTCCGTATGGCGCGCAGATTCGCCATCGAGACCGGCTGTCCACCGTTGTTGTTGCAGGTTACGGTTACATGAATCATCCCCACTTTCTCCCGGGCTCCTTTAAGATAGTCCTCTAGCTTGCCAAGGTCAACATCACCTTTAAACGGATATTCGCTTTCGGGGTTGAGCCCCTCATCGATGACCAGGGTAACCGGTACGCCCCCTTTCGTCTCGATATGTGCCTGCGTGGTATCGAAAAACATATTCCCAAGAACCGCCATCCCCGGCTTTATGTGCAACATGGTGAGGATGTTTTCCGCAGGACGTCCCTGGTGAGTTGGAAGCACATATGCATAGCCAGTGATCTCCTGGATGGTTGCCTCCAGGTGATACCAATTTCGGCTTCCAGCGTAGGACTCGTCTCCCATCATTATGCCAGCCCATTGGTACTGGCTCATGGCAGAGGTACCACTATCGGTCAACAAATCGACAAACACATCTTCCGCAGGGAGGTTAAAAACATTGAAATGTGCCTTTTGCAAGCTCCTTTGCCTTTCTTCAAAAGTGGTCATCTTCAAAGGTTCTACAACTTTGATGCGGTAGGGCTCCGCCTCGAGGAATTGAGTCATTTCTACTCCTTAGAATTGTCAATGATGTGTTTTTCTCGCACCGCGCGAGGCGCAAATTATTGTACCCTGTCTCCCGTTCGTTCGCGCACACAAACATCGTCTCCATATGCATGAATATCCACGACTTGTGAACATACCATGGACACCATGTGCAACCTCCTGCCATAACTGATTCTTACCGACAAATACCTCCTTGACAACCGACAAGGTTCAGGAATATAAAGAGCACTGGATCTGCAATCAAAACGGATGAACATGCTACGCACATCCAAACGCCTGGTCACATTCCTGCCACATAAAATCACCGTCCAGGTATCAGAAGGGGTCAACATCCTGGAGGCGGCGCGCTTGGCGCATATCTTTATCGCCACTTCATGTGGAGGACAAAGAGATTGTGGCCTATGCCGTGTCATCGTCTTAGAAGGAGCCACATCGAATATGACACCCGAAGAGTACGAAACGCTCTCGGAACTTCAAATCCATGATGGTAATCGCCTTGCATGTTGTACGCGCGTGCTCAGTAACCTGACTATATGGCTACCTGCAGATAATGGGGTGAATGGGGAAAGCCAAACAAAATGATGCAGAGAAAAGAAAGGGCTACGATGCAGCTCGGGCAATGGCGGTCATGAGTAGCACCAGCGCGCCAAGGAATGCGTGCACGCGCATCAGACGTTGCCAACGCGTAACCTGTGAAAACCACGCTTCTGGCAAGGCGGCGTGAGGCATTGGGCTGGCTGGATTGCGAAGTGCTTTCAAAGCTATCCCTGTTTGATACATATGGCGCCTGACTGGCGGCAGCACCACCCAACTTTGATACGCGAACAATACGACCATCACGCCGATGAGCAAGTGCTTCAACAAAATGGCCCACGACCAAAGGCTATTTATCGCCAAGAAACCCTGATAACTTGGATGAGCGCTCATTTGAAGCAGACCTGTGGCAACCAGGACTAGTACACTAAACCAGAGAGGTGCCTCTAAGCGCTGCTGCAGGAGGAGGGCGGAGAAGAAACGCGCCTGGCGATCGAGCAGGCGCGAAAAAAACGGCATCAAGAGCACCTGCATGGCCACCAGGCTGCCTACCCAGACAACGGTCGTTAGAAGGTGCAGGACATAGGAAAGCGATAGCGCCCAGATAGGAGGAGTCATGTAGAGAAGCTATGGCGTGGGGGTTTTTTCGCTTTTCTTCTCCCCTTTAGCGCAATTGTTGGCAGCAGTTTGAAACATCTGATCCACTTCTGGATCGTAAGACATAGAGAGCGCCAACTCCAATTGCTGCGCAGCCGGGCACCAGCGGTTCAAGCTGGCGAGCCATTTGCCATATTCAATTAAGGCAAGGCGATATCGTTCTCTGGCGGTCAGTCCAGAGCCATCCCTCAAGCCAGGCATTTGTGGCGCCACCTGGCTGAAATAGTACACTGCCTGTTCCCAATCCAGCCCCCAGAAGCTGGCGCCAGTGATGTACAAACTGGTCCAGGTCATCAAACCTTTGGCGTCTTCATCCAGGATACCAAAGCGTTCCGCCAGAGTCAGGTCGTACATCCCCCCCTCCAGGTCGGCTTCCAGCAGGATTTTATCCTCGCCACGCTGGCGCAGAGCGAGAAACAACATACCATCCACATCTACAGTACGATATGTGGGGTCGTTCTTGCGCAATGTCAGAAGCGTCTCAATCGCCTGACTCCATTCGCTGTTGAGCAAGTGCTGTTGTGCTTGGTCGAACAGTTCCTGAACGCCGCGCAAATCCGGGGTGGGAGAAAGAGTAGGCGTTGGAATCAGTGTAGGCGTTGCTGTGGTATTCAGCTCTTTGAGCACCTTTGCCAGTTGCTCAACCACGCCAGGATAAGAGGGATCAATGCGAATGACATATTCAAAACGCTGGCGGGCGAGTACATAATCGCCGTTCTGCATATCCTGCAATCCCAGTTCATATTGTTCTGCAGCCGCAAGCGCAACCTGTGTCGATTCGGCGCTTTGGCGAATGACAATACCTCTGCGGTAGCCCAGCAAAGCACTAAGAGCAGCAATCATGCCTAATAGCGTCACGCCAATGACAATCACCATCCAGCGCGGTAGGGGACGGCGTTCCACACCAAGAGAAACCTCGCGATCTTCAGCAGGTACGGTCATGCCTGTGTCTGCATCCGAATGCACCTCTTCCGGCGAAGTCCCCGGCGCGCCCGCCTGTGCGACCGAAGGGGTAGGGGCATCTGTCTCGGCTGAGTGCTGAGGCACCTCGGCATGATGATTTGAAGCTGGTTGGTCGATATTCTCACGAGTCATGGCGCTCATTATACCGCAGGAAGTATTTTGTTGCATCACGCGGCGGCCGCCACCAGGGTATAATAATCGCATGCGCCCTTTTCGCTTCTTTCACCCTATTGAAGTTCGCTATGGCGACCTCGACCCCCAGGGCCATGTAAATAATGCCAAATATCTCACCTATCTAGAACAAGCCCGCATTGCGTATATCGATCACCTGAAGCTCTGGGATAGAAGTTCGTTTTTGACCATTGGCATCATTCTGGCAGAGATCAAGGTCACCTTTCTCAAACCCATCCTGTTTGGTCAACAAGTGATGGTGGGTGTGCAGGTATCGCGCCTGGGGAACAAAAGCTTCACCATGGATTATATGATCCAGGAACACCAAAGCGAGACGACCTTTGCCACGGGCACTTCTATCCTGGTGGCCTATGATTACCGCACCCAGGAAACCATCCCTATCCCATCCCGATGGCGCGAAGTGCTGAGCGAATTCGAAGGTTTGCACATAACACCATAACACATCATGCGGAGCGAGGAAATGCATCTACCAACAATCGACCAGGAAGAGCTGCTCGACTTCTTGCGCGGGCTGCTTGATACTCCCAGCCCAACCGGTTACACCCATGAAGCCATCCAATACATTCAAAAATCACTCGCTGAGTTCCCAGAGTTTCACACGTGCCTCACTCCTAAAGGGGCGCTTTTAATCACCTGGAACGCAGGCAAAGCGGATGCGCCGCGTGCCCTAACCGCGCATGTGGATACCCTCGGAGCAATGGTCAAGGAGATAAAATCCGATGGGCGGTTGCGCCTGAGTCGCGTTGGCGGAATGCCCTGGAACTCCGTAGAAGCAGAGGGGTGTACGATCTTCCGGAGAGGCCAACCCCCCTTGCGCGGTAGCATCCTGCCGGTGAAAGCTTCTGTACATGTCTATGGAAAAGAAGTAACTGAATTGAAACGCGATGATGAAAATATGGAGGTGCGGATCGATGCACCGACCGGTTCCAAAGCGGAAACGCAATCTTTAGGCATCGCCGTAGGAGATTTTGTGGCGATAGACGCGCGCGTGGAGATGCATCATGGGTTTATTCGCTCCAGGCATCTGGACGATAAAGCCGGCGTAGCCTGTATCCTTATCGCCCTCAAAACCTTATGGCGCGCCGGGTTGGCGCCTTTTCAGAAGACTTATGCACTGATCAGCAATTATGAAGAAGTGGGCCATGGCGGTTCCGGTGACATCCCTGGCGAAGCCAAAGAGCTATTGGTCGTGGACATGGCGGCTATCGGAGAAGGGCAGAACTCCGATGAATACCATGCCTCTCTCTGTCTAAAGGATTCGAGCGGTCCCTATCATTATGAGTTCAGCCAGCGGCTGCGTAACCTGGCTGAAGCGTATGGCATACCGTATCGCACGGATATTTACCCCTCATATACCTCCGACGGCAGTGCATACTGGCGCGCAGGCGGGGCGGTGCCTGTAGCACTGATCGGGCCCGGCGTGGATGCCTCACATCACTACGAACGCACCCATGTCGATGCGCTGATTTCGACAACGCAATGGATCATGGCTTATTTGCTCAGCGAGAAAACAGGATGAAAATTGACGCTTCACTCCCCCCCGTTCCTTTGACCAGCGTCGCCGCCATCGCAAAAGCGGCGGAGGCGATTGGCTTCGATGCCCTTTGGATCAGCGAAACCATGCACGACCCGTTTCTTCCAGCCGCGCTGATTGCTGAACACACCCAAAGAATAGAATTCGGCACGGCGATTGCAGTATCGTTTGCGCGCAGCCCAACGACCATGGCACACACAGCCTGGGATCTGGCACAAGCCTCACGAGGGAGGTTTATCCTCGGCCTGGGCACTCAAGTCAAAGCCCATATTCAAAAGCGGTTCGGTATGCCCTGGCCAGATTCCGTCGTGGGTAAGCTGCGCGAACAAATCGAAGCCATACGCGCCCTATGGCGTTGCTGGCAAACCGGTGAGAAGCTCAATTACCGCGGCAACTACTATACATTGACGCTAATGTCCCCTTTTTTCAACCCGGGTCCTATCCCATACGCAAACATCCCTATATTCATCGCCGGGGTAAACACAGGGCTGGCGCAACTGGCCGGCGAAAGCGCGGATGGGTTTCACGTCCATCCGTTCCACTCACCCAGTTATCTAAAGGATGTGATCCTCCCCGCAATTCAAAAGGGATTGAACAAAACACAGCGCCAACGTAGCAGCATACAAATCTCGACGACTGTGTTCGTCGCAACTTCCCCAGAAGAAGAGGCCTTCGCACGCGCACAAATCGCCTTCTACGCCTCAACGCCATCCTATCGAGCCGTGATGGAGCACCACGGTTGGGGTGAGGTGGCAGATAAGCTATCTCTATTGGTGCGCGAAAACCAATGGGGAGAGATGGCAAATCTGATTGATGCACAAATATTGAACACCTTTGCATTGGTCACAACGCCAGAGGAACTGCCGAATCGTTTGAAAGCTCAATATACAGGGTTAACGGATCGCATTGGGTTGTACCTGCCATTTACGCCAGGGCAAAGCGATCGATTTTGGTCAACAGTTGTCGAGGGGTTGAAATCGGGTGAATAGCTATTCAGCCCAGAACCATACCGTGGAGGAGGCATACACTAAAGAGCGCATCAAAATGGTCGAACGGCAAATCCAACGCCGTGGCGTAAGCGATGAGAGGGTGTTGGAGGCAATGCGCCGGGTTCCCAGGCACATTTTCGTCGATAAAGAATATCGCACCTATGCCTATACCGATGGCCCTCTCCCTATCGGCGATGGACAAACGATTTCCCAGCCGTACATTGTTGCGCTCATGACGGAATTACTTGAGCTAAAAGGGCACGAAATTGTCCTGGAAGTGGGCACGGGCTCCGGATACCAGGCAGCCATTCTCGCCCACCTAGCACGCGAGGTACACACAATCGAGAGGCACAAGGGACTAGCGCAAAAAGCGCGTGAGGTGATTGCCCAATTGGGGTTGACGAATGTGCATATTCACACGGGCGATGGCACACTGGGCTTGCCGGCGTATGCACCCTTTGAAGGGATCATCGTCACCGCCGGCGCGCCGCAGGTGCCCCCTGCTCTGTTGGATCAATTGGCCGAAGGAGGCCGCCTGGTGATTCCAGTGGGCAGTCGTGGCGGGCAGATTTTGGAACGCTGGAAAAAACAGGGAGGCGAGTATACGCATGAAGCGCTCCTGCCCGTTGCCTTCGTTCCTCTGGTAGGTTTGCAAGGCTGGGAACAATAATCGTTTGATGCACAGCCAAGCCAGGTATGAGGTTATACCTGGCTCGTTGTGACAAAGACCATCGGCCGGCGTTTCGTTTGGTTATAGAGAAATGACTTCACAGCCTGCTCCAGGTCCTTTGGAAAATCTTGATCGCGCTCTTCGAGAATCTGCCGGATAAGCTCGCGCGTGGCAGCCAATAAATCATCTCCGTTGCGCGTGTAGATAAAGCCGCGCGTGATGATTTCTGGCTCATCACAGAGCATCTGCGTATGTCGATCCAACTTCAAGTTGATCAAGACGAAGCCATCGCGTGCCAGCGCCTCGCGCTCGCGCACCACGCTTGGACCAATATCGCCGACGCCGGCGCCATCCACAAAAACATACCCCCCAGGGATTCTCTCGCCTAACGCCATCTTGCCATCGGAAAATTCGATCACCTGCCCATTTTCCACGACAGAGATGCGTTCTTGCGGTATGCCAATCTGGCGCGCGATACGGGCGTGTTGTTGCAAGTGACGAAGTTCTCCATGAATGGGGATGAAATATTTCGGGCGGACAAGGTGAAGCAGCAGTTTCATCTCCTCCTGGGAAGCATGGCCAGAAACGTGTACCGGAGCAATGGCCTCATAGATCACATCCGCGCCACGGCGGAAGAGACGATTGATCGTGCGGTACACACTCTCTTCATTGCCTGGAATGGGATGAGAAGAAAGTACGATGGTATCCCCCGGCAACACATCAAACTGCCGATTCGTACCGGTCGATAGCCGTCCCAGAATCGAGGTGGGTTCTCCTTGCGTGCCGGTGCACATCAGGGTGATCTGTTGAGGGGGTAAATTCAACGCCTGGTTCAGATCCACGATCAGCTCCTCCGGCAAATCCAGGTATCCTAACTGGCGGGCGATTTTTGCGTTTTCTACCATGCTACTGCCTACAAAAGCCAGCTTGCGTCCAAATTTGATGGAAGCCTGGCCCACTTGTTGCATGCGAGAAATCAAAGAAGCAAAGCTGGCAACAATGACTCTACCGCGCGCGTTTCGAAAGACCTCATCAAAAGCCGCGTCGATGACCTGCTCAGAAGGCGTCCAGCCTGGACGGTCTGCATTGGTCGAATCTGCAAGCAGAGCTAAAACCCCCCGCCCGGCCAACTCGGAAAGCTTGGCATAATCCGTCGGCCAATGGTCCACCGGCGTGTGATCGAACTTATAATCTCCCGAATGCACGATCAACCCGACAGGGGTCTGGATGCCCAAACCGACACCATCCGGAACGGAATGACAGACATGAAAGAACTCCACCTGGAAAGGTCCAAGGGTGACTGTATCCCCTGCGCGGACAGTTTTCATTGACGTGCGGTGTAACAAACCATTGCGCTCCAGTTTTATCTCGAGCAAGCCGCGAGTCAACCGCGTGGCATAGATGGGCGCTTGAATGTGTTCCAGCACATGCGCAATCGCTCCTGTATGGTCTTCGTGCCCATGGGTAATTACGATGCCGCGCACCCAATGGGTTTTGTCTTTAAGATATTGGAAGTCTGGGATGATGTAATCGATACCTAACATATCGTTTTCGGGGAACATCAACCCAGTGTCCACTATCAGAATGTTCTGACCATACTCATAAACCATCATATTTTTGCCCACTTCCCCCAGTCCTCCCAGTGGGATAATGCGTAATTTTTTTTCACTCATAGAATCAAACGTTTAATCTCCTAAAAATTTTTTGTAAATGTTTCACCCATCCTGATGGGTGTAAAAGTCTATCGCTAAAAAACAAACCCTGACAAATCAGTCGGCCAGGGTTTGCACACACCGATATCCGAAAGAGATAATAGAACAAACTTATCTAACGCAGGGATGTTCAACCGCTTTGCAATTCGAGGCACAAAAACAAAACGAGACGATGGATAAATAAAAACAATCTCCTTGCAGACTTTTAATAGTTTAACATGATACGCAGGTTTTGTCAAAGCAGGTTGAAACATCAAAACCCGGCTCTGTGAAAAGCACAGAGCCGGGTCGGAATTCAGCCTGAGCGGTTTAGTACTCTGGCATGGGTGGTGGGGCAGCTTTTTCCTTTTCGGGGATATCGGTAACGAGCGCCTCGGTGGTGAGAATCATAGCTGCGATCGAGGTGGCGTTTTCCAAAGCACCGCGGGTCACCTTGGCTGGGTCAATGATGCCGCCTTCGACCATGTCAATGTACTCTTCCTTGATAACATCATAGCCGATGCGCGGGTTCTTCTTTTCTTTCTGCGCGCGGCGCACGCCCTCTAAGATCACGGAGCCATCCTTGCCAGCATTTTCGGCAATCTTGCGCAGGGGTACTTCCAGCGCTTTGCGCACGATGTTGACGCCAATCTTCTCGTCCTCGCCGTCCATTTTCAAGTCATTCAAGGCGGGAATGGCATTGATCAAGGCCACCCCTCCGCCGGGGACGATGCCCTCCTCTACAGCCGCGCGGGTTGCGGAGAGGGCGTCTTCCACACGGTGTTTCTTCTCCTTCAGCTCGGTTTCAGTGGCTGCGCCAACGCGAATGATCGCCACCCCGCCGGAAAGCTTTGCCAGGCGCTCCTGCAATTTTTCACGGTCGTAATCGCTGGTGGAGCGTTCGATCTCAACACGAATCTGTTCGATGCGGCCCTTGATTTGGGCAGGATCGCCCTTGCCACCGACGATGGTTGTGTCGTCTTTGGTGACGACTACTTTCTCGCAGCGCCCCAAATCCTGGACGAGCGCGCTTTCCAGCTTGCGGCCCGTCTCCTCAGAGATCACTGTTGCGCCGGTGAGGATGGCAATGTCCTGAAGCATAGCTTTGCGGCGGTCGCCAAAGCCGGGGGCTTTCACCGCAACAACGTTGAGCATGCCGCGCAGTTTGTTAAGCACCAAAGTAGCCAGCGCTTCGCCATCGACATCCTCGGCGATGATCAACAATTCACGCTTTCCAATTTGAACCAGCTTTTCGAGCAGGGGCACAATGTCTGCCGCGGCGGAAATCTTCTTGTCGTGGATCAGGATATATGGCTCACTGATGTTGGCTTCCATTTGTTCGGGGTCGGTGATGAAATAGGGGGAGATATAACCGCGGTCGAATTGCATGCCTTCGACATACTCTGTTTCGAACTCCAGACCCTTCGACTCTTCAACCGTGATAACGCCATCTTTGCCGACTTTATCCATCACCTCGGCAATCAAATCGCCAATGGCGCGGTCCTGCGCAGAGATAGAAGCCACATTGGCAATTTCCTCTTTGGTGGTCAACTCAATGGACTGCTCGTTGATCTTTTCGGCAACCACCTTGGTGGCGGCTTCAATGCCCCGTTTGAGCAACATGGGGTTGGCACCTGCAGCCAGGTTCTTCATACCTTCAACGACAATCGAGTGGGCCAATACAGTGGAAGTGGTCGTGCCATCCCCGGCAATATCATTGGTCTTGGTTGCAGCTTCTTTAAGAAGTTGGGCGCCCATATTCTCAAAGGGGTCCTGCAACTCGATCTCCTTTGCCACGGTAACTCCATCGTGGGTAATCGTGGGAGAGCCAAACTTTTTATCCAAAGCGACATTGCGCCCTTTAGGACCCAGGGTTGTGGCAACCGCAGTTGCCAGGGTTTGCATACCATCATAGAGACGACGTCGTGCGTCCTCCGAGAAAACTAATTGCTTAGCCATAGGTGATCACTCCTTCTGTTCCGTAGGTTTTATTCCTCGATAATCGCGAGCAAATCGCTTTCGCGCATGATGAGCAATTTTTTACCATCGACTTTGATCTCAGTGCCTGCGTATTTCGCAAACAAGACTTTATCACCCTCCTTGACATCCATGGGGATATATTTTCCATCCTCATCGCGTTCGCCAGGGCCTACGGAGAGGATAACGCCTTTTTGGGGTTTTTCTTTGGCGGTTTCGGGGAGCACAATCCCGCTGGCGGTGACCTCTTCCTGTTCGATCGGTTCAACCACCACGCGATTTCCCAAAGGTTTAAGTTTTAGCGACATATTGACCTCCTGATTTAGGTATGAATGGATATAAGCACATCGTTTAGCACTCTGGCGCGCTTAGTGCTAAACGCGCCCAAATCATACTTAACTTCTCAGCGAAAGTCAAGAGTACGACAGGGATTTCTTATAAAAAACTTACACTTTGGCGGGTAGTACTAGGGTAGAGGCGTGCTGGTTGACGCTGGCGTAGGCGTAAGCGTGGGTGTAATCTCTGTTCCAGACAATCGGCGGCAGATACCTTCGCTATCTTCCACAATACTCATGAGCACTTTATCGTCCGCATATGCCGCGCGCACTTCTTGAAGGACTGCAAGTGCTTCAGCGCAGTAATTCTCGTTGGGGCGGCTCAAGAAAGCCAGGTTCGTGCCGTATTCGACGTAATAATAAGCCACTGTAATGCTGGTGAGCGGCAAACCGAGCACATCCACTTTGCCCATCTCGTTTTCCTCGGCGGTGCATCCCCTCACGGCGCATTTCAACATCGGCAAAGCGCCTTCATAGTTACGTGCCCTTCGAAAGATCAACCCCAACTGACCGTAGGTATTGGCATCGGTAGGGTCAAAGCTCAAGGCTTTCTCGGCATTGATGGACGCAGCAAAAAACTGCCCAATCTGTGCATAGGTACGCGCGATTTCAAGATAGGGAATGGGGTTTTGCACACCCAATTGCTCATTAATCCGGGCAGCCTGGTCGAAATACTCCAAAGCACGGTCGGGGTTGCGAATGCCCTCACGATAATTTCGACCTATACGGATATAGAGAAAGGTGAGGTTAGGCGTGATGCGAGCAGCTTCCTGATACTGTTGGATGGCACTATTGTATTTGCCCAGGGTTTCCAAAACATAGCCATACACACGGTGCGTATCCATCAGCGTCGGGTCAAGGGCAATTGCCTGGCTGGCATACTTCTCTGCTTGAGTCCACTTTTGCTGATCAGCCAGGATTTCAGCGTAGAAAGCCAAGGCTAAAGCATTGTTGGGGTCGAGCTGGAAGGCACGCGAAGCCTCGCGTTCCGCCTCGATGAGCAAGTCCTGGCGGCGCGCATCTGGAATAAGGGCAGCAAAAGCATACCAGTCCAGGACAAAGGCGCGAATGGCGCGCACCGTGCTATCCTCTTCATCCAGGGCAACCGCCTGATCGGCAGAGGTTTTTGCTTCCTCGAGCCGCTTCAGGCGCTCTAGATCGTTGCGCAACATGCTTGAGGAATAGGCTTGGATCCTGGCCAACTCTGCCCAGACCAGGGCGTTCTCGGGTTCCAATGCCAGGGCTGCTTTATAGGCATCGATGGCATCGTTCACCAGGGGGAGATTAGCCCCCGGTTGGTCATTGCTGGGATCATCCAACTTCCCAGCGCTGAAGTACGCTTGAGCCTCCAAAATGTATGAGGCCGCGGTGCGCGTCGGGGTAGGCGTGGCTTTGAGTGGGGAGACAATCTGCCCGCGCTGCAGACCTAAAAGAACCCAAATCGCTACCAGGATGAGGCTCATCAAGGCGGTGATGTAGAAAAAATTCGAGCCCTGCCGGGAAGGGCGAAAAGTCGGTCGTTTTCCGGTAAGCTTGCGTTCGATCGCCATATCAGGGAGTGGGAGTGGCTTCCACTGTCGGTGAGGCCTGGGGGGTCTTGGCTACTTCCTGGCAATATGCCAAACCTTCATTGGCGTTGTACACCGCGATATCATCGCCTGGGACGCCAGCCAACAAAGCATTAAAGATTGGGATGGCTTCACCACATCGGTTGCTTCGCACCAGTGAAAAGCCGTAATACCAGTAATACTCTGCCACGCGACCATATTCCAAAGGGAGCCCCTCGACAACCAGGCCATCCGCAGTAGTGCCGCCTCTTATGGCCAGCTCCAGCTCCTGTACCGCCTTGTTAAAGTCACCCAGCTTATAATACACGATGCCCAGATTACCATGCAAGCGGGGGTCCTGAGGATCGACTTCCAAAGCTTCCTCTGCGTATTGCGCGGCCTGGACATAGCGACCGTCTGCAAAAAAAGCCCGCGAGAGCTCAGTCAATGCGACCGTATCCTCAGGGTTGAGAGCATAAGCCGCCAATAGCGCCTCTTGCGCTAAATCCAGGTTCCCCAAAGCTTTATAAGTGACACCCAGGTAAAGGTGTAAATCGGCAATATTTTTATTGATGGCGAGTGCGGCCTGGAACTCTTGGACCGCCTCTTCGAGATTTTGGGTGTTCAACAGGACAATGCCACGCGCTCGATGGGTTTCTAGTGCGTTTGGATCCAGGCGTTGAGCGATTTTCGATTCCTCGGCAGCTTTTTCGTAGAGGCCAAAGTCCCCCTGGGCAATTAAAATTTCCGCATAAAAGGCATGCGCCAAGGCGCTATTAGGGTCGAGAGAGAGCGCCTTTTTAATTTCGACTTCCGCTTCAGCATACTTTCCCTGGAAACTCAATGCCCAACCCAAGACAGCATGCGCCAGAGGGTGATCGGGATTGCGCAACAGGGCATTTTGCGCGTTTTCCACCGCCCCTTCGTAGTCCCCCGCAAAGACTTGAAGGCGCGCCAGGGCAACGTAGTTCGAGGGGTTGGAAGGATCTGCCAGGATCGCCTGGCGATAGGCTTCCATGGCCTGGGTGAGTTTACCTGCGCGGTACATCTCATTTGCCAGGTTGGTGAAAGATTCCGGGCTACGCGTGGGAGTGGAGGTGGGGATAAACAACGGTGGCGTTGCGGGCACGACTACCTGATTCACGTAAAAACCCGCGGCAATTAAAAGCACTAATAAGGCAATACGCCACAGTCTGGGGCGGCGTGTGCGCCGTCTCATCGTCCATTTGCTACCGCGCAAATACATGTTTTCATCATACCATCGCCGCGGAACAGAAGTCAAGGCAGCCCGCGGTTAACGGTTGAGCAACGTTTTGCTAAGTGCATCTTACCTTGTCAATCTTGGCAGTCTGGGCTAGAATGACAGCGGAATGCTCCCATGCGTGGAATTTGACGTCTTTACGCTGTTTCCAGAAGTCTTTAACCCTTACCTGAACACGAGCATCCTTCAACGCGCCCAAGAGAAGGGACAGCTCGTTGTTCGGTTGCATAACATCCGGGATTACACACACGACCGCCACCGCACAACCGATGACGTGCCTTATGGAGGTGGAGGCGGGATGGTGATGAAACCCGAACCTATTTTTGCTGCGGTAGAAGCCGTATTGGGCATCCCCCCTACCTGTCCGCTCATCTTGCTCACTCCACAAGGCAGGCGCTTCAATCAACAACTCGCGAATGAGCTAGCTGCTTGCGAAATCGAAGGCGCTAAAGCTAAAAAACGCCTTGCGCTATTGTGCGGTCGATACGAGGGCATCGATGAGCGCGTGCGCGAGCACCTGGTAAGTGACGAAATATCGATCGGCGATTATGTACTCACCGGGGGCGAATTGGCCGCTTTGGTGATCATTGATGCTGTCACACGTCTGATTCCTGGAGTGTTGGGCGACCCTGAAGGCGCGTGGGACGATTCGCTTGCCTCTGGATTACTGGAATACCCGCATTACACTCGACCCGCCGAATTCCGCGGCTGGCGCGTCCCCGCGGTACTGCTCTCCGGAGACCATGCCCGCATCGCCCGGTGGAGACGAGAACAATCTCTATGGCGCACCTTCCAGAGACGCCCCGACCTGCTTGCCCAGGCATCCCTGACTGAAGAAGATCGCGCCTTCTTGAAACTCATTGCCTCCCAGGAAGCATCCCTGGAGCAATTTCCTAAGGTGGTACCAGACTCTTCTCAATCTTCATCAGAATGACTCAAGGAGGTTTGCATGAACACCCGCTTTCCCTACGCAAAAACATTTCTGCTCGGATTTGGCTTCTTTGGCATCAGCCTGATCTGGCCCATTTTCAACAACTTCATCCCGATTTTCCTCAAAGAAGATTTCGCTTTGTCGGCCACGCTGATCGGATTTGTGATGACCTGGGACAACTATCTCAATATGTTCGTGCAGCCCATCGTGGGTGAGCGTTCGGACCACACACGCACACGCATCGGGCGGCGCAAACCCTGGATGTTGGTCGGTGCTCCTCTGGCAGCCTTGTTTTTCATTATCGTGCCCACGATGACCACAGTGATCGGAATTATGCTGGCGATCCTGCTGACGAACATTTGCATGGCTCTTTTTCGAGCGCCCACCATCGCTCTATTGGGCGACCTCTTCCCTTCGGCGCAACGCAGCACGGCGAACGGTGTGATTAACCTCATGGGAGGAATCGGCGCCATTCTCGCCTTCCTTATCGGAGGATTTCTCTATAAGTATGGGCGGATCACGCCGTTCATCTTTGGCAGCCTGGTCATGCTGGCAGGCATCTCCCTGGTATTGCTCTTCGTGAAAGAACCTAAAGAGGCCCTTGCCTCTCCGCAGGTCAAGAAAGAAGTGGAAAGTGGGTTTTGGGCAAACCTGAAAGAGGTGGTGAATGCCTCGGATCGCTCCGGGTTGTTGATTCTTTTAGCCATCCTCTTCTGGTTTCTGGGCTTCAATGCGCTGGAGACGTGGATTTCTTCCTTTGGCAAGTTCTCTCTGGGGATTAACGAGGGGCGCATGGCCATGCTGACTTCTGGTTTGGCATTGATGTTTGTCATTTTCGCTCTACCCAGCGGCTTGCTGGCTACCCGCTTTGGCAGAAGGCGCATCATTCTCATTGGCATCAGCGGGTTGACCTTGTTGCTCATCTACGGGCTGGTCATTCAAAACCAGATGATGCTCATCGGCTTCCTCGTAGCAGCAGGGTTCTTCTGGGCGCTGATCAACGTCAATTCACTCCCCATGGTGTACGATGTCGGTGGAGACGCGCGCATTGGCGCATTCACCGGAATGTACTACCTGGCTTCTAATATCGCCGCGGTCGCTGGCCCCCAAATCGTGGGGTTGCTCATCGATCTCAGCGGCGACAATTACCGCATCATGTTCGTCTTTTCAGCGGTGTTTATGGCCTTAGCCGGGCTGTGCATGATGCGCGTTAAAGAACAACGTCCGGCGGTATTGCCCAGCGCTGCAAGCGCTTCCATGGAATAACTTCGCCCATCGCCGCCGAAATGCCGATGCGGGTCCTCTGATCTAGCTCAAAGTGATGGCAGTGAGCCAGCCAGAAGCGACCCTGATTTACCAAGATACACACCTGCTGGTGGTCAACAAACCCGCCGGTTTGCTTGTCATCCCGGACGGCTACGACCCTTCAATCCCATACCTGGTCAATACGCTCAAAAACAGCTTTGGGGCGCTTTGGGTCGTGCATCGGTTGGATCGTGAAACCAGCGGCGTGATCCTCTTCGCGCGCACCCCCGAAGCCCATCGCCACCTCAACAGGCAATTCGAAAAACACGAAGTGCGGAAAGTGTACCATACGCTGGTAAGCGGAAACCCCTCATGGCAAGAAAAGACTGTTCAGCTTCCTCTCTTGCCAGATGGAGATCGAAAACACCGCACCGTAGTGCATCCCCAGAAGGGCAAAGCAGCCAAAACCTCCTTTCGCGTTTTGGAACACTTTGCCGAGGCGGCATTGATCGAAGCCATCCCCTTCAGTGGGCGGCGGCACCAGATTCGCGCCCACCTGGCGGCGATGGGCTTTCCAATCCTTGGAGATCCGCTTTATAGCCATATAGAATCACGCGCGAGAAAAACAAAGCAAGCACCCCAGCCAATCCGCGCGCCGCGAGCGGATCTCTCACATCTGATCAACCGCCTGGCATTGCATGCCTGGCAAATATCCCTCGAGCACCCGGCCCTATTGCAGCGCGTCACCTACCAGGCAGGATACCCTGAGGATTTCAGATGCGCTATTGAAGCGCTGCGGAGGGCGAACCCTCGATAGGGTGTTAACTCTTTATTAGAATCGCCTGCGGTACGATAGTCCTTTCTTGACGTTCCCGTATGCACATGGTATGATGATAATGGATTTATTAGCACTCTCGCATCGAGAGTGCTAAGAGCATCTGGGCAAACGATGAACGCGATAACAGAAAGACAGAAATTTATCCTGGCACTGGTAATCCACGACTATATCGAAAGCGCCCACCCAGTCGGTTCTAAACCCCTGGTCAAGAAGTACAACCTTTCGATCAGTCCGGCGACGGTGCGCAACGAAATGATGGCGCTGACCGAAAAGGGCTACCTGCGGCAGCCCCACACTTCTGCCGGCCGTGTACCCACAGAGGAGGGATATCGCTTCTTTGTGCGCCAATTGATGGGTCAAACGGATTTACCGGCGACGACTAAACGCACCATCATTCATCAGTTCTATCAAGCTGGGCAGGATGTCACGCGCTGGATGAGGCTGGCGGCTTCGGTACTTGCCCATCAGTCACAGGCTGCCTCGTTGGTCACCGCGCCGCGTTCTGAACAAGCACGCTTCAAACACCTGGAGTTGATCAGCACCCATGGACGGCAGGTATTGATGGTATTGGTGCTTTCGGGCGGCGAAGTGATTCAACAGATGTTGACTCTGGCAGAGCCAGCCTCTCAAGAACAATTGAGCATGGTGGCGAAATCGTTATCCAACCTGTGCACCGGCAAAAGTGTAGATGAAATTCAATCACTTCAGACGCCAATGACAGCCCTGGAACATGACCTTACCAGGCTCGTCGTGGATGAAATGAAACGCTTAGGCAGAGCCATGACCGGAGAGCTATATCGAGATGGCATCACCCAGGTGTTGGCCGAGCCAGAATTTGGCCAAGTCGAGGTGGCGCGGCGCGCGCTGCGCATCCTGGAAGAGCGCCCGCTCTTAGAAGACTTGCTCACGCGCACGGTTTTATCTTCTGACCCGGGTGGGGTACAAGTCTTAATTGGCGGAGAAGGCACCTGGGAAGAGCTGCGTGATTGCTCTGTGGTGTTGGCGCGCTATGGCGTCTCAGGACTGGCCACTGGCACACTGGGGGTGCTCGGACCGATGCGCATGCCCTACGCACGCACGATCTCCACCGTGCGCTTTGTGGCAGGCATTTTGAGCGACATGGTTGAGGACATGTTATCCGAAGAGTGACCAAACGAGGCATTTACATACATCCCACGCGACACTTTTCGAGGAGCAATG
Source organism: Anaerolineae bacterium (assembly GCA_037439525.1). GTDB lineage: Bacteria > Chloroflexota > Anaerolineae > Anaerolineales > UBA4823 > JBBIVW01. The sequence continues at coordinate 87,657 of JBBIVW010000006.1, forward strand.
AGGGCAGTATGAGCAAACAAGAAAAAACCAAAAAGGTAAAACTGGAAGAAGTACCCCAGCCACCAGAAACTCAGCAGCCCACACTTCTGCAGAACGAAGAAGGCGTTGAATCACACGAAGCGGAAAATGAGATGGTGGCTGGGGTCGAGGAAGTCAATGAGGAGTTAGTCACTTTGCAAAAAGAGTTAGAAGAAACCCGCCAAAAAGCCGAAGAGTATCTTGATGGCTGGCAGCGCGCCCGCGCCGAGTTCGCCAACTACAAGAAGCGCGTCGAGCGCGAGCAGGAGCAAATATATCAAAATGCGGCCGGTCAAATCCTGAAGCGCTACCTTGAAATCCTGGATGATATGGAGCGCGCTTTGAAAAACCGCCCACAGGAAGGATACGGCGCGGAATGGGCTGAGGGAATAGAGCTCATCTACCGCAAACTCATGAATATTTTGGAAAACGAAGGCATTAAAACTATGGAAGTGGAGGGCCAATTCTTCGATCCTAACTTGCATGAAGCCATCACTTCCGAGGAAAGCGAGAACCACAAGAGCGGTGAAATCATCGAGGTGCTCCAACGCGGGTATCTGTTGGGCGATAAAGTATTACGCCCCGCGTTGGTGCGGGTGGCAAAATAAATCGGTTGTCGAACAACTGCATTGCTGGAGGAAGAAATGTCAAAAATCATCGGTATCGATCTAGGCACAACCAACTCGGTAGGAGCGGTCATCGAAGGTGGCGAACCGGTGGTGATTCCCTCTGCGGAGGGGGAACGCCTGGTGCCATCTGTAGTCGCAGTCAACAAGAACCACGAACGCCTGATTGGACGCGTGGCAAGAAACCAGGCAGTGATCAACCCGGAAAACACCATCTTTTCAATCAAACGCTTCATGGGGCGCAAATTCAGCGATCCCGAAGTCCAACGCACTGTAGCGCGCGTACCGTATAAAGTCACTGAAGCACCCAATGGCGATGTGCGCGTCGTTCTGGATGGCAAGGAATATTCCCCACCGGAAATCTCAGCCATGATCCTGAGCAAAATCAAGGCAGATGCAGAAGCCTACCTGGGCGAGCCGGTCACCCAAGCTGTGATTACTGTACCGGCATACTTTAACGACGCACAACGCAACGCTACAAAAGACGCCGGCAAGATCGCCGGGCTAGAGGTGTTGCGCATCATCAACGAACCCACTGCCTCCTCCCTGGCTTATGGCCTGGATAAAAAGAAAGACGAAGTGATCGCGGTCTATGATCTGGGAGGGGGGACTTTCGACATTTCCATTCTGGATGTGGGCGATGGCGTATTTCAGGTGCGCTCTACCAGTGGAGACACTTTCCTGGGCGGAGACGACTTTGACCTGCGCGTGATCGATTACATCGCGGATGAATTCAAGCGAGAGCATGGCATCGATTTGCGAAACGACCGCCAAGCTTTGCAGAGGCTCAAAGAAGCAGCCGAAAAAGCCAAGATCGAATTATCCAGCATGATGCAAACCGAGATCAACCTGCCGTACATCACTGCCGACGCCAGCGGACCCAAACATTTGGTGATGACATTGACGCGTGCCAAATTGGAGCAATTGACCGCCGATTTGATCGAAAGGAGTCTTGGACCAGTGCAACAGGCGCTGCGCGATGCAGGCATCGAAGCCTCACGCATCGACGAAGTCGTCCTGGTTGGAGGGATGACGCGCATGCCTGCGGTGCAGGAGGCGGTGCGTAAGCTGTTTGGCAAAGAACCGCACAAAGGAGTCAACCCCGATGAGGTCGTAGCAATCGGCGCCGCCATTCAGGCGGGTGTGTTGGGTGGAGAAGTGAAGGATATCCTTTTGCTGGACGTGACCCCCTTGACCTTATCGGTGGAGACCCTGGGTGGTATCGCCACCCCGCTCATCGAACGGAACACCACTATACCCACGCGCAAGAGTCAGATTTTCTCCACCGCAAGCGACAACCAGAGCCAGGTCGAAATCCATGTCCTTCAGGGAGAACGACCCATGGCGGCGGATAACAAGTCCTTGGGGAAATTCATCCTGGACGGTATCCCTCCTGCGCCGCGCGGAGTGCCGCAGATCGAGGTCACTTTTGACATCGACGCCAATGGCATCCTGAAAGTCACCGCACAAGATAAAGCCACAGGACGCAGCCAGCATATCACCATCACCGCCTCATCTGGCCTGAGTGAGGCGGAGGTAGAACGCATGCGCAAAGAAGCAGAACTCCATGCCGAAGAAGACCGCAAGCGCAAAGATCTGATCGAGGCGCGCAACATCGCAGATAACACGGTCTATGCTGCCGAAAAGCTGCTGCGCGATTTAGGAGACAAGGTGCCCGCGGACTTAAAAGGCAAAGTCGAAGCAGAAGTTGCCCAGGTACGTAAGGCGATGCAGGGCGAAGACTCGCAGGCGATCCGCAATGCCACCGAAGCACTGAACAACGTCCTTCAACAAGTGGGCACAGCCGCTTATCAGCAGGCAGGCGCATCGACACCAGGCGCGACACCAGGCGGCGATGCGGGTGCGGCTGACAAAGAGAGGCAGGATGGCGAAGACGTTGTTGAGGGCGAGTTCAAAGATGTAGATAGTTGATCTTTCAACTATGGAGGCTTCATCATCACAGACATGCTCAAAGAGGCTCCCGTACGAACAGCGGTTGACGCCCGACGCCGAACAACCCTCGCAAAAGGACATGGCACGCAACGATGACACAGCGTGATTATTACGAAGTATTAGGTGTACCCAGAAACGCCTCGAAAGAGGAGCTCAAAGCAGCCTTCCGCCGCCTGGCGCGCCAATATCATCCGGACGTTAACAAGGCGCCAGATGCCGAAGAGCGCTTCAAAGAAGTCAACGAGGCGTACGCGGTGCTCTCGGACGACGAAAGGCGCGCCGCGTATGACCGCTTTGGTCACGCCGGAGTGCGAGGAGCGGGAGGGGTGCCAGACTTCACGGTTGATTTCTCTGATTTCGCCGACCTATTCAGCGATTTATTCGGCTTCGGGGGATTCGGGCGTAGCTCAGCTCGCGCCAGGCGCGCGCCAAGGCGCGGGGCTGACCTGCAACTTCACCTGGAATTGTCCTTTGAAGAAGCCATCTTTGGCGCCGAAAAGGAAGTTGAAATCAGTCGTAATGAAGTCTGCAGAACCTGCCACGGCAGCGGAGCTGAGCCAGGCACTTCTCCTACACGTTGTGCTACATGCAACGGCAGCGGTGAAGTGCGCCGCGCCCAACAGACCATCTTTGGCTCAATGGTACAGGTTACCACCTGTCCCACATGCCAGGGTCAGGGAGAAACGATCACCACTCCCTGCCATACCTGCCGCGGGAGCGGGCTGGAACATCGCACGCGTAAAAAAGTGGTCAACATTCCAGCAGGCATCGATGATGGCACACAAATCCGCCTGGCTGGAGAAGGCCAGCCAGGGGTCAACGGAGGGCCGAACGGCAACCTTTACATCAGCCTGCACGTCAAACCGCACAAGTTCTTCAAGCGACGCGACAATGACATCTTGCTCGATGTCAACATCAATGTTGCTCAAGCGGTTTTGGGGGCGGAGGTAGAGGTGCCCACGGTGGACGGACAAGTGAAGCTGAGCATCCCTCCGGGTACGCAGCCAGGGAAAGTGATCCGCCTGCGTGGACGAGGCGTGCCCAGGTTACACGGCAATGGACGTGGTGATCAGTTAGTGATCATCAATGTCGAAATCCCTACACGCTTGAACGCCGAACAAAAAGCGCTGTTCGAACAACTGGCAAAGAGCCTGGGTAGCGAGGCGCGCCCACAAGAACGCGGGTTCCTCGACTGGTTGAGAGAAGCCTTAGGGAGTTGACTCAACCCTGGGTAAGGTCGGTTGATTTCCTCATTCGACCGACAGTACCGCTTGATTCTTCCCATGGACACCGCACCACAAAAAACCGGATGGCTAGAAGTCTCCCTGGAAGTGGATGGGGAGCTGGCGGAAGCCGTTGCGGATGTCTTCGCGCGTTTTATGCCGGATGGGGTAGCCATAGAAAGCACCGCGGTATATCAAGATGAAGATAGTGAAGTGGCACGCGCGGTAGGACCTTTACGAGTTGTCGGCTACCTTCCCTGGAACGAGCGTACAGAACACGTACGCCAGGAGCTGACCAAAGCCCTGTGGTACCTTGGGCGTATCTCCCCCATTCCAGCACCCCATTTTCGCCGTGTCGAACCCACAGATTGGCTCGCGCTGTGGAAACAACGCTATCGCCCCATTCCTATCGGAAAGCGGCTTTTAATTGTGCCAGCCTGGGTAGAGGCGGAACAGGGCGACCGCCTGCCCATCTTCATCGAACCCGGGATGGCATTTGGCACAGGCACACACCCCACGACTCAATTGTGCCTGGAAATGATCGAAGAGCGCCTAAATTTATGGGAAGAAGAACAGCTCGAAGCCCACGCGCGTAGTATGATCGACTTGGGGTGCGGATCGGCAATCCTTTCCATTGCAGCGATCAAGCTGGGAGCACATCACGTATTGGGCGTGGACATCGACGCCGAGGCGATTAAAGTCGCTCAGGAGAATGTGCGCAGAAACCTCCCCGATGGCCGAGTAACTTTAGCGTGCGGCTCTTTGGAAGGCATCTTGGAGGGAAAATTTCCCTTGCAGCATGCTTCTCTGGTGGTTGTCAACATCCTGGCTTCGGTCATCCGGGCTTTTCTTGAGAGGGGCTTAGCCAATTTGATCGCCCCGCAAGGGGTCATGATCTTATCTGGAATTCTGCTAGATCAGGGGGACGACATCGTGCGCGCCCTGGAAGAACATCATCTCATGGTTTTGGAGCAGCGCGTCAAAGAAGATTGGGTCGCTTACCTTGTCGGGCGCACATCATCCTGTTCTATCTTCTAAGTCGGGCTCACCCGAAGGTATGATAAGATTGGCACATGCCAAAGGTAACGAGATTTAGCAACCAGCAATTGGCTGAGATATTCCGCCACATTGCCGACCTGCTCGAAATCAAGGGCGAGATCGTCTATAAGACCCTGGCGTATCGAAAAGCAGCGGACAACCTCGAGGGGCTGGGTCGAGATGCCTACGAGTTATGGCAGGAGGGAAAACTCACCGACATCCCAGGGGTCGGCGCAGCCATTTCTGAAAAGATCGAAGAGCTGTTCACCAGCGGTCGGCTGGGGTTTTTAGAAAAATTGGAACAAGAAGTGCCGCCCACATTAGGAGAATTATTGCAAATTCCAGACTTGGGACCGAAAAAGGTGGCTTTGTTTTGGCGTCAACTCGGGATTACAAACCTGGCCGAGTTGGAAGAGGCAGCTCAATCGGGAAAATTGAGGGACTTGCCAGGCATGGGCGAGAAGTCTGAAGCGCGCATCCTGGCAGGAATAGAAGCATATTCAAGGCGCACGACGCGCGCCCCATTGGGCAAGGCATGGCCTTACGCCCAAGAACTGATTGCCTACTTACGTCAGGTAGAGGGAGTGCGCCGGGTGGAGCTTGCAGGCAGCCTGCGACGCATGCGCGCCACAATCGGTGACATTGATTTGGTCGTCGCGACGACACAAGCGGACAAAGTCATGGAAGCTTTTGCCGAGCATGCCGACGTCATGCATGTGCTCAGCAAAGGAAAGATGAAAACCAGCGTCGAATTCCACAATCATCTGCGCGCACAGCTTTGGGCACATGCACCTCAACGCTTCGGCACTGCATGGCAATATGCCACCGGCTCTAAAGAGCACAACATTCGCCTGCGGGAGTTGGCGCAAAAACAGGGGCTCTCCCTTTCGGATCAAGCATTGGTGCATGAAGACGGTAGCGAGATCACCTGCGAAGAAGAAGAAGCGGTATATCAAACCCTTGGGTTACCCTGGATGCCTCCCGAATTGCGCGAGGATCGAGGCGAAATACAAGCCGCTCTGGCTGGTAGGCTGCCCCAGCTCGTCTCGATACACGAGATACAAGCCGAATTGCATGCCCACACTACCTGGAGCGATGGGAAAATGAGCGTGATGGAACTCGCCCAAGCGGCAAAGAAAAGAGGGTTGAAAACTCTGTCCATCACCGACCACAGCTCCAGTTTGGGGGTGGCAGGGGGGCTTTCGATCCAAGATTTGCGCGCTCAACAAGAGGAGATTGCGGAAGCACGAAAAGCGATGGGAGAGTCGCTCACCATTCTGCATGGCTGCGAAGTTGAAATTCGCGCCGATGGCTCCTTGGACTTCCCAAACGAGGTGCTGGCTGAGCTGGATTTGGTCATTGCCGCGTTGCATAGCGGTTTGCGTCAGCCGCGCGCCCAGGTTATGGAGCGAATCACCAGAGCGTTGCAAAATCCCTATGTGGACATCCTGGCCCATCCCACGGGTCGCATGATTCCCAATCGTGAAGGCGCCGATTTAGACATGGCGCAGATTATTGAACTGGCTGCAAACCACAACGTTGCCCTAGAGATCAATGCCCATCCAGAACGGCTAGACCTGGATGATGTGCATGCGCGCATGGCAATCGAACAAGGCGTAAAAGTGTGCATCAACACCGATGCACATACAGAAAGCGACCTGGATATGCTTCTTTTTGGCGTCGCCACAGCGCGCCGAGGGTGGGTCACACCAAAGGATGTGATCAATTGCTGGGGGTCAGAAGAGATTCAACACTGGTTGCGCTCACGGCGTAAAAACCGGTAATATGGCTGGGCAATCCATCGGCAAGCTACCGCGTAAGGCGCAAAGGAGAGCTCCGCTCAACATCTGGGGAGTGGGGCTGACCCTCGCCCTCCTGGTATGCTCTCAAATTGGTATCCGTCCGCTTGAAGCACAAGCCCAAACGGGCAGCGCCTATGACTTGATCGCGGCAGTGAACCAGCTTCGCCAAGCTTATGGCCTTCCTCCCTACCAAATCAACAGCGCGTTGATGGCTGCCGCGCAATCACATAGCGAGTACCAGGCGTCAATCGGCAGCATCACGCATACCGGAGCAGGCGGCACACGCCCCCGGGACCGGGCTATCGCCTTTGGTTACGGAGGCGGCGCGACGGTTTTCATCTCAGAAAACATCGCCGGAGGCACCAATCTAAGCTATCGAGGCGCGGTGCAAATGTGGCAGGGCGATAGCCTGCACATGAACACGATGATCGGCGCGAATTATCGCGATGCCGGCGCCGGAGTCGCCTCCGCAGGGGGAGTCGTTTACTATACCCTGGATGTGGGCTATATCGCCGGAAGCCCAGGCAGCGGTACCGGCAGCACTGCCGCACCGGTGAGCACGTCGATCACGTTTTATCCTGTAGTGGTTGCCACGCCGAGGCCCGACGGCTCGATTGTGCATGTTGTGCAACCCGGACAAACACTTTGGACGATTGCCGCCAGTTATCAAGTCGGCCTGGAGGAGCTCATCGCGCTCAACAACCTGACCAATGCAGCATGGATCTATCCGGGCGACAAGATTCTGATCAAACCGCCAAGTGATACTCAAACTCAAACGCCTACCGAGGGCGTGCCAACCCCGACACAAGTCTCAACGACAACTCCCACTTCAACCAGGCGAAGCGGCCTTACACCAACAGTCACGCTCACCGCGAGCCTTTCTTTGCCTGCAGGTCAGGGTGAAACATTGGCGACAAAACCCCTGACCCTCTCTACCTCAAACCCGACCTTAGTCTTCATCGCCCTACTGCTGCTGGGTGGGACGCTCTTGCTGGTGGTGGGAAATATACTCAAGCGAAAGGCAGAGCACTAACTCTGAAACCCTCACCCTGAAGCGGCGCCATCAGGGGTGCTCAGCCACTCGCGGTCGAGCCACCAACTACCTTTGCGCGCGTCGCTGCTTTTCGGAGCGCGATCGTAGTACACATCAAAGATGCGACCATCCTGGGTGCGCACGCGGAAATAATCCCGCCCCACCCCCCAAGAGCCTCTGCGCATGGCGGCTGCCAGGTGCGCAGAGCGCATATTGCGCGCCATATCCCCACGACGGCGATAGTCGTGCCACTCGCTAATCACCTCAACAATGATAAAACGCGTTTCGCGCCAGGTGAAACTTTGCGGACAACCGGGCTTCTTTTCCAGCGCTGGAGAGCCTGAAAAGTGCACCGTGATCGCTTCATGGATAAAACGACTGCGAATTCCCTTTGTCGCCATCGAAATGATGCATTATAAATATTTTACCTCAGGAGACAATTCTTTTGATTGCATTGAAGGACAGGCATGATAAGATAAAGAGCATGTTTGCAGAAAATACCCGTTCCCCCCATCACGGCGAGGAGATCGCGCATCTCCCTTTCGACCGCGCACAGATTCGGCTGCTTTGCTTCGACGTAGATGGCACATTACGGGACACCGATGATGAAATGACCCATATGTTGGGGGGCTTGCTTCTCAAGCTGCGGCTTACCCGGTCTGCAGATAAGGCATTTCAATTAGCCCGGAGGGTGGTCTTGGGTTTAGAAGACCCACTCACCTTTCTATACAGCCTGCTCGACCGGTTCGGGTTGGATGCACCCCTCGTGCGCCTGATGGGGAGACTGCGACGAAGGGCAAAGATTAAGAGACACACCAGGCACCTGCTCATCCAGGGAACAAAGGAGATGTTAAGCCAGCTTCAGCCACATTTTCAATTGGCGATCGTCAGCGTACGCGACGCAGACAGCACGCAAGAATTCCTGGAGCGATTTGACCTGCTCAGTTTCTTTTCGGTGGTAGCCACGGCGCAAACCTGTGAGAAGATGAAGCCCTATCCAGATGCACTTCTCTGGGTCATGCAATCCACAGGGGTATCGCCGAGACAATGTTTAATGATCGGCGATACCGCGGTGGATATCAAGGCTGGCAAAGCCGCGGGGTGCAAAACGGTGGGCGTGTTGTGCGGTTTCGGAAATAAAGACGAGTTGTTGCGCGCCGGCGCCGATGTGATCTTGCCGAAGACAACCGACCTGCTGGGGCTGCTCATCTGAGGTAAGTAACCGCCGGTTAAATGGGGGAAAAGATTAAAAAAATTGCCTATTGCAAATTTTCGAAAATTGCGTATAATCTTAATTAGGATGTTCGCTAAAATCGCCGCGTTTTTCACCCTTCTAGCCATGAGCACACGCCTGTTCGGGGTACAGCCAGCCCCGCTTGCAGGTGAAATACGCTTCGAAAAAACGGGCCACAAGATCAGTGGCGAGGTCTTAGAGTGGTATCAACAGCAAAAAAACGCGGCTAAAACCGTGGGTGAAGCGATTACTTCCGTGTTTCAGGTGCCCGGCAGCACGATTTTTGCCCAATGCTTTGAAAAAATGTGCATCGAGTTGCACCCCGAGGCTGCCCGCGGAGAACGTATTGTGCCCATGCCTATCGGTAAAATACTATACGAAAAATATGGGCACGGACAACCCTTTGCAGTGTTAGACGACCCATCTGTCTGTCGCTATTTCGAGCAAAGCGGATTTTACGTCTGCCTGGACTTCCTCGACTTTTATCAAGCCCATGGCGGCACAGCCATCTTTGGCTTACCCATTTCCAACTTCGAATGGCAAGATGGAAAGATCGTGCAGTACTTCGAAAACGCGCGCTTCGAATGGCATGCGAACCTGCCCGAAAAACATCGCGTGGTAGTCTCCAACTTGGGGTTAGAGTACTTCCACCAATTCGGGGGAGACCTATCAAAGCTGCTGGTAGCAGAAACGAATGCCATTATCGATAGTTTACAGGCCGGCGGAGATTCAGACATCACTCTAAAACCACAGGCTTACACCAAATTGGCTGTGCTGCCGTTAGGCAATGCTCAAACCCTGTTCGTGCTGGTGTACAACCATCAGCTTCTACCGGTGGAAGGCGCACAAATCGCCTTTCAGGTAACCTTCCCCTCTGGACAAGAGCACAACTACATCATCCCTGCGCCAACCAACGCGCAAGGGTTCACTTCATTTACCTTTCCGACGCTCTATGAAATCGGAGAGGTGCACATCTCTGTCGAAGCCTCCGTTGGCGCGGCCACCGGGAAGACCACGACCTCTTTCCGCATCTGGTGGTAAACCCGTTTTACGTCCCGCGGATTTGATTCAAGAGCATCTGATAAGCCTCTTTGTTGCTCGGCTCTAGAGCGATGATCTCCTCGATAACGCGCTGCGCCCCTTGCTGATCCCCGGCTTGTAAAAGCTGATCGCCAACAAAATCCAACTGTTCAATGGCTTCGTTCACCCTGCCACTTTCTTTATATAGATGCGCAAGGCGCTGCCTCAGGGGAATCAACTTGGGATACTCCTCCACCAACTGTTCGAGATAAAGTATGGCTTGTTTGAGTCGAGAGGCGGAGCGTAGGTAAACCAGGTACGCATCTAACTCCTGCATGGCTTGCTCCTGGTTCCCGAAACGCAGATTTAGCGTGACCAGGTTCCGCCGCGCCTTTTGGTCATCTGGTTCTCGGGCACAAATCTGTTCATAAAGCTGCAATGCCTTCTTCCAATCCAGGTTTTGCAGATCGATATCCGCGAGGGCATGGAGGAATTTCACTACCCAGGTTGAATTTAGGCCAAACCGTTGAGCCGCCTCCAGCGCCCGTGCGTAGGTCTGACGCGCGGCTTTCAAATCTGCCTGGCGATAATACGCCTCAGCAAGTTGAGTGTATTCCTCCATGGCCTCCTCATAATATCCAGCCAGGATCAATTGCTCGATGAGCGCGTGATGGACTTCTAAGTTCATTGGCGCAAGCTGGTGGACGCGGCGAAAGAGTTGCACGGCCATGGATACATCTCCCCGCGTGCTATAGTCCCTCGCCACAACCATAAATTTCTCAACCGCGGCATGCACATCCCCCTGGGCAAGAAGCAAGTCTCCAATAAGAGAATGTAAGGGAAGATAAAAAGGGGCGTAGCGTAAAGCAAAGAACGCCTCTTCCATGGCGGATTTATACTTTCCAGATTGGCTCAATTGATAAATCTCCGACATCTCCTCCAGGATGCGGCTGCTACGCGCCTCTGTAAGCAATTCTGCCAGTGGGCGGAGCGCTGCCTCTCCTTGTCGGCTTTGGACTTTCTGGCGCGAGCGCTTGATTTGTGCCTTCCAATCAACGTTCATCAAAAGACCGCGCACGTTCTCACACAGCCGCGCGTACTGTTCAGTTTCCAGGGGCTGACGGTGAGCTTCCAAGATTGGCTCGTACATTTGACTCAGCGCTTCCCTTTGCCCCTCAGGGGCGTTTTGAACATCTGCCAGGCGCAAGGCTTCGAGGTATTCGAGAGCCGCCTCCTTCACTTCTCCCTGACGGAAATACATGTCCCCCAATAACAGACGTGAAGCCAGGCTGTATTCTTTGTGAAGGAGCGACACGCGCAGATAAGCTTGGGCTTTTTCCCAATATCCGCATTGAGCAAACAAATATCCCAAATCGTACTGTACAGCAGGATGATTCAAACCCACGTCTACTGCTTTTTGCAACTCCTCGGCAGCCGAATCAAACTTCCCTTCTGTTTGGAAAGCCACAGCCTGGGATAGGTGCAACATCATGCGAGTCTGATCGGCTGGCTTGCGTAGGCGACCCGATCCCGTGATGACCTCGCGTATACCGCGCGGCGCACTGCGTTCGATTTCGCTATCCTCAGCCTGCTCAAATAGCATGCCTGCCAAAACCGCCAACGCTCGCCGACAAGCCAGTTCAACCGCGTCTGCCGGCTTGGCAGCATCCATTTTTGGGGGAGCTTTCAACCTGGGCAACGGCGAGGTAGAAACACGCTCCTGTTTCTGTTCTGCGGGAAAGAGGTTTATGATCGGTAGGGGTTTGTTCTCTTTGACTGAAGCCAAAGCCCGTCTGGCTTCAACGCTGGTTGGGTCAACTTCAAGGGCCTGCAACACGATACGCTCCGCCTTTTCTCGCTCGGTCGATTGTTGCAAGACGCCGGCCAGCGCCAGAAAAGCCTCAACCGCTTTGCGTTTATCTTTTCTGGCAGCGTAAATCTGAGCCAGGCGAGAAAGTGCCAGGATGTTTTTAGGCTGCAGGCGCAGAGCTCGTTGCCAGTTTTCGATGGCGCGGTCGAATTCACCTGAACGAGCATACAACTCGGCAGCGCGCAAGGAAGCCTTGAGCGCCTGGGCAGGGCTGGATAACTGCTCGAATAACTGCGCTGCTTTTTCCACCGGCATTGGATCCTCAGGGGACAAACTCGAGACACGCAGGTAGCACTTCAGCGCCTCAGCATGCTCGCCCAACTCAACAAGCGCCAGACCCAAGTTGCTCCAGGCAGCGGGGGATTGGGGGGATATTTCAGTAGCACGGCGATAATGTTCAGCCGCCCTTTGCCAATCCTGTTCCCAAGCAGCAGAGTGACCTTTTTCTAATTCGTCGGCGAATTTCTTTTGTTGCGCATTCGTCTCGGCGCACATCATAGACCTTCCTTATTCTTCGAAGGGCGTCATCTCATCCCAGTTTGGACCAAAGCGCGCTTCTGCCTTTAGCGGCGCGCGCAAAGTATATGCTGCCTCCATGACATCGCGCACTAACCTGGCAGTAGGGGCCAACTCTCCTTGTGGGCATTCAAATACCAACTCGTCATGCACCTGCAAAAGCATTTTTGCGGAAAGCCCACTTGCTCTCAGAGATTCAGGGATGCGCAGCATAGCTACTTTGATAATATCTGCAGCTGTGCCTTGAATCGGGGCGTTGATCGCTTCCCGTTCCTCACGGTTACGCAGGCTTTGGTTGGTGCGTGTCTTCAATTCGGGGAAATAACGGCGGCGGCCTAGCAAAGTCTCCACGTAACCCTGTTCGCTTGCCTGGCGACGCACCTCATCCAAGTAACGTCTCACCCCGGGGAAGCGGGCAAAATAGGCGCGCATAAAGTTTTCCGCTTCCGCCAGAGTCAAATCTGCGCTACGCATCAAGCCATAAGCACTCATGCCGTAAATCAGACCAAAATTGATCGCTTTGGCGCGACGACGTTGCTCTTTGGTGACCTGCGCAAGCGGGACATCAAAAATTGCGGCTGCAGTAGTGGCATGAATATCCTGCCCGGCACGAAAAGCAGCCAACATGGCTTCATCATTTGCCATATGGGCGACGATGCGCAACTCGATTTGAGAATAATCAACCGAGAGCAACATATTACCCGGTGAAGCCACGAATGCGCGCCGCACTTGCCTGCCCAAATCCGTACGGATGGGGATATTCTGCAAATTGGGATTAGAGGATGCCAGCCTCCCGGTAACAGAACCCGTCTGGTTGAACGAGGTATGTACACGCCCTGTGCGTGGGTTCACTTGCTGGGGCAAAGCGTCCAAGTAGGTAGATTTAAGCTTCGCCAACTCACGGTATTCCAGGATCAAATTGACCACCTTGTGGGCACCTTTCAATTCGTCCAGAACCCCCACTGCCGTTGAGTAAAAGCCGCTCGATGTGCGATGAGCATTACCCGGAGGAGGGATTTTCAATCTACCAAAGAGCGCTTCTGAGAGTTGCTGAGGGGAATTGATATTGAAGGAGAAGCCCGCCTCAGAATAGATCTCTTTCTCAATAGAGGCTAAGCGAGCTTCCAACTCGGTTGACATCGTGCGGAGAAACGGCACATCCAAACCAACGCCGGCCAGCTCCATCTCCCCCAAAATAGACACGAGGGGCATTTCCAGTTCTTCGAAAAGGCGCAGCACCGCGCGAGCTTCCAGCTCCTGGCGAAGTTCTGGGAGGAGTTGTAACACCACTTCGGCATCTGCTGCAGCGTATGCGGCAACCTCCTCGACAGGGACATCGGCGATAGAGCCTTGATGCTTCCCGCGGCCGATCAGCTCTTCGATTTCAGTCATTTTGAAGCCTTTGCGCACCCAAGCCAAGCTTTTCAACCCCAGATTTCTAGAGGTGGGGTTGATTAACCATTCGGCGATCATCGTGTCGAAGGAAAGCGGCGAAAGGTTCAATCCGTGGCGAGTCAAAACAACATAATCGTATTTCAGGTTGTGACCTACTTTACGAATGCCTGCGTTAGATAAAGGAGGCGCCAAGGCGTCTAAAACATTAGAAATGGGAAGTTGCGTTATTCCTTGGGCGCGATGCCCTATAGGCAGATAATAGGCTTCTCCGGGCGTGATGGCGAGGGAGATGCCGATTAATTCCGCCACCATTTGGTCGGTGGAACTCGTCTCAGTGTCAATGGAAATCATCACAGCCTCGTTCAAACGCCGTACCAGGCTTTCCAACTCTTGGGCGGTGGAGACGATATGAACGCGCAGGGCTCTTGTCTCGCTCTGGGAGTGGATTTGAGGCTGCTTCGGTGAAGCGCTCTTACCGAAACCGGGTGAGGTGAACATGGTGAGCTGTGTGCCTGAGGGAGCTATTTGCATGCCATATTTCTGCTCTAATGCCGTCAGGCGGCGCATCAGAGAGCGAAATTCGAGTTCACGGAACAGCGCTTCGACGCGCTTCGGGTCAAACCGATCGGGGCGCGCTTGTTCCAGGTCAAGGTGCACATCCAGATTGGTGACAATAGTAGCCAATTGACGGCTGAGGTACGCCGACTCCCTGCCTTCCTCTAACTTACGCCGTAATGCTTCAGGCAGTTCCGCTAAGTGAGCATAGATATCGTCCAAATGAGAAAATTGATTTAGGAGGCTGACCGCGGTCTTTTCACCGATGCCCGGCACGCCGGGGATATTGTCGGATTTATCCCCTACAAGGGCTTTGAAATCCACGACCTGATCGGGCCGCACTCCTAAGGAAGCCACCACGTCTTCGGGGAAGTAATCACGCGCATCGGCCAAAGTCTTTCCCGGCAGGCTGACAACGATGCGTTCGCTGACGAGCTGAAGCAAATCGCGATCGCCGGTGATAATCTTCACCCCCAGCCCCTGGTTCACAGCCCAACAGGCGAGGCTGCCCAAAAGGTCATCTGCCTCATATCCATCCATTTCTACCCTGGGGATGTTAAAGGCATCCACCATTTGTTGCACGCGCGCGATCTGAGGGCCTAAATCTTCGGGCATTTTAGCGCGAGTGGCTTTATAGGCTTGAAAAAGTTCGTCGCGGAAGGTTTTACCCGTGTCAAATGCCACAGCAAGGTAATCGGGGTTTTCAGATTCCAGAATGCGCAACAGGACGCTGGTAAAGCCAAAAATGCCCGCGGTTGGCTCCCCCCTGCTGGTAGAAAATTCGGATCCTGCACCACGCGTCAGGGCGAAGTACGTACGGTAAGCGAGCGCATGACCATCTAGCAGATAGATTGTGGGAGGCATCTTCTCTCCTGCTCAAGGCGACAAGGCCATCTGACATGTTAAGAATGATGGTCTTATCAAGCAAATTTCCTGGATGAGTTTATCATGCCGCGTGGCGATCGGCAAGCACAATTAATAAAAATGCATAGTCAAAATGTTGACATGTAGATAATAACATGATATTTTTGCGCAAGGATGAAAACCATCAAAACGGTATGCGGTGCCCTCATTGGTGTTCTACTGTTGCTGAGCATACTGGCAACATGGGGGAATAGCGCACACGCCCAAGAAAACAAACGACTGACCACTGTAATCGTCCCATATACCGCCTACGCCTGGTGGCTGATCGCCTGGGAAACCAATCAGATCTTATGCGAAATCACCATCGACCACGAGGGATTGCCCACTGTGCCAGAAGTGGCGGAGGCTTGTGGGAGTGAGTTTGCAGATGCCTGGTTTACTACACCTCCGTGTAAAGACCTTTCGAAATGTCAAGGGCTCTACCTGCACCACATTCGAACCTATCCTGATGAGCGCCAAGTTGAGGTAACGCTACCACCGGCGACAATTTGGTTGGAATTAGAACAATGTCCCCTAATGGGGCTGCAAAACCTGTGCCCCGAGTTACCCACGTTGCTTTTACGTGGCGAAGAACCTTTGAGTGGGGAGAGAATCACGGCTATTCAAGGCACGCTCGACGGTCAACCTTTTCGTTGTGAGGCAGATATTTGTAAACTTCCGCTGAACGTAACCCCCATCTATGGTTCTGAACTGGAGTTTTGGGCAGAATCTTCTTATGGGGATACAAGCGAGGTGTTCAACGCTCAAATCCGTGTAGTGGATAGCGGGGTAAGCGCTACTCCCGAAAACGCAGGATATTATATTGACATCATCAGTTCCCAATGGAAAGGTCCCCCTCTGCCAAGCTGTGCTCAGATTTGGGAATCCTTCCCTCCGATCGGGGAGCCGCCTGCCTGGCTACGTACACCGGAACAATCTGGACTACTGGCCAGCGAAGAGCCTTATTATTATCTGGCTGGCCGCCTCATCAGCCAGGGACTGGTGGATGTTTCTGCATGCACCACAGGTGGTCTATTACCTAACGGATATGCTGATGCCTGTGGCTTGGAAAGCGCCCGCCCTCTCGTCGAACAATGGCAGAACCAATTCGATGAGCGCATCATCGAAGTAGCCAAAGGAAGCGGCATCCCGGCGCAGCTCATGAAAAACTTGTTTGCCCAGGAAAGTCAGTTCTGGCCAGGCGTTTTCAGAGTGCCGTATGAATTTGGGTTAGGCCAGTTGACGGACAATGGTGGCGAAGCGGTTTTGATCTGGAACCCGGATTTCTTCCAGCAATTCTGTTCGCTGGTGTTTACACAAGAGGCATGCGCCCAGGGCTACCTGGGGTTGGACGAAGAACACCGAGCGATTTTGCGCGGCGCCTTGGCATTACAGGCAAAGTCCGATTGTCCTACATGCCCGGCAGGGATCGATCTCAGCAATGTCAACTTTTCGATCGAGCTGTTTGCCAACACTCTCAAAGCAAACTGTGCCCAGGTGAGCCGCACAATCTTCAATGCCACTCAAAAGATGGCCGGAATGGTAAGCACATACGAGGACTTGTGGCGCATGACGATTGCGAATTACCATGCCGGACCCGGCTGCGTAGCGTACGCGATCCACCAAGCCTGGAACCAATCCGGGCGGTTAAGTTGGGAGCAGATAATTCCCTTCTTCACCGACCCGTGTAAGGGGGCCATCCCCTATGTGGAAAAGATCACCCAATAATCACCCCTCATTCTCGCGAGGGTGCCCTCGATAGGAAAGTTAACTGCCGATCAATTCCCGCGCCAGGGCAATGAATTCGTCCCACTCTTCCTGGAAGAAATGTAAGGTTACATTATTCAGTTCCAGGTGGTAGGTCGTCTCCCCATCGGGTTCCTCCGCCTGCCAGGCGAGATAATTCTGGGTTTCAGCAATCACTCGGGTTTCAGGTTCGGGTGTATCTTTCGCCATATTATTTCTCCTTGCGCGTTTCAAATTAATCGGGCAGTTTCAACATCACAAATTCTACACATGCGTGACCGGATTAAGGCGCCGGCAGGACATACCAAGGGCTAATAAAACCTCCCATATACCGCACTTCGAAATGCAAGTGTGTGCCCGTGGAGTTGCCTGTGCTGCCGGCGTAGGCGATCACTGCCCCTTGAGAGACGCTCTGACCGCAACGCACAGCGACACTGCTCAAGTGGGCATAAAGTGTTTGATAACCGTTTCCGTGGTCGATGATCACCGTGTTTCCATACCCACCGCTCGCCCAACCCGCGAAGACGATCACCCCGCTATCGGCAGCATAAACCGGGGCGCCTTGTGCGGCAGCAATGTCAATGCCTAAATGCCCCGACCAGTAGTCGTTGCCGGACAAATAATGCGTATCTACGGGCCAGATAAAAGTCCCGCTGCCGTATGCGCCTTCGTAACTGCCTTCACAGGCACCTTCTCCGTACACCGATTTGGATACGCCGGCGCTGCCACGCGGAATGGTGGGGATCAACCATTGCCGGAATTCGCGATGCCCGCCTGGCACCATCACCCAAGTACCAGGGCTAATGGAGGGGTTGGTCAGGTCCAGGTTGTTCCCTGGCCAGTTGAGTATCGCTTCAACATCGGCTTCAAAGCGCTCTGCAACCGCTTCGAGCGTGTCCCCCTCTTGCCATTGATAGAGCACCCCGTCAACCGGAGGGATCCATAGCCGCATACCTTCGGAGATCAAATCGGGATTATCGTTCAACAACTCATAATTCGCCCAAAGGACAGTTTCCGGTTTGAGGTTGAACATCGCCGCAATTTCGAAAACCGAATCGCCGCTTTGGACGACATATTCTTGAACTTCCTGGCGCGGGCGAGTGGGGATAATGGTCTTGAGCGAAACCCGACGAAGGATGGAGGAGGGATGATCTGCATAGAGCAAATCCGGCATTGCAATTGAGATCTCGTCGGAGTTGATTGCCCCGAAACTGGCTTGTTGCCTCGCTGTCTGCCCGCCCTGCTTGGCGAAGGACGACTTCATCCAAGTCCGAAGGGCAGAATCGCGATAAGAAAAAGCCATCCAGGCGACAAGCACAATCACAGCAAGTGCGAGAAAAAGCCATCCACGAGGCGCTCGCCTCTTGCCGCTTACTTGTTTAGCTTCCCCTTGCTGCTCTGCCACAGGGCGATAGCCCATCGATGGGGCTTTCGCTTTCAAAGAATCAGCCCTCAGTGAGCGTTTCCAGGAATTCCAAATTGCTATTCGTGCGCGACAGGCGCTGCAAAATCGCCTCAGTGGCTGTCGCGGGGTCCATACCGGCGCCATGAGGCGGGGGTTGGATCATCTGATCGTACATGCGCCGCATTAGCCACACACGTGGTGTGATATCCGGTCCTAAAAGCAGCTCTTCGCGACGGGTTGATGAACGTTCGATATCGATGGCCGGGAATACACGGCGTTCTTGTAACCGCCTCGACAGATGAAGCTCCATATTTCCTGTGCCTTTGAACTCCTCGTAAACCACATCGTCCATGCGCGAGCCGGTATCAATCAAGCACGTGGCCAGGATGGTCAATGATCCACCTTCTTCGATGTTGCGGGCAGCGCCGAAGAACCGCTTCGGGGGATATAAAGCAGAAGGATCGATACCGCCGGAAAGCGTGCGCCCTGAGGGGGTAACCACCAGGTTGTAAGCGCGCGCCAGGCGGGTAATCGAATCCATCAAAATGACCACATGGCGGCCAACTTCCACCAGGCGTTTGGCGCGCTCCAGTGCCATCTCGGCAACGCGCACATGTGAGGTGACCGGTTCATCAAAAGTAGAAGAAATCACCTCGGCATCTACAGAGCGGTCCATGTCCGTGACCTCTTCGGGGCGCTCTCCAATCAGGGTCACCATCATGTGCACTTCCGGGTATTTGGTCGAGATGGCATTGGCAATCTGCTTGAGTATGGTGGTCTTGCCCGCCTTGGGAGGCGAAACGATCAAACCACGCTGGCCGCGGCCTACTGGCGTTACCAGGTTGATCAAGCGCGTCGCCAGGGTGTGGCGGTCGACCTCCAGATCAAAGCGCGTATCTGGAAAGATCGGGGTGAGCGATTCGAAAACGGGGCGAGATCTCGCTTCCTCCGGATCGATCCCATTGACGCTTTCGATCTTTAACAGGCCATAATGGCGCTCCGATTCGCGCGGCGGACGCACCTGTCCAATGACCAGGTCGCCGGTGCGCAAGGCATAACGTCTGATTTGCGATTGAGACACATAGACATCATAGGCGCCAGGTTGATAATGTCCCGAACGAAGGAAACCAATCCCTTCGTTCATGATCTCCAGAATACCCCCGCGCAATTCTAAACCCTGCCGCTCGGCATCTTTTTGGCGTATTTTCAGAATCAGGTCTTCCTTTTTAAGGCGAGCCGCACCGGGGATATCCAGCTCCCTTGCCAGTTGACGCAAGGAACTCAGGGAAGTATTCTCCAACTCAATTACATCCAGATTCATGCTCCACTTCCATAAACTAAAAGGTTTGTTCTAAACGTGATGTTCACCAAGTCACAATCAGAGGGCTAATAAACACATGACGATTAGGCGCTCAGAATTTCTCTGGCTCTATTCAATCAAAAGGACACCAATTGGGGGATAATAAACGATATCAGACAGCTGTTGTATTTATTGTAACATGCCCATTAAATTGGTGCAAGCGCACTTACACCTGAATTTTTGCCGTTTTTCGTTGCCTTTCGCGGGAATGATTATATCACATCCTCGGTTTGTCAATGCTCGCGTGTCAACCATTCCTGCAATTGGGGTGGAGGCCGATAGCCCTTCAAAGATTCGAGCAATTCCTTAGGAGAGGCTTTACACATAAAAAGTTTACGATGTTCTTCGTAAATGAAACCCTCACTGCGAGCATGTTCGATAAATGCCACCAAGGGGTCAAAATACCCGGCAGTGTTCAACAAGCCGATGGGTTTCTCGTGCAACCCGATTTGTGCCCAGGTGAGGATTTCAAAGAACTCTTCTAACGTACCGAAACCACCTGGGAGGGCGATAAACGCATCCGCGACTTGAGACAAGCGAAGTTTCCGCTGATGCATCGAAGGAACGACTTCCATATGTGTGAGCCGATCGTGCGCTAGACGTGGGTTATAGAACATCTCCGGGATCACGCCGAACACCTGACCACCTGCAGCGAGAGCAGCATCCGCTAATTCTCCCATCAAACCAGTGCTGCCGCCCCCGTACCAGAGGGTCATCCCGTTATCGGCGATCAGACGGCCCAACTGGCGCGCTGCCTGGCGATAGATAGCGTTCACTTTATCCGAGGAACCGCAATAGACGCATATCGCTTTCAATTTCATCACCAATGATCGCACCAGCTAACCCGTTGGTTTGGGAGGGATTCGACAAAACTTTCCTGCGCCTTTCCCGGAGAAAAGCGACGGAGGTATGCTTGCATTCAGAGAAACACCAAAGATGCTTACCGCAATTCGTTCCGTTAATCCAGGTTCGAGGGTTGGATTATACACCACAATTGACCATGCGCATCAAGTCTCGACCCGATTTTTCCAGCGGCGTTATTTACAATAAGGTTAGAGTAACCCGGCGTTCTAATCCCCCGGGCGAGAAGCGAGCAGATGCGCCTGGCGAATAGGATCGGGAAGGCGATAAGCCAATGTGCATTGCAGTGTTAGTTCAATAGCGGAAGATAAACTGACGCGATGACCAATGGAGACAAAAACTGGCTTTCCCCCCTCACGCGTGCGCAAAGCGGCGCCGATAACTTCACCCTTGTCAAGAAGGTATGCGTATGCGCCACGCGCTTCTGACAAAGAGTGGTATTCACCCAACAGTCGAGATTTCGCCACCCCAATGGTGGGTAAGCCGCTTAGAACACCCACATGACATGCCAGACCAAACCGCCTCGGGTGTGCGAAGCCTTGCCCGTCGCAAAAGAGCAAATCGGGGATCGATTTCAGACGCGAAAGCGCAGCCAACAAGACCGGTGCCTCGCGAAAAGACAACAGCCCGGGTATGTAGGGAAAACACACGGTTTGCGTCTCCACAACACTCTCAAGCCTTTCGAATGTCGGGAAACGCAGAAGGACCACAGCAGCACGCGCCAGGCTGTGTTGGCGATCAAAGCTCACATCCAAGCCAGCGACAGTATTGATGGATGCGAAATCATCCTCGCAGATCAATGCATAGCGCAGCTTCTCCTGAATGGCAATTGCCTGAGAGATCGAAACCTGCCAGGCATGTTGGTGCAGGGAACGCATGACCTTTGTCTCTATTATAGGCCCTTTGCCCCCAGGGAGGTTCAATTAACAAGGCACTGACGAAGGGGGATGGAACGCCGCATCATCGTTAGAACCACCGCTACACCTTGCCCAAGATTGCTTTGAAGGCGGAGAGAAAAGTCAGCACATTTTCAGGACGCGAAGAATGGCCCATCAAACCCACACGCCAGACTTTTCCTTTCAGCTCTCCCAAACCGCCACCAATTTCAATGTTGTATTCCTGCAAGAGGCGAGCACGTACCTGCGCCTCATCCACCTCTTGAGGCACGCGAATGGTGGTAAGGGTCGGGAGGCGAATTTCGGCAGGCACATGCAGATCCAACCCCATCCTCTCTACTCCCTCCCAAAGGAGCATGGCATGACGACGATGTCGCTCCCAGCGCGCTTCCAACCCTTCTTCGGCGATCACGCGCAACCCTTCAAAGAGGGCATAATTTAGAGAAATGGGCGCGGTGTGATGATATGTACGCTCATCCCCCCAATAGCGACTCAACAGACTCAGGTCGAGATACCAATTTTCCACCGGGGTTTTACGCTGCTCCAACTTCCGAACCGCGCGCTCTCCCAGAGTGATTGGGCTGACGCCCGGAGGGCAACTCAGGCACTTCTGCGAACCGCTATAGCACACATCAATGCCCAAAGCGTCCACGTTCAGAGGCACCCCACCCAGAGAGGTGACGGCATCCACAATCAACACACCGCCATAGGTGTGCACCACATGGACTATGTCCTCCAATGGCTGCAACGCCCCCGTAGAAGTCTCCGCGTGGACTAAAGCCACAACGCGCGCGGGATGGTCTTTTAACGCTCTCTCGACTTCAGAAGCAGAAAACACTTCCCCCCATGGCTTTGAAATCGTCTTTACCTCACCATGATAGCGGCGCGCCATCTCGGCAATACGTCCGCCGAAATATCCATTGATACACACCAAAACTTTGTCTCCGGGTTCCACCATGTTGGCGACCGCAGCTTCCATGGCGGCTGAACCCGTCCCTGAAACTGGCACGGTGAGGCGGTTTTGCGTTCGAAAAACATAGCGCAACAGGTCTTGAGTTTGGTTCATCAAGCGGATGAACTCGGGGTCGAGGTGCCCCACCAGAGGGGCAGCCATCGCCTGTAATACACGCGGGTGCACCAGACTGGGGCCCGGACCTAATAGTAAACGCGGAGGGGGAGAAAACTGCCCATAGGCGGGCGCATCAGACAACATGATCATCGCTCCTTTCGATTTTTGTATGAGATTGCCTCGCCTTATTTTACCAACTCTATGGCGCGACTCAACGCGGCTACCTGCTTAGGCATATGGCCTCCTGTCTTCCGAGTCGTCAGGCTGGAGTAAAATATGCCTTGTCAACAGGATACTCTTTACGAGACGAAAGGCAAGTGGAATGATCGACACTCTAAAAATCATCCAGGAAATGGCTGTGGACAACGGCACCAAGATCGTCCTGCTGGTGATGGATGGATTAGGCGGTATGCCAATGGAGCCAGGAGGAAAGACGGAACTCGAAGCCGCACATACCCCTAACATGGATGCGCTCACCCATCGGGCATCTTTAGGCCTTAGCGAGGTCGTTAGCCCAGGTTATAGCCCCGGCAGCGGGCCTGGCCATCTGGCATTATTCGGGTATGACCCTCTCATCTACACGATCGGGCGAGGAGTGCTCGAAGCTTTGGGCATTGGCTTTCCGTTAGAAAAGAATGACATTGCTGTGCGATGCAACTTTTGCACAGTAGATGAGCAAGGCATGATCACCGACCGTAGAGCTGGCCGGATTCCCACCGAGGAAGGCATCCGCCGCGTGGAGCTATTACGCCAGATTCAAATCCCTGGAGTGCAAGTGTTCGTCGAGCCAGTAAAGGAATACCGCTTCGCCCTCATTTTGCGCGGAGAAGGACTGGAAGAGGGGGTGCCCGATAATGACCCTCAGCGCACGTTGGTGCCACCCCTCCCGATCCGCGCAGAGCTCCCTGCTGCGGAGCGTACGGCGCGCCTCCTCGATCAATGGTGGCATGCGGCAAACAAAATCCTGCAAGCTCATCCCCCGGCAAATAGCTGCCTGTTGCGCGGCGTTTCTAAAGACCCTGGGCTTCCAAGTTTCTCACAGGTGTATAAAATGCGCGCGGCAGCAGTTGCGGTTTATCCGATGTATAAAGGAGTTGCCCGGTTGGTCGGCATGGAGGTGCTCGATCATCGTGCAGAAACGCCACTGGACGAGTTCCGCGTCGTCGCAGAACATTGGCAAGAATATGACTTCTTCTTCGTTCATGTTAAAAAGACCGATAGCTATGGCGAAGATGGGGACTTTCAATCAAAAGTCCACGTCATCGAAGAAGTGGACCGGGCGCTACCCACCTTGCTCGCCCTAAATCCCGATGTGCTGGTCATCACCGGGGACCATTCTACACCCTCCAAACTTCAGAGGCATAGCTGGCACAAAGTCCCCATCTTACTGGCTGCAGACACAGCGCGCTTCGATGGGGGGAATGGTTTTGGTGAAACCAGTTGCCGCTATGGTTCTTTGGGAACCATACGACACGTGGACATCATGCCGCTTGCCCTGGCGCATGCCATGCGCTTGAACAAATATGGCGCCTAGGCGAAACGCTCGCCCTTCTGGCCTGGAAGCCCAGCGGCTACAGCCATAAACAGGAAGCTCAGCATGCCCAAAGCCCCTTTCCTCACCGATATCTGGCAGACGCTCAAAGAGGTCGACCTGCGTCCGTTACGCCAACAAGCCTTGACTCCTGCCGTTATCGCCATTGTGGGGGATGAATCATCGGGCCACTATCGATTGGCGAACCAATTACGCCGCGACCCGGCAAAACCCGGTGATGAATTCCATACTCCGCTGATCCTGGCTGATCTCGGGTTTGCCGATTCGGTCTTACAGGCGGATGCGATCATCCTGGTAATGAATTCCCAGAAAAGCGACTCCAACCAAGAGCAGGCGTTGGTCAAACAGTGGCACAGCGCAGGAAAGAAAACCTTGGTTTTCCTCAACGCCCCACAAGAGAGTGAAGCCGCAAAAACCAAATCCCGGAAGTACGCGCATGGAAGTCGAGGCGTGATCCTGGGTTCGGTGGAAGACACTGAGTTCCTCATGCATGAATTTTCCCAAGCATTAACCCAATTGCTACCCGACCGATTGCTAAGCCTGGGGCGCCATTACCCATTGCTGCGTACAACCATCGTCCATCAACTGATCAACGACACATGCCTCACTAACGCGGCGTATGCGCTCAGCACCGGCTTGGCTGAAACCGTTACCGCCCTGGGTGTGCCCATGGCCATGGCAGATATGATTGTGCTCAGCAAGAACCAAGCTTACCTGGTATATAAGCTCGGATTGACGCTTGGTTTCTCCCCACAGTGGCAGGATTACCTGGTCGAATTCGGGAGCGTTCTTGGAGGGGGGTTCTTCTGGAGGCAGGTGGCGCGGCTCTTGGTAGGGTGGATTCCGGTTTGGGGGATCATCCCCAAGGTTGCCGTGGCTTATGCGGGTACATACGCTGTGGGTCACGCGGTGCTTTATTGGTATTTGACCGGCAAACAGGTAACCCGACAACAATTGCAGATGTTCTATCGCCGGGCATACGAATTAGGGAAGGAGTTTGCGCGCAATCGGCTTCAAAAATTGCGCCGTCCTTCCTTGCCCGGAAAGAGCGTCTCTCTAGAACAGGCTGGGAAGGCGACCAAGCGAAGACGCCTTAGCCGCAAAATCCCTTGTCCACACTGCGCGCGTAAAAACCCCCCTGATGCGCGCTATTGCGCCTATTGTGGATTCGAGCTCATAGAGCAGGCTGAAGAAGTACAACAACTCCCCCCACCCGAAGAACCTTAAGTTTTTTTCCGCATCTCCTCCTGGGTGAAGACGACTTCCTCTTTACCGCGCAGCTTTTCTTCCACTTTGCTGACCATCAGATCCATGTGACCATGATTGGATACGAAATCCAGGTCATCCGCGGGAACGGATAATATGGGACAAAGGCTGAAGCGATGAATCCATTCCTCATAAAGTTGATTTAGCTGCTCCAAATAGCTGGGGGAGATTTGGCGCTCATAATCCCTGCCTCTCAGGCGAATGCGATCTAACAACGTGGATACGGAAGCGCGCAAATATATGACCAGGTCTGGGGGAGGGAGAAATTCGATAAGCACTTGATACAGCTCACGATAGGAACGGTAGTCGCGCTCGTCGATGAGCCCCTGGCGATAAAGGTTATGGGCGAAGATCTCGGCATCTTCATAGACGCTCCGATCCTGGATTACTGATGTGGGGTGGTTGATCAGCTGCCGATGAATGCGCAAGCGACGGGTGAGGAAGAACACCTGAGAGTGGAATGCCCAGGTGCGCATATCCCGATAAAAATCCGCCAGGTAAGGGTTCTCTCCAACCGGCTCATAATAGGGTTTCCACCCTAAACGCTCTGAGAGCAATGTCACCAGAGTAGATTTACCGACGCCAATGTTACCTGCAACAGCGACAAACTTCTTCACGCGCCCTCCTCCAAGAAAGCCACGGATTTGCCGGCATCATCATCCATTACCAGCTCCAGGTGAGATGCAGGACGGTAATCCTGCACGCGAATGAGGCGTAGGCATGCCTCAATGGTAGCATCGAAATCACCAAATTGGTTCAGGCAATTGGGAGTGAGATAGCAAAAATCCTGGTTGAGTATGGCATCCGCGTCATCCAAGCACAGCGCCAAGGGATAAATGTTCGATTCGACAAGGTCTTGAAAGAAGTGGGTGCCAAAAGACGCTTCCGGGCTGATGCCGATCGAGTCGCCGGTCAATTCCACCAACGCACGGGCGTTGTAGATATCTGCATATCCAACCAGCAAACCTAAATCCGGGTTGTTCGTCCCCCAACGACCCGGGCCAATGCAAATGAACGTTTCCCCTTGCAAAGCCATGTTCAAACGACCTATGGCATCCCCGACTCGCGCGCGGTCTATGGGGTTGGGTAGAGCAAAGTAGCGCTCCGGTGGGACAAAAAGGACATAGCGAATCTCGGAAACCCTGCCCTGAGGCGCCATGCGGCTGGTGGAAAACACAATATCCCCTTCTTCGAGATGTTTCGGTAAGCGGGCAGCGTTAATTTCCATTTGACTCTGCGGGCGGCATTGTAACAGAGAGATGGCGATATTCATCTCCGATCCCTGACCGGGCATCAATGTGGCGGCAAACTCGGTATCCACTGGAGCGCGATAGCTCTTCTCGAGAAGGCGCAACATCTCGCGCAGGCATGTTGCTAAGGGAGTTCGCCCAAGCAATCCATCGAAGGTGAGCACTAAATCCCCCATTTCCTCCTGGCGAAGACGGTGGCGTATGGGTGCCAGAAAGCCACCTTGATCGATCTGCGCCAGATAGCGCAAAGCCGGGTACTGCGGATGCAACACTTCCCAAACAGGCAGGGTCACAAAACGGTTGGCTTCTAAATCGATCAAATCGACATAATGCTGTGAATACTTGCGCATCGCCCTGACGTTGTCTTCGGGTTGTAACAAGGGGTGGCTCAAGGCTACCAGCCGCGGATAATCGTTGCCCACGCGATCTACGGCGCGCGTGCCTAACCCCCACACCAAACGCACGAAGCCGTCTTCACGGCGGATCTGAGGAGACCAGCGGTAGAGATTACGGCTAAAAGCCACTCCAGCGGCGGCGGGTAGATAATACTTGCCGAACTGTTCTCCCTGCACGACTTGGATCAACACTGCCATGCGCTCGTCGTAATCCTGCAATCCCTTAGCCCGGCGGTAGAGCAGGGCATCTGGATTGAGAATGCTGGCATAGATGCGAATGATCGCTTTAGTCAGGTCTTCGAGGTTTTCCTCAGGTGTCCCCTGATTCGGGCAAAAGTGGGATTCATATTTACCGGCAAAGGAGGTGCCAAAATTATCTTCAAGCAGGCTGGATGATCGTACAATGAGCGGCTTGCCCTCCACGCGCTGCAATAGCTCACGCAATTTTTCCAGGATATCGTTCGGAAACTGACCTTGTAAAAACTCTTCTTGCAGTTTGGGAAATTCAGAGCGAATCTGTTCTTCTAATTTGTACTTCTGATCCGCCCAGTGCATCAAACCATTGAGCGCCATGAATGTGTAGGTCAGATCTGCGCCAATAAAGTAGGACTCAGGGATGCGCAGCACGTTCCGTATCTGATCGTCCCCTTCTTGCTGCAATATCCTCGCGGCTAGAAGCATGCCTGCAGCTTTACCGCCCACTTTTCCGCTACCGATTTTGCGCATGCGAATTTCGTTCAAATCAGCAATGGTGAACCATTCTTTGGCAATGTTCACATAGGCGAGCTGATCGCTGATCATGGTACGGATGAGGACCACCTTGATCTCTTGCAGTCGCGCCTCGTGCTTTTTACGTTCTGCAGCAGGCATGCGCTCAATCGCCATGGCCTGTTCGAAGAGCATATTCTGAGGGGCAAGCTCCGGGTTGAAGGTTATCTGGAGGTCTTCGGGGCTCGCTCCACGCTCGGAGAGCGCCTCGCGCACAATTTGCTCGAAAAGGTCATAAGGCAGGTTATAGGCGAAATAAAAATCGGTCAAATAGTCCCGAATGCGCGTCAGGCGCAGTTCCCAGACATCCGCAGGTTCTTCCAGAAAGGGATCATGTAACCCCTCCAAAGCTTGGGAACGAATGGCTTTTTCGCGCACTTCCGCTTCGAAAGCTTGAGGCTTGATGACGCCGCGGGCGAATAATTCGCGCCGCATACGCGCGCGTATATGCGCACTCAGGATGGGATATTGGGCGAGAGAAAGATAGATTTGCAGTGTGCGGTCGGAAGAGGCGGGAGGCAGGGTCATAGATTGAAATCAATAAGGAGTGACCCTATGATACGAGCCCACCCCTTTATGCTCCCAAATGCATCGGCATGATGACATGCAAGAAGTCTCCGTGTGCTTCGCTCTCTCCCACCGGGCGAATTACACCCGGGTTGGTTGCGGTGGTGGTTTCCAGGGCAACGTTCGGAGTCTTGATGACATCCAGGACTTCACGCAAATAGCGCACGTTAAACGCAATGAGCAGTGGGTTGCCTTCGACATTGGCATCGATGCGGTTTTGAATCCGCCCTGTCTCCTCCGCCTGGCTGGAAACCTCTACATAACCTGGTTGCATTTCCCCTCCAGGGGTGATGTTAAGGCGCGCAATGTTCGAGCCTTCTCTGGCAAAGATCTCTGCCTGCTTACACGCTTTCAAAAAGGCGCTGGTTGACAAGACAAGGCGCGTGTCAAAGCGTCGCGGGATGATCTGTTCGTAATCTGGAAAGGTGCCTTCGATCAATTGAGAGACTATCTCGACATCATCCAGGCGAAAGACTACTTGGCCACGATCGGGGGGCAAAACCATGGATAAAGTCTTCTCTCCATCGCCCATGATGCGTGCCAGTTCGTTTAGAGCCCGCGCAGGGATGATCACCCGAATCGGGGTCGCCGCAGGGGATGAGAGCTTTGCCTTGCGTACAGAAAGCCTGAAACCATCTGCTGCAGCCATGGTAATGTATTCATTCTCTACCCTTACGAGAGCGCCGGTAAGGATCGCTCGTGCCTCATCGGTGGAAGCAGCAAAAACAACTTGATGAATCATCTCACGCATATCGCTGACATCAAGTTGTAATGCGGTTGAAAAATCTACAACCGGCATAGGCGGAAATTCTTGTGCATCGATGCACTTGATATCCGTGACAGAAGCACCGCATTGCAAGTTCAAGGTCTGGGTGCGGATGTTCAGAGACATCTCTACCTGCGGGTCGCTCAGCGTGCCCACAAGATCCACAAACGTACGCGCGGGCACCGTTGTAGAGCCTTCGTCCTCGATCTTTGCCGGAATCCAACAGGTAATGCCCATTTCAAGATTCGTAGCGGATAGACGCAAATAGGCTTCATCGGTGGCCATCAACACGTTCGAAAGCACCGGAAGCGTGCTGCGCGGCGATACAGCACGCGAAACGATGCTCAATCCTTTTGCCAGGTTCTCTTGCAATACTGTGATCTTCATAAAGGCAGCCCTCTCTTCGTCTTGAATAAGTTCTGAAATATTATTTTACCAAAAACACAACCGGCTGAAGCAGCCGGTTGTGTACGTTTTCTGGGTTTTAGAGCGGGTGCGGGGGGTTAAATCCAACCACGCAGTTCCATTGCCGAAACCACGCGCTGGATTGCTACCATATAAGCTGCGTCGCGCATGAACACTT
The DNA here is from genome assembly GCA_037439525.1 of Anaerolineae bacterium. Lineage (GTDB taxonomy): Bacteria > Chloroflexota > Anaerolineae > Anaerolineales > UBA4823 > JBBIVW01. The sequence continues at coordinate 117,327 of JBBIVW010000006.1, forward strand.
TTTCAACCTCAGCCATTTTCAGAACATCGAGGAACGCCTGGGTGATCTTGGCATCCAGTTGCGAGAGCACTTCGTCCTTACTCCAATAGAAGTTCATGTCGTTCTGTACACCTTCGAAATACGACACAATCACCCCACCGGCGTTGCATAGAAAATCCGGGATGACAAAGACACCATTGCGCTTCAAGACCTCATCTGCCTCAGGCGTTGTCGGTCCGTTTGCCCCTTCCGCGATGAGGCGCACGCGATCGCTAATACGTTGCACCGTTTCGGCGTTGATTTGTCCCTCCAAAGCCCCTGGAATGAGCACATCCACATCCTTGGTGATCCAAGCGTCTCCTTCCTCAAGGAGATAACCAGCCTGTCGTGCTTTTTCTTTGTCCACCGTGCCATATTGATCTGTAATCGACATCAGAAAGCGCACATCCACACCTGCGGGGTGACTCACGGTGTACGGGAGGCGATCATCGCGATCCCAGTAAGAGACACACACCACCTTGCCTCCCAGAATCTCAGTGAAGCCCAAGGCAGCGTACTGCGATACATTGCCAAATCCCTGAATTGCGGCCACAGATTTATGCGCCTCGATTCCCAAGTGGCGCATCGCTTCGCGCACAGTATAGATCACACCAAAGCCGGTGGCTTCGGTGCGTCCCAAAGAACCACCTCCGCCCACGGGCTTGCCCGTAATCACGCCTGGGGTAAACTTGCCAACCAACTTGGAGTATTCATCCATCATCCAGCCCATCATCTGCGGCGTGGTGCCCACATCGGGGGCAGGGACATCCTGCCGTGGGCCGATATTGCGCCACATCTGATCTACCCAACCGCGGCACAAACGCTCTTTCTCGCCCACCGACAAGGTGGCCGGATCGACCGGCACCCCACCCTTACCGCCTCCCAGCGGAATATCCGCCACGGCGGTTTTCCAGGTCATCCACATGGCTAAGGCTCGAACCGTATCTAATGTCTCTGAGGGGTGAAAACGAATGCCACCTTTTGCCGGGCCACGCGCATCGTTATGTTGAACACGATAACCAAAAAAGACGCGTATGGTTCCGTTATCCATGCGCACGGGGATCTGGAACTTGAATTCGCGCGCGGGCCAGCGCAGGATTTCAGCCACTTGTCCATCTAAGTTGAGCAAAGAAGCCACGTGATCGAACTGCTGTTGTGCCATATGAAAAGCATTGATCATCTCAGCCATAAAGAATCTCCCATTCGATTTCAATCTTTTTTACCTAAACATAAGCGGGCACCACAAAAAGGGTGCCCGCCATCCAGATACGCACTCGTGCAGTGATGAGAGCGTCCATGTAGGAGTACCTCTGGTTAAGTATAGCGTAGCAAATGTCAGACATTTCGTCAAGGGAAAAGGGGCATATAAATCATGTGACATTTTTCACTATCTTATCCTTTTGCCTTTCTTCGTTGTTCTAATTGCCGCTGTAGCACCTGGTGTACGACCTGTGGGTTGGCTTTTCCCTGTGCCGCGCGCATCACCTGACCGAAAAACCACTGGCGCAAGCCCTCCTTTCCCTCCCAATAAGCCGCCACCTCGCGCGGATATGCCTGAAGGACATCCTCCACCCACTCCTGAATCACCGTTTCATCTGATATTTGCGCCAGCCCTTGTTCCGAGACAATTTTTTCAGGGGACTTTCCGGAAATAAACATCTCTGCCAATACATTTTTTGCAGTGGATTGATTAATTTCTTGACGCTGCACCATGGTCAACAAGGCGGCCAAGCCTTCTGGCGAGAGGTGACTCTCCTCCAATAAGACTCCAGTTTGATTGAGCAATGAGAAGACTTCTCCGATCATCCAATTGGCGACTGCATGAGGGGACACCTGTGGCGCCGAGCGGATCACATCTTCGAAAAAATCTGCAACAAAGCGGTCTTCTATCAGCAGGTCGATCTCATAAGTGTTCAAAGCATACTCTCTTTGAAAGCGCTGCCGTTTCACATATGGAAGTTCAGGAAGGCTACGCCTCACTTCTTCTATCCATTCACGAGAGATTTCCAAAGGAGGCAGATCCGGTTCGGGAAAATATCGGTAATCGTCTTCGGTTTCTTTGCGGCGTTGGGTGAAGGTAACTTCACGCACCTCATCCCAACCCCTGGTTTCCTGAAAGACGGGTTCACCGCGGCGAAGCAGTTCGATCTGACGGGCGACCTCATGCGCCACCGCACGTTCCAAGGCGCGAAAGCTGTTTAGATTCTTGATCTCGGTACGCACACCCAGCTCTTTGTCCCCCCGCAAACGCACCGAGACATTCGGCTCAATGCGCAAGACACCTTTTTGCATATCCCCCGAGTTCGCGCCCACATAGCGCAAAATCGACCGTAAAGCAACAGCATATGCACGAACTTCTTCCGCAGAGGTGAGGTGGGGCTCAGAAACAATTTCCAGAAGCGGAACCCCGGCACGATTGAGGTCGAGCAAAGAGTAAGAACCGCCGTTTTCATGGACATGCGTCAATTTGCCAGTATCCTCTTCCAGGTGCACACGTCGGATAGAGATGGCACGCTCCCCGGTTGGTGTGGAGATGATCAGGCGCCCATTCCTTGCCAGCGGCTGATCGTACTGCGAAATCTGATACCCTTTGGGCAGATCAGGATAGAAATAATTCTTGCGCGCAAAGAGGCTCATCGGGGCAATCTCGCACTCTAATGCCAGTGCGACGCGCAGGGCATATTCTACGGCGCGGCGGTTGACTACTGGCAGTACCCCCGGCATTCCAGCACAAACGGGGCACACAGCCGAGTTGGGTTCAGCCTGTGTCACATCAACGACCGGACAGGCACAGAACATTTTGGAGCGCGTTTCTAACTCGGCGTGAACTTCTAGCCCGATAACCGCCTCATATTCCACAGCCCTATCCATAGCGCCGCATAAACCGCTCTATGCGATGTAATGCCTCCTCGATTTTTTCGTATGCTGTGGCGTAAGAACAACGTACAAAGCCCTCTCCACCCGCACCGAACGCATTCCCAGAGATGACGGCTACTTTTTCCTCATCGAGCAGCTTCTGAGAAAAGGTTTCTGCATCCATGCCAGTAACCGAGATATTCGGGAAGGCGTAAAATGCCCCTCGAGGTTCAAATGTGGGCAAGCCAAGCTGATTCAACCCCTGCACGATCAATTGGCGGCGGCGATCGTACTCGGCGCGCATCTTCTCGACGTAAGGTTCACCATGTTTCAAAGCCTCCAATGCGGCTGCCTGAGAAGCCGTTGGAGCGCACATAATGGCATACTGATGAATGCGCAAAAGGCCATGGAGTATGTCTGCAGGGGCCGCCGCATAACCAATGCGCCAGCCGGTCATGGCGTAATCTTTGGAAAACCCTCCTAAGGTGATCGTGCGCTCCCAGGCGCCGGGCAGAGAAGCGAAATTCACATGCGGCACACCATAAACCAGCCGATCATAAATCTCGTCCGAGATCACCACCAGGTCGTGCTTTTCCGCAAGGCGCAAGACTTCCAGCAAAACCTGGCGAGAGACCACTGCACCAGTTGGGTTATTAGGATAACCCAGCAAGATCGCCTTCGTGCGTGGAGTGATGGCGGCTTCAATAGCTGGGATGTGGGGCTGAAATTGGTCTTCCACGCGGCAGGGCACTTCCACGGGTATGCCTCCAGCCAATATCACCATTGCCTGATAAGCCACAAAGCACGGTGTGGGGATGACCACTTCGTCGCCAGGGTCGAGAATGGCGCTCAGCGCTAGATTCAAGGCTTCCGAGACACCCACAGTAATGGCAATTTCATTTTCGGGGTTATATTCCACGGCATATAAGCGCCGAAGATGCTCTGCAAGCGCCTGGCGAAGTTCTAAACGCCCAGCGTTCGATGTGTAGTGCGTCTCGCCGCGTTCCAGAGATCGAATGCCAGCCTGGATGATCGGAAGGGGAGTGTCGAAGTCTGGTTCTCCAATCCCTAGTGAGATAACGTCTTTCATCGTGGCAACAATGTCAAAGAACTTACGTATGCCCGATGGTTTTAGTGTGGTAATGCGTTGAGCGAGGTAGGTGCGTTTCACATTTTCTCCTTTCCCTTTCGTTGTTACAATCCCCAGGGGGTGATTGGCATGAGATACCATCCAACGATCCTCATCCTTCAAATATTCTAAAATCAAATGATCATCGTCCTCGATGCGTACCAAGAAGCGCCTCCCGTACGGCAGTTGCCAGCCTGCAAGGATAGCAACAACCGGTTGGAGCTCCCCTTGCCAAAACACAGCCCTGGGGCGCTCGGCATAGATGCCCCCAGAATAGCACACCACCAAATCTTTCGGGGAGGGCTGATCCACCTCTGAAGTGGGCGTCTTTGGCGCATCCATCTTAACACTCAGCTTTCAATCACGTTATCATCACCCAGGTTTAACGACTTGGGAGATAAGATCACATTCGTGCGACGCCCCAGCAACGTGCGGTGTAATACAGCTCCTTTCGCTACAGCGTCTTCTTCCAAGATTGCATCGCTAAGCACACACCGATCCACTCTACAGCGTGGAGCGATGGAGACGTAAGGTCCAATCACACAGTCTTCAACCTCTGCCTGAGGATGAATATAAACCGGAGGGGTAATCGTGACGCGCGACCTGTGACGAGCCTCCGAGGTGTTATCGCGACCATGATCGAGCAAATAGCGATTGGTTTCTAGCAGAGCATCCGAAGTACCCGCATCCAACCAGATATCTACTGCCTGCGTGCGCATGCGCAACCCCTGCTGTAGCAGGATATTAATGGCATCCACCAGGAAGAACTCACCCTTCAAGCGCAAACCTTGACGCATTTGCGTGTCAATGGCAGCCAATAACGCTTGCGCTTCCCGGAAATAATAACACCCTACCACTGCCAGATTGTTGTCTAAGGCGTTCGGTTTTTCAACCAATCTGCGCACCCAACCTCTTTCGTCCACCTCGGCCACACCAAAGCGGCGCGGATCTGGCACTGCCTTTACCCAGGCGACTGCGTCTGCTTCCTCATTTGACAGAAACGAAAAATCGGTTTCGATGAGTGTATCGGCGAAAAGCACCAGCAACGCACCTCGCAGGTGATCTTCGGCAAGTTTAAGGGCATGGGATTGTCCTTGCGGTTCTGCTTGAACCACATAATCTACGTGTAGCTGCGGATAGTGGTGGGAGATGTGCGCGCGGATTTGATCGCCCAGGTAACCGATGATGTTGACCCATTCAATGTGTTCAAAGTCTGGGAGGCTTCTCAGGCTGTCCAGAACATGGTCCAGGACTGTCTTGCCGGCAATATAGAGGAGTTGTTTGGGTTTGCTCCAGGTATGCGGACGCAACCTGGTGCCCAAACCTGCCATAGGGATTACCACTGTGATGTTATGTTCCGCCATTGGTTACCAAGCCCCTCAATCTAGTTGTGATATTTCTCGCAAGCCTCGATTATAACTTCTAAAAGCACGAACGGCAAATCGCCCATCAATAGGTGGGAATGTGGCTTTGGAATCATAGACAAGCCTTGTGCACTCGCAAAGAAGTGAAAGACAATGCATCAACCTCGAGATAAAATCGCCGGCAATCGGGTATGCCAATCGGTCACTTGTTGATAGGCATGAGCAACCCGAAACAGCAAGGGCTCATTGAAATGCGAAGCCATGATTTGCATTCCGATGGGCAATCCCTTCGCATCAAAACCAACCGGGAAAGCCAAAGCCGGTATGCCAGCCAGATTTGCCGGAAGAGTGAGCGCATCTTCCATATACATCGCCAGCGGGTCGTCAGCGTGTTCTCCAATGGGAAATGCCGTGGTGGGTGTAACAGGTGCAGCAAGGATATCCAAGGCTGTAAAGGCACGCGCAAAGTCCTCTCGAATTAGAGTGCGCACTTTTTGCGCCTGCCCATAATAAGCCTGATAATAACCTGCAGAAAGTGCATATGTACCTAACATAATACGTCGCTTGACCTCAGCACCAAAATATCTTCCTCGCGTACGGAAAAAAAGCTCTGCTATAGTTTCGGACTCGGCACGCTGGCCAAAACGCACCCCATCGTATCGCGCTAGGTTGGCCGAAGCCTCTGCGGGGGCAATGAGATAGTACACCGGCAGGGCATAGGAAGTGTGGGGGAGGTGCACCGTCTGCAATTGAGCTCCCAAATCTTGAAGTTGAGATATGGCCTGCTCAACAGCCTGGCGCACCTCAGGCTGCAAACCAGCGCTGAAATACTCCTCTGGAATGCCCACTTTCAATCCATGCAGCGCTTGTGTGGGAGAATGGTCAAAGTCCACTTGAGGTGGCGGCAAAGCGCTGCTGGTCGCATCGCGTGGGTCCTGGCCGCTGATCAATACCAAAGCCCGAGCGACGTCCCTGGCTTCTCGTCCAAAAACGCCGACGACGTCCAACGAAGACCCAAATGCGACCAAGCCATAGCGGGAAACGCGCCCGTAGGTTGGCTTGATCCCCGTTACCCCACAATATGCCGCGGGCTGACGCACGCTGCCCCCAGTATCCGTGCCAAGAGCCAGCGGAGCCATGTGCGCTGACACCGCGGCTGCACTGCCTCCGCTGGAGCCTCCAGGTACACGCTGCACATCCCACGGGTTATGTGTCACCCCGTAGGCAGAATTTTCCGTAGACGACCCCATGGCAAACTCATCGGTATTGGTCTTCCCCAAGAGCACCATACCTGCATCCAGCAGGCGTTGCACCGCGGTGGCATGATATGGAGGGCGGAAATTCTCTAAAATGCGGGAGCCACAAGTACACGGTACATCGGCGACACAAAGCACATCTTTGACCACCAATGGCAAGCCTAACAGCAGCGGAGGGGGCTGAGAAGGCGCTTTCCGCCAATCGCTCCAGCGCCTATCGGCTTCCTGCGCCTGTTGCAAAGCCAGCTCTGGCGTCAGGCTGATGAACGCATGTATCTCGGGTTCTAGCGAGGTAATCTGCTCCAAATAAGCGCGTGTGAGCTCAGTGCTGGAAACCCGACCCGTGCGCAGCGCATGGATCGATTCTTCTAGGGTCATAGCGCACAAATCGTTCATGGCAATAAGTAACCCTTACCAGGCAAGGCTTGCACGATGCTCGGCAATGGCTTGGGTAACGCCTGTCCTCTATCTATCATTCCAACACAGGAGGCAGGCGAAACTGCCCATGCATGATCTGGGGAGCGTTTTTCAACAACGCTTCTAAAGAAAGCCCGATAGCGGGTTCGTCTTCGCGAAGCCGCCCTTCTCCACGGGTGACGCTGTATGTGGGCTGAATCGAACGGGTATCGATCTCCTGCAAACGCGCGGCATAATCAAGGATAGTAGAAAGCTGCTCACAAAAGCGCTCTTTTTCTTGGGGAGTCAATTCCAAGCGAGCCAGTTCAGCGATATGTTCAACCTCTTGGAGGGTAAGGCGCATGCAAAGGATTATAACACTACCGCTTTTACCAAAGCTGTGCGTACCAGCGCAGGTAGAAGTCCAGGTGGGCTTTCCAATACGCTTCTTCGTGAAATCCAGAAAAAAGATGCCACTCATGAGGCACGCGAAAGGCATTGAGCATGTCTTCAAACCAGGAGGCAACTTCCATGGAGGGTGGAAAATCCCGGTCGCCAACATCGATGAAAATGCGTGGATAAGAGGAGGGCGGAATGGCTTCCAATAGCCTGGGCATTTGTTGTGCGTCGGTGTAAAACACTGTCGGGCTATGGGCGCCTAGCGTGGCAAACAATTCCCAATGGTGAAGCGCCAAATGCACTGCCCAAGCTGCGCCACGAGAAATCCCCCCAATGGCGCGATACTGACGCTGGGGCAGAGTGCGGTAGGTGGCATCGATCAGGGGAAGGAGTTCTTCGACGAGCACCCGTCCGAAGTTGTTTTCTGTTGGCTCGCCAGAAAAGCGGTCGTAAGGCATCACTATGATGAATGGCGGGATTTCGCCTGCAGCGACAAGCGAATCCATGCGCTCATTCACTCCCAAGCGCTCCCACTGATCATCACCAAATCCCGCGCCGTGTAATAGGAAAAGTACAGCGTAACGCTTATGCTCTAATTGTTCATAGCACGCAGGGGAATAAACGCGATATTCCAAAGGTTGACGGAGCAAATCCGTCTGTAACACCGCGCGGCGTATCTTTCCACCGCTCTTAAGACACGCCAGCGGGGTGGAGGTATGCGTGGGAGTGAGTGACATTCTTGTGGGGGCACTCAGGGTGTCTGAGATAGTTGCGGAAGGCGTTGAATGTGTCGAAGTGGCGCGCACCGTTTGCGAAGGAGCGCGCGTTTGTCCAAAGGTAGGCTCAGGAGAAGGCGCGTTTCCGTGTTCAAACCCTGATGGCGAAGCTTGCGCATTGAGACTCAAGGGGCGACATGAGCCGAGCATCAGGAGCAATGCAAGCAATAACCATCCCGGAGGTTTAACTTTCAACTTCATCGAAGAGGATATCATGTAATCTGCGCCAAAGAAGCCGCGCCGCGAAAAGGTCCCCGCGACGCGGAAGGTAACCACTCACTTGCCAGCTTCTAATCAGACCTTTGCCTTCGTATCTATATCTCCGAAGGCCTCCCCCTTACCCTAACTGTAGAACGTTCGCTAACCCTTTCCCAGACGAACTTCAGAACTGCGTGTCAGATGCTGAAGGGCGGTGAGGCTCAAGATGATGAGGGTTGGCGCGCTTCGACGATAAATTTAATCGCCGTACGCACTTTCCCGTCTATCTCGACGTCTACAAATTCAGGGATAAAAACGATCTCGTAGCCATCTTCCTTCAGGTACTCTTTTGCCAGCGCCAGGGCTTTGACAGCCTGGTTGACAGCCACGGCGCCGATGGCCTGGACCTCGGCTCGTTTGTTCTCCCGGAATACCCCGGCAATGGCACCTGCCACAGCGGAGGTTCGAGAAGTCCCAGAGACTTTAATGATGTTCATGTTTTGTTCCCCTCCCCGGCGAAAAAACAAGTAGGATGCAGGTGCAGTTCAGTGTTAATTACACTATGCATTTTACAAGATTTTTCTCATTGTTTCAAGCACAATTTTGGCGCCTTATTTCTTCCCCGGTAGCCCTTGAGGTGAAATGGGCAATAAATCGCGCCTTGGGTCACTCCCACACCAAACACGCATGAAATCTCCCGGGCGCCAGAAAAAGAGCGCAAATCCCCAACCTCTTGCCCTAAACGTCAGTCTATGGCACAATACATATGCAATGAAACGTTGGATTGGTTTCATGCTTGCCATTGCCGTGGGGGTAGGGTTGGGGCTGTTTTATGGCTGGGTAATACGCCCGGTGGAATACGTGGACACCAGCCCGAACACCTTGCGCATTGACTATAAAAGCGATTACGTGCTTATGGTGGCAGAGGCGTACCAAGCAGAGGGAAACCTTGATAAGGCCATTCAGCGCCTCACCTTTCTGGGAGAAGCCTCATTGGTAGACTTGGTGTACAAAACGATGGTCTTTGCAGAAACCATCGGCTACACAGACACAGACCTGGCAAAGATGCAGAACCTGCTCAGCGATCTGAAAGCCTATAGCCTGCTCCAGGAGACACCTGCTCCATGAGAGAAAAGCGCGGCCCCTGGTATCTCCTAACCGGCTTACTCATCGGTTTTACCCTGGGTCTGATTTACGCCTGGGCGATCCAGCCTGTCGAATACATCGATACTGCACCTTCTTCTTTGAGAGCCGACTTCAAAGATCAATATCGGGCTGTAATTGCCGCGGCATACCTGGCAAACAGCGACTTGGTGCGCGCACGCGCCAGGCTAGTGCTTTTAGGGGATGAAGACACCTTCCGCGCGGTTGCGGAACAGGCACAGCGCCAACTGGCAGAGGGAGACAAGGTAGAAGAAGCGCGCGCGCTGGGGATCTTGGCCATCGACATGGGACAGGGCGTTCCGGGAGCAGCGCTTACGCGCACACCTCAAGCCACATCGGGAATACCTTCCCAAGCCAGCCCACAGCCCGCTTTGCTTTCCACGGACGCTCCCCCCACAGGCAGCACCGCTCAACCCACAACCAACAATACCCCCACTGCTTCTCCATTCCCAACTTCAATGCCCGTCTCGCCCACCATCACCCAAACAGGCTTTTCGCTGGTGCGTCAGGAGGAGGTTTGCACCTCACCTCTTCAGGCACCTTTAATTATTGTGGATGTGAAGGATGCTGCCGGAACCCCCCTGGCCGGGGTATTGATCATCGTCACCTGGGATAGCGGTGAGGAACGCTTCTACACCGGTTTGAAACCCGAAAAGGGGATGGGGTACGCGGATTTCACCCTGACCGCTGGGCTGGTTTACACTTTACGATTAGGAGAAAGCGGCACGCCAGTTTATGGCTTGTCTGCTGTGGAATGTCAGGATGCTCAAGGTAACCGCTATTGGGGCGCCTGGATATTGGAGTTTGTCCAACTTTAAGGATAAAGGGGTTTTAGCCGAGAGACGATATGTGAGGTGGAGATGATCATTCGCATTGACCGCCGCGCTTGTAATGTCTGGCAGGCAGCTTGTGAGGCGCATTTTGCCTGGCATTTTCTGCGCCAGGAAGTCACCCCAGTGGATTGCGTACTGGAAATGGTCGAAGATGGCAATTCGGCGCGCACCTTTCTCATCCTCGATCGCGACGGCGTGGACAAAGAATTGCGCGTGGACGAGGACAACTGGGGTGAGGCTTGCGACTCCTGGCAACTCGCCTGGGAGAGACAAAACCTCCATAGCGCCACGTGAGATAAACGAGGGTTTTATTTGGCTCGCTGAAGCTCGAAAGGCATGCCTAGCCATGGGACGCCAATAGGGAGGCACTTCCAACCAGCCAGGTGAGTACAGCTGAACCTAGGGCATGGGATTGTTCTGTGCCCAATCGTCCCCCAGAATGAGGACGATATCCGCCTGAGCAAGGGGATCAAAGAAATGGTGGATGCGGAACTCGCTGATTTTGAACAAATCTACCAGGAACTTGACGGTATATGGTTTGCCTGTGTAAAAAGTGATTATGGTGTAAACCGAGGCTTGATCGGCATTGCCCGTTTCGGTGACATTGATGCCCAAAGAGCGCAGATATTCGCTGGTACGCGCAGCCAGCCCGGCTGTGTAGCTGCCGTTGAGCACTGCCACACGGGCGTTCTCGGCGCGAATTCGCTCCATTTGATCCATGTTGATCGCCAGAGGGCTGGCTGGTCCCGAAAGGGTAAAGATCTCATCGCGCAACAGGCGGATCTTCTCGGTGATTGGCTTGAGCACATCCTGAGCGCCATCCGGTGAGCGGGCAAAGCTAACATGTTCAGCGCCAATGGCGCCGCGCCGGATGTTCTCCTCAGGGATCTGTGCGGCAAGCCAGGCGAGCTTGATGGCATCCTCGAGAGAGAGATTGGTGCGAATGCCGGAGGATAGTTCCTCATAAAGCGTCGGCGCTTTCGAGATCAGGGTGGGAAGCATGTTGAACTCCAGGATGCGATCTCGAATCGCCAGGATGACCTGTTGCTGACGGTTGGCGCGGTCGAAATCACCACCTTCAGTCTTACGGGCGCGCACATATGCCAGCAGCAGGTCGCCAGAGAAGGTGTAACGACCTGGCTTGATCTTTTTGGGTTTACCTTGGATGGGATCGATTTTGATCTCTTCGGTGATCTCCAATTTTACACCACCGATCTCATCAATGAAGCGTACAAAAGCCCCAAAATCGATCTGAGCATAATATTCGATGGGTACGCCCAGCAGTTCTTCCACTGTTTCCGCGGCCAACTGTGGACCACCGCCTGGATAGTTATACGCTTCGCCCAGTTGATACGCGGTATTAATGCGCCCGTAGTTGAAGCCAGGGATGTTCACCCAAAGATCGCGGGGGATGGAGAGCATGCCCGCCGTACGATTAATCGGGTCGATGGTAAACAAGATCATCGTATCGGTACGGGGCGGTCCTTCCCCAGCCGCCCAATCGCGGTAATCTAGCCCCATCACCAGGATAGAAACGCGGTTTGCCCCATCCCAGGGCGGCGGAGTGGGGATAAGCGCCACAGGAGATCGCGGTTTGACCGTCTGTGTGCCCTCCAGGTTTATTGCCTCTCCGGGCGTGGGGGTCGTTTCCTTGATGGTCACTCCGGGGAGGTTGGTCATCTCCCAGGAAGCGGTGAAGTCGCGCACCGCGGCATAAGTCACATACGCGGTAAGCAGGGCAGCGATGGCAAATCCCACCCAAATTGCCACGCGCAAGGTGTTGATCACACGCGGAGAAGAAACGCTCATGCTACTTTTTTCACTCATCTCATTCGATAGCCTCATCCACGCGCCAACCAGTGGCGGGTAGAACGCAGGGATTATATCACGGTATAATCTCGCTGGACTAAACGATGAGTCTGATCACGGCAAACCACTTAGCCAAATCTTTCGGCGCCAAAGATGTCTTTTTTGGCGTTTCTCTGAGCATTCCACCCGATAGCCGCATCGCCCTTGTGGGAGCAAACGGCGTGGGCAAGACCACCCTGTTGCGTATCCTCATCAGTGAGGAAGAACCCAGCGCCGGCAGCATTCAACGCGCCCGCAAGCTGAAGATCGGTTATCTGCCACAAGAGGCGACTCTAGAGAGCGAAAAGACCCTATGGGAGGAATGCCTGACGGCACTAAGTAGCCTTCAAAACATGGAGAAAGAACTCAGAGAATTGGAAGCCGCAATGAGCGACTCGGCGCGTCGGCACAGCGCGATGGAACGCTACGGTTCACTGTTGGAAGATTTCGAACGAATGGGTGGATTTAACTACGAAACGCGCACGCGCCAGACGCTTAGCGGGTTGGGGTTCTCAACGCAAGACTTCCACCGACCCCTTGCTCAACTCTCCGGCGGAGAGCGTACACGCGCCTTGTTGGCGCGTTTGCTGCTTTCCGACGTGCAATTGCTCGTCTTGGACGAGCCCACAAACCATCTTGACATCGCGGCTGTTGAATGGTTAGAGGGCTATCTCAACCAATGGAAAGGGGCTGTACTGCTCGTCTCGCATGATCGCTATTTTCTCGATCGCGTCGTCGATCACGTTTGGGAATTACAACCCGATGGCCTGGAGGTCTATCGCGGGAACTACAGCGTATACCTTCAAGAGCGGCAGATGCGCTGGGAAAGGCGTGGCGAGGTCTTTGAAAGCGAAAAGGAACGCCTGGAGCAGGAGTTGGACTTCATCAAACGCAATATCACCGCCCAACAAACCAACCAGGCAAAGGGCAAACTACGCCGTTTAAGCCGTGAACTACAGGCGATCGAAAAGTTAGGCGCCGAGAGGTTCAAAGCGCTAAGCTGGTCGGAAGTCAGCCGCATGATCGAGATATCCGATCACCCCTTGAGCATCAGCGAGGTGGAAGCGCGTCTAAAAGCGTTGCGCCCACCGGGTAAACGCCCCCCGCGCCTGCAGCTACACCTGAAGAGTCGCCTACGTTCTGGCGACCTGGTGCTACGTACACGAAACCTAATGGTGGGCTATGCAGATGAAGGTAAAGCGCTCTTCCGCGCTCCCGACTTGCTGCTCAAACGGGGCGAGTGCGCCGCGCTCATCGGCCCGAACGGCGCGGGCAAGACCACATTTCTAAAAACATTACTTGGTCAGATACCCCCCTATGCTGGAGAAGTAATCCTGGGTGCCAGCCTAAAGATCGGATATTTCGTCCAGGCACACGAAGACTTGCACGACGAGCTGACTTTGATGGAGGAGATCGAACGCCTCGCGCCTCAGATGCTGCCGGGGGAGATTCGCCGCTATCTGGCGCGGTTTCTATTCACAGAGGACCAGGTGTTCATGCGCGTGGGAACATTGTCGGGCGGTGAACGCGGACGCCTGGCACTTGCCAAACTCGTGTTGACGGAAGCCAACCTGCTCTTGCTCGATGAACCCACCAATCACCTGGACATACCTGCCCAAGAAGCCCTACAGGAAGCTTTGAGCTCATTCGATGGCACGATTCTACTTGTATCACACGACCGCTATCTAATCGATGCCCTGGCAAGCCAGGTGTGGGAGATACAGCCAGATTCGGAAGAATTGATCGTTTTCGAAGGCAGTTATACCCAATATCGTCAACAGAACCTCTTTTCGGCGGAAGCCCCGCACCCATCGCCCTCCAGGTCGTCGCATACCGAGAGGCGCCACTCAGCCGATAGAAGCAAGGCGCACCATGAACGTCTGCGCCAACAGCGCCTCCAACAGGTGGAAGAAGCCATTCAAAACCTGGAAGGGCAACTTGCCGAATTGTCCGAGAAGCTAGCCACTCCGCCCGCCGAACTCAGCGAGGTGCTGCGGTTGGGGGAGGCGTACAAACGGCTGGAAAACGAGCTCGAAAAACTACTTTCTGAATGGGAAGCGTTGCACACACATCCAGGTAACGATCACGTGGTCGTCCCCCCGGCGACGAGCGGCTCATCGCCGTTGTAGCAGCGCAACTGCGGCCAGCGACGCGCCACCCAGGCCACCGTCAAAACACATGCTAACCCTCCGCTCACCACGGCGAACGGAGCGCCGAAAAGCTGCGCCACCACACCAGCCTCGATTTCGCCCAACTGAGGACCGCCCATGAAAAATATCTGATTGATGCTCACCATACGGCCACGGATGTAATCCGGTGTCTGCAACTGGCGGATCGTGTTACGAATGATCATGCTCACCGAATCGGAGGCGCCCACCAGCATCAGGGCAAACAGAGCCATGGCGAAAGTCGGTGCCAGGCCAAAGGCAACCGTAGCCAAGCCATAGAAGACCACCGCCCAGAGAAAGACAACGCCCTGTCGGCGCACTTCACCAAGCTGGGAGAAGACGATGGCTGCCAGAACTGCGCCCACAGAATCCGCGGAAACCAGCCAGCCATACTCCACTGCACCCACATGCAAGATGTCACGAGCGAAGACGGGTAACAGAGTCCGCGCGGAGGAAAAAAAGGTGGCAAAGAAATCCAAGAGCATGGTGGAGAGGATGATGGGATGCCCAAGGATGAAGGTCACTCCCTCTCGAATGGACGCCAGGCTGACCACGGGCTTGTTGGAAGGGGTGGCTTGTTGTTGAACTGGTCCCATGAGCACCAGGGCAGCAATCACCGCGCCATAGGAAATGGCATTGAAGAGATAGGCATAACCCTGTCCCATGGAAGCGATGACCAATCCACCGGCGGCTGGTCCAATGATCGCCCCGCTTTGAAAGGCAATCGAAGACATGCTGAACGCATTGGGTAGGGCGCGTGCGGGCACCAGATTGGGCACCAATGATTGTCGGGCTGGAGTATCGAACGCCCCTGCAGTAGCCTGTAGAGCGGTGAGTAGGTAGATGTGCCACAAGGTGGTGCGTCCACTGAAGGTGAGCCAGGCGAGGGCTAAGGCGCTCGATGCCATGGCAGTTTGAGTGAGAAACATCAGTTTGCGACGGTTGAGGCTGTCTGCCACGGCCCCACCGATCAGTGAGAAAACCACGATGGGAACAATGCGCGCCAGTCCAATGCCGCCCAAGGCAATGGGCTGATCGGTGAGCGTGCGAATATGCCACAATAGAGCAGCCACCTGCATCTGCGAGCCGGCGATGGAGATAAACAGCCCGGCCCAAAGCAGGCGGAACGGACGGTAACGCAACGATTCAGGGATACGCAGCATAAAACTCCTCGGTCGATCACAGGGACTTGAAAATGAGACGACAAATCCCCGAATTAGGTATCTCTAGATAAATGCGCTCAGGTGCCCCAATCGCGCAAGTACAGGAAATCATACCCCACAGTGCGGTTGCTTAGCTTGGCGATGGGAGGAGGTAAGCGTTTGAACTGATTGCGCCGTATGCGCTCGACCACCCGGTGTACAAATCCTTCTTCAAATCCGGCGGTAACGCATGCCTCAGGGGTATAGCGTTGATCGACCAGCAAATACAGCAACTGATCTACCTCCGCATAAGAAAACCCCAACTCACCCTCGTCGGTCTGTCCCTGCCATAAATCAGCGGAGGGGGGTTTGGCGATAATCGCCTGGGGCACGCCCACGGCAGCCGCAAGCTGGCGCAATTGGGTCTTGTACAAATCTCCTAGAGGCAACAAGGCACAGGCAGAGTCGCCATATAGGGTGGTATAGCCCAACAAGATTTCTGTCTTATTTCCCGTGCCAATCACCAGCCCTTGGAAGGCAACCGATTGGTCGTAGAGCACAATCATGCGTGCACGTGCCATGGCGTTGCCGCGACGTACGGCATTTGCTTCGGGGAACTGTTCCAACAGGGCATCCACCATGCCGGTAATAGGCACGGTAATAGAGGCAACGCCCAATTGTTGAATGACTTGTTCGGCATGCGTCAGAGAATCGGGAGAGGAGGTCTTGTATGGCATACGTACCGCGAGGACATTCTCCGCGCCAAGCGCTTCTACCGACAAAAAACAGGCGAGGGAGGAATCGAGCCCGCCAGAAAGACCGATCACCGCTCGCTGGAAGCCAGCGCGTTGCACCTCCGAGCGGATAAAGCCGGTGATGATCTTACGCGCCAGATCGGTATTGATGGTCAGGTCAACATGAAGGCGCTCGCTCATGACGGCGTGAATTATACCTCCGAGGGGCAATCTGTGAAGCGCAGGGCGTAAGTGCCGCACTGGGATTCTATGGTCTGAAGCTGCCCGGCAGGCTGAAACCTACAAAGCGAGATAGTATTCGATTTTGGAGATACAAGAGCGATCCGCCTCTCCTGCGAGGCGAGGGCTAATTCGGGGGGTTAACCCCGCCTCACCCCAGGCTATTGGGGGTACTGCCCTCTTCCACCTGGCGGATGATTTCCTCCGCCAGACGATTTAATTCATCCAAATGATCTTCCTGATGGGTGGCTTTCCAGTACAGGTCGAGCAACTCCATCGAGGTGAGAGATTCCAGATGTTCATCACCCGGCAGGCGGATACGATGTTCAAAGCGCGGGCGCTTTACCAGATGGAATTCGAAACATGGTGCCGTGTATTCGCGCAACCAGGGCTCATCGATCAACTTTTCCCACTGGCGAGGGTACTCCAAGATCAAGCGTAGAATGGTGCCATCCATTTCCGCGGGGGAAGGCAGCACGGCTCGGATTTGAGCTTGGATATCTTGATCATCCTCTAATTGTAAGGCGCAATCGATAAAGGGGCGGATGTGTTCCAAGCGGCGCCATTCGACGATTGTCTCCTGACGTGCCACATGGGCGATGACGAAGAATTTTTCATCCGAGGCTTCACCAAAATCGAGACGTTCGATGGAGCCGGGATAGATGACTGGAGGGTATCCTCCTTCGTTCAGATTTTGGGCTTTATGAATGTGACCCAGCGCTACGTAATCCAGCCGAGGGTCCTTGACTAAAGAGGGAGGCAATACAAGATCGCTACCCAACATAACCGACCGCTCTGCGCCGTAATGCGCGCCCTGCACAGAACAATGAGCCGCCAACACGGTAGGCACAGTGGGGTCAATCTGCTCTCGCAAATACATATCCAACAACTCACCCAGGCGCGCGGCGATGCGATCATAAATACCAGAAGGGTCCTCGCCCTGCAGGCCAAGATGCGCCGCCAGGCCGGAGCGCGAGACCCAAGGAAAGGCAACGATGTGCACATCCACTTGCAAACCAAGGCGGTGGAGCTCATCCCGAGTGAGAAGACGCGGCCGATCGATTACCAACACCCGGGGCACCTCCAGGGTGTCGAAGTGTTCCAGGGCATGGGCGCGCCCCAAGGCGGGGGGGAGGTCATGATTGCCCACCAGGAGAAGGGTAGGAATGCCGGCTTTGGAAAGGCGCATAATCCGCCGCCCCCATTCGCGCTGAAAGGTCGGCGCTGGAGCGCGGTCTTTAAAGGCATCGCCAGCAAACAACACCAGGTCAACCTTCTCGTTAATCGCTGTATCTACTATCGTATCCAGGGAGCGCAGGAAGTCGAGGACACGCATGGGCAGACCGCTCTGCGGATCATGGCGCCCATAATTTGCCATATCGATATGTGCATCGGCGAAGTGCAGGATACGAACGGCCATCGCCGCCGATTATACCCCAAGCGGGCAATGCATCTTTGGGGCGGCTTGCGCGGTGCGGAGGAGCATACGCTATGGCTCTTCGCCCAGCGCGCGAAGCTGTTCGACACAGGGAATGAATTGGGGATGGTGAGTCAGGCAGGCGCGCAGGTCTTCAATCGCAGCCTGGTGCTCCCCCAGAGCCAATTGCGCCATCGCCCTCCAGTAATAGCTTTCTTCCAGTATTGGCTCACTCATCGCCCGGAGGGTTGTGGTAGCCAGATTGATTACGTCCTGATAGCGCGAGGAGTAATAATAGGCAAAGTAAGGGCCTGTCTGGTACCAGAGCATACGCCAGGGGCGTACTTCTTCGGGTAAGCTGGCATACTGACTAAATGCAGTATCGTAAGCCTGGGCTGCAGCAGCGTAATCCTGAAGCAACACCAAGCTGCTGGCGTAGTTGAACCAGGCGAAGAACAGGTCGCGTCCGCTGAGAGTTTGCGTCTCTTCCAGGGCTTTCTGCGCGGCGTAGCGGAAGTTGTAATTATCGTAAGCCTGCAAGCTCAGGATATCCAGCACCTGCTGAAGACGTTCTGGGGGGTAGATCACCAGGTAAGTGAAATTGAAGGCGCGCCAATCCTGAACAAACGCCTCATAAGGAATAGGTAAATTCGGCCCTTTGTAAGAATCCTGGGTGTAGAATAAGCCTTGGGCATCGTTGTACCCGTTGACGACCTGATAATGCCCCATCCAGCCTTCGAAGCCGATGCCTTCAAACCCCTTTTCGGCAATCACGGGAAATCCCGAGGCGATGAACGCCTTGAGCAGACTCAACTCACCTCCAACGCGCCACAACGCGCTCAATGCTGTCTGGCTTTCAACGAAGGTCACCATTTCGTAGGGCATGACATTTTTGTCACGTGGGTTTGGCTTGAGCACTGCCGCGGTCTGGCGTTGATCGCCCTTCCATCCCCAAAAAGAGAGCGCCATAGCCAGGTTGGCCGGGCCACAGTTGTTCCACATCTGATATTGATGCAATAGGCCAGAGAGCATCGCTTGGGGTGGGAGAGGCGTGGGTGTCAGGGTAGGCGATAGAGTTATGGTAGGTGTATCTGTGGCAGGAAGGGCGGTCGGGTGGAACGTGGCTGTATCAGTCGGCTGCAACGTGGTCGCGCTGGTAGCGCTGGGCACGTTGGTGTCGGCTCCAACAGGGATAAAAATGGCTTGCTGAGGTGGACTGAGGGCATATTTGATCTCGGCGCGCAACGCCTCCAGGCGCCAACCCAGACTTTCTCTGCCCGCCGGAGAGCGTAAAAAACCGACCGTTGCCAGAAAGGCAAGGAGAAAAACTCCAAGCAGAGCCAGAATCAGCTTGCGCATGCGGCGCGTACCTTACCAAATCATGGGGGGCTTACCCCCAATAGAGATAATTGATAAAGCGCTGGCTGAAAACCAGGGTGATACTTCAGGCTTTCCAAGAAGTCTTGAATAGCACCTTCGCGGTCTCCCAGGGCCGCTTTTGCCATGCCGCGCCAATAGTAGCTTTCTTCCAGGTTGCGCTCACCTTGCATGGCGTTCAGGGTGCCGTCCGCCAGGTACAGGAGGTCGTAATAGCGACCCGAGTAATAATAAGCAAAATAGGGACCGGTCTGATACCAGAGCATGCGCCACGGGCGATCTGCTTCTGGGATGGAGGGATAAAGGGCAAAAGAGGCATCGTAAGCCGCAGCGGCACCCATGTAGTCCTGCAACCAAACGAGGCTCGTGCCGCGGTTGAACCAGGCGAAGTATTGATCGATGCCGCTGAGTTGAAAGATCTCGTCAGAAGCTTTTTGCGCCGCACGCTGAAAATTGGTTTGTTCATCAGCATCCGCGCCTAAAAGTTGCATCACCTCCGCTTCCCTCTCGGACGGAAAAATAAGAATATAGGTGTAATTGAAGGCTCGCCAACCCTGGATAAAATCCTCAAAGGAAATCCGATGATCCGGCTTGACATACGAATCCTGAGTAATGAAGACTTGCGCCGCCTGATCATAACCGGTGAGCACTTGATAATGACCCATCCAGCTTACTACACCGGTCAAATCACGCAGGTAAACCCCTTTTTCCACCAGCACCGGGATTCCAGCAGCGATGAAACGCATCGCCAGGTCAACATCGCCTCCCGCGCGCCATAAGGCTTTCAGCTCAGTATGCTCGTTGACATAATCCACCATCTCATAAGGCATAACGTTCTTGTCTCTGGCATCCGGTTTGATCACCGGTCCAACGACATCCTGATTTCCACGCCAGCCCCAAAAGGAGAGCGCCATTGCCAGATTGGCCGGCGCACAATAATTGTAGCGCCCATGTTGGTTCTCATACACCACCCCCTTTAAATTGACCGAGGTGGGCAGCGGCGTAGCCGGCAGAGTAGGCGTAAGACTGGGCATAGGCGTCGAGGTGGGCGCCAAGGTTTCCTGAGGCAGGGTTGGGGAGGGGCTCTGACTTGGTGTTGGACTGACTATCAAAGGAGGCGGCAAGCTGGTATTTTGTCCCGGCACAAAGACCACCTTCTGGGGTGGGTTGAGGGTATAACGCAGGCGTAGGATCAGCTCATCCAGCCTCCACGCCAAGCGCGCGTGCACGGGAGGCAGGAAATAAATCCCCATCAGACAGACCAGGCAAAGCAACGAGCAAAGCACGCCGATAAAAAAGGGTTTTTTAAACATGCCAGGCGAATCCTTTACGGGACCTCAACCCCCAAAGCCTGTAAAGCCTGCTGAGCAGGGGTAAAGTTGGGGTTGAGGGAAAGGGCTTTCTGAAAATCCGATATCGCCCGCCGCGTTTCTCCCAACGCTTGATACGCCATACCGCGCCAGTAATAGCTCTCTTCCAGCACAGGCTGCCCCACCCACATAAAGGTGGCATTCGCCAGTTGAATGACATCTTGATAGCGCGCAGTGTAATAATACGCCGCATAAGGCTCAACTCGATACCACATCAGACGGTAGGGGCGCTCCTGCTCTGGCAACGCTTGATAAATGGCAAAAGCCTGGTCGAATGCTTCAGCGGCTGCTGGGTAATCTTCCAGGCCTGTCAGGCTGGCGCCCAGGTTGAACCATGCAAACAGCAGGTCACGGCCCTGAAGGCGAGTCACCTCCTGCATGGCTTTTGCCGCAGCCAGGCGCAGGTTTTCACGCTCGTCAAAGCTTGAGCCTAATATGGCGGCAACCTGCAAGGCTTTCTCTTGAGGGTAAAGGAGGATATACACGTAGTTGAAATCTCGCCACCATTGGCGCTGAATCTCCTCATATAGCAAAGGCAAATCAGGGCGCACCAGGGAATCTTGAGAGATGAAATACCCTTTTTCATCGTCATACCCACTCAGCACCAGGTAATGTCCCAACCACCAGTCGTTCGGTGGGTCGAGCCCCTTTTCGATGATCACCGGCATGCCCGCAGCGATGAACTGTTTGAGGAGAAACACATCGCCTGCCACGCGCCATATGGCGCGGTAAGGAGTATAGGACTCTACATAGGCGACCATTTCCGCAGGCATGACATTCTTATCATCCACGTTCCGATTCGGGCGCAGGTACGCGCGCGTATCATTCTGGTTCCCCCGCCATCCCCAGAAAGAAAGCGCCATTGATAGGTTGGCCGGCGCGCAGTTATTGAATTGCTGATATTCATGGGTGATTCCGTTCAGGAAAAAACGCTCTGGGATAGGGGTGAGGGTTGGCGTGGGTGGTTGAAATTGAGTCGCGGTTGGCGAGGGCGTGACAGTGGTTTGGGAGGAGGCAACCGTGGTTGTGGGTGATGAGGCGGCTTGGGACGCGGTGGGGCTAAACAGCGCGGCAAGCGTAGCCGCCACTACTGTTTGAACAACCTCCGTTTCGACACTTTCTTGGGGCACAAACAGCACCTTTTCTGGAGGGTTGAAAAAACGAGAGACCTCCCCGCGTATACGGTTGAGATGCCAGTCGAGTGGTTGATCTATGGTGATCAGTATGGTGCCCAGCCCTGCTGCCAGGCAGAGCAGCGCCATCCCCAACAACGCAGGGAATAAAAGGCGACCTTGCATGGCGCGCATTATAACACCCCAAGATGTGAGGGCATTAATCCAACGCTTGGCGGATCTCAGCCAACACCTGAGGGTCGCTCTCTCGCTTCAAGCACTGCTCCAAAGCGCGGTGTGCCTGCGCCCCACCCAGGCAGCGCAAAGCCCAAGCCGCGTGTTGGCGCACCAACGCTTCCGGCTCATTGCGCAGCGTTTCGATGAGCGGAGGAACAGCGCGTCGATCACCCGAATTGCCCAAGGCGACGGCAACATTGCGAAGATAACCTCTTCGCCTCGCGCGTTTCACCGCGCTGTGGCGAAATCTCTCCTGAAAAGCCTGTGGAGAGAGAGCAAGTTCCTCGATCAGGCGCGGTGCAGCCATCTCCGGGCGAGGGGTTAAAATCGCCGGCTGCGTGCGCGGCGCAAAGCGCACGTTCCAGGGGCATACCTGTTGGCAGATATCGCACCCAAACACCCAATATCCCAACGAGGGGCGCAATTCAAGAGGGATGGCGCCTTTCAACTCGATGGTCAGATAGGAGATACACCGGCGGCTGTCAATTGTGCGGTCGGGCAGGATGCAATTCGTTGGACATGCCTGCACACATCGTTGGCAGGTGCCGCAATGATCTGAGGAAAAAGGCGCATCCGGTTCGAGCTCCACTGAAGACAAAATCTCGCCCAGGAGAAAGTATGAGCCCAGGCGAGGGTGAATCAGGCAGGTATGTTTACCGATCCAGCCCAAGCCAGCGCGTTGTGCCAAGTCACGCTCGAGGATTGGACCGGTGTCGGCATACCCACGCGCTAGGAGCTCCCCGCCAAACTTTTCTCGCACCATCTCCACAAGGCGTTGCATGCGCCAGGAAAACGCCTGGTGATAATCTTCTCCCCAGGCATACGCGGCAATGCGCCCGGACAATTCGCGTGGGGGTGTCTCACCCGTCGCTGAGAGTTGCGGTACAGAGGCATGGCGCATCCCTAGAACCCAAATCGAGCGGCATTGTGGCAATATCCGCCGTGGATCAGCGCGGCGCTGTTGGGCATCTTCTCTTGCCAAGTACCCCATCTCACCATGACGCCCGGCATCCAGCCAACGCGCATATACGGTAAAGTGCTCAGGAGGATCAGGGGTTGTTACACCGAACAGGTCAAAACCCAAAGCAAGCGCTTGATGGCGCAGAAAGGTTTTCAAGTCGGGGGAATGGGCGCACACATGCATCTGCGCCAGGGTTACTCGCATGTCAGAATGAGGTGAACCTCATCGGAGACCTGCGCCTCGGGCTGGGTAAAGACAAGGCGCAGCCAGGCTTCCAGGCTTTCGGTGAAGGTGATTTCGAACTCCACAATCTGCGTGCCAACATCCAGAGTGCGGGTGAATGGCGGTTGGAGGTTGATCTCCCTGCCCTGGCTTGTGCCCCCCTCAAGGTAGAAAGAAACCGTTGTCGGGCTTCTCACCTCGAATTCCACCTTGAGGCGAAAGATGTGGGGACAGGCACCTGTGTAGAGCGAGTGGTCGAGAACCAGGTTTAGTGCGCTAACCACCCGAACAGAGGTAGGAGTAGTCGTAGCAAGCGGAGCAAGTGCGCTGGAGACCGCAATCGTCACCCAAATCGGGTCCATGGCTGCCAAGCCAACACCAAAGGTCTGGCCGCTGGCATTGCGCAAAAGCCAAAAGCTCTGGTAGATGCCATCTTGCGCCGGGGCAACCATGTCAACGGAAAGGTCCACCGTCTCACCAGGAGGCACCTCTCGTGGCAAAGGGATTGAAGCTGGAGCGCGCATCAATGCGCCGCGCACAAATACCAGCTTGTACTCCGTGGTCCAGGTAGTCGTCCCCGTGTTTTTTATGCGCCAGGTCTTGGTAAAGGCTTGATGTGGTGCGAAAGTCATCCCATCTGGCACGGTAACATCCTCCACAAATTCGGCAATGTCACCACTCGCGCCTTCAGGAGCTGGGGTGGATAGGACAACGGTAGCCACAACAGGACCTGTCGGGGTAGGAGTGTCGGTGGGGAAGGGAGAAGGAGTATCCAGGTCCAGAATCGCCGAGGTGGCTGTGGAAGTTCCGGGCAATTCAGCGGCGCGCATAGCTTCTGCGGTCAGGGCTGCTGCAGTGAACAAAGCCTCAGGGTTGATTTGGGTTGTACTCGGAGAGGAGGGGGCAGGCATGCGGCAGGCCGAAAGGCTGATCAGGCAGATGAGAATGAGATGCAAGGATTTAGGGCGACGCTTCACTTCCAAACCTCCTACACAAATTTCTGCATACGATCAGGTTTCGCTTAACTTTGAAACACCCTTTTCGCCATACCATTTACGATGGAGTACACTCAAGGCGCGCACCTGCTCGGCAGCATGGTAAGAAGAGCGCACCAGAGGGGCGCTTTCTACCCATTTAAATCCAATAGAATAACCATATTCTTTAAGCGCTTGAAACTCATCCAACGTATAATAACGCACAATAGGTAGATGCCTCTTGCTGGGTTGCAGGTATTGACCAATGGTGAGGATATCCACCCCCCAACTGCGCAGGTCGCGCATGACTTCTTGAACCTCCGCGAATTCCTCTCCTAAGCCCACCATAATCCCTGATTTGGTGAGCACTTCTGCATCGAGCTTTTTGGCGTTGGTCAAGGTTGCCTCCGCCCAGGTATAGCGATCTTGAGGTTGAACGCGTTTGAACAGGCGCGGCACGGTTTCGACATTGTGGTTGAGGATTTCAGGGCGTGCCTCGATCACGATGCGCAGGGCTTCCACGCTGCCTTTGAAATCCGGAATGAGCACTTCGATGGAACAGCCAGGGTGAAGCGCGCGGATGCGGCGAATCACCATGGCAAAGAGCGGCGCGCCGCCATCTTTACGATCATCACGGTTCACGCTGGTAATCACCGCATGTTTAAGGTTCATGGCTTTGACCGCCTGCGCAACGCGCTCCGCTTCCTCCCAATCCAGCGGGGCAGGTTTGCCGCGTTTGATATCGCAAAAACCACACGCGCGTGTACAGATGTCGCCCAACATCAAAAAGGTAGCAGTACCTGCTCCCCAGCATTCGCCGATGTTGGGGCACATTGCCTCTTCACACACCGTGTGCAATGCCTTTTGCCGCATCAGGTTCTGCAGCCAGTCGTACAACTCACCCGAAGGGGCGCGCACTTTGATCCACTCCGGGCGGCGTTTGGGCGCGGTATCAATGAGATGTGTGTCCACGCGATGGCGTGTTGGTTGGAATGGCATGGTTGCTCTCTCCTTATAAACAGCCTCTACCGTTAAAGAGTTTATCGCATCGGTCTTCATTGTACCCGCAATTCAACGGGCGTGCCAGAGTAGCGTATAATTCGCGGTATTGCTGGAACGAACTCCTCTTCAAAGAAAGGCAAGACGAAGCCATGCAAACCCCCAACAAGCAAACTTTTTTACAGCAGCTCCTCTCCTTGCCCACTGTCCTGGATGGCCACCTTTCACCAGACGGGCGTTGGGTAGCATTCCGTTGGTACCGCATCCACGAAAACGTGGATGTCTTCCTTGTGCCTACGGATGGCTCCATGCCACCCATGGCCCTTTCTCACACCCCCGAGTACACCGAAATGGTGAGTTGGACGGCCGATTCACGGGCAGTAATCCTGGCAGAAGACCATGACGGAGATGAACATACACGTCTATTCCGCGTGGACCTCAACCTGGATGCGCAAGGCAAACCTCACCCCAGCGCTCCACAACCCCTGACAGAGGATTCGCCGCCCTATTTCATCCGTGGGGGCAATCTTTCTCCGGATGGGGGTACTCTGTACTACGGAGCGAATTACGACTTCCTCTCCTCCAGGATAATAGAACCTACATGGATTTACCGTCATGACCTACGCACCCACGAACGTGTGCCAATTGCCAAACCCAGCAAGCCCGCTTACACCCACCCGATGTTGAACCTGGCGGGCACACACCTGATCTTCGCCTCGAAGGAACATCACCCTGCGGGGATGCAGATTCACCTTGTGGATGTGAGGGGGAGAAAGGATAGCGAAATACTCAACTTTGGCGAAAAGGTCAAAGTCTTCGCACGCTGGCTGCCCGATAGCGAACATATCCTTTTTCTCAGCGAAGCGACACGCCCTGAACTGGCCGGCGTTCAGCAACATATCAGCCTGGGGGTTTACCATTGGCCCTCAGGAATACTAAATTGGCTGCTCGACGACCCACAACGCTCGATCGAGAATGCCTGGGTTTCCCCGCACGGGGCAATCATCGTGGACGAACTCAAAGAAGCCACGCACCACCCCAGCATCATTGAGCCTCCCCCTGGAGGATGGCAGGCACTTCAAGCGCACGGGCTTAGAGAGAGACGCTTCCACTCCCCCAGGGGAAACCTACTGCCTTTAGGGCGTGCTGCGGATGGCGCTTGGATTGCACTCTATTACGCCAGCAATGCACCTACTGAGCTTGTCCGCCTGGGCACACCACCCTCGGCCGATGAAAATCAGGCAATCCAGATGCAATCCCTGACGCGCGTTTGGGAACATACCGCTTTATCCCCCGCATCGCTTGCTGCTGCGGAGAGCTTCCACTGGCATTCCGAAGATGGGTTGCGCATTCAAGGTTGGTTGTACCGTGCCCACCCCAACCCGCGGCGCGCGGTGATCTACATTCACGGCGGGCCGAGCGCTCACTCCGAGGATAAGATCAACGCAGAAATCCAGTATTTTGTCTCTCAGGGGTTCAACGTGCTGGATGTGAATTATCGCGGCAGCACTGGTTTTGGATTGAAATTCCGCGAGTCAATCAAAGAGGATGGTTGGGGAGGCAGGGAGCAGGTGGACATCGCCGCCGGTGCGCAAGCCCTGATCCAGGCAGGTCTGGCGGAACCCGGCAGAGTCGGCGTCACCGGCACCTCGTATGGAGGTTACAGCTCCTGGTACCTGATCACCCATTACCCACCAGAAGTGATCGCTGCGGCCGCTCCGATATGCGGTATGACCGACCTGGTGATCGACTACGAGACCACACGCCCGGATTTGCGCCCCTATAGCGAAGAAATGATCGGCGGCAGTCCAGCACAAGTGCCCCAGCGGTACTACGAGCGCTCCCCGATTCATTTTGTGCAAAACATCCGAGGGAAATTGCTGATTGTCCAGGGAGGCAAAGACCCGAATGTCACCCCGGAGAACATGCGCCAGGTGGTCAAGCGGCTCGATGAAGCTCAAATCCCCTACGAACAACTGGTGTTTGAGGATGAAGGACATGGCATTTATCGCCTGAAGAATCAGGAAGTCCTGTACATGCGACTGGCTGAGTTCTTCGAGGCGGCGCTGAAATAAACTTGGTAACAAGGTTGAAAAGTTAAAGGGGGCTTCAGGGAAGGTGAGAGAGTTGAGCCATTAACCTCTGGTATTGAGCGCTACGCATATAGTTGCGCAACTTTTCAATACGGCGGATGAGCAAAGGATGGCTGCGTAATACCTCGCTCATGCTCCCCAGCAACGTATCATCTTCGGCGTCGATCAGGCGGTAGGCGCGCTCCAAATCGGCTGCTGAGTAGAGCGGGCTGCCAACGCCCAGTTTGATGAGCGCAGTGATCGCTTTTTCTGGCTTGCCAGAAGCCAGCAGCCCAGCGCGATCCGCGGAGTATTCACAGGCGCGGTTCCACCACAAGAAGGCCATTGAAAGCACCGCAGCGGCAGACCATGAGCTTGGGATGCCCGCCAGCCCGCCCACCAACGAATTCAACCAGGTATGCCCCAAAGCGATATGGCCCATCTCATGCCCAATGACGAAAAGCAACTCCTCTTCGTCCATAACCTCCAACAGTGGGGAGTATAGGACAATCACTTTTGGAGGGAAGATGCCAAAAGTATAGGCGTTCAATGCCTCGCCAGGGGTGAGATACACCTCGACCTCCCCAGGGGATATGCGCTCCGCTGCACGCTTGATGAGGTTAGCCAAACGAGGTGCGTTGTGTGATGTGAGGCGCGTGGATTGTTTCAGCAGGTTGAGATGATGAGTGCGCCCTAAATAATACGAAAGCATCACGAAAGCGGCGATAAAAATTACGCTGGTACACAGGGTTGCCGTGGCCGTGAGCGCGATGATGAGGAACACCACACCCAGGGTGAGCGCTAATATCCATTGCTCTTGGGGGTAACGGTAAGCGGTGATCTTCATGTGGGGTTGAGGATCAAAGCCACCAAAGTGAGCGCGCGGTTTTGTTAGCCGAGTTTACGCACACGCAGCCTCAAGCCTTGCACTTCGATGACCTCCAGGCGCTCTCCATTTTTGGCAGGGGACTCGCCTTCCAGAAGCTCTGCACTCCATTGCTCGCCACCCAGTTGAACGATGCCGAAGCGCTCGAAATCGCCACGGGCAATACCCACTTTCCCCACCAAGCTCTCCTGTCCCATCCAATGAGGCGTGGCCTGGGCGCGCAGAGCAAAAGTCAGGATGGTGAAAAAGATTGCTCCCATGACCAGCGAGGTGCCCACGATGAGCGGCACAGAGACGCGCTGAAAACTGGGAACGCCAGGGGAGTTGAACAAAACCAGCGCGCCGACAATCAGCGAACCGACTGCTGCCGCGGTGAGCGCTCCATGGGTAGGCGCTTTGATGTCCAGGATGAACAGCACAAAAGCAATCACCAGGAAGAGGATGCCAAACCAATTGACATCGAGCACCCCTAGGCCATAAATCGCCAGGATCAGGCAAACGACCCCAATGAATCCGGAAAGCCACCCACCTGGGCTGGATAACTCGATGAGGATTGCCTGAAATCCAATCGCCAACAACAAAAAGACGATGTTCGGGTTGGTGAGCGTGGCCAACACCTGTTCGATAAACGTTGGCTTGAATGTTTCTAAACGTGCAGCAGAAGTGCGCAATTTTATGCTACCATGCGCTGTTTCCACCTGAAATCCATCCAACTGCTCCAGGAGATCTTCTAGGTCATTCGCCACGAAGTCGATCAACCCGGCGGCCAGCGCCTCATTGGCGGTAACCGCTTCGGCCGATTCGATGGTCGCTTCAGCTAATGCAACTGCATCGGCACCACGCCTTTCTGCGAAAGAACGCACTTTTGCTTTAAGCACGTTCTTGGCTTTGGCTTCCAATGTCTCGCCCAGGTCCTGTCCTTCGATATCTACCGGACTGGCAGCGCCAATGACAGTTTCCGGGGCCATTACCGCGACATGCCCTGCTAGAGTGATCACTGTGCCGGCGCTACCCGCGTTGGCGCCGCGCGGCGTGACATAAACAATGATGGGCACACGACTGGCACGTATATCTTCCACAATGCGGTTCATCAAATCAATGCTTCCCCCAGGGGTATTCAATTGTAAAATCAAGCCTTCAGCCTGGCGCATCTCGGCGACTTTGATGCCGCGGTTGATATATTCTGCCATGGCTGGCGTCAGAGGGCCTTCGGCGGTCAGTACCAGGAAGAGGCCTCCCCCTTCCTGCGCTTGAACGGGCCAGGCGCCGAGGAGCAGCAAGGCGAGGCATAGAAGCAAAATCCCACGCCTTATCTTGGACATGTGGAGGTATGATGTGGGGTTCATCTTACCTGTATTATACATGGCTATCATCAAGCAACAGGTTCAATCGTTTTTGAGCCTCGGCGAGTTTTTCCTCCAATGCGTCCAAAGCCTCCATCATATTGGGTGGGACGGAGTGCGCCGGCCAGCTTGCATGAAGCTCGGCCAGGCGGGAGGACAATTCGGCGATCGTATCCAGCAACTTTTGGAATTCCGCATCGTCTGGGTTCATCAAGGTAAGTATAGTGGATTCGCGCAGGGTTTGCACGAACGATTCCTCATTCGCATGGATGATTTTTCAACAATTATGGCTATTGCTTGGAGATTTTTACAAGTGTACTGCCATTGCACGCTTCTGGATGGTTTTGCATGAAATCCTGAGGGATTTACAGGACAAAAGATGGTAGGTTTGCTTTTTTCCCCGGAAAAATAGGTATAATCAAATTATGAATAAGAAAGACGAACTACAACAGGCGTTAAAAGATGCCATGCGCGCCAATGACGACTTGCGCAAGCGCACGCTGCGCATGGCCCTTTCAGCAATCCGTCTCGCGGAAGTGGAAAAAGGTGGCGAGCTGGATGAAAATGCGCTGCTCGGCATTCTCCAGAAAGAAGTAAAAACACGCCAGGAAGCGGTTGAGGAAGCCCAGCGCGCCAACCGCGAGGACCTTGTTCAGGCTTCTCAAGCGGAAATCGAGGTATTGAAGAGCTTTTTACCCGCGCAATTTTCCCCACAAGAACTTGAGGACCTGGCACGGCAAACGATTGCCGAGGTAGGTGCGACCAGCATACGCGAGATGGGACAGGTGATGAAAGCCCTGATGCCGCGCTTAGAAGGGCGTGCCACGGGACAGCAAGCCAGCGAGGTGGTGCGACAGCTCTTGAGTCAGGGTTGATGCGCCCCTCAAGTTTGCCCCGCCCATTTAAAATGCATGGATTATTCGATTGCATTCCATGAACATGGCATCGGATCCGTTGCAGCCCAAGCGCCTTAAAGGCATATGGCGCCACATATATCTTGGGGGGGTGTATCTATTGTGTAGCGGGGTAATCTTCGTCGCGTTGACATTACCGGCGTTGCAAACTGCGTTCACCCCTACTCTCGAAATAGGGCAAGTTGCCCTGCAAGACTACCGTGCCCCACAGACGCTTACCTTCATCAGTGAGGTGCTGACCGAGCAAAGGAGGCAGGCGGCTGAGATGGCCGTTGCCCCGGTATATACCCCTCCGGATCCACAAATCGCCCGCCAACGCCTGGAGGACCTGCGTAATGCGTTAGCCTACATCACCAGCGTGCGCGCGGATAGCTATGCTACCACGGCGCAAAAGCTCAGCGACCTGGCTGCATTACAAGACCTTCGCCTCAAGCAAGAAACTGCCAGTGCCATCTTGGGGCTGACGGATACACGTTGGCAGGCCATTCAACAAGAGGCGCTCATCGTCTTGGAAAAAGTGATGAGCAGCGTGATACGCCCCGATGAGATCGAGGAAGCCCGCCTGCGCGTGCCCACCCTGGTAAGCCTCTCCCTACCCGAAAATCAGGCAGCGATCGTCGCCGAACTGGTTTCTGCGTTCATCGCACCGAATAGCTTCTATAGCGAGAGTCTGACCGAGGCTGCACGAGAGCAGGCGCGCAGCGCAGTGGAAGCTGTCAGCCGCACCTATGTCCTGGGACAGACAGTGGTCTCGCGCGGGCAAGTACTTAGCGCAGCAGACATCGAAGCCCTGCAAAAGCTCGGGTTGGTGCAAACACAACCGCGTTGGGCAGAAATGCTTGGCACAGCATTGCTTGCGTTGATTTTAGGCGCACTGTTGCTCTTCTTTCTCGAGCGCCATCGCTCTGCTTTTCCATTTGAAAAGCGTAGCTTCACGTTGATTATCCTATTCTTCTTCATTTTTGTCTTGGGAGGTCGCTTACTCATCCCCTCCCATACCGTGATTCCTTATGCATTTCCGCTTGCCGCGTTCGGCTTGATCATTTCTACTCTTTTCGGAATCGAGTTGGCGTTAGCGCTGGCGCTACCCCTGGCTGTGGTCGTGGCATACGATTTGCCCATCGAACTCGACCTGACCATCTATTACCTGCTGACCAGCATATTCGGCATCTTTGCCCTGGGTCGCGCACAACGCTTCGCTTCGTTCTTTTGGGCAGGAGGCGCCATTGCCATCGTGGGCTCCTTGGTGGTGCTGGTGTACCGCCTGCCGCTACCCACAACGGACGCCATTGGCCTGTTGACTTTATTCGGCGCGGCGTGCTTCAATGGACTCGCCGCCGCCAGTCTAGCAATGGTGGTGCAGCACCTCCTGGC
This sequence comes from Anaerolineae bacterium, assembly GCA_037439525.1. Taxonomy (GTDB): domain Bacteria; phylum Chloroflexota; class Anaerolineae; order Anaerolineales; family UBA4823; genus JBBIVW01. Next base: position 149,106 of record JBBIVW010000006.1, read on the forward strand.
TCACATTTTGGGGATTACCACCCCAATGCAGTTAATGGACCTTGCCCGCCCGGACCGACCCCTGCTCAAACAGCTTCTGCGCGACGCGCCCGGCACATATCAACACAGCCTACAACTGGCCAACCTGGCAGAAACCGCCGCTGAACAGGTCGGCGCGGATGCCTTGCTGACGCGCGTAGGCGCGTTGTACCATGACATCGGTAAAATCCTCAACCCCTACTTCTTCATCGAGAACCAACCGCTGGGCTTCTCTAACCCACATGACGATCTCGACCCGGAGAGCAGCGCAGCGATTATCATACGTCATGTTCCCGACGGCGTAACGTTGGCAAAAGAGCATCGCCTGCCACCGCGCATCATCCAGTTCATCAGCGAACATCACGGCACGATGCTGGCACGCTATCAGTACACCCAGGCAGTGCAGGTGGCTGGAGGGGACGAAAACAAAGTGGACATCGAAAAATTCCGCTATCCTGGCCCCCGCCCCCAAAGTAAAGAAACTGCAATCCTCATGCTGGCCGACGGCTGTGAAGCGCGCATGCGCGCCGAGCGACCCGCGGACGAACAGGCTTTGAAGGAATTGGTCAAAGAGGTCATCCAGCATCGCCTGGCCAGAGGCCAACTGGAAGAGACCAACCTCACTTTGCGCGAGTTGAACCAGATTGCCGAATCCTTCATCGCCAACTTGCGCGGCGTGTATCATCCCCGCGTCGCTTATCCGCGGTTAAAAAGCGAGCCTTATTTGGAGCCGGCAACCCGCCCTGCGGAGCAAAGCACGGAGGCGAAAACCCCACTAGAGGTCTCCTGACTCATGATTCACGTACAGGTAACCGATGTACTGGCTGCGCAGGAGGAGCTCATTCCCTTGACGACAGTGGAACAGGCAGCCCAAGAAGCGCTTGCTGAAGCCCACATCACCGAAGAAGTTGATTTAAGCATAGTGTTCACCGACAATGAACATATGCAACAGCTCAACCGTCAATTCCGGCAGGTGGACGCTTCCACGGATGTGCTTGCCTTTTGCGATGGGACACGCGACCCACACACCGAACGAGTTTATCTGGGAGACGTGATCATCTCATATCCGCAGGTGGTTGAACAGGCAAAAGAAGCACGCCACTCCATAAAAGCGGAGCTTCAGTTGATCACCGTACATGGGGTGCTACATTTGTGCGGCTTTGATCATGATCATCCATCAACCAAGCAGGAAATGTGGGCGCACATGCAAGCCGCCCTGGATCGCGTGGGGTTTGAAGGGCAATTACCGCCATAGGTGTATGCGACCATTTTTAAAGGGTTCCAACATGCGTGAGTTTTTTATCACAAGAGGGCGTGCTTTTCGCTACGCTTTTTCCGGATGGTGGTTTGTCATACGTACGCAACGCAACGCATGGATCCATGCGGTCGTCAGCTTTTGTGTCATCGCCGTGAGCCTTTGGTTGAGGATACCAGGCCGGGATTGGGCCGTGGTGATCATTGCCATTGCCATGGTATGGACTGCAGAGTTCATCAACACCGCTTTGGAAGCCGTGGTGGACCTCGCCAGCCCAGGTGAGCACCGGCTGGCGCAGGTCGGTAAGGATGTAGGCGCTGCGGCGGTGCTTATCGCTGCCCTAAGTTCCATACTGATTGGACTGCTGATCCTTGGCCCTCCACTCTGGTCTCGCTTATCCATGCTTTGGCGCTAGACACGATAAGGAAAAGCCCTTCTGCTAAATCTTCCGTAACGAGGTGGCTATGACTTTTGAAGCATTTCGTTTTGGCACCGTTGGCGCACCCATTTCAACCCCTAAAAAGCCCGGAGGCAGCGTGGGGGCGATAATGCGCTTGGCGGAATTGAATTTAAACGCCTACGAGCTGGGCTGGGTGCGCGCCGTGCGTGTCAGCGAACAGACATGTGCGGAAATCCGTGAGGCCGCAAGGAGCCACAACGTGCACCTTAGTGTGCACGCGCCGTATTTCATCAATCTCAACGCAGACGAGGTCGAGTGGCCAAACTCACGCCAACGCCTGATGGATGCAGCTCATTACGGCAATCTGGCTGGGGCGACAGATATTGTCTTTCACCCCGGCTCTTATTTTGGGGCTGCCCCCGAGGAAGTCCTGCCGAAAGCGCTGAAACGCCTGGAAGGATGTGTGACCGAATTGCGCCAAAGCGGCAACGAGGTAACCCTGCGAGCAGAGACAATGGGAAAAGCCGCCATGCTGGGCTCGCTCGAGGATACTTTAGAGATGAGTCGCAGTATTCCTGGGGTTAAACCTTGTCTGGATTTTGCGCACTTGCATGCCCGCGCGGGCAATAGCTCGATGAATACCTATGAGGAGTGGGCTATTGTCCTGGAAAGATATGCGCACTTCTTAGGCGCTGAAGCTCTAAAAGACCTGCACATCCACCTTTCTGGCATCGAGTATGGGCCAAAAGGGGAGCGCAATCATCTCCTGCTGGAAGAGGCAGATTTCGATTTGCAAGCCTTGTTGCGGGCGCTCAAGGACTTCGAGTGCGCTGGCCGCATCCTGTGCGAAAGCCCCGTGATGGAAGACGACGCCCTGGTGATTCGAAATGCCTGGGCTCAGCTTCATGGGAAACAACTAAAAGAAGATCAATGAGCTCGTCAGAGAAACGGGCAGCACTGGCGCGCCTTCACGCCCAAATGCGCCAATGCAGTCTGTGTGTAGAGGCCGGATACCCGGTGTACCCGCGCGCGATTTTCTCCGGAGGGTGGGGAGCGCAAGTAATGGTCATCGGGCAGGCACCCGGCATCACGGAAAAGGAGGCAGGCCGCCCGTTCAACGCGTCAAGCGGCACGCGACTATTCCAATGGCTGGGTGAAGCAGGCATGGAAGAAAATTGGTTCCGGGCGACGCAATACATGACTTCGGTGACCAAATGCTACCCAGGGCGAAGTGCCTCGGGTAATGGAGACCGTGTACCCACTCTGGCGGAGCAGCGCCTGTGCCGCCCTTACCTGGAAGAGGAAATTGCTTTAATAAACCCGCGCCTGATTCTAGCCGTAGGGCGGCTGGCGATCGGCATGTTCTATGCCCATACACTCCCCTTGCAGGAAATCATCGGGACGAAAAAACTGGTGGACGGTCGCTGGGTCATCCCTCTGCCGCACCCGTCGGGAGCGAGCCGTTGGCATCAACAACCCGAAAATCGGCAGCTGATTGCCAAAGCCATTCGACTGATTCGAGAACAATGTTCCGAGATATTCAAAGGCGTGGTTTAGTATTCCCTTATTTGCTTGAAGTCAATAATGATGAGATTCTTATCGCAGGAATTGTAGGTTTCGAAGAAAAATTGCTCCGAAAGCGGGGTACCGCTTGAATCTAACAACTGAATCCATAACGAGCCAAGCGAGGCAATGGGACGATCGGCAAGCGTGAACTCATAACCAGCACGGCCATAGTTCAGCGCCACACCTGTGAGGCTCATCAATGGATCGGGCAGGGTGACGCCGGGTAGGATACCGCCGAGGCGCACGATCAGGCCAATGACCGGCGCGCCGCTCATGTCCACAGCCTGGCCGCCCACACCCAGCCAATTACAGCCCAACTCTGGATGGTACAGGTTAGGAATCGCCGCCGGGCTTCCTTCGCGCAAGGTAAAACGATATACGAACGGCGTGGGAGAGAAGGTCGGCGTGGCAGATAGTGCTGGCAGGCTGAAGGATGTGGCCGTAGGGGACGAGGTGGCCGTGGCCGGGAGGGTGTTGGATGGCGTTGGGAGCACCGTTTCGGTTGGTGTCCAGGTGGGGGGCAGGACGACCTTGCTGGTCGGAGTAGCGCTTGGCAACGCCGGCATCAGCGGTAAGGTCGGTGGAGGGAAAAGGTTCAGCGAAGAATAGGGGTTGAAGAAAATCCAGGCAAAATATACCGCACTGCATAGAGTAGTAAAAAGGATGCCCAGCGTTAGTACGTTCAGCAGGACATCCAAAAGACGTTTCAGCGATCCTTTCTTCTTCGAACTTTGTGGGGCAAATTCGTACTCAACGGTTTCCATGAAAGCTCTCCAACGGTTTTAAAGCTGTACACAGACTTCTGTCTCACTCCAAAGAGATGAAAATCTGGATATCGCTCTCCTGGCGGCGCGCTTCCAACCACGCTTGCAAAGTTTGAGCTTGAATTATCCGCAGCATGTCCGGTTCAAGAGGGCGATTGGGATCGCGCTCCAATACCTGCAAGATATGGTAGCCCGCAGAGGTTTGGACCACTTCACTATAGGCGTTGACTTCCAAACGAAAAGCCACTTCTTCGAGCCGGGTATCGGTGAGGAAGCCGCGAGGAAACCATCCCAGGTCTCCACCGGTGACCGGGTCGTACTGCCACGCTAGATTGTCAAAACTATTCCCAGCCTGAAGCAGGGCATAAACCTGCTCAGCCTGGTCACGAGAATAGAACAAGATTTGGCGTGCATGCACCTGTTCCGCGGTGAGAGGCACTGAGGCGATAATCCGATCGCGCATCCAGGCAGCCGAGATGGCGCGTTGCAATGCTTGACGAAAGCTGGCGGAATCATAGCCGTGCTGGTTCATCCACGCCTCAAGGGCTTGAGCTCCGCCAAGCTGTACGGATAAGGATTCCATGCGCGCCTGCAGCATCTCTTCTTCAATGACAAAACCTTCCTGTACGGTGGCCTGCGCCAGGAGCACCTGATCAATAAGCTCTTCTAGCACACGTTGCCTATCTTCAGGTGCAAGCTCTGTTCCACCGAGAGCCGCTTGATAACGCGCCAGCTCCGCCTCGAACTCGGCCAGGGTGATGCCCTCGCCATTGACCTGTGCGGCTAGCGGCACCTGGGTGGGCGTTGGCGTGGCTGGAGCGGTGCTCCAATGCGTTGGTGTCACTTCAAGCGCAGGGCTCGATACAGGCTCTGGGGTGGAAGGCGAGGGCGTTGCGGGTGAGGGCTGGCAACCCAAAAGGGCAAGCAAGAGGCAGACAGGCAATAGGGCTCTCTTCGAGTACAATAAGTGGTATCTCATAGGTGCAATTATACCTGTGCACTCCCATGAAAACCGCGGAGGCGATTCCGTCTATGGCAAAAGACCAAAAACGCGTGCTACGCAAGGTGTTACGCCGCCTGGTGCGTTTCCTCTTTCATGTCCTCACGCGCATAGAGGTACACGGTTTAGAAAATGTGCCTCAAGAAGGGGCGGTGATTCTCGCGGCAAATCATCTGAGCCGCCTGGATCCGCCTTTGCTGTTCATCCTGCTCGAACGCGATGACGTTACGGGTTTGGTCGCCGACAAGTACAAGAAGAATCCCTTCTTTCGCCCATTGATAGAAGCAGTAAACGGTATATGGATCAACCGTGAGGAGGCGGATTTCCAAGCGCTACGCCAGGCGCGCAATTTCCTGTTGCGCGGTGGAATGTTGGGCATTGCCCCTGAGGGCACCCGAAGCCGCGATGGTCAGTTACACCGCGCGAAGAGCGGCATCGCCTACTTGGCAGAGAAGAGCGGTGCCCCTGTCTTACCTGTGGCCATCCACGGCACCGAAAAAGCCTTCAGCGAACTGGCACGCCTGCGCCGCCCACGATTGGTGGTACGTTTTGGTAAACCTTTGCATTTGTCCCCTGTGTCTGGCCATGAGCGCAACCACATCTTGCAGAAGAACACCGATGAGATCATGTGTCACATTGCTGCTATGCTCCCCGCAGAATATCGTGGCGATTATGCCAATCACCCCCGCCTACAAGAATTAATCTTGCAGAAAGGCATTAATTGAGCGAAGCGAGATAAAATTGCCGTCAATAGTCGATGGGTCCATGATTGGTATGCATATATCCTTTATCCCACAAGCCGAACTCCTAGACGAAGTAAGCAGAAGAGGCGCGAAGACGCTAGACTTCATCCTCCTGATTACCGGAGCTATGCGCGAGGAGGGAGGGTTTTGCTTCGAAAGGCTATTAGATGAATCGGTACGTCTATTGAGAAACGGGGGCTTATTGTTCGTTCAGGGTTTGCCAGAGATTTTACCCAGGTTAGGCGTTTATTTAGATCAACATCTCACCTTCAAATACTGGCTTGCAGTCGAGTCTGAAATGGTTCAAAAACCCGGCTTACCTTCTGTACATGCTGGCGTACTTTTATTCGCTAAGGGGAACGAGCGTCTAAACCTGAAACGCATACGCTTGCCTCACCAATATTGCAAAGCCTGTCAACGCACACTCAAAGATTGGGGAGGGAAAACACACTTAATGCACCCTGAGGGTTACGTGATTTCGGATGTCATCCAGGACCTGCCCAAGGCCAACAACTATACACAAATCTCAAAACCCCTTTTCGACCTTCTGGTAAGCTTGATTGACGTTCCTACGGCTAATGAGGAGCAACCGGCTCATTTATTCAGGATGCAACCTCATCCGATACACGGCCTTGTTGCGCCTATAGAAGGTGTTCCTTGGAAGCACTCGTCCGTATGTGAACCTTCCAGGCAGTATGTTTTGCCTGGATTCTCTCATCCCATGAGGAGCGAAGACGCTCTCACGGCCGAGTATGAGGATCTTCCTTTAACCAATGATGACACATTGTTTAACATTGTTCACCAGGGAGACGCATTGGAAATCCTCAAACGATACCCAGACAAATCGATCGATTTGGCCTTTGCAGATCCACCATACAACCTGGATAAGAGCTATACCGTTTACGATGATGAGCGCAGCAATGCACAATATATCGAGTGGTGCAACCAATGGTTGATGGAATACGTTCGAATATTAAAACCCACCGGTTCATTGTTCGTGCTCAACTTGCCTCATTGGGCATTGTATCATGCCAACTTTCTCAATCAGCACCTTTACTTTCAAAATTGGATCGTTTGGGATGCTCTATCTGAGCCGCGCGGCAAGATCATGCCAGCTCATTATGCGTTGCTGTTCTATACCAAGAGTGCCCGAAACTTTACTTTCAATTATCAGGAAGTCAGTCCAATTGATGCACGTTATTACTGCCTGCGCAGCTCATGCATTCGCCAAAGGAAAAGAGAAAACAACAACGACCAATCTGCTTTAACCGACATCTGGTGGGACATTCATCGTATCAAACATCGTCGCGATCGAGATTACCACCCATGTCAACTGCCTGAAAGTCTAGTCGATCGAATCATTAAAATGTGCACTAAGCCAGGAGATATCGTCTTAGACGCGTTTTGTGGTACAGGTACAACACCAATAGCTGCTCTGCGACTTGGAAGGCGCTATGTAGCCATAGACCTTGATCCCTATTATGTAAAAATGACCCAAGATAAAATCACTGCACTCAAGGAGAATGGCGAAATTGTACGTCGTAGCATCAGAAGGGAACCACGGAAAATAACCAAGAAAGCGCTTCAATTAGAATTGCGCCAGCTAGCGTTAAAGTTGGGCAGATTACCAACTCCTGAGGACGTGAAGGCGATGAGCCAGTATGACATTGAGCTTTATTTAGAAAACTTCGCAACCTGGGGAAAGGCATTGAAGGCAGCCAAATTGGAGATTGAAAACCGATGACTGTGCACAAGCTCACTTTTCAAGAAGCATGGAATAGCGCAACAATTTTTTACGTTGATGAAGAACTTGAAAATCAGATCGACGCAGAGGTATCCGCGCTGATTCAGCTATCCCAAACCTCTGCATTTTCAAGCCAAGGGGAAATAACCATCGAAAGCCTGACAGATTTCATCAAAAAACACCCAGAAGGCCTGGATGTGATTTTGAAAGATATAGGCCTCTCAGAAGAGAAATTTTTACGCATTGTCTCGCTTTTACGAAAGATTGGCCGCATACCAGGAGAATTTGACCGGGAGTGGAACCTTGCAAAGATCAAACAGCAACTATCCACCGACCAAGCTTTTCTTGCAACAATTGTCATTCTCCTGTTCGACGGGAAAAGTGACACAGAACTATCAAAACACATCCCTCGATATTATTTGCACAAGTTGAATTATCGCGAGATAGCCCTGATGCCACAATCGCTTAGAAAAATCAAATACAAAGATGCATTGATCGGCACTTATGGAGCGCAGAAAGGGCATCGAGTGGAAGCCAAGATAAGAGAATTCTTGGAGCAAATCCGCTCAAGATTTGGCGTTGGCTTTGAGAGCGGGCGCTCTCGCTTTATCCATGTGGACATGGACTTTGCCATCCCCTCCTTGCAGGACCCCTGGGTGATCGTGATGAGCAGTTTTCAAGAAACAACAAGTAGCGGACAAACGACAAAGGCAAGGGATATGCTCACAGCATATACGCGCATCAACGAATCCAATAGCCGTTTTGGTGAAAACCGTGCCTTTGTAAATTTTGTGGATGGTGGCGGCTGGCTTGCCCGCAGGCGGGATTTCGAGCGCCTGGTCCACCAGTGCCACTACTTCATCAACCTGCACTATCTTCCCATGCTAGAAGAGATTATTCTCAGACACGTGCCCCGCTCATTTTTTTCAATACCTCCGTCCACCTGAAACCCATCTTTGTATAGGCGCATAAAAAATTTGCCTTTACGGCTCTAGCGCTGGTGAGTCTCGGGAACTACTTGCCAGAGGGTGACGTCTAAGCGTTAACTTGGTTCACGAGGAGGATTTGATGAAAACACTGCTTTCTAAACTCTTTGGCATCGGCGTTATGGTGGCGGTTTTGACCTTCGCCTGCACGCCACAGCCTGCGCTCAGCTTAGCGCAATCTAGCCTGCCACGCCTGGAAGACCCGCGTGTCTCCGATGAAGAGCTCAAATCCCTGGCTGCAGACAACAATGCTTTTGCCTTGGACTTATACCATGCCCTGCCCGAAGCTGACAACTTGATCTTCTCCCCTTTCAGTATCTCGCTAGCGCTGGCGATGACCTATGCCGGGGCGCGCGGTGAGACCGCGACCCAGATGGCAACCACCTTGCATTACACCCTACCAGGCGAAGACCTGCATGCGGCATTCAGCCGCCTCGACCTCAACCTGAGCACACCCGCCCCGACTGAAAATAATGAAGCATCGGCGCTGCGCCTGCATATCGCCAATGCAGTTTGGGCGCAGGAAAACCATCCCTTCCTTCAAGAGTACCTTGACCTGTTAGCCACTTATTATGGCGCCGGCATCCACCTAGCAGATTTCGTCACCCAAGCAGAGGCGGCACGAAAGACGATCAACGCCTGGGTCGCCGACCAGACTGAAAACAAGATCAAAGACCTGATCCCCCCAGGCGCTTTAGATGCCCTGACACGCATGGTACTGGTGAACGCCATCTACTTCAAAGCCGATTGGCTACACCCTTTTGATGCCAACGCCACCCGTAAAGCATCGTTTACCCTGCTGGATGGCAGCCAAGTGCCGGTAGAGATGATGACGGAAGGGATGCATGGCATTCCCTACCTGCGTGGCGAAAACTTTCAGGCGGTTGAGCTGCCTTACGCCAGCGGCACCGCTGCTATGGACATCCTTGTACCCGATGAAGGCGCCTTCAAAGAATTCGAGGCTGCGCTCGACCTGCCCATGTTGGAAACCATATTGGAACACATGCAGCCCACCTCCCTGCAGCTCGGCTTGCCAAAGTTCACGTACAGCGGAGAATTCGATCTTTCGGCACAGCTAATAAATTTGGGTATGCCATTGGCTTTCGATGCGGAAGGCGCAGATTTTTCAGGCATGGACGAACGCGGCGATCTATTCATCGGAAAGGTGCTACACAAAGCCTTTGTTGCTGTGGACGAAAAAGGCACCGAGGCAGCCGCAGCTACTGCGGTAATCATGATGGAAGCGGCAGCGCCCTTTTTCGAGGTCACGCTTACCATTGATCGCCCGTTTATCTTCCTGATTCGCGATCTGTCCAGTGGTCAAATCCTGTTTTTGGGGCGTGTGCTTAACCCGGCGAAATAACAAGTCTAGATCACGGCCGCAGTAGAAACAAGATTGCACCGCGTCACCCTACCGCAAAATTCCGAAAACCATAGGGTGATGCGGTTTTAATTCTTTCATGCGGAGAAATGCCTCTTCAAACTGCTGTCAAGCACCACCTGAGCGCGCGTTGTCATCGCCGCCATTGCCCTCATCTGACTTGTAGCATATAATCTACACAAAGGTGCTTTTTGGAGGTACAGAGATGAGGATTTTGCCCGAAGTGGCTTTGACCTATGACGATGTGCTGCTCGTCCCGCAATTTTCAGATATAGCCTCACGCCGCATGCTCTCCACGCGCACGCGCCTGACAAAAGAAATCGAATTGCACATCCCAATCGTCTCTGCCAACATGGACACGGTCACCGAGAGCGAGATGGCGATTGCCATGGCGCGTCAGGGTGGCATGGGCATCATCCATCGCTTCATGTCCATCGAAGAACAGGTGCGCCAGATCGCCCGCGTGAAGAAAACCGAATCGTTTGTCGTCGATCACCCCCTCACTCTGACCACCGCACACACCGTTGGAGATGTCAAGCGGGTTGTGGAGGAAACCTACACTGGAGGCATCCTCATTTTGGACCACGAGGGGAAACTGGCCGGTATCATCACCACGCGTGACCTGATCTTCGAAGAGGACGACACCAAGCCGGTGAGCGCATTGATGACCCGCCAGGTGGTCACCGCGAGCGGGGACACCAGCCTGGAAGAAGCCCGCCGCATCCTGCATGAGCACCGTATCGAAAAACTACCCCTGGTGGATGCTGAGGGACGTGTGGTTGGGCTGATCACTTTGAAAGACATCATGAAGCTGAGCGAATATCCACAGGCGAGCAAAGACGCACGTGGCCGCCTGGCAGTGGGCGCAGCCGTGGGGGTGAAACCCAAAGAGTTGCGACGTGTCGAGCGTTTGCTGGAAGCGGGAGCTGATTGCATCGTCGTGGATATCGCACATGGCGACTCCCTACAGGAAGTCGAAATGATTCGGTCGATACGCAAAGAATTCCCCCAGGCGCAGATCATCGGGGGGAATGTGGCTACCGCCGAAGGCACTCAGCGCCTGATCGACGCCGGCGCTCACGCCGTCAAGGTAGGAGTTGGTCCCGGTTCCATCTGCATTACGCGTTTGGTGGCAGGAGCGGGGGTGCCGCAACTCACTGCGGTGATGAACTGCGCTGAGGTGGCGCGCCCACAGGGCATCCCCATCATCGCCGACGGGGGGATTCGCAACTCTGGCGACATCGTCAAAGCTCTGGCGGCTGGCGCCTCCACAGTGATGATCGGCAGCCTGCTGGCCGGCACCGACGAAAGCCCTGGCTTGACCATCACCCGCAAGGGACACCGCTACAAAGTCTCGCGCGGCATGGCGTCGTTGCAGGCCAACCTGGCACGCAAACTACGCGAAGGGGAAGGCGACATCACCCAAGAAGACATCGAAGAGTACGTATCCGAGGGGGTGGAGGCTGCCGTGCCCTACCGCGGATCGGTGCACGAGGTGCTCAAACAACTGGTGGGCGGCGTGCAATCCGGCATGAGCTATTGCAATGCTCACTGCATCGACGAATTGTATGAGAAAGCCGTCTTCGTGCGCATGACTGAGGTGGGGTTGAAGGAGTCGCACCCGCATGATGTGGAGGTGATTTGATGACAGATCACTTGCACAGCTTGCCAAAAAATTGGGCGTCGGGTAGAATTAAGCACAATCGGGGAAAGCTGTAGAAGCGGGCGTGGCCAAGTGGTAAGGCATCAGCCTTCCAAGCTGATATCCGCGGGTTCGAATCCCGTCGCCCGCTCTGGAGGGCCCGTAGCTCAGTGGCAGAGCGGACGGCTCATAACCGTTTGGTCGCAGGTTCGAACCCTGCCGGGCCCATGCCCTCCATAATCGTGAATTCACTCTTTTTCCGCAGATGTACCCATCAAGAAGTATAGAGCAGGTGGTCATGTGCCCGGTCGCC
>JBBIVW010000007.1:0-104037 GCA_037439525.1 Anaerolineae bacterium
CTACGGTTTTCGTTGCGCTCGCTCCCCCTGATGCTGGGATGCTGGATGCTGAAATGCTGAGATTCTGAATCGGGGGTGTGGGGGCTTGCCCCCACGAGAAAGCCCCTGCCTCAGCCCATGGAAGCCCCTACGGGGCTGGAGGTGCGACGCCCCACGGTGTCATGCTGAACGAAGTGAAGCATCCCTAGAGCGCGGGCGGTGGTAGGCGATGGCTTTAGGGATTCCTCCCTTCGGTCGGAATGACAGACCGGGTTGGCGTGCGGTTACGAGGTGCGGGGTGTGGAAACCCCCGCTACTTTGGCTTGCTAGAGCGTGGACTGTGATGGGCTGTGGCCATAGGGATTCCTCCCTGCGGTCGGAATGACAGAAAGGGTTGGCGTGCGGATGCGGAGTATGGAAACTCCGGCTACTTTGGCTTGCCAGGACGCAGGCGGTAGTAGGCGATGGCTTTAGGGATTCCTCCCTTCGGTCGGAAGGACAAGCCAATGCGGGGTAAGAAACCCACATTGGTCAGAGGGTGCGACGATGGGCGCGTAAGCGTTTTGTTAACTTAGCAGCCTTTAAGCTCGAAAAACGGCCGCTCAAAGGCAATCTCTGGTAGAATCGCAGGCAGAATTGCCGTGTGCATCACACGGTTGAATATGGTTGAATGCATCGGCGTTTGTATTGGTAGTCTATTGAGGAGGCAATGCCGTGGCAGGCATGGAACGGTTTACACAGCGGGCGCGGCGCGTGCTCAGCCTGGCGCACCAGGAAGCAGAGCGCTTGCGCCATAGCCAGATTGGCACAGAGCACCTGCTTTTAGGTTTGATCAAGGAAGAGGGCGGGGTCGCCAGCCGCGTGCTGCGCGAGTTGGGCTTGGAAGCCGCGCGCCTCCAGGAGATCGTCGAACGGCTGGTAGGCCCTGGCCGGTATAGCGGAGGTCGCCTGGACCTCTCTCCGGGCACGCAAAAAGTGCTCGAACAGGCGGTGGAGGAAGCGCGCCGCCTGGGACATCATTACATCGGCACCGAACATCTGCTGCTCGGGCTGGTCAACTATGGCGAAGGCATCGCCATGGACGTGCTGCGCAAGTTGGGCGTCACTGCCGAGCAGGTGCGCCGCCAGACGCGGCGTGTTTTGCAGGAGAGCAACATGGCGCGCACCGCGGTGGGCGGCACAGAGGAGCGCGCCTCCAACAAGGAAAAAGGCAAGAGCAAAACCCCCATGGTGGATCAACTCGCCACCGATCTCACCGCGCTGGCGGAGGCGGGCAAGCTCGACCCGGTCATCGGCCGGCAGATGGAGATCGAGCGCGTCATCCAGATTCTGGCGCGCCGCACGAAGAACAACCCCGCGCTCATTGGCGAGCCCGGCGTGGGCAAGACGGCCATTGTCGAAGGATTGGCGCAGCGCATCGTCGAAGGAGATGTGCCCGCGCCGCTGCTGGATAAGCGCGTCCTGCAACTGGACGTTGGCTCGCTGGTGGCCGGCACGATGTACCGCGGTCAGTTCGAGGAGCGCTTGAAGCGCGTGATTGACGAACTGAAATCCTCCGGCGCAGTGCTGTTCATCGACGAGGTGCATATGCTCGTCGGAGCGGGCGCGGCGGGCTCCTCGGTGGATGCGGCTAACATTCTCAAACCGGCTCTGTCGCGCGGCGAATTGCAGGTGATCGGTGCCACCACCCTGGATGAGTACCGCAAGTACATCGAAAGCGACGCCGCGCTGGAGCGGCGCTTCCAACCGGTGATCGTCGAAGAGCCCAGCGTGGACGAAACCATAGACATCCTGCGCGGTGTGCGCAGCGCCTACGAAGAACATCACCGCCTGACCATTTCCGACGAGGCGCTGGATGCCGCGGTGCACCTTTCGGCGCGCTATGTCACCGACCGCTTTTTACCGGATAAAGCCATCGACCTGATCGATGAATCCTCGTCACGCGTGCGCATGTACAAAAGCCAGGCTGCCAAGACGGCGCGTGACTTGATGAACCGCCTGCGCGACCTGCGCCACCAACATGCGCTTGCCCTGGAAGATGGGCGCAACGATGATGCGCAGGAGTTGCTCGAACAGCAGGAAGAGATCGAGCGCGAGCTGGAGCGCCTGCGCACCGGCTGGGATCGCGCTACCAGCCCGGTGGTCACCGCAGATGACATCGCCGAGGTCGTCTCCATGTGGACCGGCGTGCCGGTGATGCAGATCGCTCAGGAGGAGTCCGAGCGCTTGCTGCACATGGAGGCAGAGCTGCGTAAACACATCATCGGGCAGGAAGAGGCCATCCAGGCGATTTCCAAGGCGGTGCGGCGCGCCCGCGCCGGGCTGAAGGACCCACGCCGTCCGATCGGCTCCTTCATCTTCCTGGGTCCGACGGGTGTGGGCAAGACCGAACTGACCAAAGCCCTGGCGCGCTTCATGTTTGGCAGCGAGGAAGCGCTCATCCAACTGGATATGTCCGAATTCATGGAGCGGCACACGGTCAGTCGCCTGGTCGGTGCTCCTCCGGGGTATGTCGGCTACGAAGAAGCGGGTCAGCTCACCGAAGCCATCCGCCGCCGCCCGTATTCGATTGTCGTTTTCGATGAGATCGAAAAGGCGCACCCGGAGGCACACAACATGCTCCTGCAGATCATGGAAGAGGGTCACCTCTCGGATGCCCGCGGGCATAAGGTGGACTTCCGCAACACGCTCATCGTCATGACTTCCAACGTCGGCGCGGACGTCATCCGCCGCCAGACCTCTTTGGGTTTTGCCCTGAAACGCGATGAGCAGCTTGAAGAGCAGCTGGCATATGAGGAGATGCGCAAGAAACTCATGGATTCCCTGCGGCGCGTCTTCCGACCGGAGTTCATCAACCGCGTCGATTCGGTGATCGTCTTCCGCGCGTTGAACAAAGAGGACATCAAGCAGATCGTGCAGTTGGAGTTGAACAAGGTCGCCCAGCGCCTGGAAGAGTATGCCATCGAATTGACCGCCACCCCCGAAGCGCTGGAATTGCTCGCCGATTTGGGCTTCGATGCAGAGATGGGCGCACGCCCGCTCAAGCGCGTCATCCAACAGCGCGTCGAAGACCAGCTTTCTGATGCCCTGCTGGCAGGTGAGTTCGCCGGCTGTGCCCAGGTGGTCATTGACGTGCAGGAAGGCGAGGTCGTTTTACGGCGCGCCGAAGGCGAAGCCAGCCAGCCGCCGGCGGAGCCGGTGGCTACGGCGTAAGCCGCCGCGTGGCGCTCTCATGCCTGGGCGGCTCAGGCGCCTGATCCACCCATTCACCTGTATATCTTTTCAGCCGGAATAGGGCGATGTGCCTTTCGCCCTGTTTCGCCGCGCCATGAGGGGAACTGTTTTTGCGCCATCCGGCCTTTGTTTAATGGCCTTTGGTCAGGCATAGCTGGGGATTCGGATATAATACCTCTATGCCCAAGGAACGCCTGGAATATGTCTGCCAGCAATGTGGTCGAGTCAGCGCGCGCCCCATGGGGCGCTGCCCGCAGTGCGGCGCGTGGAATAGCATGCAGGAGCGCCTGGTTGCCCCGCCGGCGCGGGAGAGCGCAGTACACGCGGCGCGCGGCTTGGGGTCAGCTTCTCAACTGGTCCTTTTGCACCAGGTTGAGGACCAGGCAGATGAGCGTTTGCCCCTCGCTTCGGATGAGTTCGCCCGCGTTTTGGGGGGCGGGGTGGTGCCTGGTTCGATTGTGCTCCTGGCCGGCGATCCGGGCATCGGCAAGTCCACGTTGATGTTGCAGATCGCCCTGGAGATGGCCTGGCGCAGTACGGTGTTGTACGTTTCGGGGGAGGAGTCCCCGCGGCAGATCAAGATGCGCGCCGCGCGTCTGGTGACTGCGCCCGGAAGCGCTGAGCCTGCCTCCATCCCGCAGGGGCTCTATCTGCTGAGCGAGACCAACCTGGAGGCGATTCTCCACCACGTCGAGGACCTGCGCCCGGCGGTGCTGATCGTCGATTCGGTGCAGACCGCCTACCTCCCCGAACTGGATTCGCTGGCCGGCTCGGTGACCCAGGTGCGCGAGTGCGCCTCGCGGTTGCGCGAGCTGGCAAAAGCCAGCGGCGTCTCCGTGTTTCTCATTGGCCATGTGACCAAAGAAGGCATCATCGCCGGTCCGCGTATCCTGGAGCACATTGTGGACACCGTGCTCTACCTGGAGGGAGATCGCTTTCAGGCGTATCGCCTGCTGCGCTCGGTGAAGAACCGCTTTGGGACGACGGCAGAGGTGGGGGTGTTCGAGATGAGCGTGCGGGGCATGCAGGAGGTACGCAACCCATCCGAGGTGTTCCTGGCAGAGCGCATGGTCAGCGCGCCTGGCTCGGCGATTGCGGTGACCATGGAGGGCACGCGGGCGATGTTGGTGGAGGTTCAGGGGCTCACCAGCCCAACCGCGTTCGGCAACCCGCGCCGCACGGCCAACGGTGTGGACTTCAATCGCCTGTTGCTCATCACCGCCGTGCTGACGCGCCGTGTGGGGCTGAAATTGAGCGAGCAGGATGTCTTTGTCAACGTCGTGGGCGGGTTGTCCATTGACGAGCCTGCCGCCGATGTAGCTGTCGCCGCGGCGCTGGCTTCTTCTTACTATAATCGCCCCTTGCAGGCGGACTTGGTGCTGATCGGCGAAGTGGGCTTATCCGGCGAATTGCGCACCGTCTCGCAAATGGAGCCGCGCCTGCGGGAGGCTGCCAGGCTGGGCTTCCGCCGGGCGATTCTGCCGCGTTGGACGCGGCGCGACGCGCCCCCCCTGGGGGAAATCGAAATCCTCGAAGCGCGCACATTGCGTCAGGCGATCGATAAAGCCCTGCTCGCCGAACAAACCTGAAGACCGCGCACCTTCCCGCCTGCCTCACCACCCGTCACACTCACCCTCCCTTATAGAGAATCTGAAGAAATCTACATTGACCCAGGTGCGTTCTCTGGTACATTTGCCAGAGGTCTGCCTGATTTTTACTTGTGAAACCCTACGCTAGCGCCCAGGGTCTGGGCTGCCTCCGGCGGCAGGCGCAAAAAAGACACGGCGAGAAGGGAACAAGGACGCTTTTGGCATGATGCGCAAACGCTTTCAACTTGGTTTGATCCATGTGGCTGTCGCCATGACCTTGGTGCCCATCAACAGCACGCTGAATAGGGTGATGATCAAGGAATTAGCCCTCTCCGCGGCGTTGGTCGCCGGGCTGGCTTCGCTGCCCTATCTGATTTCGCCAATGCAGGTTGCCATTGGCGCGTTCTCCGATCGCTTTCCTGTATTGGGCTATCGGCGCACGCCATACATCCTCATCGGGTTGTTGTTGTGTGCCTTGGGAGTGACGTTTTCTCCGCACGCCGCCTTCCTTCTGGCGGAGGACTTCTGGCGGGGGGCGCCCATTGCCGCGCTGGCGTTTGCCGCCTGGGGTATGGGTTTCAATTTTGCCACCGTTTCGTACCTGTCTTTGGCTACCGATTTGTCTGGCGAAGGCGGTCGTGGGCGCACAATTGCCGTGATGTGGTTTATGATGATCGCCAGCATTGTGCTCACTGCGATGTTGATCGGTCAACTGGTCGAGCCGTACTCGCCGCAGGCGATCAAGCAAGCCTTCGCTATGGTAGGGCTGCTCGCCATGGGGTTGGGCTTGCTCGGCGTGTACCGCCTGGAGCCGCGCTATGTCCATGCAGAGACGCGTGGCGAAACCTACTCCTGGAAGGTGCTCTTCTCCGAGATCGCCCACAACCCTCAGGCGCGCCTCTTTTTCGTCTATCTCACCTTGCTCCTCGCTGCCCTTTTGGGGCAGGACATCCTCTTAGAGCCGTTTGCTGGAGAGGCGTTGGAGCTGCGCGTCGATCAAACCACGCGCATCACCTCGGTGTGGGGCGCGTGTGTCCTGTTGACCTTATTAGTAGCCGGCTTGCTCGAAGGTCGCCTTACCAGGCGGGCCGTGGTCCAGGTAGGGGCATGGCTGGTGATCAGTGGCTTCTTGTTCATCGCCTTGGGAGGGTGGTTTGCCTACGCTGCAGTGTTTTATGGCGGCGTAGTCTTGCTTGGTTTGGGCACGGGCCTGGCTACGGTTTCCAACCTGGCGTTGATGTTCGATATGACCACCCCTGAAAAGATCGGCTTGTATATCGGGGCATGGGGGATGTCCAACGCGGTGTCCCGCCTGATGGGGTCATTGCTTGGCGGCGGGCTGCGCGATGCGCTCACCCTGGCATGGACACATCCGTTGGCTGGATACGTGGTAGTATTTATCCTGGAAGCGATGATGGTCTTGTGTTCTCTGTTTATCCTGCGAAAGGTGGATGTGCGCCTCTTTCAGCGTCAGGCGAGCTCGATGAGCTTGGTGGAACGCGCCGCAGTGGCCAACGAGGCTGCTTAACTCTTATGGACGTCCGCCGCAAGAGCGCGTTGCCTGAAGAGTGGCTGAGCCTGGGCCAGGTGGCAGATTTATTGGGTGTGCATCCCAGCACGGTACGTTTGTGGTCCGATCAGGGGATGCTGCCGGTGCACCGAACACAAGGCGGACATCGGCGCTACCTGCGCCATGAACTTGACCTCTGGCTGCAATCTCAGAGGTTGGAAGGGCAGCAGGAGATGGATATCGTCATGCAAAACGCCCTGCGTGCCACCCGTTTTCAAATCAGCGAAGGGCGTTTGGTGCAGGAAAGCTGGTACATGAAGCTGGATGAAGACGCCAGGCAGCAGTACCGTTTGAGTGGGCGCGCGTTGCTGCACGCCATGCTCAACTTTCTCAGTGCAGATGGCGGCATGGCTGAGGCGGAAGCCCATGCCCTGGGGTATGAGTACGCCTCTCGTGGGCGGCGCTATGGCTTAAGCAGCGTCGAGGCCACCCATGCCTTCCTGTTCTTCCGCAATATGTTGCTCGAGTCGATGTTGGAGGTCTATGAATCTGCCGCGGTGCGCTCGCCGCATGCCTGGGGGGCGATGTTTCGCAAGATCAACGCGTTTACCGACCAGGTGTTGATCAAGATTTTAGAGACCTACGAGGCATATCAGCACGCCGAGCGCAATAACGAGAAGTGAGGTAAATCGCACCTGCTTCCTCAGGGGGTTGATGGTAGAATCAGCGCGCCCCTGATTTCATCAGGGCAGGAGCATTTTTTGCCCCAGGAGAGGATATGACAGGACAGATTAGAACGAAGTGGTTGGCGTGGCTGAACGCAGCGCCGTTATCGCGCCTGCGCCGCAACCACGCCCTGGAACATGCCACTCTGCACGTGCTGGCGCGCAGGGACTCCAGACGAATGATCGCCGGCCATTCAGACCTGGGAGGTTTTTGGATTCTGGGGGAGGTATCCACCGCAGAATTGCAAGAGGCGGTGGAGGAGGCGTTGCGCCGTTTGCGCGCCGGAGAAAGACACCTTGCCGTACATCCCAACTGCGGGACGAGCTTTGTCGCCGCGGGCGCTCTGGCGGGCTTGGGCGCATTTGTGGCGATGGTTGGCACAGAGAGGAAGTGGCGCTCCCGCCTGGAACGCCTGCCTTTGGCAATCTCCCTGGCAACCGTAGCCGTGATGTTGGCGCAACCCTTGGGGTTGATGCTGCAGCGGGAGGTCACCACGCAGGGAGACCCCGAGGCGCTGGAAGTGGTCGAGATCATCCCCACCCAACGGGGGAGTTGGAAGGCGCACCGCGTGCTTACCCGTGGATAAATATGGGCAAACCCCTGCCTGTGGTGTACTTCTTGTGCGGCGATGATGAGTTTGCCATGGCGCGCTTCATCGCCGCCATGGAGGCGCGCTTGGGGGACGAAACGACTGTGGCCTTGAATAAGACCCTTTTGGATGCTAGAAACCTGTCGCCAGAGGAAGTGATCGATGCCCTGCGCCTGGCGGCGCTGGCGACGCCGTTTATGAGTCGCCGCCGCCTTGTGGTGTTGAACCAAGCCCTTTCTCGTCTGGAGCGCCCTGAAGATCGGCACAGATTCCTGCAGGTGCTTCAGGAAGTGCCGCAAAGCACGGCTGTGCTGATCGTCGAAACGTATGCCACCGTCGATGAATGGCGAAAGGGCGAAGCCCATCGCCGCTGGTTGGAAGACTGGGCGCGTGAGCATCCTGAGCGCACATTTCAGCAAACTTTTTCTACCCCGAAGAGGGAAGGGATGATCCAGGCGATTCGGACATTTGCCGAGGAAGCCGGCGGAGAGATCCATCCTCGAGCCGCGGCGCTTCTCGCCGAGTATGTCGGCGCAGACACACGTCGCGCGTATCAGGAGGTGCTCAAACTGTGCGCCTATGCCGGTTATACCCGTCAGATTGTCGCCGAAGATGTAGAGACTTTGGTGTTGGATAGCAGCCAGGAAAGCGTCTTTGCTCTGGTCGAAGCCATCGGCATGGGGGAAACGCGGCGCGCCATGACGCTACTGCGTCGCCTTTTGGAAACAGAACAGCCCAGTGGTTTGTTGAGCATGATCGTTCGTCAATTCCGCCTGTTGATCCTGGTGTGCGAGGCACGCCTTCAGGGAAAGCCGCTTGCCGAGGTGCAAAAGGCGTTACAGGTGGAGGAGTTTAGGGTGCCGGGTTTCGCCGTTGAAAAGCTCTTCAGGCAAGCGGCGCGCTTCTCGCTAAGGAAGCTCGAGGAGGCTTATCGCGGCTTGCTGGCACTCGATGAGGCGGCGAAATCCAGCGAGCTCCCTCTGGAAGTCGGTTTGGAAACTTTTGTCGCCAGCTTTACAATTCCCTCGGACTCGCCATTCACCCCGATCCAGAAGTGATTGGGCCGCACGCTGCGATCGGTGCGCACAAGCACCTCGCCAACTTTACAGGCGTTCTCTTCTGAGGACAGGCCAGGAAGATTGGCGAACATGCTGGGGTGGACATAGCACAAAGTAGGTGTTCTACCGTATTTCTGGCGATAGTATGTCGCCGCGCGCCGCACCTTTTGCTCGAAGGGGGTGTGTCGGTCGTTATCGAACCAAAGCATGCCGATGTTCATCTATGCCTCCCGTGGATTCACTTCTCGCGGTTCGCTCCGCGCGGATGCTTCAGGGAGCAATGGGTAGAGCATCTCCCAGCCCTCGCCATAAGGCAGAGCAAAATGCCTCCCCTGGAGCAGTTTTTGCGCCAAGTTTGGTGGGGGGCCGCCGACCTGCGCCGCGATGCTTCGGGAGGCGATAGCTCCATAGATGCGCGTGCGGAACGCGTTGAAGAACTCAACGTGTACGTCTTTCAGCCTGGAGGTGGAAAGGGTTGCCACCGTCCAGATGGCATATTTCGCCCCGTGCTTGATCAACCAATGCAGGTGTTGATGGGCATGCGTCTCTAAGTTGCTTAGACACGAAGCAAGGTTATCCAGACCTAACAGGATGATCGGTCGAGCCCCTCGTCTCTGGCGGCGTTGCAGGCTTTCTTCGTAAAGCTGGCTGATCGCCGCCGGTCCACGCTGACCGTGCGTGGAACGCAACATGGCACAATGAGGCAAATGGAACAGGTTCATGAACTGCTGAGGGTGATCTGCCAGCAGAAATAGGCGTACCTGTTCTGCTGGGTTGAGTCGTGTGGCTGAGGTGAACATGGCTTTGAGCAATTGACTCTTTCCGCAGTGGTCATCCCCCAGGATGAGCATCGAACCAGGGAGCGGGTGGGAGAGATCGATAATGAATGGCAGGCCATCCTTTCCCATGCCGGCGATCATGCTGTTGACAGGGAGATGTGGTTGGGTTTGAAGGTACGCCTCCAGAGTGCCGTATTCCGGAGCGTTGGTTGCACCTGATGGATATGCCGTCTCAGGACTTTCTCCATGGTGTGCAGACGCGTTGCGCGCCGTTAAGCGCAATTTCCGAGGTATGTCTGCCCACCAGTTCATCACCTTCTCGGCAAGGGAGCTGGCGCCCAGGAATTGAAGCATTTTTCACCTCGAGAGTAGAACATTTGTTCTTATTATAGCGCAATAGACGCCCTTGTCAAGGGTGATTTTATTCGTCCAACCCCCAGAGGACAACAGGCTTGGGAAAAGTTCTCTCAGACGATCAGGGTGCAGCGTGGGAGGCACCCATTTCCCAAAGGCTGAGACACTCGATGGAATAAGTCTGTGGGAAGAAGTCGAACAAAGCGAGATGGGTGAGGCGATAGCCAGCGCGGTGCAGGAAGCGCGCATCGCGCCCCAAGGTGGCTGGGTTGCATGAAAGGTACGCCACCAGCGGCACCTTCTGCTGAGCCAGAGCCTGTAGCACTGCCTTGCTCACTCCGCTGCGCGGCGGGTCCAATAGGAGCACATCCACCTTTTCCCGCCAGTGGCGCAGCACCGACTCCACCGGAGCGATATATAAGGCGATATGCTCGAATTCATCCAGGTTATAGGCGAAGTCATCGCCCGCCTCGGGGTTGATTTCGATGCCGATCAAACGCCCCACTCGCGGTGCCAGGAACGCGCTCATCAACCCCACGCCGCAATATGCTTCGAGCAGCGTGGTTTGTGCGCTGAGCGCTCCCCTCCGCTCCAGTTGATCCATCAGGTGGAAAACCATCAACTCGGCAGCTGCGGTGTTCACCTGAAAGAAGGAAGCCGCAGAAACGCGAAAGGTGCGCCCACCCAGGGAGATGAACAGATAAGGGCTACCCGCCATGACCTGCACGCCGTTCTGATTGAGATAGACAATGGAAAAGGGCAGACCCTCGAGCGTCACTTCCGGCAGGTCGTCTACCTCCCCTTCCAGGATAATCTGAATGTCCTCCTCGTCGCCCAGGCGCAAGCCGATACGGCTGAGCTTAACCCCAGGTTCAAACTCCAACGCCTGACGGGCCTGTTCCAATGCCGGAGCTGCCAGATGGCATTCTTCTACCTCAAAGGGCTCCTGAGAGGCATGGCGGTAGAACCCCGGGCGCCCTTCGGGGGTGAGGTGAAATTGCACATGGTTGCGATATTGATATACCTCCGGGCTGGGGAAGATCGCCTCCACGTGCAAGTCGTCAAGCCCTCCCAACCGGGCGAGTTGCTCGATCAATATCCCCTGTTTGACCTGCAATTGGGTTTCATAGGGCAGGTGCTGATACTGGCAACCGCCGCAGAGGGTGAAGTGCTTGCAGCGCGGTGCCAGGCGTTCGGGGGAGGAGCGTAACACTTCAACGAGCCGGGCGCGGGTGTAATCGCCGTGCGCTTCGGTGATGGCAATGCGCACCTGCTCGCCCACCATGGCAAAAGGCACAAACACGGCGCGCCCATCCGGTAGGCGCGCCAGCGCTTCGCCGCCAAAAGTGTATTGCGCCGGAGTGACGATGTACTGCTCTTCGCCAACGGGATTCATTACCGCGGTTCTCTCATATAAGCTTCGATAGCTGCAAAGAGCTGTTCTAGGTCCTCGATTTGTGTCTCGCCCATATGCGCAATGCGCAGGGTTTCGTTTTTCAGTGTCCCGTAGCCAGAGGCAATGCGCATCCCTTGGGATTTCAGATAGGCGTTCAGCCGGCTTACCTCGATTTTAGGCGTGTTCACCAGGGTGGTCAGGGTAGGGGAGCGGTATCCGGGAGGGGCGAAAAGCTCGAAGCCTAGGGTGGGTGCCCAGGAGTGCACACGCTCAGCCATAGCCTGGTGGCGTGCAAAGCGGCGCTCCAACCCTTCGCTCAAGATGCGATCGAGTTGCACATCCAGGGCGTAGATCAGGGGCATGGGTGGCGTCGCTGGCGTGGAGTCCTTGCGCAGGTGTTGTTCCAGGCGCACGAGATCGAAGTACCAGCCGCGCTGAGGGACATGCTGGGCATATTCCAGAGCGCGCGACGATACCGCCGCCAAGGCAAGCCCGGGAGGCAATGCCAGGCATTTCTGTGAGGAACTGAAGACCACGTCCACTCCCCAACGGTCCTTTTCGATGCGCACGCCACCCAATGAAGACACCGCGTCCACGCAGATGAGCGTTTCGGGGCTGGCTTCGTGCACCGCCGCGGAGAGTGCTTCGATGGGATTGGTGAGACCGGTGGAGGTTTCGTTATGCACAATGGTCACCAGTTCATACGGCTTGCCGGCGCTCGGATTGCGCAGCGCTTCGAAAAGTTGATCTGGTGAAATAGGCTGGTTCCAGGGGGTTTCCAGCTTGTCGGCGCACTTTCCGTTGGCGAGTGCCACTTCGTACCAGCGCATGCCGAACGCGCCATTGACGCAGGACAACACGCGCTCCTGAGCCAGGTTGCGCACGCAGGCTTCTTGCCAGCCTGTGCCGGAGCTGGCGGTGAGAAAAACGGAGTCTTGGGTGGCGAAGAGGTGTTTCGCTTTTTGCACGGCGCTTTGGAAGAGGGCTTCGAACTCCGCGCTGCGGTGAGGCAGCATGGGCTTGAGTTGCGCCGCCAGTACCTCTTCGGGCACGTCCACCGGTCCAGGGATAAACATCGGCGTCATAGGCTCGCTCCAAATGATGTTTCGAGGCGGCTTGCCTCGCAGGCAAAGATTTCCTACATGATGTGGCTACCATTGTACCAGGTGTGCTGTTTCCCCGATCCGGGCGATGAGAACCTCTTAATCGAGCCGCTACCCTCATTGTGGGTGGCTATAATACAGCGTATGCGTGTCTTGATTGTGCTCCTTGTGCTCATCTCCACTGCCTGTCAGCCGCTCGTCCCAGCAACGACCCCCAGGCAAACGCGCGCCACGCCTACGGAGGCGGTGGTCTCTCCCTCGGCCACCATGCCTGAAGTCAGAGGGACGCCCAGCGCAGTAAATGACCCTGAGCACGCGCCGCTCGAGCAAACTATGCCCGACTTAGAGGTGCGCTTTCATCCCGATGGCGCGTTATATGTCGGCGACCGGATCAGCCTGGAGATCATCGCTCCCTCCGGGGAAGACTGGCATGGCCGTAAGGCACAAGTCTGGTTATCCCAGCAGGAGGAGGTGTTTTTAGGCGAGGCGGGTTTTGCTCCATTTGGCATCGGTGGGCGGCAACAGGCGACCTTGTTTTGGGTTTGGGACACAGCCGGCCTTCCTCCAGGCGAGCACACCCTGCGCATTGCCATCCAGCCGCAAAACTTCTCCTGGCTGGAGCGCGTTCACCTGCTGCCAGCACAAAAGCTGCCTGCGCCAGAGCCCTGGGCGAAATGGTCCGCGCAGCGCAGTGAGTGTTGTCTGGTGCATATCATCACCGGCACGCCTGCAGAGGCCGATTTGCTCAAGCTGCTAGACGAAGTGGATGAGCAGGCTGCTTTTATTGCCGAGAAGTTAGGCGCAACGTTTGCGCAGCCTGTCGAGGTGACCTTTTTGCCGCGCGTGCTCGGGCATGGAGGGTTTGCCGGCCAGGGGGTATCCATTTCGTACTTAGAGCGCAATTACGCCAGCGGAGACCTGACGACCGTGCTGCGCCATGAGTTCACCCATGTCCTGGATGGGCAATTAGAAGGAGAGTTTCGCCCGACGATGCTCGTCGAGGGGTTGGCGGTCTATCTCAGTGGCGGGCATTTCAAGCCCGAGCCGCTAATGCCGCGTGCTGCGGCGCTGTTGCCACCGCAGCCAGGCTGCATTCCGGGCACACAGGCGTTTAGCCTCTCATTTCGGGAAGAAGACCTGGCGTTGTGTAGCCTGGGCTGGTATATTCCTTTCGTTGAATTGAGCGATGATTTCTATTGGTCCCAGCATGAAATCGGTTATTTGCAGGCTGGGGCGCTGGTAGAGTTCATCGTGCAGACCTGGGGATGGGAGGCGTTTGAGCGGTTTTATCGCCACATTCAAAGCCCACCCTCCGACAATGCCGAGGGTGAGGAAGCAGGGGCACAATACCGCGCCATTGAAGCCGCTCTGCTGAACCATTTTGGCGTGCGCATGGAGGAGTTGGAAACGCAGTTCGTCGAAGCGCTGCAAAAGGAACGGCTTGAGGCGCGGTGGGTGGAAGATGTGCGCCTCACCGTAACGTTCTATGATGCGGTGCGTCGCTATCAGCAATTGCTGGACCCCTCGGCATATTTTATGACCGCCTGGCTGCCGGATCGTAAAAAGATGCAGGAGCAGGGCATCGTGGCGGATTTCCTGCGCCGGCCTGGGCGAATGGAGAACATCGCCCTGGAGAGCATGCTGACGGTGATCAACCTCAGCTTGCGCCAGGGATATTACCTTCAGGCGGCGCACATGTTGGAAGTCGTGCAGGCGATGCTAGACGAGATCGAGGCGGAACAGCATTCTGAGTAAAGTCGTCCGGAGTAGCCCATGGCAAACGGCGCGTGCGGATGGATTTCAGGGCTGGGCAGGGTAGTGGTAATGAAGCCCTTTTGGCAGCACGCGCTCAGGCACTCATGGTAGAATGGAAATGCATCCACTTTTGTATTCACATCCCCTCGCTCGATTCGGCGAGTCTCACCAGAATCTGGTGCACACCTCTGGATGATTGCCTGCCATGGGTATAAAATATATATGGCAGAAAAAAATTGAAAACATGGTTCAGAAGCAAGCAGGTGTATTTTTTAGTCGGCCTGGCTGTATCAGGCTATGGAGGTAGAAAATGGAGCAGCAGATAGGAACTTTTGCAGTAAAAAAGGGCCTGGCGCAGATGCTCAAAGGTGGCGTGATCATGGATGTGGTTACGCCGGAACATGCGAAGATCGCGGAAGACGCTGGCGCGGTGGCGGTGATGGCATTGGAACGCGTGCCAGCAGATATTCGCGCCCACGGCGGCGTGGCGCGCATGAGCGATCCAGAATTGATATTGCAGATCATGGACGCGGTTTCCATTCCTGTAATGGCGAAGTGTCGCATTGGGCATTTCGTCGAGGCTCAGATACTCGAAGCGATTGGCGTGGATTACATTGACGAATCGGAGGTGCTCACGCCAGCAGATGAGGAACATCACATCAACAAGCACAATTTCAAAGTGCCGTTCGTTTGCGGCTGCCGCAACCTGGGGGAGGCGTTACGCCGCATTGGCGAGGGCGCGGCGATGATTCGCACTAAAGGCGAAGCCGGCACAGGCGATGTGGTCGAAGCCGTGCGCCATGCGCGTGCGGTGCTGGGTGAGATACGCCGCTTACAAAACATGCCTGCAGAAGAGGTGATGGCTTATGCCAAAGAAATCGGCGCACCCTATGAGCTGGTCATGGAGACGCGCCAACTGGGTAGGCTGCCCGTGGTGAACTTCGCCGCTGGAGGTATCGCTACCCCAGCAGACGCGGCGATGATGATGCAATTGGGCATGGATGGCGTCTTCGTTGGCTCGGGCATTTTCAAGTCAGGCGATCCACCCAGGCGTGCCGCCGCCATTGTCAAAGCCGTTACCCATTATCAGGATGCTTATATCCTGGCGGAAGTCAGCCGTAATTTGGGTGAACCCATGGTTGGCCGGCAGATTTCCGAGATTCCCCAGGGAGAGTTGATCGCTGGTCGCGGCTGGTAACGCAAATAGGGAAATGAAAATCGGTGTACTCGCTTTACAGGGCGACTTCATCGAGCATATTGCCATGCTCAACCACCTGGGTGTGCAGGCAGTGGAGGTGCGCCTGCCACACCATTTGTTGGAACTGGACGGTTTGATCATCCCAGGGGGCGAATCTACCACCATTGGAAAACTGGCAGAGGCTTATCACCTCCTCGAACCCATGCGCCAGTTCGGCAGGCGTAAGGCGATTTGGGGCACCTGCGCGGGAGCGATCTTTCTGGCAAAGGATATCCACCGTACGCAGCCCCTGCTCGGACTGATGGACATCACCGTTGCCCGCAATGCCTTTGGCCGCCAGGTGGATAGCTTTGAGATCGATCTGGAAGTGCCCGCCTTGCGGGAGGTGGATGCCAGTGCGCGTCCATTCCATGCCGTCTTCATTCGCGCTCCTTTGATCGAAGCGGTAGGAAAAGGCGCGCGTGAACTGGCAACCCTACCCGATGGCAGGATCGTCGCCGCCCAACAGGGCCACCTCTTGGCGACTGCTTTTCACCCCGAGCTCGTCGCTGATGACCGTTTTCACCGCTATTTTCTCAAGCTGGCAGCGGCATCAGCCACCCAGGTGAAGCCATGATCGCTCGGCCATTTGATTGGAGAGATATCCCCCTCCTGGTGCGCTACCGCCACCAGGGAATCTTGCTGGATTCCGAGTCGGCGGTCACGCGCGGCTCACTGGTGATGCCCAACGCTCTGGCTTCTCTGTTTTCCCCGCCAGCGGGCGTGTTTACCTGCGTAGTGGATAGGGACGAGGGTGAAGGAACACCGCTCATGGGTCAATTGATCCATGTGCCAGGTTCTAAGTTTGCCCAGATGACCTATCTGGCTCCGCAGCAGGTATTGGATTCTCCTCTTACGCATGACTTGTTGGAGTACATGACGATGCTCTGCGGCGAGCGAGGTGCTTTGCGCCTGCTGGCTGAGGTTGACGAGAAGACGCCGGCGCTGGATACCTTGCGCAAAGCGGGTTTTGTCATCTACTCGCGTCAGCGCGTTTGGCGCCTGGGGGAACAAAAAAACACACTAGATCTCGCAAACACTCAGGAAGCGAGAGGGTTGCGCTGGCGCGTGGCAACTTTGCGGGAGACGCCAGCCATTCAGGCGCTCTATTCTAGCCTCGTGCCGGCTCTGGTTCAACAAACAGAGACTTTTGAAGCCGACAAAGCGCACGGGCTGGTGCTTTATGTGCAAGGTGAGCTGAGCGCATTTGTCGAATTGCGTTATGGCTATCGGGGCATCTGGGCTTTGCCGTTTATCCATCCAAGCGTGGAAAACCCCCTGCTATGCCTCGCTTCGCTTTGGCTGCAAATTCCTTATCGCCTGTCCCGCGCGCTTTATGTGTGTGTGCGCTCTTATCAGGCCTGGATGGAAGAGACCATGGAAGCCCTGGGGGCAGATCCAGGCCCTAAACAGGCGGTGATGGTGCGCCATCTGGCGGTACCGGCGCGCGCCGCACGCCTCATTGCTATTCCGAACCTAGAGGGTAGGCAGCCGGAGGTTACCGCGCCCATCGCCCACGTAGATATTGAGTTTTAGAGTATGAAACAACGTAAGATAACGGATGATTTACACGCCTTATTATCGGTGCTGCCGCCGGATATCGCCCAAGCAGTTCGACGCGAGGACGACAGCGATAACCTGCTGGAAGTGATTCTCGATTTGGGAAGGTTACCCACGGCGCGTTATGTCGATCGCGAGATTGTGCTGAGCAGCATCGAAACCGACCGCGCGGATATTGATTACGTCGTCGAGCGCATTGGAGCGTTCGATGCGGATAACCGCGCCGGGTTGGAACGCACACTGCATCGCATTTCGGCCATCCGCAACCGACTTGGACACATTGTCGGTTTGACCTGCCGCGTCGGTCGCGCGGTGTATGGCACCACGGATATTATTAAAGACCTGATCGAGAGCGGTAAAAGTCTGTTGCTGCTCGGGCGCCCCGGCATCGGCAAGACCACCATGCTGCGCGAAGCGGCGCGCATCCTGGCAGAGACCAAGCGCGTTGTTATTGTGGACACCTCGAATGAAATTGGCGGCGATGGAGATGTGCCTCACCCCGCTGTTGGCCGTGCGCGTCGCATGCAGGTTGCTCGCCCATCGTTACAGCACGAGGTGATGATCGAGGCTGTTGAAAACCACAACCCTGAAGTGATCGTTATTGACGAAATTGGCCGCGAATTGGAGGCAGCCGCGGCGCGCACTATCGCCGAGCGCGGTGTGCAGTTGATAGGTACGGCCCATGGCAATACCTTGGAGAACTTGCTCCTCAACCCAACGCTTTCCGACCTTGTAGGAGGCATTGAATCCGTCACCCTCTCGGATGAAGAGGCGCGTCGCCGCGGCACACAAAAGACTGTGTTGGAGCGGCGCTCTCCACCCACCTTCGATGTGCTCATCGAGATTCAAAGCCGCGATCGCCTGGCAGTGCACCGCGATGTAGCTGCTGCGGTGGATGCCCTGCTGCGCGGCTATCCCTTGCCTCCGGAGATTCGCTCGCGCGTCGATGGAGAGATTCGTATCGAAAGAGCTGCGGAGCCATTTCGCCCCGGCATTGCCCGGCAGCAAGGCTATCGCCGACAGGGCGAGGGAGTGCCGCAGGTAGAGGCTTTCAAGGAGGAAGGTGCGTTTGAGGCGCGCGCAGGGCGATCGGCAGAGGGCGAGGCGCTCAACACCATGCGCATCTATGCCTATGGCGTGGCGCGCAATCGCCTCATTCAAGCCGCGCGGCGCCTGGGAGTGCCTGTATTGCTGGTGGATGATGCCGGTGAGGCGGACGTCCTGGTGACTTTGCGCTCGTATTATCGTAAGCGCCAACGCACCCTGGTGGAGGCAGAACAGCGCAATATCCCGATTTACGTCTTGCGTTCCAATACTGTGACGCAGATGTTGCGCTTTCTCAGCGACCTGTTCAATTTGCAATACGATGTCAGCAGCGACGCCGCACTAACTGCAGTGGTACAGGAGACGCGCGCCGCAATCGAGGCGGTGCGCAATGGAGAGCGCTGGGTGGAACTCTCACCTGCATCGGCTTACATTCGCCGTCTGCAGCACCAGATGGCGCGCGAGGCCAACCTGGTCTCACACTCATATGGGAAAGAGCCCAACCGCCGCGTGCGCATCTTTCGGGAATAAGGCATGTTTATTACTTTCGAAGGTCCAGAAGGCAGCGGCAAGACCTGCCATCTCGCCGCCCTGGCGAATTACTTGCGCGAGCAGGGTTATCCCATTCTGGCGACGCGCGAACCAGGGGGCACGCCCATTGGAGATCAAATCCGTGCCATTTTGTCGGATGTGCACAACACGGATATGCGCCCGCGCACGGAAATCCTGCTTTTTCAAGCCAGTCGTGCTCAGCTGGTGGAACAGGTCATTCGACCGCATTTGCAGGCTGGCGGTGTTGTTTTGTGCGACCGCTATGCCGATTCTACCCTGGCCTACCAGGGTTATGGTTATCGCCAGTTCGAGCTTGAAAACCTGAAAACCCTGATCGAATTTGCCACCGCGGGCTTGCAGCCCGACCTGACCATCCTGTTGGACCTTGATGTAGAACTCGGCTTACAACGCAGGGCACAGGCGGGAGAATGGAACCGCCTGGATGCTTATGACCTGGAGTTTCACCGACGTGTGCGCCAAGGTTATTTGATCATGGCTCAGATGCAGCCCTGGCGCTGGCGTGTTGTGGATGCGACCCAACCCCTTGAGGTGGTGCAGCAGCGCATTCGCCAGTTAGTGCACCAGGAGTTACAAGCCAGGCGCCCAAGCACCCCTTGAAAGGTTGGGATGGTGTACAACCCCTCTCTCTTTAGAACTCCTCGTCCAATCCAGGTTCTTCCCCATTCGACCCTAAATCGGGCAGGGCGGCTTCGATTTCCTCTGGTGATTGTCCGGCTTCGAGCCGATCGACCACCTCGGAAAACTCTGGCCCCAGGTCTTCGCCCATTTCTTTGCTCATCTTGCGCATCATTTTTCCCAGCGCGCGAGGGTCATCCTCCAGACCATCTAAGGCGCTGGGATCGGTCAAATCCTCTAACATGCTATCCTCGGAGCGCGCAATGCGGATGCGCCCAATGCGTCGCTGCACGTTCTCCCCTCCGCAATGGGGGCAGGCGACGGCGCGCGTCCCATACTCGGCATAGCTCATATATTCTTCGAAGCGCTTTTTACAACTCAAACAGCGGTATTGATAATAGGGCATCCTTGCCTCCTTCTCACATGAGAGGGATTTTTGGAGTGCTGAAATTATAATCAACTCGTGAAAAGGTGCAACCCGCCTGACTGGTTTGGAGTTAGTCACGCCCGATTTGAAATGTGAGGTGAATTTTTGAGCGAAGACACAATTGAAGAGGTGCTTGTGCACCAGCCTCTGCTGGTGGTGATTTCTGGCCCTTCTGGTGTGGGGAAGGATACGGTCATCCAGCGCATGAAGGAGCGCCAGTTGCCGTTTCACTTCGTGGTTACAGCCACGACGCGCCCGCCGCGCGAAGGGGAAAGACATGGCGTGGATTATTTCTTCGTCTCCAGGGACGAATTTGCGGAGATGATCAATCAAGGCGAGTTACTGGAGTATGCCCTGGTGTACAACGATTATAAAGGCATCCCGAAACAGCAGGTGCGCACTGCTTTGGCAAGCGGCAAAGATGTGGTCATGCGCATTGACGTACAGGGTGCGGCTACCGTGCGTAAGCTGTACCCACAAGCCTTGTTGATCTTCTTGCTGCCTCAAAGCGAGGACGAGCTCGCCGGACGCCTGACAGCGCGCAAAACCGAGTCGCGCGAAGATTTGAAGTTGCGCATTGCCACAGCGCGCCAGGAGATCAGACAGGTAGAAATGTTCGATTACGCGGTTGTCAACCGCCAATTCCAATTGGATGAAACGGTGGATACGATTGTTTCCATCATCTGCGCCGAGCATCACCGCGTCCATCCGCGCACGATCGACATATGAACCATATTTCAGAATCTCTCGACAACGCTGATCCCCCAACCGTGGAGCAGACAGGCCCTCCATCTGGGCAGCCAGTGCCTCCTTCAACCTCCACTCAGTGGGTGCGCGTGGAATGGAAGGGAAATCGGCCTCTGTTGGTTTATGCCATACTGGCATTAACGATCTTCGTTTTCCTGGTGCAGCAAGCCACGCGGATTTTTTTAGGCGTGGACATTCCCGCAGGGTTGGGCGCCAAAGTGAACGAAGCGATTCTGCAAGGGCAATTTTGGCGTTTGCTCACCCCAGCTTTGTTACACGGATCAGTCTTTCACCTGGGTTTCAATATGTATGCCTTGCATGCCATTGGACGGGGATTGGAAAGCTATTACGGACGCGGCCGTTTTCTGATGTTATACCTGCTTGGAGCGTTGGCTGGGAACGCCCTCTCCTTTGCCTTTTCCCCATACCCAGCCCTGGGTTCTTCTACGGCGGTTTTTGGCCTATTGGGTGCAGAGGGGGTGTTGCTGTACCAGAATAAAAAGTTATTTGGTGATGTCGCGCGTCGTGCTTTGAATAATCTCATCATGATCGCCGCGGTCAACCTCTTTATTGGCTTATCGCCAGGGATAGATAATTGGGGGCATTTGGGCGGTTTGCTCGGCGGGGTAGCCTTTGCGTGGATGGCAGGCCCGTTATTTCGTTTAGATGGCGTGTATCCCGATTTCTTCCTCGTCGATCGCCGTGGGCGTGATGCTGTATTGCGCGCAAGCTTATGGGCAGGGGCGGCGATTGCCTTGTTGGTGTTGTGGGGCATCTATCGAAATGGTTATTGGTAACGGAAGATGAAAAAGAGGAGCGCCCGCGTCTTACGGGCGCTCCTCTCGCAGGATGGTCGTTTTCTAATCCTCAATTGAGGTCATCGTCGGAGTCATCGCTAAAATCGTCAAAGCCATACTCGACTTCCGCTTCTTCAGCAGGTAGACGTACCCATAGTAACAAAATCTGCCCCTCGGAGGTTTCTACACTGCGGGCGGCAAGGATGGGCAAGTGGTCTTCCAAGCCCTCAGCGTTGCGATATTCGAGGAAGATGCTCCCCTTTTTGCCCCAGGTACGATAGCACCGTTCCACCAAGGCGGGGCCATTGAAGGTGCGCAAACGCGTCAACGCGACATCAAAGAGGGTGGGGGATTCGTTGAGCCCCAACGCCCAACCATCGTTTACCGCTTCGAAGGTCGGAGGTGGCCCTTCGATGATTGTAATCTTATCGTCCATAGGTTTTCTCCGCGGTGGAATGATACCATAGAACCCAAGTCTGGCGATACGCAGAATCCGCCTCTTCAGGCGGTATAATTTGCTTTGAGTTTGGGAAATGGTCAAACTGGTCATTCTATTTGAACCGCCTGATGAGTTGCAGGCTTTCGAAGCCTCCTGGCAAACCTTCCTGCGCCAGGCAGAGCAAATGCCCGGCCTGAAAAAGGAAACGGTAAGCCGCGTGGAGCGTTTTCTCTATGGCGATCGAGCCGTGTATCAAATTCACGAGTTTTATTTCGACTCTATAAAAGAAGCGGAAGAAGCTATGGCTTCGCCGCAGGGCGTGGAGGCGGGCAAACTTTTGCAAGCGATGACCGCAGGTCGCTTTTCGCTCTTTTTTGCCGACCACAAAGAAGATGACCTGGAGAACATCCGCAGGCACACCAGAAAGGAGGGCGCCCCCTCAACATCTCATCGGGAACATGACTAACCCTTGTTCATGGTTTGGGTTGGCACTAAACTCACCCGAAAGCAGGGTGGTTGTTCTACTTTGGCTGCACGAGGCGGCGCAAATAAGGGGAGCGCCCATGTTGCTACACCGTTCTGAAAGGAAACGCAGCCGGATGGTTCTCGCAGTACAGAGCTTTGTCGGCGGGTGGTATCTATTGTTTTACGAGGGTCCTTTTTAGAGGGTGATGAGATGGGTAATGGAAACGCGGAACTACGAGAGTATCGCCATCAGTTGCTGCAGCAGTTGATGGCTTCTCTGACACAGGTGAAAGTAGCCTCGACTGAAGCGCAAAACCACATGTATTTGTCAGAGATGGAGGCGTCCTGCTCCGCGATTTGTTGTCTGTTACGCGAGCATGGCGTTGATCTGCCAGCCGGTTCACCCGAAGGAGACTCCGGGGAGAACAACTTGTGGTTACTTTTTATCTCAAGGTTGCCATACCTGCTCCAGGAACTGCCTGCTGAAGCATGGAGTTGGACATGGCGACATACCCGGTTTGGTGTGCGCACCTTGCAGTGGTGGGTTGAAAGGTACCTGCTGCTGCAACGCGGCTGGTTATCTCAGCCACTTGATGTACCGGTCGAAACCAGTGATAATCCATAAATCACAATGATCAGGAGGTGACTATGTCCACTTATACCACCATCGAAGTTGAGAGGCGTCAGCGCGTGGGACTCGTTCGACTGAATCGTCCGCAGGCGATGAACGCGCTCAATAATGTCTTGCTGCGTGAGCTGGCGGATGCCTTGCTGGCTCTTGACCAGGACGAATCCATTGGCGCGATCGTGATTACCGGAAACGAGCGCGCTTTCGCCGCTGGGGCGGACATCAAAGAGATGGCCGACGCTTCGGCGGTAGACATGCTCGTACGCGATCACATTTCTCTCTTCGACCGCCTGCGTCAGGTGAAAAAGCCGCTCATCGCCGCAGTTTCGGGATGGTGCCTGGGGGGTGGCAATGAATTGGCGATGTCTTGCGACATGATTGTGGCTTCGGAAACGGCGCGCTTCGGCCAGCCTGAGATTACCATCGGGGTGATTCCGGGGGCTGGCGGAACACAACGCCTGACGCGCACGATTGGCAAAGCGCTTGCGATGGAGATGGTGCTCAACAATCGCACTTTGACCGCAGAAGAAGCGCTACATTTTGGCTTGGTGAATCGCGTTGTGCCCAAAGAAGCCTATTTGGAGGAAGCGATAAAGTTGGCGGAGGAAATCGCTGCACGAGCACCGCTGGCTGTGAGATTGGCGAAAGAGGCCGTGAATCACGCCCTCGATTCTTTCTTGAGCGATGGTTTGGCTCATGAACGCCGGGCGTTCTATTTCCTATTCAGTACCCAGGATCAGAAGGAAGGCATGGCAGCTTTTATTGAAAAGCGCCAGGCGCACTGGAAAGGCATGTAGCACAAGTTGATGAGAGGTGATTGTCCATGACCACCTTGACCTATTTTCAAATCTACGATTTACTGAACCGCCCTCGTCCCCTCTGGCTGGTGCGCATCGATTTCAGTGGCACCACACTGTTGTGGGCTGACCTGAGCGGATGCAAGCTGAATTATGCCAACCTAAGCCGTACGGATCTGAATTGGGCGAATTTGTCGGAAGCCGATTTGCGCAAAGCGGACTTGAGCATGGCGAACTTATACGAAGCGCACCTTCAAGGGGCGGAAATGTCGGAAGCCATCTTGAGCAAAGCTAATTGTACGCGCGCCGACCTGGGAAAAGCGGTGTTGATCGAAGCCCAGATGGTGGAAACAAACTTCAGCCGCGCCAGCCTGACCAAGTCCAACCTGTTTAAAGCCAATCTGAGCCTGGCGATTCTCTCGCGCGCCGACCTAAGCAAGGCAAATCTGGCAGGAGCCAACCTGAGCGGTGCAGACCTATCTCATGCCAATTTGTTCGAAGCGAACCTGAGCGCTGCAAACCTGCGTGGCGCTAATCTGAGCGGAGCGGACATGACCGCAGCAAATTTGTTGAAGGCAGACCTGACCAACGCGATTCTCGAAGATACGTGCCTCACCGATGCAACCATGCCGGATGGCTCCAAGTATAAAGCTCCCACTCAGGAGTGAGGTAAGGTAGGTAAATCCACCCAAAGGGTAGTTCCTGAGCCTATTTGACTGCTAATGCCAATCTGACCCCCATGGCTTTCCACGATGGTTTTGGCGATTGCCAGGCCTAATCCACTACCGCGTGGTTGCCCTGGCCGGTCCTGGTTGGTTTCAGCGCGATAAAACCGTTCAAATACGTGGGGAAGATGTTCCGGGGGGATGCCTGGACCGTTATCGCGCACCAACACGCGTACGGTGTTCTCCTTAGGGCCTTCGCGCAACAAAATTTCAACCGTTCCTCCTTTTGGTGTATAGCGGATGGCATTCTCCACCAGGTTGTAGAAGACACGGCGAATCTGGTCCTCGTTACCCATCACCGAAGCGGTGAGTGGGGCGAAATCGCAGGTAATGGATAGCCCGGCGTTCTTGGCGCGGATTTCGAAAGTTTCGTAAACTTCTCTGGCAATGTTGAGCAAGTCCAATGGTTGGTGTTCTTCGGGCTCCATGCCTGCTTCCATACGCGAGAGGTCGAGTAAATCGTTTACCATACGCACAAGCCGATCCACCTCTTGTTCGATCTCTTCCAGGAATTTGTTCGAGATCTCCGCATCCTCCATTGCGCCGTCGCGTAACGCTTCAGTGCGTAGTTTCACCACGGTTAGGGGGGTGCGCAGTTCGTGGCTGGCGTTCGCCACAAAAGCACGCAATTCGTTCACATTGGCTTGCAGGCGCTTGGCCATGCTGTTGAAGCCTTCTGCCAGCCGCTGCAATTCCTGAGGTCCGCTTGGAGTAACGCGCACTCCGAGATCGCCCCTTTCCATACGTGCGCTGGCTTCGGTGAGCAGTTGGATCGGCCGGGATAGGTTATTGGCCAGCAGCCACCCCACCAGGCTCATGCCAATGGCGATCAGCCAGGCAACGAGCAGCAGGATGGCTAGCGAGCGCTCAGCAGCTTGTAGCGTAGGGGCGAGAGGCACTCCTAGGCGAAAGATAGCCGTTACTTCGATCTCCCGTTGTACCAAAACCGCGGTGTACAGATACTGTTCTCCCAGGCGGTTGCGCCGAATGCTAATCCCGCGACCCAGTTCGCTTTCAAACGCTTCGATCACCTCTGGCGCATTGGCGCGCGTGGCTTGAGGGGGTAGCGTTTCGCTCCTGTCCACCAGAGGAAATCCATCTGGGCGGAAAACGGTGAATTCCAACTCGGGGCTGTCACTGAACATGCGATCGAGTAAGTCGCGAATGTATTTTGCCTCCACGTGGCCAGCGTTGTACTCTTGAATGGGCAGTTCCAGGGCGTTGCCCGTTGCTACTGCCAAGCCTTGCAGGTTGTGTTCTGCTTCGGCAATGGCTGCCTGGAAGATAAACCTACCTGCATAGGCTGCCAGGAGCACAATGCTGACCAGGGAAACCAGGAGATGGGAGAGGAGTAGGCGCGCTCTTAAAGAGCCGAAAAGCTTCATGGTTTCAGTACACTGTGATGTCAGTGTAGTTCTTCGGGTCCGGCAAAGCGGTACCCAAAACCGCGCACGGTTTGGATGTATTTAGGGCTGGCAGGGTCGTCTTCGATCTTCAAGCGAAGCCAGCGGACATGCACATCCAATGTGCGCGGGTCACCAACCCAATCTTCGCCCCACACTTCGCGGATCAATTCGTCGCGCCCCATGGCGCGGCCGGCGTTCTTCATCAGAGTCGCAAGCAGGTCGAATTCGCGTGCAGAGAGCTGCAGTTCTCGCTCACCTTTGAACACGCGCCGTGCAGCTGGATCGAATGTGAGTTCCCGCAAGGTGATCACTTGCGGATGTGCAGGTGCTTGTCGGTCAAGAGAGACGCGCCGCAACAAAGCCTGGATGCGCGCCAGCAACTCGCGGAAGGAGAAAGGTTTGGCCAGATAGTCATCTGCGCCTACTTCCAACCCCAAGACGCGATCGATCTCCTCGCCTTTTGCTGTCAGCATAATGACCGGAATGGTGGTTTTCGTCCGCAGACGTCTGCAGACCTCGAAGCCACTGATGTCGGGCAGCATCAGGTCTAATACCACCAAGTCTGGGTTTAGCGTTTCTACTGCCTGCAGGGCAGAAATGCCGTCTGCCACTGCATGGACGTCAAAGCCTTCACGTTTCAAGCTGTAACTTAGTGAATCGGTGATCAAAGGTTCATCGTCAACGAGCAGAATGAGGGTCAAGGCATACCTCCGAAATCTTCCGGAATGATCAGGTCACATCAGTCTTGACTACGTATGTGCTCTCTTATTCATTGCATTCGCATGATGAACGAGCAGGTAATCCATGTATTAAAATTGTACCACTCAAGCCCCTGAATAGGGTAAGGGGATTGCGTTGGCCGGGACGGGGCCATCCTTGGCGTGTATTGACTTTGCTTACGCAAACCGATACAATCTCTGCAAAGGTGCAGGCCTCCACGCAGGTTTGAAAAGTGGGCGGGCCTGAGCTTTCCTCTTTTTTCATCGAGCCACGCGAGTTTTTCCGGAGACATCCTTTGCCGTTATTGTGGATTTCACTCTCATTTTTAGCCGGCCTGGCACTTGGGGATGGGACGAATCTTCCTGTTATCCTTTGGCTATTGTTTGCCGTCTTGGCAGGACTTTTATGGGTAGGGTCTTTATGGGGGGAGAGGCGATTTCGCTGGCTGGGTTACCTGGCACGCGCGCCGCAAGGGTGGTTCTCTACCTCTTCGCAAGAAATAAAAGTACTGTTGCCTGCGCTCAGTTTACCACTTTTGGGGGTCGTGCTATGTCTGGGGGCAGGGCGCATGCAGGCCGTCAAACCGATACTCACCCCCACCTCCCTTGCTTGGTATAACGATTGGGATACTTCTTTTTTGATCGAGGGGGTGGTCATCACCTATGCGGATGAGCGCGATCAATATACCCAACTACGCTTGCAGGTGGAGCGCATACACCCTTTGGGGTCATATACGTTTATCCCGGTAGAGGGGAAGTTACTGGCGCGTGTTCCCGCGGGGAAAAATTGGCGCTATGGCGATCGCCTTCGCCTCGAGGGGGCTTTGCGCACCCCACCGCAAGATGATCTCTTCTCTTATCGGGATTATCTCTACCGTCAGGGAGTGCTTTCTTACTTTTCATGTAGCTGGGAAGGCTGTGCACGCCTGATCGGTCATGGCTATGGCAATCCACTTTTAGACGGTATTTACACTTTGCGCGGAAAATTCGAAGAAGTCCTCTATGCCTTGTTTCCAGACCCAGAGGCTTCTTTGTTGGACGGCATTTTGTTGGGCATAGAAGGGCGCATCCCCCAGGATGTGGCTCAGGCTTTCAAAGATACGGGCACGGCGCACATCATTGCCATCAGCGGTTTCAACTTTTCCGTTCTGGCTGCGCTTTTCATGCGCCTCTTTGGGCGCCTGTTCGGGCGTTGGCGCGGTATGTTGGTGGCGTTCTTCGCTATGGCGGGATATGCCATGTTGGCCGGGGCTAACCCAGCAGTAGTACGCGCTGCGCTGATGGGCATCCTTGCCGTGCTCGCGGTCCAGCTTGGGCGTCGCCAGAATGGTTTGAACAGCCTGGCGCTGGTCTCTGCTGTTATCGCGTTTTTCAACCCTCATGTCCTTTGGGAAGTTAGCTTTCAGCTATCTGCAATGGCTACCCTGGGCTTAGTGCTTTATGCTGACCGCTTTACACAAGCTTTTATGAACTTTGCCGCGCGCTATGTACCCTCCTCGATGGCACAACGCCTGGCCGCACCGGTTGGGGCATACTTTCTCTACACCCTAGCAGCGCAGTTGACAACCCTGCCGATCACTTTCTATCACTTTCAGGTTGTATCTCTCCTTTCTTTGCTGGCCAACATTGCCGTCCTCCCCGTTCAGCCATTGTTGATGGTTTCCGGTGCGGTGACTGCTTTGGTTGGTGCGCTCTCGTTGAGTCTCGGGAGGTGGATTTCTCTCTTCACCTGGCCGCTCACCGCTTACACTATCCGCGTGGTGGAATGGTTTGCTGCAATTCCCACCAGCACCATGGGGTTGAACCAGGTGAGCCTGGCTTTTGTTGGGGCTTTTTATCTGGCTCTATTTGCCTGGACGGCTTTGGGGCATCGACTTAGTGCCTGGATCGAGAAGCGCGCCTCTGCTTGCCCCTCCAGGGCACCGGGTTTTGCCCTGCTCATCCTTGCTTCACTGACTATCGTTGTGTGGCAGGCGGTGCTCGCTGCGCCGGATGGACACCTGCATGTTACTCTATTGGACATAGGCAGCGGTGATGCGCTGCTTGTAGTTGCGCCTGGTGGAGGGCGTGTGCTCATTGATGGTGGTCCCAGCCCATCCAAACTGGCAGATGCACTGGGCAGGCGGTTCCCTCTAATCGACCGTCGTCTGGATGCACTGGTTGTGGCTGGGGTCAGTGAGGAACAGCTTGGCGCTTTACCGTGGGTCATCCAGCGCTATCCACCCCGAGAGGTGTTGTGGTCGGGAGCCCCGGCGGCGAGCTTTAGCGCGCGACAGTTACGTGGCATCATTGTGAAAGAAGGCCTGCCCATGGCGAGGTTATTAGGCGGTCAGGTTTTGGATTTGGGGGACGGAGTGAGGTTGCGTGTTTTGGAAGTGACGCGACGCGGCAGCGTTTTGCTCCTGGAGTGGAAGCATTTTGCTGCATTGTTCCCGGTGGGATTAGATTTCGATAGTATGGCGCGCCTGATGGACGACCGAAGCTTGCCTCCGGTGACGGTGCTGCTTCTGGCAGAAAGCGGTTATGCCCCTCTGAATCCACCGGAATGGTTACGCAGGTGGCACCCACACTGCCTCCTCCTCAGCGTGGCTGCGGAGGACCTCCAGGGCAGGCCTGATATGGAAACGCTGAACGCCGCAGAAGGCTACACCTTACTGCGTACCGATATGTATGGCTGGATCGAGTTGATAACGGATGGCGAGCACCTTTGGGTGGAAACAGAGAGGCGAGGCGGGATACGCATTCCTTGAAGCCCTGGCGATCGACCAACACTGTTAGGCTAGATCGGAGGCCGCATCCTGGTTACTTGCGCTCCACGCGCAGGTGGCTAAATTCCATCCAGAAGGCTTTTGGATGGGGTAGAAAGCCGTAGCGCATGCGCCCATCGGGATGCCAGGCAGCATATTGATTATCCACCCATATGACCAAACCCAACGGAGCGCGTGGGACAATCCCTGTCTGCAACACAGTTTCACCATTGACCTCGAAGTGCACCATCTCCTTCTCCCAATGGATGACATAGGTATGCCACCGGCGGGGATCGAGGTTTAGTCCAACCGCGTCTTGAGTGACTACCGCTCGAAGTCGTCTGCGCATCCAACGTCGCGCCGCGCGCCACGGGAACAATAGTGCAGAGGAAACCAATTGGAACAAGGCAAACGAAATCGGTTTTTTGGAATGGAATGTTGCCGCCAGCGCCCCATTTGCTGGCAGGTCGTCGCGTAACGAGAGATAACATTCCGAGGCGGCAAAGAAGAACCAGGCTGCCTGAGGGAGCACGGGCAGGCGCATGCCCCCTCTGCCGATGAGCAGATTCATAGCAAAGGGGTCATTCCACAGACCAAATCCCCAAGTGCCGGGAGGTTGTGCGTGACTGGCGCGCATATTCACCTCTAAAGTGAGTGGTGGGGTATGCGCGAATTTGCGACGGGGTAGCGCCGAATAATCATCCAGCTGAGCCAGATGATACTCGTTGGCGCGCCCGGGCGGAAGAAACAGGCGCCAGCCTCCATTGGGATTGTTTTCGCATCGCGCGCCCGGCGTGAGATGCGCGCGCAAGCCCACTGGCAGATGCTCTGTTTGGTCGTTTTGCATAGGGCTATGATAACAAATTTTACAAACCTGAGCAGCGCATCGGGATGGATGATGTATAATCGTAGCCATGCAAAAAGCAGGAGATGCGGTATAGCATAACTCACTAAGGAGTGTGCATGGAAATTACCTGGTTTGGGCTTTCTTGTTTTCGCTTGAGCGAACGCAACATGGCCAGCGTGGTGACAGATCCATTTGATCACGATACTGTAGGCTACCGACCTCTCAAACTCAAAGCGGATGTGGTGACGATTAGCCATGATGCCCCAGGGCATAATTATGTCCAGGCGGTAAAAGGTCGGCAACGGGTCATCACCGGACCAGGGGAATACGAGATAGGTGGTGTGTTTATTACCGGCGTAGAGACCAATGGCAAGCGCAAAAAGGATAGCGGGGAGGTACGCAATATCCTTTATGTTTTTGATTTTAATGGTGTGACCGTGGCTCATCTAGGCGATTTGCGCCGCGTGCCCAATCAGACGGAGATTGAAGCTCTGGAAAACGTCGATGTGGCTCTGGTACCGGTAGGTGGAGGAGGAGGGTTGAGCGCAGCCAAAGCAGTCGAAGTCGTCAGCCTTTTGGAGCCTGGAATTGTCGTTCCGATGCACTATTTCACCCCTGGCATGAGTCTGAAGCTTTCCCCGGTCACCCACTTTCTTAAAGAAATGGGTGCAGGCAAAGTAGAACCACAGCCCTCTTTGAAAATCACCCGGTCGAGCATTCCTGAAGAGACGCGCGTTGTGCTTTTAGAACTCTCGAATGCCTGAGCATAGGTGGGAGGAGATTCGAGCATGGCTGTAAAATTGATGATGACCTGGGACATTCTGCCTGGGCGCGAACAGGATTATTTTGAGTTTGTGGTGCGCGACTTCATCCCCGGCATCCAGCGACTTGGTTTAGAACCGAGTGATGCCTGGTACACGATGTACGGTGATTACCCTCAAATCATGACCGCAGCGCAAACCTCGAGCATCAATTCCTTGCAGCGCATTTTGAATTCTTCGGAGTGGGATGAACTGACCAACCGCCTGATGGATTACGTAGAAAATTTTCAGTACAAAGTGGTCCAGGCGCGCCGCGGTTTTCAAATGTGATGCGTTTTGAACTTACCTCTGCATTATTAGAATGGTATGCGCAACATGCGCGCCCGTTGCCCTGGCGGGAGCGGCGTGAGGCTTACGCCATTTGGGTGTCTGAAGTCATGTTGCAGCAGACGCGCGTCGAAACCGTCGTTCCTTACTTTGAGCGCTGGATGGCGCGTTTTCCGGACCTCGAAGCCCTGGCAGCCGCACCGCTACAGGAGGTGCTCAGCCTATGGGAGGG
Source organism: Anaerolineae bacterium (assembly GCA_037439525.1). Lineage (GTDB taxonomy): Bacteria > Chloroflexota > Anaerolineae > Anaerolineales > UBA4823 > JBBIVW01. The sequence goes on from JBBIVW010000007.1 coordinate 31,166, forward strand.
TTTGGGGTATTACCATCGCGCCCACCATCTTCACCGCGCCGCCCAAATCGTTGTCGAACAGATGCAAGGTCAACTCCCCCGGGACGAGGCGCGCCTGCGCACCTTGCCTGGCATAGGCGAATATATCGCTGCAGCCATTGCCTCCATCGCCTTCGGCAAGGATGTGATTGCGCTGGATGGAAACCTGCGCCGCGTTTTCTCTCGGGTCTATGATATTGATGAAGATCTAAGCCGCCCGGCAGGGAAAGCCCGTTTGCAGGAGTATCTCAGTTCCCTCCCCATTCGAGGGAAGGCCGGGGATTTCAACCAGGCTCTGATGGATCTGGGCGCGATGATTTGCACATCCAAAGCGCCACGCTGTTTAAGCTGCCCTCTGCGTCAGGGTTGCCGCGCCTTTGCTGCAGGCTTGCAGGAGCAACGACCAAAACGACATCAACGCCCAAAGCTTCCTCACCATCTGGTCACTGCGGCGATCATCTTGCGCAACCACCACGTGCTCATTGCTCAACGACCGCCCTATGGTTTACTCGGCGGGATGTGGGAGTTTCCGGGTGGCAAGGTGCAGCCCGGCGAGGACCTGCAAAGCTGTTTGAAGCGTGAACTGCGCGAGGAACTGGGCGTTGAAGTACGCATCTGTCAGGAGTTTGGCTCCTATCGCCACCGGTATACGCATTTTCGTGTGACGCTCCATGCGTTCAGGTGTGCCTTGCTCGCCGGTAGCGAACCGCGTCCACTACAGGTCGCCGATCTGAAGTGGGTGCCGCTTTCTCAGTTATCCGAATTTCCCATGGGGAGGATCGATCGCCTGATTTCGGTGCGTTTGAATACAGGAGATGAGCGAGCATGTTGATTGTTGATGCTCATGAAGACCTGGCATGGAATGTGCTCACTTTTGGCAGGGATTACACCCGCTCCGTAGCGCAAATTCGCCAGCGTGAACAGGGAACTCCTGCTCCGCAACTTAATGGAGATAGCTTATTGGGCTGGGAGGAGTATCAGCGCGGAGGTGTGGCTGTTGTCTTTGCCACCCTTTTTGCCTCCCCTCTGCGTCTCAGGCATGGCGATTGGGATGTGCTTGTGTACGCGGATGCCGATCAGGCAAGGCGCGTCTATCGCCAACAATTGGATGTGTACCTGCGCATGGAGGCCGACGACACGTCTCGCTTCCGCGTGCTGCGCACGCGTGGCGATCTACGCGCCAATATCCAAGCCTGGGAAGCAGCGTTGCATCATGGGGAGGACCTTTCTCTAGAGGTGGGTGAGATGCATCAACGTCCTCCTGTGGGGTTGGTGTTGCTTATGGAAGGCGCTGAAGCGATTGGCCACGTGGCGGAATTGGAAGATTGGTGGCAGTGGGGCGTGCGGATTATTGGACCTGCCTGGGTGGGGACGCGCTTTTGCGGTGGAACGCACGAACCTGGCCCGATGACCGCTGAGGGGTTTGCCCTGTTGGAAGCTATGGCAGCGCTTGGCTTCGGCCTGGATCTTAGCCATATGGATGAAAAAGCGGCACTCCAGGCGCTGGATTTTTACCCTGGTGTCGTCCTTGCTTCTCACAGCAACGCCAAGGCTCTATTGCGAGGAGATAGCGGCAATCGCCATCTATCGGATACCCTCATTCGCGCCCTTATCGAACGCCAGGGAGTCATTGGTATTGTTCCTTTCAACGCCTTCTTACAGGCGGGCTGGAAGCGTGGGGACCCCAAAGAAGCTGTATCATTGCACCATGTTCTGGCGCAGATCGATTATATCTGTCAGCTTGCGGGCAATGCATTGCATGTGGGCATAGGGAGCGATTTTGATGGCGGTTTTGGCGTACAGAGTACGCCTGTGGAGGTGGATAGCATTGCCGATGTGCGCAAACTCGCGCCTCTCCTTGTAGAGAAGGGCTATAACATGGAAGATGTGACACGCATCATGGGTAGCAACTGGTTGCGCCTTTTAGATTCCATTTTGCCCGAGGCGATATGAATCCGCTAGGCTCTTCACGAAATGCCCTTCGCCCGCGCCTGGTGATTGGCTTCGCTTTGACTATATTCGGTTTTCTGCTCTTCGTCTTGGGGGTGGAGCCTGGTTATTTTGGTTTGGATCGCAGTCCAGTGGTTGGCTTTGTGCAAATTACCGTCTTTGTGGTTGGGTTGGGAATCATCTGTGCGGGTGGATATACCACCCTAAACGCGTTGTGGAATGGTGTAGAGAAATCCATTGCTGCAGATTTTGGGTTTCGCCTGGTAAGCACTGGCTATGTTTTGTGTCTGATTTCTGGCATGGCGGATGTTTTCGGTTTTGGCTCTCATCCACTTCCCGGCGTGCCTTTTTTTGGACCGTGGCAAGCGGTGGGCGTGATTCTGGGGGAGCTGATCATTGTGATTGGTTTTATCCTCTTTATCCCCCCTCCACCGAGGCAATCGTAGCGTTGCTAGAGAAAAAAAGCCGGGTTACCCCTCAGGGATTGACTTCTCTCTATATGGCATAGTGACCCGACTGCGACGAGAGAGTTATCGTCCTGGGTAGGATAACCCGGCGAGGTTTCAGGCAGAGATCGCTGCCAGCATCTCTTCGTTTGTTTTGAACTTGAATTCCTCCAATCCCAACTTTTGCGCCTCGGCGCGCTCTGCTGCTTCGAGCTTGAGCACATCCTCTTTGGTGATCGCTTTTTTGCTCAATTTTCTTAGCTGTGCTTCCAGCCTCTCTTTTGGCAGCAGGGGGTTCTCCAGAGGGCTTAGGGTTTGCAGGTATTGTATCAGCGCCTCAGCGCCCATTTCGCCATCTTTGCGTGCCACACCAACCAATCCACTGCTGGCTTCGCGCGACCAGCCCGCCACAAATACACCGGGTATAGCAGCCTGCTTTTCTGGGTCATAGGCTTCAAAGGAAATCCCGTCTACTGGGAAGCGCGGTTGGGGGTTTTTGACAAATTCGTTCCATTGGATCGGTAAGCCGAACTTTTCGTCTACGCGATCGCCAATGCAAAAAATGACGGTATCCGCATCCAGGATATAGGTGCTGCCCAGTCCCACGGCTTTGGTATCTCCGTTCTTCAATGCCAGGGCTGTGTCTTCCACTTCCAAACCACACACCATCCCCTGATCGTTGCCTAGAATCCTTTTTGGAGAAGAAAGGAAGCGAAAACGGAAACGGGTTGAGGAAACCGGTTCTAGCGCTTTAGGCAACGCAGAAAGGATGTACTCTTTGGCTTCTTCTGGGTCCTGACCTACTGCCCGCATCCTTTCTGCCACACGCGCTAATTCGGTCTCCAGGTCTTCTATATCCAGGTTTCGGATGACATTGGCCATTTCTTTTTTGGTGAATTTCACCTCCGCCGGGCCACGGCGCGCCACGGCAGTGACCTCATCCACTTTAAGGTCGCGAATCGTCCAGTGGGCGATGTCCATCATGACGTTTCCCACGCCCACGATAGCCACGCGTCGCCCAATGTAGTAGTCATAAGTGCTAAAGGGGGGCAGCTTGTTGTAGTGGTACACGATGTCCTTGGCGTGATACACGCCTTTCAGGTCCTCCCCTGGAAGGCCCAGCCATTTAGTGCCTTGTGCACCAACTGTGACCATGATCCCCTGGAAACCCATGCTCTGTAGCTCATCCAGGCTTACATCGCCTTCTTTCCCTACGGTGATGTTCCCGTAATAGGTCACTTCTGGCATTTCCAGGATTTGACGAAATTGATTGCGCAAGCCCTCCTTCATTTTGTGTTTATCGTGGTAAATGCCGTATTCAGCAAGCCCACCCGGTTTGATATCGCGGTTGATCAGAACAACCTTCACCCCTTGAAGCGCTAACTGCCTGGCAGCGTATAATCCGGCCGGACCGGCGCCAACAACGGCAACGCTATAACTGGCCTCTTTCGCGTTCATATTCCTCTCCATGTAATAAAATGTAACCCATCCATACGGTCTTTTTGATTATATGCGTACCTGTGCCGTTCCTCAAGTGATTTTTTTCCCAAATCTTGCGTATGATTTTCCCCTAGAAGCCTATTTGGGTGCGTTTTTTGTGATCTTGTGCTATATTTATGTCGAAATCGCATGCCACTATTTCTTTATGAAGAGAAGAAGGGATATTTTCCACTGCAGGAGGCTCCGATAAGCTACAGCATCGCCCCACTTCCCTGCGCAAAGGTCTTATTTGCCTTCTGAAAGGGCTTTGAGGTCTTTCTGAACCCTGGCAGCGGCCAATGGCAAAGATTGGGTGTAGTTCTGGGCGAGAGGGCTTTCTCGGTTGGTAGACTATGATATTGAAGATTTATTTGCGAAAAGGTGCATCACAAAATGGAGATTACGAGAGAAATCCTCCCTAATGGACTACTTGTATTGCTAAAAGAGCTGCACACTGCTCCGCTCATCAGCCATTGGGTATGGTATCGTGTTGGTTCGCGTTATGAACAGCCGGGCATCACGGGCATCTCACACTGGGTCGAGCATATGCAATTTAAAGGTACCCCTCAGTTTCCCAATGGTGTGCTGGACCGCGCGATCTCGCGGTATGGAGGCATGTGGAACGCGTTTACATATCTTGACTGGACGACATACTTCGAGACTCTGCCGGCGGACAAGATCGACATTGCCTTACGCCTGGAGGCAGACCGCATGGTGAACAGCCTATTCGATGAACAAGAGGTTGCTGCGGAGCGCACTGTAATCATGTCTGAGCGTCGTGGTAATGAAAACGAGCCCCTCTTTCGTTTGGGGGAGCGCGTACGCCAGGAAGCCTTTCGATTGCATCCTTACCGCCATGAGATCATTGGCTCTATGGAGGATTTGCAAACCATCCAACGCCCCCAACTCTACGAGCATTATCGCCGCTATTATGTGCCTCGCAATGCGGTGTTGGCCATTGCCGGAGATTTCAACACCGCAGAGATGCTTTCACTGGTGAATCAACACTATGCCTCCATTCCTCCTGGTGAGGTGCCACAGGTTGACCTTCCTGTAGACCCGCCGCTTGATCGCGAGCGGCGCTTCACCATTCAGGGGCCGGGAGAAACCGTGTATATCGAGGTCGCTTACCGTACTCCTTCTGCCACTCATGCAGATTTCTTCCCCCTAATGGTGATCGATAGCTTGCTGAGCGGACCGAGCAACCTCAACCTCATGGGAGGAGGACTTTCGAACAAGACTTCGCGATTGTATCAGGCGCTGGTGGAGGGGGAATGGGTGGTTAGCGTTTCAGGAGGGATGGCGGCGACCATTGACCCCTATTTGTTCAATCTCATCCTTATTCCTCGCCCCGATAAAGACCCCGAAAAAGTGATTCAGGCGCTGGATGCAGAAATTTTACGTTTGCAGGAAGCCCCTCCCTCTTCAGAAGAACTCGCCCGCGCGGTAAAGCAGGCCCGTGCGCTTTTTGCTTACGGCAGCGAAAGCATCACCAACCAGGCTTTTTGGTTGGGCTTGTCGGAAATGCTCGCTTCTTATGATTGGTTCCTTAACTACTTGACCCGTTTGGAAGCGGTCGACGCCCAGGATGTGATGCGTGTGGCTCAAAATTATCTAAACCCCCAGAACCGTGTCTTAGGCATTTACCAGCCGGATCAGCGTGAAGGAGCGTAACATGCGCATATCCAATGCACTTGCCTCACCACACTCACTTCCTGGTCCCGAAGACATTCGACGCGAAGTCCTTTCCAACGGCATCGTCGTCCTCGGGCGTGCGAATTTTCAAAGTCAATCCGTAGTCATTCAAGGGTATGTACAAGCTGGCTCAATTTTCGATGCGCAAGACATGTTAGGGCTGGCGGATTTCACCGCTTCCGCGTTGATGCGGGGTACACATACACGCACGATGAAAGAACTCTTTACCCTGCTCGAATCCTCGGGCGCGAGTCTGGGTTTTGATTGTGCCACCCATACGGTCGGTTTTTCGGGCAAAGCCCTCGCAGAAGATTTGACCCTGCTCTTAGATATCCTGGCGGATTGTCTGCGACATGCCTCCTTTCCTATTGAACAGGTGGAGCGCCTGAGGGCGCAAAAGCTCACTTCTCTCGCCATACGCGACCAGGACACTGGCGACATGGCTTCTTTGACCTTTGACCAAATTGTTTATGCAGAGCATCCCTATAGTCGCCCAGAAGAAGGCTTTGCCGAAAGTGTTAGTCACATTCACCAAGCAGACTTGTGCGCCTTTCATCGGCAACACTACGGCCCAGCAGGCATGGTGCTCTCTATTGTTGGCGCGGTGGAGCCCCAGCGCGCCATTGATGAGGTTAGAAGGGTTTTGGAAGATTGGCAGAACCCCGCCCAACCAACCCCGCCAACTTTACCGCCTCTTGTCCCTTTGAAAGAGAGCATAACTAGGAAGGTGGTTATCGCCGGTAAATATCAAGCAGATATTGTCATGGGAGCCGCTGGCCCACCGCGACACTCGGAAGATTTCTTACCGGCTGCCTTAGGCAACAATGTGCTTGGGCAGTTTGGCATGATGGGTCGTATCGGCGAGGCGGTGCGCGAGAAGGCCGGGCTGGCCTATTATGCCTCCAGTTCATTGAGCGGAGGCCTTGGGCCTGGCCCCTGGTATGTAACGGCAGGAGTTCACCCGCAAGATATAGAGCGCGCCATTGACCTGATCCTCCATGAGGTGCGCCGTTTTGTCACCGAGCCGGTGAGCGCTGAAGAATTGGAAGATTCAAAAGCCAGTTTCATCGGCCGCCTCCCTCTTTCGCTCGAGTCCAATCACGGCGTTGCCTCAGCACTGCTCAATTTGGAGCGCTATCAGCTTGGCTTGGATTATTACCAACGCTTCTCTGAGTTGGTTCAAAATGTGAGCGTGCAGCAGGTTTTGCATGTTGCCCAACGCTATTTAGACCCTGATCGCATTGCCATTGCCATTGCAGGACCATGAAAGATTTCTTTATTTCCTTCTCATGGAAAGAATTGGGATTATAATGACCGCGGATGTGTGGTGAACAGCCAATGACCCGCATTGCCTCTGGAATCGACCTGATTGAAATTGAGCGTTTAGAAAGTGCTGTTCAGCGCCAGGGGGAGCGGCTGTTGCGGCGTCTTTTCACTTCCCGAGAACTTGACGAGGTGGGGGATAACATGGCTTCGTTGGCGGCACGCTTTGCAGCCAAAGAAGCTGTTGCTAAGGCTTTAGGCACGGGCATCGGGCTCATCACCTGGCATGAAATCGAAATCTTACGAGGGAGCGCCAACCAACCAGTTCTGGCTTTACACCGTTCTGCAGCACAAAAAGCGCAAGAGTTGAATCTAACCCATTGGTCAATCAGTCTGAGCCATACCAGCAAGCTGGCTACTGCAATCGCCGTTGCTGTTGGAGAGTAAGTCTTTCTTGGGTATAAGCAGAGCACCCGCTGATCCTGCTCGATAAACACCACAGGAGGTAGAAGATGAGATCCAAACTGTTCCGCGTGTTGTTCACCATTTTTTCTGTCATCCTCAGCCTTGCTATCGTCTTATCGGCTTTCGGGGTCTTCACGGTGAGGCGTTCCTTCCCCCGCTGGAAAGGCGAAATAAAGCTGACCGCGTTAGATGGTACAGTGGACATCTATCGCGATGCCTATGGCATTCCCCATATCTTTGCCACTACCGCACACGACCTGTTCTTCGCCCAGGGATATGTGCACGCGCAGGACCGTTTCTGGCAAATGGATTTCTGGCGCCACATCGGTTCTGGAAGGCTCTCCGAAATGTTGGGCGCGAATATGGTGGAGGACGATCGCTTCCTGCGCAACCTGGGTTGGGAACGGATTGCCAGGCAGGAATTCGAGACAATGGATGAGCATATTCGTGAAGCGCTCCAAGCATATGCAGATGGTGTAAACGCCTACCTTGCAGAACATCAGGGGAGCGAACTCAGTCTTGAATATGCGATTGTGAAGTTGCTTGCGCCGGATTATAAGCCTGAGCCCTGGCACCCGGTGCATACCCTCACCTGGGCGAAAGTCATGGCATGGGACTTGAAGGGTAACCTGGGAGAGGAGATCGAACGCGCCATTTTACTGGCATCTTTGAATGAGGCACAGATAAAAGAACTGTTCCCACCTTACCCGGCCAATCACCCGGTTATCGTCCCAGAATACCAACAGGGAGCGCAAATGAGCCAACCGTTTAGCGTGGTGGAAAAGGGTTCAGGTGAGCGCGTGGCGTTGCAGCGTACCTTCGTGCACCTCGCTCAAAGGATTGCCTCTCTCGACGCGTTGATCCATACGCAGGGTGAGGGAATGGGCTCGAACAGTTGGGTGGTTTCGGGCAAACTCTCAGCCACCGGTATGCCCATCCTGGCTAATGACCCCCATTTAGGGGTACAAATACCCTCTATCTGGTATGAGATTGGTCTACACTGTGTCACTCTCACGGAGGAATGCCCTTATCGCGTGACCGGTTTTTCTTTTGCCGGCGCTCCTGGGGTAATCATCGGTCATAATCAGCACATTGCTTGGGGTTTAACAAACGTTGGGCCAGATGTGATCGACCTTTATATTGAGAAGATCAATCCGCAAAACCCCAACCAGTATGAGGTGAATGGCGCCTGGGTGGACATGGAGATCGTCCAGGAGTCTATCCCAGTAGCCGGAGGGGAACCACAAGAGGTCACCTTACGCTACACCCGCCATGGTCCGGTGATCTCCGATGGCTTTGGCGCATTAGAGGATTTCGAAGCCAAAGCCGGCATCGATTTGCCCAGCCCCTACGCCATTTCCATGCGCTGGACGGCTCTTGAGCCGACAGCCCTCTTCCGCGCAATCCTGGGTTTCAACCGGGCTGCGAACTGGGAAGAATTTCGTCAGGCGGCGCGTGATTTTGTTGTGCCGGCGCAAAACCTGGCCTATGCGGATGTGAATGGAAACATCGGTTATCAAATGCCAGGCAACATCCCTATACGTAAAAACGGGGATGGGCTGCTGCCCGTACCTGGCTGGACGGATGAGTACGAGTGGGAGGGTTATATTCCTTTCGATGAGTTGCCTTATGTCTTCAATCCCGAAAAAGGCTACGTTGTCACCGCGAATAACGCCGTCGTTGGAGAAGAGTACCCCTACATGATCACCACAGTTTGGGAGTATGGTTTTCGTGCACAGCGCATTGTGGATATGATTGAAAACGCTCCGGGAAAAATCGATATCGCTTATATTCAGATGATGCAGGGGGACAATTATGACTTCAACGCCGAAAACCTGGTGCCGCTATTGATGCAAATTCCCTTGCAGGATGAGCGCTTGGAACGCGCCCGCGCCATCCTTGAGGGGTGGGATTTCCAGAACCACATGGATTCGGCCCCCGCAGCGTTGTTCAACGCATTCTGGAGAGCCCTGTTGCAACGCACCTTTTGGGATGAGCTGCCCGAAGACTTTCACCCGCAGGGAGGTTCACGCTGGTATGTGGTGGTAGCCAATCTGGTTGAACAACCTCAAAGCGCATGGTGGGATGATCTCAGCACATCACAAATTGAAGATCGCGACCAGATATTCCGCCTCGCCTTCGAACAGGCGGTCGATGAACTCGAAGCAACCCTGGGTGAGGACCCCTCGCGTTGGACATGGGGGGATTTACACCTGCTGGTTTTACGCCACCAGAGTTTGGGGAAGTCCGGCATTGCACCGATTGAAGCGCTTTTCAACCGCGGTCCTTACCGCACTTCCGGCGGGAGCGCCATTGTCAATGCCACGGGATGGGATGCATTAGAAGGTTTTGAGGTTCTCTCTCTACCCTCAATGCGTATGATCGTTGATTTGGGGAACCTGATCAATTCATTGAGCATTCATCCAACAGGGCAGTCCGGGCATGCGTTTCACCCCCATTACGTCGATATGGTCGATATGTGGCGTCTGATTCAATACCACCCGATGTTGTGGGATAGCACCCAAATCCAGGCACAAGCACAATATCATTTACGCTTGACGCCATAGCTCTTCGAAGTGCGGAATAATGCACCATCTCCCGGAAGGCTGTGGGGCTGCCTCGCCGGGAGATGGCTTTTAACTACTATCTTTGAAGTGGGCCTTAACTGTTTTTACTCTGCTCCTTCGGCTTTATGCATGGTGCGTGTGCGTTCGCGCACTGCTTCGATCACCGCAGGCATGACAGAAATCAATATGATCGCCAAAACGACAAAAGAAAAATGCTCTTTAACAAAGGGCAGGTTTCCAAAAAAGTATCCTCCGAAGAGAAAGATGGTTACCCATAGAATGCCGCCAAATACGTTGTAGGTGATGAAGCGCCTATAGGTCATTTTACCAATGCCGGCCACAAAGGGGGCAAATGTGCGGATAATCGGGATGAAGCGCGCCAGGATGATGGTCTTGCCGCCGTGTCGCTCATAGAATTCATGTGTACGGTCAAGGTATTCTTTCTTCAGGAAGCGGATCTCCCCGCTGAAGGCGCGTGGGCCGATGTAATGCCCAATCCAGTAGTTCACCGTATCACCCGCGATGGCGGCTGAGCAAAGCAATAGATAAAGCAGCCATACGCTCAGGGGTGAACCCAACACCGGCGAGGCAAATGTCCCCGCAGCAAACAGCAAGGAATCCCCAGGCAGGAAAGGCGTAACGACCAACCCTGTCTCCATGAAAATAATCAGGAATAACAATAGATATGTCAATGTACCGTAGTTTTGAATGACCGTGCTGAGGTGTTTATCTAGATGGAGAAACACTTCAATGAGCGAAGATAGTAACTCAAGCATTTTTGGTATCAGCCTTCCGTGAATTTTTTTCCTTATTAGATGGTCGCAGATTGCGGGATTATAGCACGGTTCTGGGAGGGTTATCCTTTGGAGTACCCGCTTTATTTGGATGGCTCTGCCTTTCTTGACGCAGTTGTTTGTTCATGCCTGAGAGGCACACCAGGGCGCCAACTGCCAGAGTGATCAATCCGAAAGATGCGCTGAGGCTCACTCGATTCCATAAAGGAGCTGCATGTTCCGCCATTTGAGGTTGTAAAATGGTTTGCAATGCAATTACAACAACGAGGCCATTCCACAATCCATGGATCAGGACAGCGCTCAGGTAAGCGCTCAGTGCGCGGCGGTAACGCCCTTTTGTCCAAAGCTGCACCAGTGCCCAGCCGCACAAAGCGCTGGTCATGACATGTATGGCTGCAGTGCCTAAGCGTGTGCCAATCAACGCGACCCAATTTGCCATCTCTACGCTTAGGGCTAACGTTTCCACCAGAGCAAATCCACCCCCACTGATTGCTCCCAGGGCAAACCCGGCCGAAGGGGAAAGCGGACGCCCATATAAAAGCCAAACGCCAATGGGTTTTACGAATTCTTCAATCATCGGGACGAACACAGAAAAGACCAGCAAAACCAGTGAGATGATCACCGGGGAACGCAAGAGGGGCCGAAGCAACTCAATCGCCTGTTCGAGGTTAGTGTCTGGTGCTTGAAGGGCAGTACCCAGTTCGAGCAGCCTTTCTAACCCCTCGGGGTGCAACGATAGATAGGCGAGCGAAGCCGTCCCGACCAAAAGGAGGGTCATCCCTTCAAAGATGAGCACCAAAAGCGGTGTGAGGCTAAGGCTGCTGCATAAAACCCCCCATACACGCTGTGGGGAACCAAGCGGCAACTCCCGCATCGCCAAAAGGGCAACCGCTACGGTGGGAAGCACTACTGCCAGGATATGCAATATGGGCAGCAAGAGGAGTGCTGCGCCCGATATGCGCAGGATGGCGGTTCCGCCGATTAAAACGAAGGGGATGGTCAGGCTTACTGCGGACAACCAGCGAGACGGTGCACGCAAGGAGCGCCATGGTACACCTTTGGGGTTGAGCATGCGTCGGAAGCTGTAATAGACCGAGGGCATGCAGAAAATTCCCAAAGAGACCCCTGCAGCCGCCATCGTCAAAGGCGGCAACCAAGCCTCCGAGCTTTGTGGAGATTGCATCAACTCAACCAGAGCTACGAGGGCGAGCATTAGTCCGACCGACCAGGTTATGGTCACCCATAGCACACTAAAGGCAAACTGCACTGCAGTATAGACGCGCGCAGGCGGGGATTCTTTTTCAGGCTTCGTATTCTTCAATGGTCACACTGATGATAATATCGCCAGGCGGAAGTTCCATAGCCTGCGAGGGGTCGCGCGGCGTCAGGCTTTCGACGACCTCCATGCCGGCAATCACCCGACCAAAAATGGTGTAGTTGCCATTGAGCTGAGGCACTGCCACGTATGTAATAAAGAATTGGCTGCCGTTTGTTCCAGGACCGGCATTTGCCATCCCCACCACGCCGGGTCCGTCAAAGGTCAAGTCAGCGGAGATCTCATTATCAAATGCATAGCCCGGCCCGCCAAATCCTGTTCCGCTCGGGTCACCTGCCTGGGCGATATAACCGGGAAGGACGCGATGAAACATAACGCCATCATACCACCCTTGTTTTGCCAGGAAGATGAAATTGTTCACGGCTACGGGTGCTTGATCGGCGTACAGCTCAATGACGATATCTCCCTTGGTGGTGTGCAGTACGGCAACATAGCGCTTTTGGGGGTCGATGCTCATGGGGGGACAATCTGAATATTGGCGTTTTTCTAGCAAAGTGACTTTGATGACCGCCTCAAGATAAGAGTAGCTCAAGGGTCCTGTGTAAGGACGACCGTTGATCACCAGAAAGGGTGTGCCAGGCATCCCGATGGCGGCATTATCTTCCCAGGCTTGTTGAACCAAAGAGATAACAGCAGCACTTTGCGCATCGTTGTTGAATTGAGCGAGATCAAGGCCTAAGAAGATCACCTGGTCCGCGAGCCAGGCTTCGAATTCTTCGGGAGGCAAAGCCACCCATGCATCTCTTTTGGTGAACAACAAATCGTGCATTTCCCAGAACATGCCCTGTAGCCCGGCAGCTTCTGCAGCGCGCGCTGCTTGTTGGGCTTTGTCGTGAATGTCCAGAGGAAAGTGTCGAAAGATGAGGCGCAAGTCTTCGGGGAATTGTCGCCCGAGGCGCGCCAGTATCGGCGCAAGGTTGGCGCATTCAAAAGATTGAAAGTCTGCATACTCGATGATGGTCACGTATGCATCCGAAGGGCCTTTTGCCCAGTCTGTGTCCTGTGGGGGCGGGAAGAGGGAGGTTTCTGTGGGGTTCGGTGTGGGTTGAAACGAACGCAGCCGGCATGCAGCGCGCGGTGCGCCGGTAAACTGCGCGTGAACAGTCTTTTGTAGTGGCCCCAGGGAGCTGGGAGTGGAAAGCGCTCGCGAGGTACATGCGCTGATCCCCCCAAGCGCCGCTAGCAAACTCAGGACAAGTAATTTTCTATAAGCCCTCATGGAAGCCTCCACAAGAGGATGTCACGATATCGCCTTTAAGGTGTTATCCATGCCTTTATGTCTCGATTATGGAACACGCCAGGCAACCAGTAGTGGCGGTGTGAATTGATTCTACCAGCCCGAGAAGAGTTCACGGGGAGGCTTCAGCTACGGCTGCCTGCAATTGCTCGTAAGACCACATCCAGGCGATGCGCTTGAGGAACGCTGCCAGCGAGGGGCTTTGTGCGCGCAAGGCGCGCACTGCCGCGCCCACCGGGTCTTCTCCGGCGGCTCCACCGGGTTCGTCTGCGTATGCGCCGTAAAAAGCGAAATATGCCTGGTTCAGTTTACGTAAGTGACGATAGCCGTTCTCCCAAAAGATGCGCCGGCGCATTTCCATGTAAGCTTCTGCCTCCTCGATTTTCCCTTCTGCCAATAACTGATCTACGGTCACGCGCGTCAGATGCATTTCGCGGCGAAAATCAAACGCGGGTGGTTGGGTCTCGGGTGTGGGCGTTGGAGGTGGTGTAGGGGGAGGAGGGGGAGGGAGAAGTTCAGCGTAGAAAAGCTCCAAAACCTTAAGGGCTATTTCTTTTCCCGCAATGCTCGCGGCTGTCTCGTTCATCACGCGCAGCTCTGCACTGGACATGTAGCTCATCCCCAAAGGATGCAAAGTTAGGTAGTTGTGCACCCACTCATGCGCAACCACCTCACTCAACCAATCCAGGCTGCTCGTCTGTTGCACCATCGTGGGGTATGTCCCCACTCCACCGATTTTGACCACAAGTGAGGACACGTTGAGTGCCTGATCCACTTTTTCTTCCAGTGCGATTTGTTCTTCCAGGCTCAGTTCAGGGATCAGAGAGAGGTTGGCGTCCTGGCGGATAACCTCGCGCGGGCTGACGATAAGCGCCAGGGGAAGGGGCGTGGCATGATACAACACCGGAGGTATGGGCTGGCCCAGGAAGGTGAGGCCTAATTGAGAAACGGCATAGCTGATCTGCTCTTGGAGAATGGACTCGGCTAAAGGGGCAAGCTTCTGCCTTTGCGCCTCAAAGTCGCGGAGCTTGGCTCGCAAAGGCGCGGAGGCTAGGGCGGGGTTGCTGATCTCTGGAGACGCGTACAGCATTTCCAGGTCTCTTTCGGCGTTTTGAATATTAGCAATCAATTCCATATATTCCAATACCAGTCGGCGATGAGCGTCCATGGGGAGATAAGCCGCAGAGCCAAGCGAGGATTCAAGCAGCTTGATCTGTAAAGCTTTCAGTGTCCAGGAGGCGTAATCGAATTCCAGCTGGCGCGTAAAGGCGCGCACCCTTTCTACCTTATTGGTAAGTTGAATCAGGCTGCTATTGAGTGTCAGCATCCCAAAGAGCAGGAGGGCGATGAGACGCGCGCTACTCTCCCAAGAAATGTTTGTCTTCATCGCCTGGGATTTTATCATAGCGCCATTCTGCTTCTGCTGTGGTGCCCATGCTATAATTCCGATGACGATGTAAAAATCCGAGAGAATCGAATAAGGATAAAATGAATTTCTTAATCACAGGCGCTGCTGGCTTTCTCGGCTCTCATCTTGCCAATCATCTGGTGCGCGAAGGACACCAGGTGCGCGGGTTGGACGACCTTTCCACCGGCGATCCCTCATTGCTTTCCCCAGAGGTGCTTTTTACACGTGGAGATGTCAACGACCGCCCAAAGCTTTGGACGCTCCTCCAGGAAGTGGATTGTGTTTACCACCTGGCGGCGCGCGTCTCTGTCCCCGAATCGGTGCTCTACCCACGGGAGTACAACGCCACAAATGTTGGAGGCACAGTCAGCCTTATGGAGGCGATGCGCGATGTAGGGGTGCGGCGTGTGGTGTTCATTTCCTCGGGTGCGGTCTACGGCGACCAGAGCGAGCAGCCTTTGAAAGAAACGGCCGTGCCCAACCCTCGTTCACCTTATGCAGTCTCTAAACTGGCTGCCGAGTATTATGTGCGCACCATTGGGGACCTGTGGGGCATTGAAACGGTTAGTTTGCGCGTCTTCAATGCCTATGGACCAGGTCAAAGGCTGCCTCCCTCGCATGCCCCGGTGATCCCATATTTTCTAAAGCAATTGTTGCGCGGAGGCACCATTGTCATGCATGGCCAGGGAACACAAACGCGCGATTATGTGTATGTGGACGATGTCGCCAGCGCGATGATCTCCGCGGCGACAGCGCCAGGTATCAACCATTTGGTCATTAATGTCGGTAGTGGTATGGAGACGAGCGTTCGAGATCTGGTGCGCTTGATGATGGAAGTTAGCGGGATGAAAGTAGAAGCGCTTCAGAACCCGCGTACCGATCCAGGGGTTTCGCGCATGTGCGCTGACCTCACCTTGGCACGCGAGAAACTGGGTTATGTCCCGCGCATTTCTCTTGAGCAGGGCTTACGCCTAACCCTGGAACGTGATGCCCGCTTTGCGGGCGAGCGGAAGCTCTATCTGAAGAAAGAGACGAGGTGAAGCTTGCCCTGTGCGAACAGCCGCCTCGACAAAATGTAAGGTAAATGGTTTTAGTTCTGGGAGGGTGTAAAGATGGGTGTCACCGCAGTTGTCGGCGCACAGTGGGGGGATGAGGCGAAAGGCAAATTTGTCGACTTGTTGGCGAAAGACGCAGATTTGGTCGCCAGGTTCAACGGGGGGGACAATGCCGGCCATACTGTGGTTAACGAGTGGGGCACTTTCAAACTCCGCCTCACTCCAACGGGATTGTTCAACCCTAAAACGCTGTGCGCCATTGGTCCAGGAGTAGTGGTCAATCTAGAAACGCTCATTCAAGAGATTTCAGCCATTCAGAGCAGCGGCGTCCAAGTCGAAGGCCGCTTGTGGATCTCCCCGCGCTGTCATGTGGTCATGCCATATCATCCCATGCTCGAAGAGATTTATGAAAAAGCCAGGGGCGCGAGGCGCACTGCGACGACGAAACGCGGCATGGGACCGGTGTTTGCAGATAAGGTGAGTTATAACGGCATTCGGCTGTACGACTTGCAGAATGAGGCAACCTTTGCCGAGAAATTGCGCCTCCAGTTAGCCATTAAAGACCCTCTCCTTAACGCTTTTGGTATGCCGGAACTAGACTTTGATGCGGTTTTCCAGGAAAAGCTCGCTCAATATGCACGCCTTCGTGAATTTGTGCGCGAACCTTTTCCAAAGGTGCAAGAGGTTCTGGCGCAGGGAGGGTCAATCCTTCTTGAAGGTGCACAAGGTGCTTTGCTGGACAACAATTGGGGCACCTACCCATACTGCACGGCTTCGATTACCCTGGCAGGCGGCGCGTCGGCCGGGTTGGGCATTGCACCTGGCTTTATCACCCAGGTGATTGGAGTGGCTAAGGCTTATACCACGCGCGTTGGCGCTGGACCCATGCCGACTGAATTGCACGACGCCATCGGCGAGGCGCTCTTGTCTAGAGGTCAGGAATATGGCACCGTCACCGGCAGGCCGCGACGTTGTGGCTGGTTCGACGCCGAATTGGTGCGCTTCTCCGCCCAGTTGAATGGCTGCACCGCTTTGGCGCTTACCAAGCTGGATGTCCTGGATACCCTGCCCGTGGTAAAAATATGTATCGGTTATCGACACCCTCAAGGGGAGGATCGAATGGCGCACTATTGGGAGGGTGATGCACATTGGCTGGAACAATGCCAGCCACAATATCTCGAATTGCCCGGTTGGGAACGATCCACGCGCCAGGCGCGCCGCTTCGAGGAGCTGCCTGTACAAGCCAGGGATTATGTGCGCCGTATCGAAGAATTAACCGGCGTCCCCGTTAAATATATCTCTGTGGGTCCAGAACGAAACGAAACCATCGAAGTCTAGAGGGTGGGATTTTCCAGGCGCGCTTTTATCTGCTGAGCGAGTTCCAGAGCGCGTTGCGGTGCATTGCCCACATAACGGCTGGCATCCATGAGTTTGCCCACCTCGTTGGCGGGAAGAAAAGCCAGAATTGCTTCGTCCTTACTAAGCAAATCAACCAGCGGATTTTCGGCGCCTTGTTGGATAGCACTCCAGGCTTGCAGGGCATGTTCTCTCAAGCGGGCGTGCATCGTCTGCCGATCGGCTCCAGCTTTTACTAAGTTCATGAGCAGGCGTTCGAGGGCTGCAAATGGAGCGTATCGCTCCAGGTTATGCTTCATC
This sequence comes from Anaerolineae bacterium, assembly GCA_037439525.1. GTDB lineage: Bacteria > Chloroflexota > Anaerolineae > Anaerolineales > UBA4823 > JBBIVW01. The sequence continues at coordinate 48,535 of JBBIVW010000007.1, forward strand.
GCCAGTGGATGGAGTTGCAGCCCGCGTAGAATGATGGTGCTTCTTTCCGTGATTTCGTCGGCCATGAGAAATGCTTCGGGTAGCAGGCTACGACGATTGGCCGAATCGTCTAGCGTGCGCTCCAACAGGGAATGTGCCGCGTTATCCCAAGCCAGGCGAGGGAGTAGCGCCAGTTGTCGTGCCAGCGAGTCGATGTTTTCAGCCCCCACGGGGTTGCGTTTGAAAGGCATAGCCGAAGACCCTACCTGTTGCTCGCCAAACGGTTCACTCCATTCCCCCAGCGATGGGGATTGTAAGAACCTTAAATCGAAAGCGAACTTGTAAAGGGAGGCGCCCAAGCCAGCCAGGGCGCTGATCAGGCGATAATCTTGTTTGCGCGGGTACACCTGGGTCGTTATGGGGAAGAATTCAATCCCCAGCCGCTGAGCAAGGCGGCGTTCGAATGAAGCGAAACGCTCCGCTCCCAGGAGTTCAACAAACGAAGCCGCGCTGCCCACTGCGCCTTTGAAACCCTTGCCGCGCAGGAGCTGGCGTTGCCTGTTGAGCTCCTCCCAGTCGTCCAATAAATCTTGTGCATAAGAAGCCAGACGGTAGCCCAGCGTAGTGGGTTCCGCGGGTTGGAGGTGAGTGAACGCTATGACCACTTCGTTTGCCTGGCGTTCGACCCAATCGGCGAATTCCAAAAGTAGATCGCTGAGCTTTTCCAAGAGCAGATCCAAAGAACGGCGCATGCGTATCACATCGGCATTGTCTTGAATATCTGCAGAGGTGGCGCCTAGGTGTAATACTCCCCCGCCTGTTGAAGCCTGCTCTGCGAAGACGGAAAGCTCCGCCATCAGGTCATGGTGCAGTTGTTTTTCTTTTTCTAAGGCGCGAGAGAGATCGACAGCATCTACCTGACTGCGCAAAGGCTCCAGTTTCTCCGAAGGAATGAGTCCGAACTCTGCTTGAACTTCTGCCAAAGCCAACCAGATCTGACGCCAGAGCTTTCTTTTATACACTTCACCCCACAGATGGCGCATTTCTTGACTGCCGTAACGCCAGGTAAAAGGCGATCGATAACCTTCGTGATTTTCTTGCATGTGATTAATTATAGCGGCAAACGCGTTCTGCAGAATGGTATAAAATTAGAGCCTGGTTTTGCCCAATCGAAGTACCTGTTATGGATCATCGAATGTGCCCCATGGGCGCAATAAAGCCCAAACTGAGGTTGCAGAATGCCATTGACATCAGGAGGACGCATTCCCCGAGAATTCTTTGAGGACCATGCCTGCGTGGTAGCGCGCAAGTTGCTGGGGCAGAGGCTGGTGCGCATTTTAGATGGGGTGCGCCTCGCAGGGGTGGTTGTTGAAACCGAAGCTTATCGCGGAGAAGAGGATCTGGGTTGTCATTGCCGCCATGGACGCACGCCGCGCACGTCGGTGATGTATGGGCCGGCGGGTTTCGCTTACGTTTATTTCACCTATGGGATGCATTGGATGTTCAACATTGTGGTTGAGAGAGATGGATTTCCCGCCGCGGTGCTCATCCGCGCATTGCTTCCGATGGAAGGGCTTGACCGGATGGCTGAACACCGCCGAGAAAAGCCTATGGCGCGCTGGGCAGATGGACCTGCCAAGCTGTGTCAAGCCCTTTCCATCGATGGTAAGTTGAATGGCAGTGATCTTTGTGCCCCAAAGGCGCAATTGTTCCTCGAATGGGGACAACCAATTCCGGATTCTCGCGTGACCACCACGCCGCGCGTGGGTTTAAACAGTGTACCAGAACCCTGGAAAAGCATTCCCTGGCGCTATCTGGTTTCAGATTGGCAAGCGGACTTACCGAGGGAATTGAATATCACCAGCGAAACAGACTATTGGAGGAAGCGATGAAACTTTTAGAAGGAAAGACTGCCCTTGTTTTTGGAGTTGCCAATGAGCGTTCCATCGCCTGGGGAATCACCCAGGCTTTTCATCATCATGGGGCAACCATTGGTTTGAGCTACGCCGGTGAGGCTCTGGAGCGCAGAGTCAGACCTCTGGCCGAAACGATCGGTTGCGGGTTTGTCGAGCCATGTGACGTGTCGCAAGATACACAGATTGAACAGGTAGCCCGCAAGGCACAGGAAGCTTTTGGTAAGGTGGATATCCTCGTCCATTCGATAGGTTATGCCAACCGCGAGGAGTTGAAAGGCCCTTACTACAATACCTCTCGAGAGGGCTTTCATCTGGCTATGGATATCAGCGTGTATTCTTTTACCGCTTTGGCGAAGGCTTTTCAGTCGCTCATACCCTCAGGGGGCGCCTTGCTTACCATGACTTATTATGGTTCTGAAAAAGTTGCTCCGCATTACAACGTGATGGGGGTAGCCAAGGCAGCATTAGAGGCTTCGGTGCGTTATCTGGCTTATGATTTTGGCCCGCGCAATGTTCGGGTTAACGCCATTTCTGCCGGGCCAATTCGCACCCTGGCAGCGGCGGGTGTCTCCGGCTTCAAAACCATGTATCGTAAGTTCACAGAAATTGCGCCGATGCAACAGGGTGTAACCATCGAAGACGTGGGCAATGCCGCTGCCTTTCTTTGTTCAGATTTGGCTGCCAAAACCACGGGGCATGTGTTTTATGTAGATTCGGGTTACAATATTTTGGGTATACCCGAATCTGTCGAGGAATGAGTGGAAGATGTTTCGAAAGAAAAGTGAGGCGCCCCCACCCCCCGAAAAGCTTCTGGTGACCGAGCGCGTCACCTCGGTGCTTGGGCCTGGAATTGTTTGGAAGGGGAGTTTGAGTGGCAGCGGTGGCGTACGTATCGAAGGCGCATTCGATGGTGAGATCGAACTGCGCGGGTTGCTTGTCATTGGAAGCAGTGGTAGAGTTACCTGCTCTCACATACGCGCTAAAGTAGTCATCGTTGCCGGAGCAGTGCAGGGAGACATTACTGCGGAGAAGGTCGAAATCCGCTCAACGGGCAGAGTTTGGGGAAATGTGGTCACCGCTGCCTTTGCCACCGAGGAAGGCGCCTTCATGCGCGGTCAAATCCGCATGGAAGATGAGCTAGACCTGGATACCTTCTTGCCTGCCTCTGCACCTCCAATAGCCGTTGAGGTTGATGCGGAGGAGGCTACCCAGGCTACACAAGGCACAGGGCTCGAAGAATAAATCGTTGCAGGGAGGGGGAATCGCAGAGATTATTTAGCATGGGGATGAGCAGGTTCATCCCGTCTAAGCAGGGTAAGCGGCCGACTTCCAATTCAGAGGGTGGCTTGAGGCGTTATTAGGGAGTTTGCGTGGATTGCTCTGTGCCTTCTAAGCCATCCGTAAATTGCCCACTGTGCAGCTCATCCGCTGTGAGCTCTAAATAGGCGAGCAGATTTGGCACTTGGTCGATCGAGAAATACGCGCGAAAGAGTTGAGTCGCCGCGTCTTGCAATGCCCAGCGTACGGTGCTCCAGGAACGATAGGGAGGTTCTGCTCTGGCTTGTGTGAGCATTTCTACAGCTGAGAACCATTGGGGGTGAGCGCGGGCATATCCCTCCAAAGCCTGCGTTGTTGTGGCATCAAGCGGAAAGCTGCCATCTACAGAGATCAGGCGCACCTGATTGGTTGTTTGCATCAACCACTTTAGCCAAACCCAGCTGGCCAATTGTTGTTCGGGTGGACTGGCAAATATGTAATATGATAGTCCATAGACATCCAGCGCTGGGGAGAGGTTCGGAGAGGGGTAGGGGATTACTCGCCATGTGTCATGGCTGTCTCTCTTGCGGAAAGCTTCTTCCAGATAAGGCAAATCTAAAAGGCTGAAATGGGCAAAAAGCCCCTTTCGCTCGGCGAACTCCGCAACGGGATAGGAGGTGGCTGCTTCCCAGGCGCAGCCAGAATCCCACAAACCTCTCAAGAAGCTGAAGGTTTGCTCCATTTCGGGGGTATCAAACTGATATATGCTTTCTTCGCCGCCTTCCTCCCCTTGAAAGGTGATCTCTGCGCCGAAAGAATATGCCCAACTCAAAATCGTTGCATAGTCGGTGGAGACAATCCAGCCTCCCAAGCCGTCATTGCTTGGGTCTTCATCCTCCAGATAGTAATTCGCTGCGGCACAGGCTTGCTTTTCGAATTCTTCGGGAGTTTGAGGGGGGTCTTTAAAGCCGAGCAATTGCGCCCAGCTTTGGTTATACAAGAGAAGTTGTGCGGACCTCTGTGCAGGGATGCCCAGGCGTGCCGACCCTACGCACTCTTGCTCCCAAAATGGGGTGATGATTCCTTTTTGTTGTTCTGCCTCTAGGCCCCATTGCGCGTCTTGCAGGTACACTTCGAGGTCAACCAGCGCATGGCTCTCGTTCCAACTTAAGGCTTGATGGAGGTAGCCCACTGCCACATTGGGCGCTTCACCGTTAGCTATTGCCGCGCGGATAAGCTCATCGAGTTCATCTACATTGCCCTGATACTTCGCGACAACGAAAATCCCCCATTCATTTTGCAGGTTGAATTCCTCAGCCAATTGTGCCAGGATAATACCTCTGGCGCCTGACCAGGGGTGCCAGAATTGCACCATTTGCCCGCGCAATTCTTCGGGGGAAACCAAAATGGCGCGGGTAGGGATTAGCGTTGGCGTTAGGGTTGGCTCAGGCGTCATTCGAGCGGGGGTTGAGGAGCCTTCTGTGGCAGTTGACCGCGTTGAGTCCGGTGTGAAGGAAGCGGGTTCTACTCCCTGGCAGGCGATAATCAAGCCAGACAATAGGATGGCGACCAGCAGCGCTCTAAACAATTTTTTTGAGGGCATTTCCTCGTCCGTTTGATATAGAGTGTCAGGCTTCAAGTTTATCACTAGTTGGGGGAATTCCTGCGCCGAAGGGTTGCCTCAAAGCAGGCACATGGGCTATTTCTGCATGGCGAGCCTTAGGTGGTCTTGCGGTGCGATGGGGATTTCTCGCCCTCATCTACCTCTACAAGCCAATTGTAGCCAGGTTGTAAGGCAGCCTCGCTCCTGGGTGGCTTTGGAACGGGCTCTATGACATGCAAAAGCAGAAAGGGAGGCAGTCTATTCGTCCGTAAAAAAGGCGGGTCAGGCAAGCAGCCTTGACCCGCTAAAGACTGGTAATTTTACACAGATCAGCATCCAGAAACGCGGATCACTTCTCAGTGAATTCGCCCTCAATGACTTCGCCTTCGTCCTCGCGCCTTGTGGCGCCGTGCCCATTACCACCGGGGCGCGCCCCGCTGCTGGCTTGTTGAGCGTAAAGCTGCTGGCTTAGGGCATGAAAGGCGTTCTGCAGCTCTTCGCTCAGTTGTTTGATATGTTGTGTGTTGTCGCCTTTGATCGCGCTGCGTAGGGCATCGAGTTTGTTATTGATCTTTTCGCGCTCGCCAAGCGGCACCTTGTCGCCCAATTCTTTGAGTGTCTTCTCCGTCTGGTAGATCAGATTATCCGCCAGATTGCGCGCCTCTGCCAGTTCTTTGCGCCGACGGTCCTCTGCCTCGTGCTCGCGCGCCTGCTGCACCATACGCTCGATTTCGTCTTTCGATAGGTTTGTAGATGCGGTGATGGTGACCTTCTGCTCTTTGCCGGTAGCCTTGTCCTTGGCAGTGACATTCAGGATGCCATTGGCGTCAATGTCGAAAGTCACTTCGATTTGTGGAACGCCGCGCGGCGCAGGGGGAATGCCCTCCAGGCGGAAGCGCCCCAAGCTCATGTTGTCCGCAGCCATTGGGCGTTCACCCTGGAGCACATGGATATCCACAGCAGTTTGGTTGTCCTCTGCGGTGGAGAAGACCTCGGTCTTTTTCACCGGGATGGTGGTGTTGCGTTCAATCAGGGTGGTCATCACCCCTCCCAGAGTCTCAAGGCCTAACGAGAGCGGAGTGACATCCAGTAAAAGAACGTCCTTGACTTCACCTGCCAATACGCCGGCTTGGATCGCCGCTCCAACGGCGACGACCTCATCGGGGTTCACTCCTTTGTGAGGTTCTTTATGGGTCAGCGAGCGCACCAGTTCCTGAACCATGGGCATGCGTGTTGCCCCGCCTACCAGCACAACCTCGTCCACTTCGCTGGCATTCAGGTTGGCGTCTTTGAGCGCGGCCTCGAAGGGACCCTTCAGGCGGGCAACGAGATGTTCGGTGAGTTGCTCGAACTTGGCACGGCTGAGTTTCGTCTGGAGGTGTTTTGGACCGCTGGCATCTGCGGTGATGTATGGAAGGTTGATCTCCGTTTCCATCACCGAAGAGAGTTCGATTTTTGCCTTTTCGGCAGCCTCGCGTAAACGCTGAAGTGCCTGCCGATCTTCACGCAGGTCAATGCCCTCCTGTCTCTTGAATTCATCTGCCACCCAGTTGACAATCGCCTGATCCCAATCGTCGCCGCCCAGGTGCGTATCGCCGTTAGTGGCTTTAACCTCGATGACGCCGTCGCCCACTTCCAGGATGCTCACGTCGAAGGTGCCACCGCCCAGGTCAAAGACCAGGATGGTTTCGTTTTCTTTTTTATCCAGGCCATAGGCTAATGCCGCGGCTGTCGGCTCATTGATAATACGCAACACTTCCAGCCCGGCGATCTTGCCTGCGTCTTTCGTCGCTTGACGCTGGCTGTCGTTGAAATATGCCGGTACGGTGATCACTGCTTTAGTGATGGTTTCACCCAGATATGCTTCGGCATCGGTTTTCAGCTTTGCCAGGATCATGGCCGAGATTTCCTGAGGGCTGTATTCGCGGCCGGTAAGCGGGATTTTCACGCGCGCGTCCCCTGCCGGACCTCGCACCACCTGGTAAGAAACCATTTTCCGTTCTGTGGCGACTTCGTCATAGCGCCGCCCCATAAAGCGCTTGATAGAATAAATGGTGTTTTCCGGGTTGATCACCGCCTGGCGCTTGGCAGTTTGACCCACCAGACGCTCGCCGTTCTTGTTAAACGCCACGACCGAGGGCAAAAGGCGTGACCCTTCAGCGGTGGGGATGACGGTGGCATCGCCACCCTCGACCACTGCAACTACGCTGTTTGTCGTTCCTAAGTCAATACCGATGATCTTCGCCATAAAACACTCCTTTTCCTAAAAGACATTTCAGCGCTTAGCATAGCCCGCCTAAGCAAGAAAAACGTTAATCGCGTGTAGGAAAAATATCAACATTCCTCTCTATAGCCGACCTTGACTCTGGTTGCCGGTTATCGGTTCAGAGTTGCCAAAAACTCCAAAGAGCAACTTGAGGAAACTGGCAAGTTTCCAGCGCATCGTCGCCGGAATTAATACCCCGAATTTTTTAAGGTTTAGGCAAGCGTATGCCAGACGGGCGCAGATGTATCAATTCCACTCCATATATCTGGGGGTGACCGGGGTCGCGATCGCCATCTTTGGCTGGTAGAACGATTACAAGGATGAGCTGCTGTCTTGTACTCCTATAACCATTTCTTTAACGTTTCTTTACCTTAAAGGTTTGGTTTTTTTTAGGGAGGCGTAGGGTTTCCGTCTTGAAAAATCGATGTTTTTTGCTAAAATGTGTGTTGCTGTCTGAGGTGTCCTTTAGGGGTATTCCCTTCTAGTAACGACGATCAATTTCCATAGCATGGTTTTGCTTCTGAGCGAAGCGTGTTCAGAAGAGGTAGGGGAGTCTTTTTAATAACGCGATTTGAGGAGGAAGAAACGATGCAGGCAGAGAGAGCATGGCAGGCTACGCTTGGACAATTGCAGATTGAAATGCCTAAGGCAGCTTTCGACACCTGGGTGCGTGAGGCAAAGTTCCTGGCTTATGAGGACGGTTCTTTTGTTATTGGTGTTGCCAACGCCTACGCCCGCGATTGGTTGGAAAGCCGGTTGAAGAGCACTGCGACGCGCCTGTTAACTGGATTAATGGGGCGGAGCGTCGAAATGCGCTTTGTCCTGTGGAAGGAGGAAGTTGCCCCCTCAGCCGAAGAGGAACCTATCCCCCTGGTTGGAGAAACGTCGTTCATTGAATACGTGGCCCAGCTTCCTGAGCACAACGATAGCCTTAACCCGCGCTACAGCTTCGAAAACTTCGTTGTGGGGACGAACAATCGCCTGGCTCATGCTGCCTCCCTGGCGGTAGCAGAAAAGCCCGCCGAGGCGTATAACCCGCTCTTCCTATATGGAGGGGTAGGTTTGGGCAAGACCCATTTGCTCCATGCCATCGGTAATGCCTGCTTTCGCAAAGGTTTGCAGGTGCTCTATGTCTCCTCCGAAGAGTTCACCAATGATCTCATCAATGCCATTCGCGCGCACTCCACCCAGGCTTTTCGCGAGAAGTATCGCCGCATGGATGTGCTTTTAGTGGATGACATCCAATTTATCGCCGGCAAAGAATCGACACAGGAAGAGTTCTTTCACACCTTTAATACGCTGCACGGACAAAACAAACAAATTGTGGTCACCTCCGACCGCCCGCCAAAAGCGTTGATCACCCTGGAGGAGAGGCTGTGTTCTCGCTTCGAATGGGGACTGACCGCAGATATCCAACCCCCCGATTATGAAACCCGCCTGGCAATTTTACGCTCCAAAGCAGAGCGGATGGGTGTGTGCATCGCCGACGATTTTTTGGGTGTGATTGCACGACGCGTGCAATCTAATATCCGTGAGCTGGAAGGCGCGTTGACCCGCGTGACTGCATACATGCAAATGAGTGGGCAGTCTTTGTCCCTTCCCATGGTGGAAACGATCTTGAATGACTTGCTGCCGCGGCGCAAGCAGATACACCCTCAAGAAATCATCGAATGCGTTGCCGAAGCATATCACCTCGCGCCACAAAGCCTGCTGAGCAAGAGCCGCGCCCGGCAGGTAGCTGTGCCTCGGCAAATCGCTATGTATCTGATGCGCGAATATGGCAATATCTCCCTGCCCCAAATCGGTGAGGCATTGGGGGGACGCGATCACACCACAGTGCTATACGGCTGTGAAAAGATTGCGGATATGCTGGAGAGAGACGACCGTTTGCGGAAGGAGATTTTAGAGATCAAAGAAAAGCTCTACGGAAATGCGCGCTCTTTTCAACCCTCTTCAGTTAGTTTCTGAAGTATTTGTTTTCGATCTTCCTTAGAGGCGGCAACGAAGCCGCCTTTTTTATCCTTGTTTCTTTTTCCAGGGGTCTATTTGCCGCAGGATTTTCCAGATCAGGTCGGCAAGCGCCGTTACAGCCCTCCATAAAGATGGTTTGGGTCCAGGAGGTGGCTCTTCTTCTGGCCAGGGGTCAAGGTCGAGCATTTTACGGGTGATGTAACGCGCGAGCATGTTGCCGGTCGCCAACGTAGGGGCAGCGATCACCAGACCGACAAGCCCGATCATGCGCGCCGCGATGAGCGCCGTGATGAGCACTCCTGCCGGGTGTACGCCTAGCGTGCGCCCTAAAAGGCGTGGAACAATGAGGTTGTCCATCACCTGGTCGAGCAACAGGCATGCAGCTAATACGACCAGGGTGTATTGTACTGTGGACAGACTAAAATAGTTGCTGCTTTGCACGAAGGCGACAATCGCTGTCGCCGACCAGGTGATCATTGGCCCCACCCAGGGGATGAAGCGCGCCAGGCCAGCCATCACAGCAATTGCCAGAGTCAGACGTGTCCCTAAAATCGTAAGCAAGAGGTAATACGCCAGGATGACCACCAAAGAGATCATCAACTGCCCTCGTAAGAAGGCATCCCATATTTTGCTCAGTTCCCTACCCAGGCGCTGAATGTCCTCGCTGTACCCGGGGATTTCGATGCGCAGGATGTTTTCGCGCAGTTGCCCGGCTTCAGAAAGCAAAAAGTAAGAGATCAGGAGGATGAAAGCCCCCCATCCCAGGGTAGAAGCCGCGCTGGTGGCCACTCTGCTGACCAGCGTGCCTGCCTGCCCGAGGAGAGGTTGGACGACGCCCAGGATTTGCTGAGTGAGACTGGCAAGGTCAAACTGACTCAAATCAAGTTGGAAGGGCCCAATTGTGAAAACCTTTCCGGAAATTTCGGTTACCATTTCTGGTAAGCTGCCGGCAAAGCTTTGCAGAAAAGCGATCAGGCTTTGCGCTTGTTGCACTATTCCCAGCCCTGCGAGGGTGAGAATTGTAGCGAGGAGGATAACCAATATAAGGTAAACCAGGTTGACGGAAGCGCGCCAGGACAACCTGGTGGTTCGGTTTAACCACGCCGCCAGGGGATGGAAGACATACGCCAGGATGAAAGCCAGTAGGAGTGGGCCGATGAGCTGCCGGAAATAGAAAACTGCCGCAGCAAACAAAAGAAGCATGGACAAGCCGACTACCGATTTTGTGGTGGACGACCATCTTGGTGAGCGCGTGTCCAGAGGGGCATTGCTCATTCTTCACGCCCTTCTTGAGCGACAGGTCTCTCAACGCGCGGCGGCTGCTTCCGCCACCATCGCGGGTTCGGCGGCGGCAGGGAGGGGGCGATTGGGGTTGGGAAGGGATCCCGGTCAAACAGCTGGGCGTAGAGATAGCGCCCCAGGACGCGCGCTGAAGCGATGGTAGGCGCTGCCAACAAGATGCCTAAAACGCCAGCCAACAGCGCCCCGGAAACGATCCCCAGGATTACGACCAGGGGCGGCAGGTGTACCCGCCGGCCAATGACGCGCGGGATGAGATAGTTTAAATCGAATTGTTGAAAGAAAATGTGTAAGGCGATGATCAAAAGCGTAAAAACCCAATTGGGGATGTCCAGCCATGTCGAGCCGGCGAAAAGGGCGACAATAGAAGCCATAGTCAGCCAGATACCATGACCGATGCTGGGTAAAAACTCTAGCAAACCAGCCATCACGGCCATAGTAAGCGCAAAGGGCATCCCGATGATCAGACCAATAACTGCAAAGATGATCGTCACGATCAACGCCAGGAGAAGCTGGCCGCGGAAAAACGCCTGCCAAATTAGGTTGATCTCAGAGCGTAAGCGCACAAAGTCGTTGTGGTATGCAGCTGGCACGAGTTCTTCAAGCCATGTTTGCAATGCCTGGCCGTCTTTCACCAGGTAGAATGAGACGACAATGATGAAAATCACCCATACCAGGGAGGAGATCGCTTCGATGAGGAAACTGAAGGTTTGCCCAACAATCGGCTCTGCCAATTGTTGAATAGAACCTACTGCCTCCTGGAGCAAGGCATCCACATCGAGCGTTTGCCCTAAAATGGTGTATTGGCTTCCCAGGATGGATTCTACCTGTTGGACGAAGCTCTGTAAATCCAGGTTGAGGCGACTGGCTTGGGCAGCCAGCGGAGGGAGGAATAATAGGGGAATTGTGGCAATGAACAAGGCGACGAGCAGATAGGTGGATAGCGATGCCAGGGAGCGTCTCAAACGTAACCGATCTTCGAACCAATTGACGATGGGGTTCAGGATGTAGGCAAGCATGAAAGCCAATATCAGCGGCTTGAGAACGGCGCTGAAGCGGTACAGCAAGTACACGCCGAGCGATAGCAGTAAGAGAGCGACAGTGAGCTTGGTGGTAGAAGACCAACGCGGAGGCACGGTTTGCATGACATCATTCTATTCGTTTTTTGGGTTTTTGGCAATTAAGAGAAAATGCCCGGCCGCAGAGGTGGGTAATGGTGCAGCCGGGCAGTGAAGGGGGGAGGGGATTTAACGCAGGATGAAAGACAATACGATAAGGATGAAAAAGAAAGTGCCTGCCAACGTACCAATGCGGCGTAGGTCCTTTTTGGTTTGACTGTAATCGGGATTGAATTCCTTTTCTACCTTTACCGTTTGACTTACAGTAGCGTTGGAAGGCGCAGACCCTTTTGTTCTCCTGCGTGCGCTATATTTGTTCTTTTTTGCCATAGTTCTTTGCTCCTGATTGAAGGTTATAGATTTATGGATTGACCTGCAAGCGTGCAATGACCACGATGCGTTGGTTATCTACCAAATAAGGGTAACACGAAATTAGCGTGACCGTTGGTTGTGCGGTGGGTGCCATGACCTCAACTGCAGTAGGAGCGACGATTTTCGTCTCAATCACGATGTACGTATAGACTCGCTGAGCGGTATGGATGATGATCAAGTCGCCCGGCCTCAGACGGTCCAGGTCGCGAAAGATCTCACCAAAGATATCGTTGTGTGCCGAAAGCACCAGATTGCCGGTTTCGCCGGGGTTTGCCGAACCCGGGTGCTGTCCGACGCCTTTTTTGAGCTGTTCCCAACCATCCCCTTGAACGACAGGCGCATCTACCTGGATTGCGGGAATTTGGATGCGGATGGCTTGTTCGGGGCCAGGTGTTGGTAGAGTGAGGCTGACCATGGATTGCACCAGGGGGCGCAGATGCTCAGGGATTTCTGCCTCATTGAAACGCGCTCCCCCAGGCGAGTTCGGAGGTGTGTGGCCCGAGGGGAGGACTACCGCCGTGATCAGCGGAGTGGGGGTAAGGGTGGGTTGCTCCAGGGCTGCGACCACTTCCTGATTGAGCTCTTTAATGAGGTTCAACCCGTTGAACAGTATGTAAAGGAAACCAAGTACCGCGCTGATCTCGACTAACAGCAGCAATGCATCCAGGATGCGCCGGGAGCGCGGCGGTTTGACAGTGGCTTGTTCCTCCTCTTCGTCCTCTACGGGTAACGCACGCCAGGTTGTGGTATCGGAAGGCAAAACATCGGAGCTCAGCGTGACCGCGCGACCGGTGCGCCGATAGCGTTCTAACCGCTCATGGCGCGCCGATCGGCGCTTCTCCACTAAGAGCCAACGTAGTTCTTCGTCTGATAAGTCCTGGGGCAGTACTTTTTTTGGCACGGGCAGGATTATACCATTTTGAGCGCGTTCAAGCTCGCCTGTCTACCCGTGTTTGCGAAGCAGTGCAAAGAAAGAGGGTGTTGACTTGTGGCAGATTTTCAGAACACCAAGCCTTTGCGGCTATGGGGTTTGATACCCTGGAAATTCCAATGTCTCTTGGCCAATTTGCGCCTGGTAGTACGGCACCCAGGCAACGCCGAAAAGTTCGAGGAGCACATCCTTCTTATAGGGCGTCAGGGTGATTTCGACGAATGATCCGGCAGCTTCTCCCCAACGGGCGCGCGCCTCTTCCAAGGCGTGGTTCTTTTCAGCCTCAAGCTCGGCAATTTGTGTCTTCAGGCGTTTGATTTCAGCCACGGATTCGTCAATGTCGGCTTTGGCTTTGGCAGTCATGCGTCGCTTGGTGAGCGATGTGGTGAGACGCCGCCGCCTGCCACCAATCAAGCCGAGGATGTTTTCAGCGTGAGTGCCCATTTCCTCTAGCTTCCGCTGTGAATACTCACTTTCATCTTCAGCCAGCTCTCTTTCTTCTCTTTCCAGCTTCGTTTGCAGAGTGCGAAGCTGTTTTTCGAAATCCTTTTCGAACTTCTTCGATTCCTCGCGAAAGGCTTTGTCTGCGGCTTCGGAGCACAGCGTGTGAAACTCGGCCGTCGTCATATCTGGGGAAGCATACAGCTTGAGAGCTTCATTGGCTTTGATCTTAATCGGGCTGTTCTGAAAAGCCCAATCCAGGAATTGCCTCTCCAGAGTTTTCAATGAAGCTGCCTGGGTTAGTATGGCTGGCAAGGAGGCGAAACGCGCCTCTGGAAGCGGTTCGTCCTCCAGAGACTCGGGGTCGATGGGTGCCGCCAGGAAGTCGCTCCAGCGAATAATGCCACGGCGTTCGGCGGTGTGCACCAGCGCAGTGTGCACCGTTTCGAAATCCAGGTTGTATTTGAGTTGGACATATCGCACGCGTGCCTGGGCAAGCAGAGCGGGATGATACATCATTCCGCTGGGTTTGGCTTGAGAAAGGCCTTCCTTTGCAGCTTTTTTCAGCGCCTGAGCAAAGCTCACATTGTTTGGCAGAAAGTATTCGGCAATGCCAGCGGGTAAAGCGGGGCGCGTGCTGGTTCCGGAGAGAGTGACGGAAGGGCGCGGCTTTTCGGATGAGGGTTTGGGTGGCAAAGGCCCTTCCACGTCAACCGCTGCGGTTTCCTGGGTGGCGCCAACTAACTGGTTGAGCATTGGGATGTGTGTGCGCGTCAATGGGCCGGCGAGGTAGTTCATCGCCCACCGGGTTTGAAAGACTTGGGGCTCTTTTTCGTGCACGTTGTGCAGCAGAAAGACGCGCTTCCCTAAAGCCGAAATAATAGCATCATAACGGGAGCGGTTCATCGCTCCAGCCATCGCCCCTTCAAGGCCATCCAATAGGCGCTGTTTATCCTGATCGGTTTGTAGCTTGCCGATGAACCAACTCCCTGCATTGGAGAGCGCTTTGTAGTCTAAATCTACCGGGTTTTGCGTGACCAGCACCTGCCCAATGCCAAAAGCCCGTGCCTGTTTGAGCATGCGCAGTATGAATTGTTTGGACGGCGGGTTGGCAACCGGGGGCAGATAGCCAAAGATTTCGTCAAAATACACAATGGCGCGCAGCGAGGTTGTGCCACTTTGTACCCGCATCCAGCTCTCCACGGCAGTGTATAACAAGGTGACGAAGAACATGCGCTCGGCGTCATTGAGGTGTGCCAGGTAGAAGACGCTATGGCGCGGGCGACCATCCGGGGTGTACAGCAGACTGCCGATTTCTAACGGCTGCCCCTCGATCCAGGTTTGAAAAGCCGGCGCTGCCAGGATGTTATTCAACATCATAGCCAGCTCGAAGCGCTCTTTCTCCGGGTAGAAGGTGTTCACATCGAACACACCCAGCTTGTCAAAAGGTGGATTTTGAGTCTTTAAGATTAGCTCGCCCAGGTTTAAGTCTTTTGCCTGGCTCCAGGTATGTTCAAAGATATTTGCCAGCAGGATGTGTTCACGCGAGCGAACCGGATCGATGTCTTTAACACCTACCAGTCCTAAAATGGCCGTTACAGTGCCGGAGATTTTCTCGCGCAGCAACTCACGGTTGGCCTCCCAGGATATTTCGGGAGCTTTAAGCGACGCCAGGATGCTCACCGGCAGTCCCGCGTCGGAACCTGGGGTGTACACGGCAAACTGAGCCGCCTCGCGTAGCGCCTGAAGACGCTCAGGCTGAATGTCCCACTTCGCCAGTCCCTCTCTCCATTGGTTTGCGGCTTTTTCAGCCGCCTGGGCCAGGGATAGCCCCTCACGGCGCGCCTCATCCGGATTGACCCAGGGCTGAAAGTCTTGGGGGAGCAATTCGGGAAAATGCAACAGCGTGTTGGTAACGTCGCCTTTTGGATCGATCATCAGCGCAGGGATGTTGTTTAGCGCGGCTTCTTCCAAAAGGTTCACGCAAAGCCCGGTCTTTCCTGAACCGGTCATGCCTACCACAACCGCATGGGTGGTGAGGTCGTCCGCTTCATAAAGGAGCGGTTGTTCTGTTACCTGAGCCTTTTTCAGGTCGTAGAGACGTCCAAGATAAAATTTTCCTTTTGTCTCGATCATGCGCTCTCCTCCGGTGTGCATCCCATGATTCAGCTTTTATTATACTCTCGACTTGTTTTGCTGCCTGAGCTTGCTCAATTTGTAAAGCGCACCTCCCTACGCCTATCTATTTGCCAGGGCATAGATGCGCTCAAATTCCTCCATGAAGGCACGAGCAATTTCTGCGCTGTGTAAGATGAGGGTGTTTTCATCGTTGCGCTCTTCTGCGTTCTTACTGAAGTTATATGAGCCAAGCACAACGATGCGCTCGTCCAGGATAAGGACTTTGTGGTGCATATTTTGCGCATTGCCGTCCAGGTGGACATCCAGACCTGCGGAGAGGAGGCGATCGAAGTCGCCTCCTATGTTGGATTGATATTGCGAAAATTCGAAAACCCCACGCACCTGTACTCCGGCGCGGGCGCGGCTGAGGATGGCGCTGGTCAACTCGTCAGAAGTGAAGGAATATGCCAGGATGAGAATGCTGTGCCGTGCCTCGCGCACTAGTTCGAGCAAACGTGATAGAGTGTGATCTTCAGGGGAGAAGAAGACCTCTACCTGCACACCCTCCAGGGTGAACTTTGGAAAGGGAGTAAGAGCTGGTGAACCTGGGCCAAAGCGATCTTCCACAAACATCTCTTCGAATTCTGCGGTGTAGTCAGCAGCCAGTTGCGTGGAACGCAAGCGAACGAGATGATTGTTGTTGTGATAAGCGTCATTGATGGTGAAGTTCATCGAACCGGTCCAAACCTCATAGCGATCAATGACGACGAACTTGTTGTGCATCAACCCTTCACGGCGGTCACCCAGCACAGGTATGCCCGCGGCTAGCACCTCTTGAATTTCGCGTTCGTCCAAATATTCGCTTTCCGTGACCACGCGCACAGCTACCCCGCGGCGGTGCGCGGCGATGAGCGCATCGCGTATGCTCCACAGGTTGAGTTGCATGACTGCCACGTCAACGCTCAGGCGCGCCTCGCGAATGGCTTCTGCCAGAGGGCGATCGGCACCACCACGCAGGGTCTGGCTACCGGGCGAGAGCGGATCGGTGAAATACAGGCTATACCAGCTTACTTCAGCCTGGGTAGAAACAGGGCTTGTGTTGGATGGCGGGGTTTCACTATACCCCAGACAGCCGGATATGAGTTGTATTACCAAAAGGAGGCTGAATAATTTTTGCTCGTAGAGGAAGCGATGAAGTTTCATCTAAAAATGATTACCCAGGAAGATGTCGTATTTGGCTGCCCGATAAACGCTCGAGAGCGATTATAGCAGATGGAGTTTACCTTGCTTCTTCAGGCAGGCATAGGATGGCGATGGGCTTACCCCGCAGGTGCGTGAGGAACAGCACTCGAGATACTCCCTCTGCAGGCGGGGTCTTTAGCCGTAGCATGTGGATTACCTCCTCAGGTTGGAGCGGAGAACCGCGCTTCTTTACCACCACTCGGGAAACGCCGCGCGCGCGTAACGCAGCGCGTAACCTTTTGATATTGAATGGCATCCAGGCTTCCACTGCCCAAGCGCGAGCGAGAGGGGTGTGGACGAGGTGCGGCGCGGTGAGATAAGCGATATCCGCGTCGAGTTGTGCCGCGCCGATGGATGCTCCAAAAGCTCGCACAAGGCCAGCGCGCAGTATGGAAGCATCTGGTTCATATAGATACGCCAAAGGCTCACACAGAGGCAGGCTATGGCGTGGAGTTCCATCTGCCTGGAAATCGGGAGCACCGCTGAAGCTGTGCTCGCCGGGGAGCACTGTAGCGCGTCGGTCGGTTGTCTTGAAGTCCCCAAACCAGAGCACGCACTCTTTTAAATCTCCATGTAAAGAGATGAACTCCACTTCGGCGTTGTAGCCCTCGATCTCTTCGAGTTTTACACCTGGTGAGAGCTTTACTCCAAGGGCGGAGAACACATGGCTCCATGCGTTGATGGCTGTGATGCCTGGCTGGTATTGCCGCAAGTGGTGCACGCGCTGTCCCTGGCTGCGCCGTGAGGGGTCGCACCACGCTGCTGTTTTTCTTATTGGAAGCAAGGGGAGCGCTTGAGAAAGGTCTGCACGCAGGAAATCGACCGGATGCGCCCCTCCGATAGCTTGATAGTTCGCCTGAGCGATGAGCAGGCGCAATTCGTCTATCTCGACGCCCAAGGTGTCCACCTGGGTGGACAGAGCCAGCGTATCCCCGCCAATTGAGCAGCCCAAATCCAGCGCCATGTTGAACGAGGCAAAGCGCTTTGCGCGGTAAACGGCAATGGCAAAGTTTGAAGCTTGTTCCAGCGCTTCCCGAATGAAGTACATGCGTTCAGCAAAAGGGAACTTCACCGTGGCTTTGCGCCTGAGAAGCGCGGTTTCCAACGCCGCGCGAGCCACCTCGGGGGGAAAATGCCTGCACATTGCATCGAACAGGCTCAGGAATTGAGATTCATCCCACGGCTGCGCCTCGGCCAGTTGTAGCGCTTCCTGCCCTGGTGGTGATAGCAACGCGCGAAAGCCGGGGAGATCCATGAATGCGCTTTAGAACGCTGAATAGGCGTTGATCCTGGTTTATTATGTTCTTACGGCGCCGACGACTGCCTCAACGACGTTGGCGCATATCTTGAACGAAGATGGGTATATGCAATAAATGTCCATCGATCTTCAGTGAGCAGGCTTACGCGCGGTGATGTTGGCCGAGAAAACCCCTCTCGGCGATGCCATGTGTATGGAAGATCCTGCCGTGTCGTCTTTGGGTTCAACGGTGACTTGCGTGAAGCCGGCTTCGACCAGCCCTGAGATATATTCGGACACTTCCAGTGCTCCAGCTAG
This sequence comes from Anaerolineae bacterium, assembly GCA_037439525.1. Taxonomy (GTDB): domain Bacteria; phylum Chloroflexota; class Anaerolineae; order Anaerolineales; family UBA4823; genus JBBIVW01. Next base: position 66,603 of record JBBIVW010000007.1, read on the forward strand.
GCAACTTCCCCAGGCGTGCATGTCGTTGCGAAGTTCCTCAGGCAACGCGCCATTGGTCACCATGTCCGCAATCGAGAGGCGCCCTCCTGGCTTGAGCGCACGCCAGATTTCGCGAAAGACGCGCGGTTTATCTGGAGAAAGGTTGATCACGCAATTGGAAATGACCACATCGATGCTCTCATCGTCGATGGGCAGGTCTTCCAGGTATCCCTGCCGGAATTCTACGTTGGATAAACCCAGGCGAGCAGCATGGGTACGGGCGAGCGCGATCATCTCTGCGGTCATATCTACGCCAATGACGCGACCTTGTCCACCTACCTTCTCGGCTGCCAGGAAGCAATCCAAGCCGCCGCCCGAACCCAGGTCCAACACCACCTCGCCGGGCTGCAAGCCTGCCTGACTGATAGGGTCGCCGCATCCCAGACTGAAGGCATTCGCCTCGTTGGGCAGCGTGGCGAGCAGCTCGTCGGGGTAGAAGAGGCTTTGCGGGGTGCAGCAATGGGATTGCCCCGGCTCATCTGTGGATACGGGTGCGCAGCAGGGTGCGGAGCTGCGGGCGCACTCGGTGTAATATTTTTGCACATGCTTACGAATTTCATCTTTGTTGTCGGACATCGTTGAGTTCTCCTGTGGTGAAAAAAGTTTGATCTCCGATGAGCATTACGCTTCTGTTGAAGGCTTGTCGGAGTGGTTCTGTTGAGGAGCAAACCGCGCCATCAGCATTCCGCAGCAGGAAGCAATTTTCTCCTGATTGAGGCGGTAGAAGGTGTGTTTCCCGTGGGCGCGTATTTCTACCAAGCCTGCCTCTCGCAAGATGGCAAGATGGTGCGAAACCGTTGGTTGGGTGACTTGCAAGTGACTCACGATTTCATTCACCGACAGCCACTGGCAACAGCAGAGTTGCATGATCTGCTGGCGGGTTTCGTCTGCCAGAGCTTTGGCGAAACTAAGCGCATCCGTCGCTTTGTCTTGGGCAACCATTGCCAAGTATTATATCGATATTTGTCTATATGTCAAGGTCACCCGCTAGCATTTTAGGGTTTTTCAAAGATTTTAATGAAAGCCTGTTCGATGTACCGCCAGGCTTAGCCTGGCAAGGACCAACCAAAGATCGGCGGTATGATTTCCGCCATCGGAAAGTCACAGAACAACGGTGATGTGCGCGAAAGATTAGACTTTTAAAAAGCCCTGCTAGCGTGTATGGCGTGGAAGAGCAGCGTCATGCCGGGTTTTCTCTTTTCGACGCGTGCAATGCGTCAAAAATCAAATGACCTACGCTGTCATTTCTTCTTCACTTACTTCGCTCGAAACCCGAGCTTTTTCGTCTTCCACGCGCTTTTTCACCCGCCAATAGGCTATTCCCAGTGATAGCAGGAAAATAGGGTTGCTGAAGTACATTACAGGATATTGCCCTTGGGTAAATAGTGGGACGAATATCAAAAAGAAACTCAATCCCCCGGCAATCAGTGCCATGCGGTGGCGGTCGTCCCACGCGGCGCCGTTGCCATTCCAGCGCAGCACCAGGAAAAGCACGCCCAGGTCAAAGACGGTCAAAATCAGCATAGCTACGGGAAAAGGATATGCTCCGTTGTCTGCGCCGATGGAGATCAGGAAGAATTGTAGAAACATGCCCACTATGCCAATGAAGAAGAAACGCCAAGGAGAAGGCGCCTGCCTTTGTCGGGGTGGCAGGATTTGCGCCGGTATAAGGCGCGCCAGGCCAGCGAAGAAGAAAATGGCTAACCAGGCGAGCAACACCCAACCATCCGGGGCATCATAAGGGGTGAGCACTCTACCAATGAATAGAACAGATGAAAAGCCGGCCCAATTGGCGATCCATCCTTTGCGGCTTTTGATCCAGGGTTCCGCGCGTAGAGATGCGTACAGCATCTCTACGAAGGTGATGCTGGCAGCAATGCTGATCAAGGCATGGTAGACGGTCAAATGTTGACTCCATACCCAATTCACACCGGCGACGCGTCCGTAAATTGCCAGGCTGCCTAAATCGATCCAGTTGGGGTCAAAGAAGGAACGCACGACCAACCCTTCTTCGTAAACGCCATAGGCAAAGCCAAGCAGCAACAGGCTGGCCCATCCTTTTTTCCAACGCAGGACGAGCTCGCGTACCAGGATGGCGCCGCAGCCATACAAAAGGGAAAGAACAATCAAGGAGAAGGGGTTGAGATATTCGTTGAGCGGAGTGGAGCCTGAGAATAACTCGCCGAAAATCGGGGCGATCAGAAAAAGAGCCAGGGCTGGGGGAAATTTGCGCTTCAAGGACGATTTCACCAAATTTTATTGATAGGTGCTGTTTTCAGAGGGGCAAAAACGAACCGCCTCTCATCTGTGTGTGGGAAAGGACGCTGTCCGCTTTTGCCCCGCGGGTTGGATCATTTCACCAAGCGACCTGAGGTTTTGTGTTTTGTCAGGGCGCTTGGAGGCTGATCAATCACTCTACGCTGAATTCGTATGTCTGATAGAGCGCTCCATTGATATAGAGTTCCACGCGATAATCGCCGGTCGGCCAGGGTTGATTGTTTGACAGGTTGAAGGTGTAGACATCGTCTCCACCGGTGATCTCGGCTTCATCGATAACGTAATTCGGTTCGATGCCCTCCACGGAGGTTGCTATCCAGCGCGCCATAAAGCTGGTTCCTGCGGGAGCGCCGCTCGTTTCGATGATGAAATAAAAGATATCCGTGGTGCTGAATGTCGTCGTGGGCTGCGTTCCTTCAGCATCGCGTGCCAGAGAAGCGCGCGTGATCTGGATGCCGCCCGATTGAGTGGATACAGAGCCCTCAACTTCGAATTCTAGCGTAGTATCCAGTTCATCGTTGAGATAAATATCCACTTTGTATTTGCCTACCGGCCATAACATGGAGTTGCTCAGGTTGAAGTGAAACTTGCCGCTGCTGGAAGTGATTTCATGTTCTCCTAGAGCAGTGTTCGGTTCAGCTCCTTCGACGTCGACCGCGGTGAAGACCGCTTTGACTTTGGTGTCATCAGGGGCGTTGGCTACATCTACAATGACATAGAATGTTTCATCCTGGGCGAAGGTAGTCGTGGGTTGCTCTCCTTCCTCGTCGTGTGCCATCCAGGCCTCTTTAATATTGGCAGTGCTAACGTTGAAGCCGCAAGCCAGCGTGGCTACCACCAGGGCCAGAAGAGCGAGCAGGGGAACCAGCTTTTTTTGTGACATGTTTTTTTCTCCTTTGGCGGATAATTAGATTGTTCAAGGGGGGGATGGAGTATAAAAAATAAAAAACTAACCCATTCCAACTTGAATACGCCAAATTTTACTATAAAGTTATCAATATATGCAACTTCCTCAAGAAAAACGAAATGCCCGCTTTCGAATCATTCAGACCCCGCCTCTTTTTGAATCCGATCCTGGGGTTATTGTAAACCCGCTTCGAAATGTATCCAATCTATCCGGTAGTTGTTCTGCTTTGGATCATGACGCGCGCCGCGCGCCTGCCAATCTCGACGGCGAAATTCGTGCCTCGATCCCATGGATAAATCTGGCTCATGCTGGCAAGATACAGGTTGGGTATTGGCGTGCGGATGTCGGGTAGGTTATGTGAGTGGTTCACCAGGGGGACGGGCTGAGCGTATGGTGTGCGATGTACCCAGGTATTGAGCATCCAATCGGTGGTGAAGCGTGGATTGATCCGTTTTAACGCTGGAATGAAGCTTTCGACCAGTTCTGCGTTACTGAGCTGAAAATAAGGGTGTTCGCGCTCCAAGTAATCGCCCGCATAGACAATATGCTCTCCTCCGAAGTGGTCTGGGGAGATGAAATTGGTGTGCTCCACCAACGCCAGAAATGGAAAGCCGGCTGCTTTTGGCAAGTTGAACCAGTAATAGCCTTCTTCGGAAAGGCGCTGCCGCAGCGAAAAGATGACCACCACTGCGCCCAGGCTTTGGAGCTCCAACAGACCGCGCAAGTAGCTTTGCGGGAGTTGCGCAGCCATGCGAGCGAAGAGGGCGGGTGAGGTGGTGACCAGTACCTGATCGAATATAAACGCTCCATTGGAAGTGCTCACCCTCAGCTTTCCGTCCGATAGTACAGTGATACTTTCCACTAGAGTGTTAAGATGGATGTGCACACCTTGCCGAGATAGATGGTCTGCGAACATCTCGGCGAAGGTTTGAAAACCGCCCCGGAATGTACCCAGCCGTGAGGTGCGCGCTTTTAAGCGCGCCCAGAACCAAGCCATGTTCACCTGTTCGGCGTAACGCTCGCCGAATTTTCCGGTCATGAGGGGTTGCCACATCAGCTCGTAGACGCGCCTCCCTGCCCATTTGCGCATCCAGGCGGCTACCGTGTGTTGTTCCAGAGGGCGCCAGTTGTTCGTCATTCGTAGGAAAAGACCCACCAGACCGAAGCGCAGCTTATCGACACCCCATCCCAAGCCAGGGAAGCGGATTGCCGCGGCGATCGAGTCGAAGGGGTAGAACCTGCCCTGGTGGTACATCACGGTGACCGGTCGCGGAAAGAGCACATGCTCTTGCCAGCCCAACTCGTCAATCAGTTTGAGTATGTGACGGTCGCTGGCAAACCAGTGGTGGTAATAATTCTCAACATACCATTCCCAATGAGGTTGTTTGAAGCCTGCAGCCAACCCTCCGACGGTAGCGCTGGCTTCAAAAATCGTCACCGAGTGTCCGGCTGCGACCAGGTCATATGCTGCCGATAAGCCCGTAAAACCCGCCCCGACGATGCCAATGTTTCTCAAGCGCCCTGCCTGACCTTCCCCAGTTCTTCGCTCCATTGTATCCCTTCCCGTAGAATGAAGAAGAAACCCAGCAGGGTGATCGGCACCCACAAAGCCACATGTAGCACCAAAGTGTATGCCGCTGCCACGGCTTTACTCACACCATAAGCTTCTAATACAGCGATGCCCGGGGCGTCGAATGTACCCACATACCCTGGCGCGGAGGGAATGGTCGTCGCCAGGTTGACAATGCCATTCATCAACATCAAGGCAAAATAGCTCACTTCGAAGGGAAACGCATGCATGACGAACCAATACTTGCCTGTTTCCAGCAGCCAAATCACCACAGAGGTGAGGAAGACCATCCACGCGTCGGCGGGCGAGCGTAGCGCTTCAAGTCCATCCAGAAAGCGCTCAGCTAACCCACTCAATCGTTCGGCATAGCGCGCGGGTAGGAGCCGATGAATGAGTGTGACGCTGAGGGCTTTAGCGCGCTGAGGGAACATGGCAGCCACCAAAAAGGCGCCCAGCGCACCCAGAAAAGCAACGCTTCCTACCAATGCCAGCGTGCGGATGTCGCCGATGAAGCCCGAATCGGCTGTGAGGCGCGTCAGTTCTGGCAGATTGAGGAAGACGAATGCCAGCATTACCACGCCGTCGAAAATGCGCTCTACGATGATAGTTGCCAGCGAAGCGGAAATGGCTACCCCCTCGCGCTTTTTCAGCACCACCGCGCGCAGCACTTCTCCAGCACGCGCCGGCAGGACGTTGTTGCCAAAATAACCCATGGCCACCACTGGGAACATCGCCTTGGTTGAGATGGCTTTCACCGGACGCAGCAAGTAATGCCAGCGCCAGGCGCGCGCCCAAACGCCAATAAAGTACACCGCTACGCCGGGCAGCAACCAAATATAATGCGCATCCCAAAATGCAGCGCTCAATTCCTCCAATCCAAGACCCTGAAGTGCCCAAAAGAGCAATGCCAGGCTGATCGCCACGCCTAACCAGAATTGCCACCGTTTCATGGCGTCCATTCTACCATCGCCTGCCTGCGCGCTCCACGGTTTATAATTTCTTATATGCTCAAGTTGTGGCAAAAGGGAATCCTCATCTCGCTTGCGTTGGCGATCCTGGGAAGCCTCGTATATTGGCGAGGGACGCCACGCCTATTGGAAGTGTATCCGCCGCAGGGCGCGGTCATCTCGGCAACCCAGGTTCAATTGCGCTTACGCTTCTCACGGCGCATGGACCTAGAATCGGTACAAACGCACCTATCGATTGCCCCACCTGCTGAAGGAACCTTCACTTGGCAAGAGAACACGCTGATCTTCACCCCTCAAACTCCCTGGCTGCCAGGGACACGCCTGGTGGTCAGCCTCTCCGCCGGGGCGCGTGCCAGCGGCTTGTTCTCCTTCCCCATGCTTGAAGAGAAGACCTGGTCATTTAGCATCCGCCAGCCTCTACTGGCTTATCTTTATCCATCGAGTGGACCGGCCAACATCTATGTGATCGACCCGCAAACCCGTGAGGCATTTCAGTTGACCTTTCATGCCGGTGGTGTGCTCGACTATCACGTCCGCCCCGATGGTCAAGAGTTGTACTACAGCTTGCACGGCAGCCCTTCGGGTAGTGAGATCTATCGTCTGCCTTTGGATTTCTTGAACCGCCTGTTTGCACCAGGCGCGGAGAACCATGCCCAAGAGGAAATCCCTGCCCCTGAGTTAGTTTTGCGTTGTCAAGAGGCGATCTGCCGTGCGGTTGCAGTTTCACCTGATGGAAGATTCCTGGCATTTGAGCGCGTTGCATACCTTTCTGAGCAGGCAGAAAACTACCCGCGAGTTTGGTATGTAGCGTTAAACGCCCTATCGGATGCGCAGGAGGCCCCTGTCGTTTTAGAAGACGAAGCTGCTCAGCCGGTAGATGATCTGGGGCATCAATCCATCTTACCTTCTTGGTCGCCGCAAGGTTGGCTGACCTATTATGATACACAAGAAGCAGCGTTCATCGTCTTTGACCCGCGAAACAACCGTCGTTGGCGTTTTCCCAATCAAACTGGGCAGCCAGGGAGTTGGCACCCTCAGGGTGAGGTATATGTCGCCGCAGAGATCCTTTTTTTGGGGCCTGAGACAACCTCAGTAGAAGGTTTGGAAACCTTTGCCAGCAGTCACTTGATGGCTTATTCGGTGCGTAGCGCTGAGGTGGGTGACCTTTCAAAAGATGAACACCTTGAAGACGCTGCTCCTTCCTTCTCCCCGGATGGGCGCTACCTGGCGTTTGCCCGTAAATACCTGGATCTTCAGCGCTGGACGCCTGGACGGCAGCTATGGTTAATGGATTACCTCACCCAGCAAGCTACTCCCCTCACCGACGCACCCCTCTACAACCATTTCGACATCGTGTGGAGCCCAACTGGAGAACGATTGGCATTTGTGCGCTTCAATAAAGCTTCGCTCACCGAACCTCCACAGTTGTGGGTGATGCACCCTTTCGAAACCTGGATGATACGTCTTGTTTTAGGAGGATATTTTCCTCAATGGATTCCATAATCGCGCTCAATCAACCTGCGCCCGAATTTAGCCTCTTCTCACTGGAAGGAAAGCTTTATACATTATCTGAGCATTCAGGGAGGCTGCTCGTGCTCAACTTTTGGTCGGCAGAATGCCCTTGGGCGGCGCGCGCGGATGAGCTGGTAGTTTCCTGGATGCGGCAATGGCAACCACGAGTTGCCATGTGGGCAATCGCCGTAAATGCCAACGAGACCATTGAGCAAATGCGTGCTGCAGCGCAGGCGCGCGCCTTACAGACGGTTCTTTTAGATGAACACCAGCGGGTTGCCGATTTGTACGCCGTTCAGACGACGCCGCATTTCTTTCTACTGGATGAACGGCGCATTCTGCGCTATCAGGGAGCTTTGGACGATGTTACCTTTCGGCAAAGGTTGCCCACACACCACTACCTGCGCGATGCCGTGGAAGCTCTGCTAAGCGGTCGCCTGCCTGATCCTTCGGTGACTCCTGCATATGGCTGCGCGATTGTGCGCCACTCCCCTTGAGATGCTCACCGGGCTAGAAATCGATCTCGCGGCGCGCTTTGCGTTCCTGAGGCAATAGGCTGGCATAGATGAACGCGTGTGTGGGAGTGGGTACTCCGCATTCTATACCCATGCGTACTACAGCGCCATTTTGCGCTTCGAGCTCAGAGGGCTTACCTTCCATGATATCGCGTTGCATAGATGCAAGCACACCCGGCGCCAGTTGGTCGATGAAGGCTAAGGTTTTTTCGGCTATGTCCTGTTGCAGGTTTACCTGACGGGCACGCGCCACAGCAACCACCTCCTCGATTGCCCGGATGAGCATCGCCCGCGTTTCGGGAACACTGCGTACCACTCCAACCGGGGCGCGCGTCACTGCCCCTACTCCACTGATCGCAGCGATGAAAGTGAACTTGCGCCATATCGCGGCAACGATATCCTTTGGCACTTCAGCTTTCACCCCTGCCTTTTGAAATGCTTCCAGCAGGTGCATGGCACGCGGGCTGCGCTGCCCATCGAGCTCACCAAAAGCAATATATGGCTCTACACCTACATGGCGGATGTGCCCTGGCGCGTGGATATAGGCGGAAATCTGGCATAGTCCGCCCAATACGGGTCTATCTCCCAAGACTTGCCGCAATTGGTCTGGCGCTTCTACACCGTTTTCCAGAGGCACCACTGCCGTATCAGCGCCAACCATGGGACGCATTGCCAATGCCGCCTCAGGCACCTGCCATGCTTTCACTGCAACCAGGATGACATCTACCACTCCCGCTTGCGCGGGATGCTCTGTTGCCTCCACTTTGGGAAGGTAAAAATCCCCGGCGATGGAATCCACTCGCAGCCCTTGGGTCTGCAAGGCGCGCAAATGATCGCCCCGCGCGATAAATACCACCTCTTGCCCAGACTGGGCAAGCCTGCCTCCGAAATAACCGCCTACTCCGCCAGCGCCAAAAACTGCAATACGCATGCGCACCTCCTTGGTCATTGAACACGCCGGATGCATGAAGGGTTGGAAGCATCCCGGCTTGCTCGAATATTTGCCATCCGATCCTGACCTTGCCGCTTCCATGAGTGGATCAGGAAAGCCTGCGTCATTGGGATTATAACGTGCTCCTTTGCCACTGAAGCCTGAGAATCAACGAATTTGCGGGAGGTACTTCGATTCGCTTTGTACCCAAAAATGGGGTAAAATCACCACGCCTGACAACAGATTATGCAGCTTGATGTCGGCGCTTTTACCCCGCTGAAAGCAAACCGGTTTTCAAGCGGGAAGATACGCTTTATAGCGCTATGTAATTTGAAACTTCGTTTTCTAAATGAGCGAATTATGAACGAAAAAGAAAGTCCTCAAAATGTGATTGAATCTTACCGCAAGCGCCAACAGGCAGCTCGGCGCGCTCCATTGGTTATCACCCTGGCTGCTGTGTTTCTTATCGCTGGCGCAGCGATCATCATCTTCTGGTTGCTTGGGCCAAATAAGCCGATGATCAATCTCTCCCTGTTCGCTTCGGATACGCCCACGCCCACGGATACTGCCACTCCAACCTCCACTGCCACCATAACACTGACGCCAAGCGCCACCCCCACGGAGACCACCACACCAACCGAGACAGAGACCCCCACGCCTTCCGGTCCGTTTATCTATCAGGTAGAGGAGGGCGACAACCTGTGGTCCATTGCTGAAAAATTCAACGTTGACTTGCTGGTGCTGATTACGATCAACAACCTGGATGCAGCCACGGCTAACAATATCCCCGTCGGTTACAAATTGATCATCCCTGGGCCGGATACCCAACTTCCAACTGAAACGCCGCTGCCTACCAACCTGCCGCGTGGTACGAAGATCGAATACCGCGTCAAGCTGGGCGATTCGCTTGGCACGATTGCTCTAAAGTTCAACAGCACCGTGGATGCCATTAAAAAAGAAAATGACATCGAGAACGAAAACGAAATCTTCGTTGGGCAGGTTTTGATCATCCCGGTGAACCTGGTAACACCTGTGCCCACTTTTACGCCCACTCTCACTTTAGCTCTTCCCCTCGCGGGTTCACCCCAGGCGAGCGCCACGGCAACACCATAGGGTGAGCGAACGCCGGGAACCCTATTGACACTGTCGTATTCGTGAGCTATAATGAAATTGAAAATCATTTTCATTATATAGAACGGATATGATGCAACGGTTTTTACCCTTTGGATTCCTGGTCTTCGCCCTGGTGTTACTTCCTCTGGGCTGCGCTATTCTGCCCTCTGCCTCACCAGTTACGCCTCCTGCGCACTCAGAGCTATATCTGTTGGCGACCACCAGCATCGTGGCTGATGTGGTACGCAATGTTGCCGGTGATCGGGCAACCATTGAGACGCTCCTGCCCTTGGGCAGTGACCCTCATGCCTTTGAGCTTTCTCCACGGGACTTGGTTAAACTGAATGAAGCGGACCTGATATTCCTCAATGGTGCCTCACTTGAGGCTTCTCTAGAGCCTTTCTTAGAGCAAGTTGACGATCCCCGAAAACAGATTTCCCTCTCAGAGGGGATTTCTTTGATCGGGGCTCAAGAGCAAGAAAGCGATCATGAGGACGAACATGTCGGGGATTTTGATCCCCATGTTTGGATGGATCCACGCAACGTGCTCGTTTGGGTGGAGAACATCCTGTCCGCTTTGGTGGAGAGAGACCCTGCCAATGCAGTGATTTATCAGGCGAATGCCCAGACATACCGCCAACAGTTAATGGAGTTAGACGCCTGGATACAGGATCAAGTTGCGCGTGTGCCACCCCAAAGTCGTCTCCTGGTGAGCGACCATATGGCCTTTGGTTATTTTGCGCGGCGCTATGGTTTTCAGCAGGTAGGCGCCATCATCCCGTCCGTCAGCTCACTGGCCGAGCCCTCAGCCCAGGAGTTAGCTGCTCTGGAGGATGCGATTTTGGCTCAAAAGGTCAAAGCCATCTTCCTCGGAGTTGGCTTCAACGCCGCCCTCGCAGAGCGCCTGGCTCAAGATACCGGCGTTCAGGTTGTCTTGATCTACACCGGGTCGCTCTCTGATGTTAGTGGCCCCGCGGCAACGTATTTGGATTATATGCGCTACAATGTATTGGCCATTGTTTCTGCACTGGAGTGAGATGACACGATGCGTCTGATCAACCGCTTGCGTTCTTCGCCATTGATTGGATCTGGAGTGGAGCACTTACATGGCGCGCCGATACTTTCAGTTTCTGAGTTAACAGTGCGGTATGAAGCAGCCACCGCTTTGGAGGCGGTCTCTTTTACGCTGCAATCGGGTGAACGGGTTGCCGTTGTTGGACCGAATGGCGCAGGTAAGAGCACGCTGTTCAAAGTAATCGCGGGTGTGCTACCGCCGACCGCAGGCGAAGTGAGTGTATTCGGGCAACGCCCTGGTGGACATATTTGTATCGCTTACTTGCCCCAACGCAACCTGGTGGATTGGAATTTCCCTGCCACAGTCGCGGATGTGGTCATGATGGGACGTGTGGGAAAACTGGGTCTATTTCGTCATCCCAGCCGGCGTGACTGGCAGATTGTACGCCAGGCGCTGATGCAGGTTGGGCTGGAGGGGTTACAAAAGCGACAGATTGGGGAACTCTCCGGTGGACAACAACAGCGCATGTTTATTGCCCGGGCTCTGGCGCAAGAGGCTGAGTTGTTGATGATGGACGAACCGCTTAGCGGCCTGGACCTCAATTCGCAGGAGGCGATCTTTGATATTCTGGATGATCTACGCACGCGCCAGGTCACTGTCTTGGTCGCCACCCACGATCTGGATCAGGCAGCCGCGCGTTTTGATCGCGTAATGCTGCTCAACCGCACCTTGTTGGGCTTCGGAACGCCAGAGCAGGTCTTTACTTCTGAGCGTCTACGGCGTGCGTATGGTGGGCATCTGCATATCTTTCGGGAAGGCGATGAAGCTCTGGCGTTTACAGACACTTGTTGCGATGAAGGGATGGCAGAGGCATGAATTTTCTTGATTTGTTCCTGCAGCCGTTAAGTTACGCTTTCATGCAGCGAGGTTTTCTCGCCGCAATCATTGTGGGCATCACCTGCGCCGTGGTAGGCACATATGTCGTCCTGCGCGGCATGGCTTTTTTAGGTGATGCCCTAGCGCATGCCATCTTGCCCGGTGTGGCTGTGGGTTACCTGTTGGGAGGAGGCTCCGCCGGCGCCCTCTTTTGGGGGGCATTGGGCGCTGGCGCGGTGAGCGCCGTTGGCATTGGTTTCATCAGCCGGCGCATGCGCCTGCGCGAGGATACAGCCATTGGCATTGTCTTTGTAAGTATGTTTGCGTTAGGCATCGCCCTTATTTCTAGCGTGCGCAACTACTCCGTGGACCTGGCGCATTTCCTCTTCGGGAACGTGTTAGGCGTTTCTACCGCAGACTTGTGGCGAGTGCTTATTATAGGGAGTGTCGTGCTGCTCACAGTTTTTTTGTTTTATAAAGAATTTCTGGTCCTATCCTTCGACCCCTTGCTGGCTTCTACCTTGCGCCTACCGACACGAACTCTGGATTATTTGCTTTTAATTCTCGTTGCCCTTTCGGTTGTCATCTCTTTACAAACCGTCGGTGTGGCTTTAATGGTTGCCATGCTGGTCACACCAGCTGCTTCGGCTCAGATGCTTACGCGGCGCTTGCCGGTCATGATGCTCATCGCGGCAGCTTTGGCAGCGCTATCTGGAGTCGTCGGTTTGTACATCTCTTACTTTCTCGGCATTGCTTCAGGTTCTGCGATTGTGTTGACCAGCACTGTGGCTTTCTTGCTTGCCTGGGCGGGGCGTGCCTGGCGCGACCGATTCGGCGCTCGCAGGATTTGACGAGGAGGTATCATGCAGACGATTGAAGCACAGCGTATCGAACTTTGGAAGGCTCGCCTGGAAGAAAGCGGCTACCGCCTCACTGCGCCCCGCAAAGTTGTTGTAGAGATCTTGGCTTGCAGCCAACATATATTGACCCCTCTGCAGGTGTATGAGATTGGGCGAAAACGATATGCCAACCTGGGTTTGGTAACCGTCTATCGTACCCTGGAAACGTTGGAGCAGCTAGGTATGCTCTGGCGCGTCCACCAACCGCAAGGTTGCCAGGGGTTTGTGGCAGCTCCTGTGGGCCATTTTCATTTGCTCGTATGTCAGGAATGTGGGCGTGTGGAGTATTTCAGCGGTGATTATCGCTCCATGGAAGTGATTTGCGGTCGTGTCGCCGCTCAAAGTGGTTTTCGTGTCATCGAGCATTGGTTACAACTCTTTGGAGTGTGTGCTGCCTGCCAGGCATAAGACGGGGCGCGCTACCTCGGGTGCGCTTGCTAATGCAATTGCTTGCTGGCGGTGTGCAAACGTTCCAGGATTTCTTGAGCTTCTTCGGGGTTGGCGAGGTGTACGCGGCCATCGCCATCGATATGCGTCGCTATGAGCACATAGTCCAAGAATTGGCTTCCTAAAAAGCGTACTATGAGTATCACTCCCTGCTGTGTCTCGCGCGGCTGCTGATCGAAGACGAAGTTTCCCAAACCATAAAAAACCATTACATTATCGATCTGTTGATAAGCCTGGGCTACATGAGTGTGATTGCCCACGACCAGGTCGGCGCCAGCAGCGACGAGGTACTGCGCTTGTAGGCGTTGATTCCAGTTGGGTAGCAGGTTATACTCTGAGCCCCAATGGGGCAAGGCGATAACCACATCTGCTGCCTGCCGTGCCATTGCGATGGCTCTGCGCGCGTTTTCTTCTGTTAGCCGGGCGATACCTGGGTGATTTTCCGTGGCGAAGACCGTCTCGCTGAGCTTGCTATCCCCAAGGGAGACAAATGCAAAACGAATGTCATTTATAGGTACGCTTACTGGCCTGAGCGCTTCTGCCAGGTTGTCTCCTGCGCCCACAGTCAGAATGCCGACGCGTTGCAAATGATAAATTGTTTCGTAGAAGGCTTTGTCGCACCAGGCTTTCATCAAACCACAATCCTTGATGTGGTTGGTGGCTACACTCATCAGATCGAAGCCCGCGCGTTGCAGGGCATCGGCGTTGTCTGGACTACCCACTAACTGGAAGGTGGGTACACAACCGGTGTGTTCAATCTGGGTGCTCATAGTAGCGTTAAATACCCCTATGGTCAAATCGGCTTCCTGGAGTAAGTGGCGCACCTCCTCGTAGGGATAGTCAGGATTCCCGAGCTGGTCGATTTTAGCTTGCACACAGCGCGATGGGGAAATGACCCCCGTAAACAGCAGGCTGGTGACAGGCTGAGGATTGGCAGTGGGGGAAGGTTGTAGAGGAGTGGCGCTGGATAGGCGCGTTGCGGCTGGCAAAGCTTTTGGCGTTGTTGAAGCAGGGATGAGTGCAGGGGTGTGGCGGTAGGCAGGCGAAGGAGAACTTTCGATCAGGGAGGGGGTATTCGTTGCAGTTGTAGAGAGGGTGGTGGGGCGACATGCGCCAGATAGGGTTGCTGCTATCAAAAGCAGGCGCACCACCAGCTTCATGCTGCACGCATATCTAGCCTTCGTCAGCCGGCGGAGCGGCTGGTCCATAATCCAGAATCTCGCGCGTTCCTGTTCCAGGGTCGGGGGGACCAACAATGCCTTGAGCTTCCATGCTTTCGATCAAGCGCGCGGCGCGCGTATAACCGATGCGTAAGCGGCGTTGCAACATGGAGATGGAGGCACGTCCCTGTCGGCGGGCAAGGTCGATGGCTTCTTCGAGCAGCGGGTCATGGCTTTCCTGGCTGCCCACCTCCTCCCACATAGGAAGTTGTTTCAATGGTACGCCGCTGGGTAGGGCATCGGCAATTCCACCGATCGCGGTAGGCGATGGCTGTATCACGCCGAGAAAACTGCGCCAATATTCCACCAGGCGTTGAATCTCAACATCCGAGACGAAGACACCTTGTAAGCGTACTGGCGCGGGTGCTTCTGGCGCCTGAAAGAGCATATCCCCGCGGCCGAGCAAACGTTCTGCGCCAGGCTGGTCGAGGATCACGCGACTATCGACACCCGAGGCCACCGCAAAGGCAATGCGCGCGGGGAAATTGGCTTTGATCAAGCCGGTAACCACGTCCACTGATGGGCGCTGGGTGGAAATCACCAGATGGATGCCCGTCGCGCGCGCCAATTGTGCCAGACGCGTAATGGTGCGCTCCGTTTCATCTGGAGCGATCATCATCAAATCTGCCAACTCATCGATCACAACTACCAGCAAAGGCAGCTTCTTCTGCCCATGCGCCAGGTGTATAGCGTTGTATTCGGTGATATTGCGGCAGCCAGCCTCCGCCAGTTTACGATAGCGCATATCCATCTCCCGACTGACCCATTGCAGCACAGTTACCACGCGTTCAATGTCCACGACCACGGGAGCGATCAGATGAGGTATGCCATTGTAACCCGTAAGTTCGACACGCTTCGGGTCAACCATGATCATGCGCAGGTCATCGGGGGTGTTATGCAGTAATAGACAGGCGATCAGTGCGTTGACGCACACCGATTTACCCGAGCCGGTTGCTCCGGCAATGAGCAGATGTGGCATGGCTGCGAGGTCTGCTGCCACGGCGTGTCCTGAAACGTTTAACCCCAGAGCGAAGCGCAGGGGCGACTTCAGCCGTTTAAAGGCTTCGCTCTCTACCAGATGCCTCAATGTCACCAGGGCGGTTTCTTCGTTAGGCACTTCAATGCCGATAAAGCCTTTCCCCGGCACCGGCGCTTCGATGCGGATTGCCCGTGCGGAGAGCGCGAGCGCCAGGTCATCTGCCAGGGAGGTGATCTTGCTGACGCGTACTCGTGTGCGCCCACTGCGCGATTCTATGTAATCAGGCTCTACGCCATACTGGGTGATCGTCGGTCCGCGGTTGACTTCCACAACGCGCACGGGTGCGCCAAAAGAAGCCAGCGTTTCCTCGATAACGCGGGCGCGTTGGCTATCCATGGTATCGTCGTAATGTAATTCCACGGTTGTTTCCAGGATTTGATCCACCGGAGGCAATACCCAGGATTGCACCTGGCTGCTCTTTTGAATCTCTTCTCCAGGAAGCGGGGCAAATGGCAATTCTTCCCCTGAGGTTGTGAGCAGGCCGGAGGGAGCCATGCTGTTGCTGGTGGAGGCTTGCGGTAGGGGGTAGGTGGTCATGCGCTTTTTTGCACGCTGGGCGCGGGCTTCCTCCCACCAATCTAGCCACAAATGATACAGTTGCCCGAGTCGGGGTGCTATCCAACGGACCATCTCGAGAATGGTCACATCCAAAGCCAGTGCTAGCGCCAGGATCATCCAGGCAATCAGGACGATGGCACTTCCTCCGTTGCCCACTGTAAGTCGTAATAGATGCAAAAGGCCAGCGCCTACCAATCCTCCGCCCTTGCCAGCTTCAGCCAGAGCAAAGTTATCTTGAGGCGCGATCCATAGGCTGAGAAGCTGCGTTAGGGTCAGGATGTTCAAAAAGAGCAGGATCAACCCCACCATGCGCTCAACGGCTGGAACAGGTATGCGTGCTACGTTGCGCAATACCAGCCATATCCCAATGAGGAGGAGCGCAAAGGGAAAGATGAAAACCCCCCAGCCGAAGAGTACGGATAAGCTATGTACCCATCCTGCAATCAAATCGCTCTTTGTTGGAGAGACCAGGCTGAGCAGGGTGAGGAAGCCAACCACGGCTACCATTATGCCGATGATGTCCAGCTTGCGTTCGTTGGACATCCCGAAAGAAGGTGCCTGCCTGCGTGGCTGGGATTGAGGCTGAGCTTTCGCATGCGCAGCAGGGGTGCGAGTAGTGCGGGGTGTCTTCTTCGATGAAATGCTTCGCTTTGGCGCAGCTTTGGGAGGAGAGATCGAGGTGCGCTTTTTCGCGCTTTTTGGAGAAGTTGAACTCTTCTTTATCGGCATAGCATGTGATGGTTTATCGCCATTTGGCGTTGAGGATTATAGCACAAATGCTCGCATAATTTCCTCCCCGCTGGATGGTACAATAACTCCAACGTGGTGGATCACGTGCGCATTTCGACTGCTCTCTAGGCTACAACTCCCTACTGAGAGGTGAACATTTGTTTGAGATTGTCTTTTTAGGCACCTCTGCCTCTGCCCCTTCCATCCAACGCGGACTGTCCTCTCAAGTGATTTTGCATGAGGAGTACCGCTTTATGGTGGATTGTGGAGAAGGAACCCAGCGCCAGATCATGCAAAGTGGTTTAGGGTTCAAGCGGCTCAATCACATTCTGATCACTCATGGCCACTTGGATCACATTTTGGGGTTGGCTGGTTTGCTTTCCACACTCTCTCGTTGGGAGACGATCGACAGCCTGGAGATTTATGCGGGTCGTTGGGCCATGTCGCGCATTCAAGACCTGATTTATGGGGTCGTCTTGCGAGGCGCAGAGCCGCCGCTTTCGCTTCTTTGGCACGAGATTCATGAGGGTGTGATCTTTGATGCGGAAGATTTTCAGATTTCTGCCTTTCCTGTAATGCATCGCGGTGCGGATTGCTTTGGCTTCCTTTTCGAGGAGAAACCACGCCGCCCGTTTCTGCCCGAAAAGGCTCAAGAGCTGAACATCCCTCCTGGACCATGGCGGCGCGACCTGGTAAACGAACAGGAGGTCACGCTTCCGGATGGACGGGTGATTTACCCGCATCAGGTGCTGGGCGCGCCGCGACCGGGAGTCCGGCTTGTGCACGTCGGTGACGTTGGAGAGGTGGAGCCACTCAAGGAAATCTGCCAGGAAGCGGATTTGCTCATCATCGAAGCTACTTATTTACAAGAAGAGTTAGAGATGGCGCGCGAGTTTGCTCATGCCACAGCCCGCCAGGTCGCGGAGCTGGCGCGTGACGCGCATGTGAAAAATTTGATCCTCACCCATATCTCCCGTCGTTACCGAGAGAAGGAGATATTGCTCGAAGCGCGCGCTGTCTTTCCTGAGACACTGGTTGCGCGCGATTTCGATAAGTATCAGATCAAACGCGAGGGGCTGATTAAGCTGGATTGAGGGGCATTTCGGAGAGGCTCAAGCGAAACGTTGCTCCTCCCAAACATCTGCTTCGTTGTGATAACCGGCCTGTTCCCAAAATCCCAGACGGTCTTGTGTCATGAATTCCAGGCCGCGCAGCCATTTGGCCCCTTTCCAGAAATAGACCGTTTTTAAATCTTCGCGGCCAGGGATGTATCCAACCACGCCGCGCAGGGGGTAACCGTGTTCTGGCGTGAGCGGTTGGCCGTTAAAATGGGTTGCCAAAAGAAAATTATCTCCCAGCACTATTTCCAGGGGTAAATTGGCAGTGAAGCCGTACTCAGCGTGTTGCAACACATACCGGGCAGTGGGCTTTAACTTGATAAAACCTTGCTCCACCAAAGTGCGTACCGAAACGCCTTCCCAAACGGTGTCGAACTTGCTCCAGCGCGTCACGCAGTGGATATCCATAACCACCTTACTGCGCGGTAGTTGTTGGAATTCATCCCAAGACCAACGCTGTTCCTCTTCCACTTCCCCCCAAACACGAAAATCCCATGTCGAAGCATTGAATGGTGGCACAGGGCCGTAATGCAAAACGGGAAATTTCTGGGTGAGCGCTTGACCAGGTGGTAAACGCCCTTCACGCGCAACTTGCTTCTCTTTTTCGCGTCGTTGTGTAATGCGGTCCAACATAGCTACCTCCATAAGTAAAAATTATATCAGAGCATTTTGCCCTAATAAATGAACTTTGGCAAAGAAAACGCAAGGGTAGCCATGCCGCCCCTCGGTTTGACGCAGACGCATAAGGCCTTCTGGAGCCACCAGGCGTTTTTACAGGTTGAAGCTTTCACCCACCTTTAGCAGGCACACTTTCGTCTCCTCCTGCGCCTCGACGCGCTTTGCCCAGGCAGCAACATCCTGCTGAATGAGTTCCCAGGTGTTGTAATGAATGGGGATGACATATCGTGGTTGGAGGAGGTGGAGGGCGCGTAATGCGTCTTCGGGGCCCATGGTGAAGTTATCCCCAATAGGAAGGATGGCTACATCCAACCCTTCCTCTCCGATCAACCGCATATCTCCAAACAGGCCGGTGTCGCAAGCCATGTAAATTTTTTCGACGGCGTTGGTGGTCAGCAGGAAACCGGCCGGGTTGCCTCCGTAGGATCCATCTGGCAAAGCCGAGCCATGCAAGGCAAGGGTGAGCTTAAGATAGCCAAAAGGATGATGGAAGCCGCCTCCCAAGTGTTGTGGATGTATCTTTACACCTTGATTTCCTAACCAGGTGGTGATTTCGAAGTTGCTGATCACGGTTGCCCCGCAACGTTTGGCAATGCCGACCGTATCGCCGACATGGTCGCCATGACCATGTGACACCAGGATGTAGTCTGCTTCCACCTGGTCGGCGCTGATGTTGGCGCTTGGGTTGCCGGTGAAAAAGGGGTCCACCAGCAGGCGATACCCCCCTGTTTCCAGCCCCAAAGCAGCATGGCCATACCATGTAATCTTGGTTCCCATGTCACACTTCCTGAAGGCGTATATAAAAGGTTTTCGAAGTCCGATTTAGCTGGCTGTATGCAAATAGTATAGGCAGATTTGCATGACCTGTCAAATCCTGATTTCGCTGTGGTTGGTTTTCCCCAGATTTTCGATGAAAGGCACAGATAAAACTCGCCAAGGGCGTCGAGTCTTTTGTGCACACTCCCCAAAAGGAGGGTCGCCAGCTATCAGGTAAGAAGATCGAAGGCGAGTTGTACGCCAGCTTTGGTTATTACACCTGTGAACAAAGATCAGTCTTTCGGTGTTGGGCTGATTCTAAAAACTGCAAGCAAACCGATATGATCGGAAACCCACTGCCAGCCGTAAGCAGTTTTGAAAGGCTGATCGAAGGCCATTTGAACGTCGGTAAGGTGTAGAGAAGAAGAGAATCCTTCGCGGAAGAATAGGTAGTCAATGCGCTTTTCTAACGGTTCCGCGGGGCCGAGATTAAGGTTATCAATGCAACATGTATACCCGGTTTCTGTTGCGTGCGTCGCCAAGAAGACATCTTTCCAGAAGAGGCGCAGAGTTTCGATTTGGGGGCTGTCTGGCGTGGCGTTGAAATCTCCCCCAATGATAGCAGGATGGGATGATTGATACGCCTCCACATAATCCTGTAAACGAAGGGCTTGAAGGCGATTCGTGGTACCGTCCCGATGGGTGAGATGAGTCACATATACTTCTATGTACCCGTTGGGAATTTCAAGGGTGGCATGCAATACCGTACGGTTTTCGAACCAGCCCGCAGAAGGCTGCAGTTCCGCGAACTCCACCCCGATGATGGGGAAACGGCTGAGCACGGCTGAACCTTCCTCAAACAAGATGGCATAGCGGTTGCCGTTGGAACGCAGGTAGGCATAGTTCATTTGAGTGCGTTCTGCCAGGATGCGCGCCGCGCTGCCAAGTTGCCATGTCCAGGGCACCTCTTGGAGCAGGACGACGTCTGCTCCTTGGTGCGCCACTTCTTCGGCGATTAGCTCCAGTCGGGTGCTCAGGTTCTCGAAGTCGGGAAAGCCATGCAGGATGTTGAGCGATAGAACGCGTAATTCTGACGGATGAGAGGTATCAAGCGAAGCGCAACCCTTGAAACAACCTTCGACCTGTGTGCCTGGGCGGCTGACTTGCGTCAACCATGCAATTACGAGCAGGCTCATCGTTAGAAAAACCTTGCCGCCAAGCCTGGATAGAAATCCAGCACGTATCGGGTGAATGTTTTCCTGATCGCAGTGCACTACATCACGCTCTTATTGGCCGGGTGACCTGCTGATAAAAGGGGCGAAGGCTGCGCATCTGATTGTATCTCAGATTTTGCATTTCCCCGATCGAGTAGAATCAAGCCATGGCGAAAGTCTCTATCTTGATGCCTTGTTTCAATGCTGCGGCAACATTGGAAGAGGCATTGCAAAGCCTTGTAGAGCAATCCCTGTCCGATTTCGAGGTCGTGGCGATAGATGACGGTTCGACAGATGCCACTGCCGCTATCTTACAGACATGGGCAGATAAGGATGGGCGCATTATCGTTCATTCCCAGCCGCACAGTGGCATTGTGGCTGCATTGAACGCCGGCTTGGCACGGTGCCGCGCGCCTTATGTCGCGCGCATGGATGCCGACGATCTGGCTCACCCACAGCGCTTGGAGAAACAGGTGGCGTTTTTAGATCGCCATGAAGAAATAGATCTGGTCAGTTGCCTGGTTGAATGCTTTCCTCGGGAGAATGTGCGCCAGGGTTTTCGCATATATACCGATTGGATGAACTCACTGGTGGAAGAGGAGCAGATCATAAAAGAGATGTTCATAGAAAGCCCCTTTGCGCACCCCAGCGTGACCTTTCGTCGGAGAGTGGTCGAACGATTAGGGGGGTATCAGGATCACGGCTGGGCTGAAGATTATGATTTGTGGCTGCGCATGTTAATCGCCGGCAGGCGCTTTGCCAAACTTCCTCAAGTGCTGCTCATGTGGCGAGAACACCCTGGAAGGCTCACCCGCCAGGATCGGCGCTATTCTCTGGAGAACTTCTTGCGCGCAAAAGCCTACTATCTGGCGCAGGGGCCTCTAAAGGGTCGCGATAGCATCATCCTCTGGGGGGCAGGTATGACGGGGAGGAGGCTCAGCAAGCATTTGGCACGCCAACAACTACCTTTGAGGGCGTTCATTGATGTAGATGTTTCGAAGATCGGGGGCACCAAGCGCGGCTTGCCTGTTTTTTCTGTGGACATGCTCCCGCGAATTTGGGGGGCATCTCAAGGAGCGGCGCTTCTCGTTGCTGTGGCATCCCAAAAGGCGCGTGGCTTGATTCGGCAACATCTCGAAGGCTTGGGGCTTGTTGAAGGTGTTGATTGGTGGGCCGTTGCCTGAGGGGAGGAAAAATCGCTTGAGAGCGTTTTAGGGAGAGGTGTATGGAATTAGAAGAGATCATTGAAGAAGGGGTATATCAGGAAGAGACATTCGTCGTCAGCGCTGAGGATACCGCCAGGCGGGTGGGTAGTGGAGGCTTTGATGTGCTTGCGACACCCGCTATGGTGGCGTATGTGGAGCGCCTGGCTTTTCACATGCTTCAAGACAGATTGCCACCTTCGTATTCGAGTGTTGGTGTGTATGTTGAAATGCATCATCTTGCCCCGACGCCTTATCGCGGAAAAGTAACCGTGGGCTGCCGCGTTGCCGAAGTTCAAGGCCGCCGCATCGTTTTCGCTCTCGAAGTACACGACGCGGTAGAAAAAATTGGGGAAGGACGCCATATTCGTGTGCTTGTCGAGGCGGAACGCTTTTTAAAACGATTGGAGTCCAAACAGGGAGCTTAGCGCAATCTCGCACGATCGGTTGCGTTCGCCAATCAGGTTTGAGTGCCCGATCTACTGGCTATCGTCCACGCATCATGCGCGCAGCGAAGACGGCAATCAGCACTCCTACGACTAAGAAAACCCCCCCAACGATACCAAGCAAGGGGGACCGTCCTTCCCCCTGAGCAGGGATTTGAGGTGCCTCATTTTGTGCTTGTGAGTTCAGCTGTGCGCCAAAGTTTACGTAAATTTCCTCTCCTGCTCCCAGGTTGACTTCGATGTCCAGTTCCGTGGTTGGATTATATCCCTCAGGGATGGCGACGCTGATGGTGTAGCGGCCTTCGGGCAGATCGTTAAAGCATTCTGGCTCGCTCCCCGCCACCGTGTTCGTTGTCATGGATACCTCACCGCTTTGATTGCCAAAGCTGATCAACCCATCGGGGATGGAAACTTCCTCCTCTTGCCGCACGGCATCCCCGTTGATATCCTGAAACAGCAAAATGCACAGGTTGCCCAGGCCTGGTTTTGGCGTCGGCGTGGGCAGGAGCTCAGTGGGGGTTGGGGATGGTCCTAAAACCGCGGTCTCTTCCGGCGGGCCCGCGTAGCCTAAAAGCAGCTCCTGTCCAGGGTATATCGTGTCTCCCGTCAGGTTATTCAAAGCTCTCAATTCTTCAACGGAGATGCCCGTGAGCAGGGAGATGCTCAGCAGTGTGTCGTTGGGTTGTACGATGTAGATGATACGCCCATCAGGTCCTGGCGTGGGTGTGTAGATAGGAATTTGCCCGGGGTACGCCGCGGAGGCAATGGATGTCATGGCATATAACCCCACCCCGGCCCACACGCAGAACAGGAGCAGGGTCATAGCGCGCTGCCAAGGGCGGGTGTTCTGCTTGGTTTTGGCAGAAGGTTTTGTCATATGCTCATGATTATACTCAAAATGGAGGCGCAGCAGCCCCTTCGGTAGAGAAGGGTTTTGTAAAGCGCCATAAGCTGAATGCGACTAGGTTCATCGCTCCCGCTGCCAGACACACAAAAACCATTCCCGGGAGGGAAGCCGAAGCGTTGCCGGTGCGGAATAAGAAGGGGGCGCTGTAAGCCCCCAAAGCGCGACCCAGAGCCAGGGAAGCGATAAAACAGGCCATCAAAGTCGCTCGGGCGGAGGGCAGCATCGCAGTCATCATTGGGATGGAGCTCACTATGGTAAATTCAAATGTGATAAATACCAGGAACAACCCGACGAACGCGCCATTCAACCTTAGCCCGACCCATGGCAGACACAATGCCGCGGCAGTATTTAGGATCAGCCCCAGGGCAGTGGAGCGCTGCTTGCCGATGCGATCACTCAAGACGCTGACCAACAGTTCACCCCCAAGTTCAGCGCTTCCAATGATCGCAGAGGTTATTGCCAGAACCGCAATCTGGACATTGAAAGCCTGCTCCATCCAAACGCCGAAAGTTACATTGATCAATTCATTAGAGGCGCTCATTGCCATGCCGGCGATAATGCCAGCAATCGCTGGCGGATAGCTGAATATGGAGCGAAAGTTATCCCTAATGCCGCGCGCTTTTGCGCTCGAGGTATCCTCTTTCGGCAGCGCGGCTAGAAGCATCAGGAGTGCCAGTAAGCCCATACCTCCTAGAATTGGAAATGGTGCTTTCCATCCATATCGAGCGATGAGCAAACCCATGAGAGGCACGCCGATAATGAAACTCAATGACCAACCTACCTCGCTCAGCCCCAACACGAGCCCCAACCGCTTGAAAGGAATGCGATCTCCAAGATAAGCCTGCATGGAGGGGATGAAAATCAAGTTTCCCAAAATGCTCAAAATCAGCATACCTACAAAGGCAGTAAACGTTGGCCAGGGGATGAGCAGGCACATACCGAGGATAAAAACGCCAATACCTGTTACCATCCCGGTTGTGCGCCCTTTGATGTCGCTCAAGGAGGCAAAGAACGGCGCGAAAACACCCATGGCGGCGCGCAGAGTCAGGGCGAGGGATAACATGGTGAAGTCTGCATTCAGCCCAGACATAAACACTGGGAGGAAGGGGTAAACCATGCGTATCGCTGTGTTCACCAGCGTGCGGGTGAGAATAAAAAGCGATACTTGAAAATAAACGAGGCGTCTCAATGGATGTGGGTGGGCGTTTGCGTAACGTAGGAAGCGCGGTAGCGGTCACGGTCGTAGCGATACCACCACTGTGCCAGTTGCCATGCGGCGAGTAATGTCAGCCCAAGCAGGGAAAGGAAGAACCCTTGAATCTCTTTGGATTCTGAGGCGAAAATCGGCGAGGAAGGGTGCATTACGTCTTGGGTTTGGCTCAGAGCCAGGAAGAGCATCAGGGAGAAAATCAGGTTGAAGGCAGAAGCCCAGATGGGCTTTCCCAATAGGCTGATGCCAGATTGCATTAAAAGCCCACTTATAGCGAAGATCACTGCCAGTCGCCAGCGCGGCTCTGCCAGGAATAAACCGTTCCAGTTGCTTTGCATAGCCCACAAAGAAATAGGCAGGTATGTGATCCAAAAAATGGTGCCCACGCGCCCCAGCGCGCGCGACCATAGATGAAGCGAAATGCGCTGTAGGATGATACCTGTCAGTCCACTCAGCCCGGCAGCGATCAAAGCCACCAGCGCGGTCCACACCCAGGCACCATGCAGGTAAACGATGCGCACGTTGCTGCCCAGGGTACGTTCGGTGGGTGATAGCACAGTAAGGCTCACAATGCCCAGCATAATTACCAATAATCCGACGAAGGGCGTAGGTATTCTTTTTATCATCTTAAATGCAACCTATACTTGTGGTTTCTCAATAAGCACAGATTTTATCGCAAAATCTTTGTTCCCTCGAACATCTAGGGAACGCTGACGAACGTCGGCAAAGGCGGTGTTATTTCGCGTTCGATCGTTTCGCGAGGTCGGGGAGTGTTAGTGGCTGTAAGCGCTTGTGTGGGTGTTATGGTTGCGGTATTCGTGGGCGAAGGGGTCAGGCTCGGTGTGAGGCTATGCGTCGGGGTGGAGGTGAATGTCGGTGAGGCGGTTGGAGTAGGTGTCGCGCTTGGGCTTGGTGTGGGGAGGGAGGTGTAGGTACTGCTTGGGGGTATGGATGTAGCTGTATCGGTGTGAATAAATATCCCACCGCCGCCGAGGTTCCTGTCGAGCCACAACCCTCCCCCGACCAGCAAGATAAGCAGGAAGAGTAGACTTACAGGCCAAACCCAAGCAGGCTTTCGGGTCGTTTGTTGTTGAGGCGACCTCTCCATCCTCGCCGGGCTGGATGTTGGAGCAATTGTTGGGAACGTGTATCCCTCGCCAGATGCCTCCAAAGGCTCCGTTTTTTCTTGCGGGGTAGAGATGTCAAGAGCCTGTCGTAAGTGTTCTTCGATCTCGCGGCGCGCTTGCTCCAGGGCTAACATGCGCTCTTGTTCGACGTCGGGAGCAAATGCCCGTTTTGGTTCCGATGACTGAACAGGTTGGGCAAGCCATGCTTGGATCGCCTCACGATTCGTCTCATCCAGCATGTGGAGCGCTTCGATGAATTCTCTCATGTCGCCATAGCGTAACTCGGGCGAGAAATTCCAGGCTTTTTTCAGAAATTCTCGCAATGGCTTGGGCATGGTTTCCATTTTGGAACGCAAGGCTTCGTGTTGCACCTCTTCTCCGGTTTGCAAACCCTGAAAGTCATCGGGCATATGGCAGGCGGTCAGCGCTTCATAGAGCACGCAGGCAAGGGAGAACTGATCGCTGCTCGGTGTGACACCGTCGCCCAGAATCGCCTCCGGAGCGGAGTATCCCCTTTTGAAAAAGCTCGTTTGGAGATGTCTCGCTAAGTGATGTACCGCATGCATGAAGCCGATATCGGTGAGTACTGCGCCATGTTCTTCGCTGCGTAGGATATTGCCTGGAGACACACTGCCATGGAAAAAGCCCCGTTGGTGAGCAAAATCCAATCCGTGGGCAATCTGGTTGATCATGGTGAACGCCTCCTCCCACGTAAGAGGGCCAGCATGGTGAAGTTTTTCAGATAACGGGGCGCCATGGATATAGCGCTCTGTGAGGAAAGGCTGACCCTCCACTTCGCCGCTCTCCCAAACCCAGGCAAGGTGAGGGTGCACCAGGTCGCTCGCCGACTGCGCGCGCTCGAGGAGCACGGCTAAGGGGAGGGTTTGAAGTTCTGCGGCTTCTGACTTTAAGACCTTCAAAGCAACTCTTCGCCTGCGCACGGTATCGTAGGCGAGAAAGGTAGTTGAAATATGCCCCTCTCCCAGGCGCCTTTCCAGTCGATAATGACCCAGGTAGGTAAGGTCACTCATTTCAGCATGGGCATGCGGAGGTGATGCTTTCGGGCTGTGTCAATGGCTTTTTCATAACCGGCGTCTGCGTGCCGCACGACACCCAGGCCCGGATCCGTGGTGAGCACACGTTCCAGGCGGCGTGCGGCTTCGGGAGTGCCATCTGCAACGATGACCTGACCGGCGTGTTGGCTGAAGCCGATACCCACCCCTCCTCCATGATGGAAAGACACCCATGTCGCACCGCCAACTGCGTTGATCAAAGCGTTCAGGATAGGCCAATCGCTGATGGCATCCGAGCCATCGCGCATGCCCTCGGTTTCACGATTGGGTGAGGCGACCGATCCGGCGTCTAAGTGATCTCGTCCAATGACGATAGGTGCCTTCAAGATTCCTTGAGCCACCATTTCGTTGAACTTCAAACCGGCTTTGGCGCGCTCGCCATAACCCAGCCAGCAGATGCGTGCTGGCAAGCCCTGGAAAGGCACTTTTTCGCGCGCCATCTTCAGCCAGCGATGCAGGTGTTCGTCCTCCGGGAAAAGCTCCATGATGGCTTCGTCGGTGCGATAAATGTCTTCGGGGTCACCGGAAAGCGCCACCCAGCGGAAGGGACCCTTGCCCTCACAGAATAGAGGGCGGATATAGGCGGGTACAAAACCTGGAAAGTTGAATGCCTCCTTTACCCCTTGATCATATGCTCGTTGTCGAATGTTGTTTCCATAGTCGAAGACTTCCGCCCCGGCGCGCTGGAAGGCAAGCATCGCGTCTACATGGTGCGCGATTGAAGCCATCGCTCTGCGGCTGTAACCCTGAGGGTCGCTCTTGCGCAACATATCAGCTTCTTCTACGTTAAGCCCGGAAGGGATGTAAGAGAGGACATCATGTGCCGGCGTCTGATCCGTGACCACATCTGGCACCACGCCGCGCAAGGCCAATTCTGGGTAAATGTCCGCCGCGTTGCCAATCAGCCCAATGGATTTAGGGATTTCCCTGTCTTTTGCCTCCTCAACCAGGGTCATAGCTTCTTCAAGTGTATCCACTACCAAATCGACATAGCCGAGTTCGTGCCTTCGATGGGCGCGCTGGGGATCTACTTCGACGATCAAACCCACGCCTTCGTTCATGGTGATAGCCAGTGGTTGTGCGCCTCCCATACCCCCCAAACCGGCTGTCAGGACAAACTTGCCCTTCAAAGAGCGCCAGCCGCGTTGACGCGCCAACGAGCCAAATGTCTCATAGGTCCCTTGCAGAATACCTTGTGTGCCAATGTAGATCCACGAACCGGCGGTCATTTGACCGTACATGATCAACCCTTTTGCAGCTAACGCATCGAAATGTTCCTGCGTTGCCCAATGCGGTACCAGGTTCGAATTCGCCAGAAGCACACGCGGCGCGTCAGTATGAGTTTTGAAAATCGCCACAGGTTTGCCAGACTGGATGAGCAAAGTTTCATCGTCTTCCAAGTCGCGCAGTGCCTCCAGAATGGCATCAAACGCTTCCCAGTTGCGCGCTGCCTGGCCTCGTCCGCCATAGACGATCAACTCTTGTGGTCGTTCGGCAACTTCTGGGTCGAGGTTGTTTTGAATCATACGATAAGCGGCTTCAGTCAACCAGGATTTACAAATCAGTTGTGTACCGCGCGGGGCGCGTACCACACGATGTTCGGTCATGGCTACCTCCTCAACTCATTAAAACAAACTTCCCCTCCTTGCTAGATTATACGCCAAGAGGGGAACTCAAGCCAGGAAAAACCGGCACGAAAATTGAGGCGCTTTTAATTTTCTGGGCTAATTCAAGAATTTATCGAACGTGGTGTTTTTTAATCGCTTCACTAACTCCGCCTGTGCGTCGCACCAAATGGGTCGCATTGGGCAGCTTTCGCCGAACGTGCAGGCGTTGATGTTCAAAACGCAATCGTTCAGCAGGATAGGACCATCGATTGCCTCGACGACCTCTAATAAGGAGATTTGCTCCGGTTCACGCGCCAGGGCAACACCACCGCGTGCCCCGCGGGAGGTTTGCAGCACTCCGGCAATCGATAGCTGTGAGACGATCTTTGCCAGAAAAGAGGGCGGGATTTCTTGCTCTTCGGCAATCTGACTGGTGGCGGCTCTCTTGTCACGTCCTAATTGCGCCAGATAGAGCACGGCACGAACGGCGTAATCTGCTTGACGTGTGATTTGCATGGCTGTTTCTCCACTAATTCTTGGATTTAAAGGGTAAAAATTATTGGCTATATTTTAGACTATTTTTAGCAGATTCACAAGTGACAGAGGTCACGCTTGTTAGATGATGGTTATCAATGCCGAAATACACATGATGAGCAGCTCAATATTTGACTGTGTGGTAAGATTGGCTGGGGAGGCTGCACCGCTCCTCCCGGCTTTCTCATCTATTGGAACACAGAACGGACATGGATCGTCAACATCACCATAGACTTATTCAGGAGGCGCCGAGAGTACGATGAAACAAATATGCGTCGTCGGTGTAGGTTATGTAGGGTTAGTGACCGCAGCATGCTTTGCAGATTTGGGAAACCGGGTGATTGCCCTGGATATCGTGGAAGAAAAAATCGAAGGTTTGAAACGGGGGGTGATGCCTATTTATGAACCCGGCCTTAAAGAGCTGGTGGAGCGCAATATGCGCGCGGGGCGGCTTTCGTTTACCACATCCTATTCAGAGGGACTGAATGGTAGTGAATTTGTATTTATCGCTGTAGGCACCCCCTCTGGAGTGGATGGCGAGGCCGATTTGCGCCATGTAGCCGATGTTGCCCGTTCTATCGCAGAACACATGACGCGCCCGTTGATTATTGTCAATAAGTCCACGGTACCGGTCGGCACGGGCGACTGGGTAGCGGAGATCGTCAGGGGACACCTGCGCAATCCAATTCCATTTTCTGTAGTCTCGTGTCCGGAGTTTCTGCGCGAAGGCAGCGCTATCAGCGATTTTATGAATCCATATCGCACGGTACTCGGCTCTTTGGATGCGGAAGCGGCAGAGAAAGTTGCTCAGCTACACCTGCCTCTCCGCGCGCCGATTATGATCACCGACCTGCGTACCGCCGAGATGATCAAATACGCCTCCAATGCTTTTTTGGCTACGAAAATCTCATTTATCAACGAGATAGCCAACATTTGTGAGGCTTTGGGTGCGGATGTAAAAGAGGTTGCCGTAGGGATGGGGTATGACCAGCGCATTGGTCCCCAATTTCTGGAAGCAGGTTTGGGCTATGGCGGCTCGTGTTTTCCGAAAGATGTCAAAGCGCTGGCTTATATGGCGGCCGAAAAAGGACGCCACCCACAACTATTATACGCGGTGATGGACATCAACAACGATCGACGCTTGATGGCTGTCAACCGATTGCGAGAAATGGTAGGAGATTTGAAAGGGAAGCGCATAGGGTTGCTTGGCTTATCCTTCAAGCCCAATACGGACGATATGCGCGATGCACCCTCCATCGATGTAGCCAATCAGCTCGCTAAGGAAGGGGCAAAGGTGCGCGCCTACGATCCTGTGGCGATGGATGTGGCTGCTGTTCTCTTGCCCGAGGTGGAGATGTGCCCAGATGTATATACGCTGGCAAAAGGCTGCGACGCCCTGATGGTCGTCACTGATTGGAACGAGTTTAAGCACATCGACTTTCAACGTGTGCGTGATTTGATGCGCCAGCCAATCCTTTTCGACGGGCGGAACATTTACGATCCGAAAACGATGAAGCACATGGGCTTTAAATATCGCGGCTTTGGCCGTGGGTATGACGACGCAAAGACGGAAGCCCCAATTTTGCAAAAGACTACAATTGCTTGACTTGAACGAAGCGCCTATTCCCATCTGCAATTACGAGGGATCAGATTATCAGACGCGATTCTGGGATCAAGGGGGAAGAGGTTATGAGGATCGCGTTGAAGCCATCGCCGTGCGGCGCTTGCTCCCCTCCTCGGGCAATCTGTTGCTAGAATTGGGTGCCGGGGCAGGCAGGCATACACTGCGCTATCAAGGCTTTGAACGCATTGTCCTGCTGGATTATTCTTACACTCAACTACTGCAAGCGCAAGAGCGTTTGGGAAACCAGAAGCGCTTTATTTATGTGGCAGCTAATATCTATCAACTGCCTTTTGTAGCTGGCTTGTTCGATGCCGCAACGATGATACGCACACTCCATCACCTGGTGCAGCCCTCCGCGGCTTTGCATCAAATCCGCCAGGTGTTGCAAAGCCATGCTGTCTTTGTGCTTGAATATGCCAATAAGAGGAATTTGAAAGCCATTTTTCGCTACCTGCTTCGCCGGCAATCCTGGAATCCTTTCAGCCCTGAGCCAATCGAGTTCGCACCTCTAAATTTCGACTTTCATCCCCGCCGCGTGCGCGCATGGCTGGAAGGCAATGGTTTTTACCTTGAGCGCCAGTTGACCGTATCGCATTTTCGCCTGCCCTTTCTAAAACGTTTAGTGCCTTTGCGCATCTTGGTAGGATTAGACTCCCTGGCACAATGGACGGGCAACTGGTGGCAACTTACCCCGAGCGTCTTTGTCCGCGCGCGTGCCGTTGGGGAGACTGTGCCAGCCTCTGGGGAGTTTTTCTTTAAGTGCCTCGCCTGCAACGCGTCTTTGCCCTTTTTTGAAACGGAAGAATTCACTTGCCCCAACTGCGGTTATGTGTGGCGCTCACCTCAAGGGATTTACGACTTCAGATATCCTATGCCGAGTTAATGAGGAACGCGTTCAAGGTTCTGTTGGGGCAATCTTTTCCAGCACCCAGAAATGCGATAGACCAAAGCATTGCAGGGGAGAGTTTTCCAGGCTTTGTAAAAACGCACGCAGGACTCTCCCGAAGTTTGGATAGCGTGCGATGATGTTGTCATAACCCCCGAAGATGATCTTACGCCTCACCACTCTCACGGGTAAACCCTTCACGAGGCGCGAGATATCTGCAGCGAAGTATGCGCGCACATGAGGCGCGAGTCGGTTACGCCAGGTTCGCGGCAGGTAGTTCACCAAAGGAATATTACCGAAGTAGTATTTGCCGCGCCAATAGATGCCATGCGTCTCAAAGGGATAACCACGGTTTGGGATGAAGATCACCAGGCGACCACCTGGTCGCAATGTGCGCAACATTTCTTCCATTGCCGCGCGATCATCATTTACGTGTTCCAAGACCTCGTGGCTGAGAATGAGGTCAAAGGTGTCTTTAGGGAAGGGCAAATGCTCTCCCGCTGAGCAAAGGATGCTTGCGTTGAACGTTGATGCAGCAAGTGCATTTGCCTCTCTGGCGCGTGCCTCGTCGTATTCCAGGCCTGTCACACGAGACACATGCTTGGCAAGATGCTGTACGTACAACCCCACGCCACAGCCGTCGTCCAGGAGGTGATCAATGCGCATCCCTTCCATAGCTGCCAGGATCAACTGCAGACGCCTCTCTTGGCCTGCTCGCCAAACGTACGAGGGCTCCCCGCATCGCGCAGCTTTATCCAAGTCGGTTTTGGGGGTGGGTGCTGGAGGTGATATGCGCATGTCGATCAAACTCCTTGCGGTTTTACCCCCCAATGAATGGCAATGCTGCCGAACATGAACTTTCTATGCTTTACATGGAGAAAGCCCACCTCGCGTAGTTTCGCCGCAAGCTGTTCGGCGGGCAGGAACCCTTTTGTGGTATGAGGTAGATAACGGTAGGCCTCTTCATCCCCTGCGATGCGCTTTCCGAGCCAGGGTATTAGATGGAAGAGGTACAGGTTCATCAAGGGGGTATGCACTCCACGTTGCGGCGGCGTAGTATCCAGAGCTACGAAGCGCCCCCCAGGTTTGAGCACGCGATATTGTTCTAGAAGGCACTTGGCTAAATCGCCCACATTGCGCAACAAGAAGGCGGAAACCACGGCATCGAACATACCCGGAGAAAAAGGCAGGTAAAGAGCGTCACACGCGCACCAATCCACCCCTGAATTCGATTGGAGTGAGCGGCGCAGCCGTTGTTGAGCGATTTTCATCATATCCAGGTTGAAATCCGCAGCCAGTACCTGAATGTGCGGTGCGCCTCGCGCGGCGATCATAGCCAGGTCGCCGGTACCCGTGCCCAGGTCGAGCACCCGGCTTTTTTCCTCCAGTTGCGCGAGTTTAATGACCTCTCTGCGCCAACTTCGATCTTGTCCCAGGGTCATCAGGCGATTCATGAGGTCGTAGTGTGGCGCAATGCGAGTGAACATTTGCCGCACGCGCTGTCCATGCTGTGCATCCATAAGCTTCAGATAAAGCCTCCTGGAGTGGTGGTATGCATAGCCTCGCGCTACCTCTAAACAATGGATGGGCTTAATCCTACCACGAAGTGCCTCATTGAAAGGTGTCTGCCGGAGAGTGGGAAGTTGTGTCGAAGGATCCGTTTTCCTCATAAGAATGTGCTATGATAAATATAGGAGAGTGCATTTATGCGTGAATACCGCACCCTGGATTGGCCCTATATCGTAGGTTTGTTGTTGCTTCCCATCGCCGTCTTGGTGATTTTCCTGGTAGCCGGTTGGGTGGATGGATTGTTTCGCTTTCATCCCGACTATTTCTCCTCCCCGTATTTAGAAAAGTTCCGTGAGCCGACAAGCGTGTTAACTGAGTTGGAAAAAGCTCTGCGCCAGGGAGATGTGGATTCCCTCAAAGCGATTGAAGGGACGCGCCGCGCCTCTACCCACCTGGAACCCTTGCCCAATGTGCGTTTTATGATCTTTTGGGAGAGCGATGGCAAGTACACGGATTATCTCTTTATGGATACCAAAAATTACCATCGCTATATGCAACACTTAAAGTTCCACCAGGGGCGCTATGTACGCGTACCCGATGGGCTGTACTTCTATGTAGATAGTGGTCGCTGGGTGCGCACTTTTGGTCCGATTGCTGCGATATGGTGGATTCTGGTGATCCTTTTTACCGCGGTTTTTTACGTCTATCGGTCTATGGAACAATTTCGGGCAAGCCTGTTTCGAGGCGGAAGGCGTTCGTAATCTCCTCATATCGCGCCGAAAGTTATCGCCCACACAATCGACTTTTACGTTATAATGAAAACGGATTTATTACCTTTGCAGGCGGGAAACCGTCTGCGGTGCCAGCCCACTGCGCTGAACTGAAAGGGTGCACTTATTTGCGTTATTGTTCCGGGCATTGGTGGGGTTGACCTCTGCTCAATCTTAGAAAGTACAGTTTCAGCGCTAGGGGTTGGCGAGAGATCAATGCGCGTTTGAATTGCCAGGAGTTATTTATGGTGAGCATAGAATTTGTCTTTCGTATGATTGGCATGGTTTTATTAGCCATTGCCGGCGTTTATCTTGGCGCCGATGTAGGTAAATTGAGCGGGAACCCTCCAGAGTTGTACGCAGTGATCTTTAGCCTCCTGGGGGCTTTGATGGGGTTGGTGCTCACCCCTTTTGTCACCACGCGCCCTGCCAGATATTTGGTCTCCATGCTTTCCAAATTATCCGCGCGCACGCTGGCAGCTGGCTTGATCGGCTTGGTTATTGGGTTGATGATCGCTGCCTTGCTGGCTTTCCCGTTGTCCCTTTTACCTCAACCTTTCAGTCAGGTGCTTCCTTTCGTGGGCGTGTTGCTTTTTGGATATGCGGGAGTGACGGTGTTCGTCATGCGTCAGAAAGAGATTTTTGATGTGCTCTTTTCCCGTTGGTCCTCGCGCTCGGCTAACGATGGTGCGGTTTCTGGAAAGCCGGGGGAAGAGATGGCGGGTAGAAACATCCTTCTGGATACCAGTGTGATCATCGATGGTCGTATCGTGGATATCGCCCGCACAGGCTTTTTAGTAGGTACGTTGCTCATCCCTCGCTTCGTGCTCAATGAATTGCAATACATTGCTGATTCTCCCGACCCTCTAAAGCGCCAACGCGGCCGGCGAGGGATGGAAGTGTTGACCCAATTGCAGAAGGATTCGGCGGTACCCGTGCGCATTAGCGATATCGATGTGGAAGGAGTTCGCGAAGTGGATGATAAGCTTGTCATCCTGGCGCGTCAATTACGCTGTCCGATATTGACCAATGACTATAACCTGAATCGCGTCGCCGAATTACAAGGAGTTGCGGTGCTCAATGTCAATGAATTGGCCAATGCCGTCAAAGCCGTTTATTTGCCCGGCGAGAAGATCACCGTGGAGATCATTCAAGAAGGACGCGAGGCAAGCCAGGGAGTTGCCTATCTCGATGATGGCACCATGGTTGTCGTCGAAGATGGCAAAGAGTACATCAACACCCAGCGCGAGGTCACTGTTACGAAAGTGTTCCAAACCGCGGCGGGACGCATGATCTTTGCACGCATTCAGGAAGCATCCGATTAGGCTGGCACCACCCTTATTTTGGAAACAAGGAATATGAAGATGGTTTTGAAGATTTATAACACCCTTACGAGGAAAAAGGAGCCCTTTAGGCCACTCGAAGATGGGAAAGTCCGCATGTACGTATGTGGGCCGACGGTTTATGCCAAAGCCCATATTGGACATGCCATGTCGGCTCTGGTCTTTGATATTGTGCGGCGTTATTTCGAATATCGCGGCTATCAGGTTTTACACGTGATGAATTATACCGATGTGGACGATAAGATCATTCAGCGCGCGGCAGAAATGGGCGTGGACCCCATGGCATTGGCGGAAGGGTATGTTCAAGAATTCAAGAAACATCTGGAAGATTTAAACGTCTTGCCTGCCACGCGCAATCCACGTGCCACGCAAGAGATTGAACGCATTATCGATATGATTGGGCGATTGATTGAAAAAGGCTATGCCTATCCCGCCAACGGAGATGTGTATTTCCGTGTGCAAAAAGATGCCGATTACGGAAAACTATCCCGAAGAAAGCTCGAGGAGATGGTTGCGGGAGCGCGCGTTGAAGTGGGTGAGCACAAAGAGCATCCCATGGACTTCGCTTTGTGGAAAGCTGCCAAACCCGGCGAGCCAGCTTGGGACAGCCCATGGGGTAAGGGACGCCCGGGATGGCATATCGAGTGCTCTGCCATGAATCTGGCACACCTTGGCGAACAAATCGATATCCATGGCGGAGGGAATGACCTGATCTTCCCTCACCACGAAAACGAAATTGCCCAATCCGAAAGCCTCACCGGTAAACCCTTCGCACGCTTTTGGATGCACAATGGTATGCTCCAGCTTTCTGGTGAAAAGATGTCTAAGTCGCTGGGGAATTTGATCACCATTGAGGAGTTTTTAGCTGAACACGAGGGAGATGTATTGCGTCTCATGGTGTTAAATTCTGGGTACCGCTCTCCGCTCACCTATAACGATGAGGTCGTTGCCCAGGCGGAACGCGCCCTGGAAAGACTGCGCGCAGCTTTAAAACCTGTTAGCGCCACAGAGATCAAAGCAGACATAGAGGCTGAGAATGCCCTTCTAGCACAAGTGCAGGCGACGCGCGCAGGATTCGAGGCTTCGATGGACGATGATTTCAACACTGCTGGCGCTTTGGGGCATTTGTTTGATCTGGTGCGCGCCATCAATCAAGCCAGGGATTCGGGCGTGCGTGTCGAGGCGATCGAAATGGCGCAAGCCTCTCTCCGCGAGTTGGCTGAAGTGTTAGGCCTTCGCTTGGAGCGTGTAAAAGAAGAGAAACTTCCTGCCGCTCCGTTTATCGAGTTGCTCATTGAAGTGCGCGCTGAGCTGCGAAAACAGCGACTTTGGGAGCTATCGGACTTTATTCGCCAAAAACTCGCAGATTTAGGCGTGCAGTTAGAGGATGGCAAGGAGGGCACAAGCTGGACTTGGCGCTGACCAGAAATGGCGGAGTGGGTATATGGGCGCAACGCGGTCTATGAGACATTGCGAGCACGTAGGCGACGTGTCCATGCGCTGCTCGTCGCGCAGGGCATGGAAGAAACTCCCCGTCTCCAGGAAATTCTTCAAACCTGTCGCCAACAAGGCGTGCACATCCGCCATGTCGATCGCCAACGCTTGAGTGCCATCAGCGAGGGGCATCAAGGGGTGGCGCTTCATGTGGATGCCTATCCTTACGTGGCTCTCGGTGAGATCATTGATTATGCTCAGGGCAGTGGCCGCTCCGCCTTCATCTTGTTGCTGGATGCTTTGCAAGACCCACAGAACTTCGGCACGCTGCTACGCACGGCAGAAGCTGTGGGCGTCCATGGTGTTGTCTTGCCTCCTCGGCATGCTGCCCAGGTAACACCGGCCGTGGTCAAAGCTTCCTCTGGCGCAAGCGAGTATCTCCGCATTGCGCGGGCGAATTTACATCAGGCCATGATGCAACTCAAACAAGCTGGTGTTTGGATCATAGGATTAGAGAACCATCCATTGGCGCGGGAGATGAATGTTGGCGATCTGCAGCGCCCACTGGCATTAGTGGTTGGAAGCGAGGGTGTGGGTTTGCGCCCTTTAATTCGCCAGACCTGTGATCATTTATGGAAACTGCCCATGAAAGGCACCATCTCTTCGTATAATGCCGCCGTCGCCGGTTCGATAGCCCTTTTTCTAACCATGCAGGCCAGGGAAAAGGCTATTGACGGTTATAGGGATTCCTGATAAACTCCATCTCCGCAAGGTAAGCCCCATTCTTG
Organism: Anaerolineae bacterium; assembly: GCA_037439525.1. Taxonomy (GTDB): domain Bacteria; phylum Chloroflexota; class Anaerolineae; order Anaerolineales; family UBA4823; genus JBBIVW01. Next base: position 103,444 of record JBBIVW010000007.1, read on the forward strand.
ATCAAGAAGCGTGGGGGTGTGTATAGAATTCTGATACTACAAGACAATGTTAACCTTGCTTGCGGAACACCGCTTTGGTATAATGTTCTACACCTTAACACGAAGAATACGCGCAGGAAGGCGCCGACGTAGCTCAATCGGCAGAGCAACCGCCTTGTAAGTGGTAGGTTACGGGTTCGATTCCCGTCGTCGGCTCACGTTGAAGGTTGGCGATCAAGGCTGAACGCTTCAGCTTTGATCTCGAGCCGACAACGGCTGGAAGCCCTTCGGGCAAAAGTCTGGGCGGTTACCCAAGTGGCCAACGGGGACTGACTGTAAATCAGTTGGCAGAAGCCTTCGGAGGTTCGAATCCTTCACCGCCCACCTGAAATCCGTTGCTGACAGGTGTGTGAGCAACACCTGTTGGCGCGTTGGGAGACCAGTTCGGTAAGCCCTCATAGCTCAGTCGGTAGAGCACGTTCTTGGTAAGAACGGGGTCATGGGTTCAAATCCCATTGAGGGCTCTCGCATAACGTAAAGATTGAATTTATTTTAGGAAGAAGGAGAAAAAAGCATGGCGAAGCAGAAATTTGAGCGGACGAAGCCGCACATGAA
>JBBIVW010000008.1:0-101784 GCA_037439525.1 Anaerolineae bacterium
GTTAGGCGCCAGATATTGTAGCCCAATGCAGAAAGGATATTCGAAAGTGGCAGAAGTTGTGTTGTTCCACCACGCGCAAGGGCTAACCCCTGGCGTTGTAGCGTTTGCTGATGAACTGCGCCACGCTGGGCACATTGTCCACACCCCCGATCTCTTCGAGGGCCGCACATTCGACTCGATTGAGAAAGGCACGAGTTTTGTCAAGGAACTCGGGTTTGGGGAGGTGATGGCGCGCGGGAAGCGAGCAGTCGAAGGACTCCCCACGACGTTGGTCTATGCTGGCTTCTCTCTGGGCGTGGTCCCAGCCCAGAAGCTAGCCCAAACCCGACCCGGAGCGCGTGGGGCGCTTCTTTTCTATTCCTGTATACCGGTCTCAGAGTTTGGGCAGACTTGGCCGAAGGGTGTGCCGGTTCAGGTACATGGCATGAATGCCGATCCGATCTTCGTTGGTGAGGGAGACATTGACGCCGCTCGGGCACTCGTTGAAGAAGCGGAGAATGGAGAGCTCTTTCTCTATCCGGGCGACCAACACTGCTTTGCAGACAACTCACTACCTTCGTACGATGCCGAGGCAACTGCGCTCCTATTGCAGCGGGTACTAGAGTTTCTCGCCGCAATATGAATGAGGAGAAACAGAGGTGTGGTCGAGTACGGAGCGCCTAACACAGCATGCAGCCGACCGCGCCAAGGCGCCGCAATTCAAAGGCTCATTTCCATTCGTAGCACTCTGGTAGAGGGCGCGGCGGCTGAGCCGCAAGCCGTTGGGCAGCAATTGGGTATCTATGCAAGGAACTAGTAGCTGACAAGGAGATCTGATAATGGGTCGATTGTCTTTTGTGGAAGAGGATATTTTGATTACGGTCAAAGCTTATCCTACCCCAAGTGCCAAGTATGTTGAGTCAAGCTGTACTGCTGGGCTTACACGTGATCGAGAATGGCTAAGGTTGTATCCTTTGCCTTTTAGGATGTTGGAGGATAACCAGAAATTTCAAAAATACCAGTGGATTCGGGCAAGAATTAAAAAGGCGTCGTCAGATTCGCGCCCTGAGAGTCACACAATTGATTATGATAGCATTCAGCCTTTGGGCGAATCATTATCATCGCGTAGGAGTTGGGCGCAACGGCGAAGTTTCCTAGAGCCTGTCCGCAGGCGTTCCATGGAGGAAATTTGGCATGAACAAGAGTTGGATAATATATCTTTGTCCTTCTTTTGCCCTAAATGCATCAATCGACTAATTATTGAGCGTGTAAGTGCGCAGTGGACAGAGAAGCAATTAGCTTCTTTAAGACAACAAAACTTCTTGATTCAGGATGATCTCAAGTCGTTAGAAAAAATCCCGTATGATTTCAAGTATGAGTACGAGTGTGACGATCCAGCATGCAATGGCCACACACAAAAAATTGTGGATTGGGAAATTTATCAGTCTTATAGATCTTGGTGGAGGCAATATGGAGAGGGGGAATGGGAAGAGAAACTCCGTCAAAGATACGAGCTAGAAATGCAAGAGAGGAATGATACGCACTTTTTTGTAGGGACTCTGCATGCCCATCCGAAATCTTGGATCGTGATAGGATTGTTCTATCCGCCTAAAGCAGAAGCAAGGCAAGCTGCATTCGATTTTTGATCATAAGTGAATTACTTCAAGGCCGTTATTAGCAATTTCGATCGTTTTGCGAGCCACTATACTGCGATGACAAACTGAACTATCATGCTCGAAACATAAGAGGCACATAGGTTTTTCGTAGGCTTGGTTGGCGAGCCTTTCTAGTACATCAGTTTGATCTTTCAAGTGCATTAAGAAGCGAGATGAAAAACTTGACCAGTCTTTTGTTTCTCTAAATTCATGACGTAATTCGCGAGGACTTCCTAGGGCCCTAATTGACTCGTATTGTATGCCTGCTTTTGCGAGAGCTTCTGAGAGTTTGGTTTTAGAGAAACCGGGCTTTCGACTTAGTGGCAACTCGCGCACATCAACTACTATCTGAACACAATTATCTTCCATTTTTTTGACAAACTGCTTTAACGTAAGACCTTCGTAACCTATCGTATATAAACTTGTCATAGGGGCCTCTGTTTGTCTCGCGATCTAATACTATTCTAATACTGAATCTGATTTATGTCAAAAAATTTCTGTTGCCTCCCAACCCTACATGCACCCGACCCGCGCTTTCGGCGCTCCTATATGAGCTGGGGCTTGCGGAAGGTACATTTCGGTTTGCTGTGGTTCCGGGCCGAGTCGGCGCGGCGGCTGAACCTAGCCGTTGGGCGCATCACCGTGTCACTGTGATATACTAGGCGAAGGATAATAGACAATGCGAAATCTAACACGGATAACATTTGACCCCAACGTGATGGGTGGCAAACCTTGTATTCGGGGGTTGCGTGTCACTGTCGGGACGATTGTTGGACTGGTCGCCGCAGGGTATTCAAACACAGATATTTTAATAGCCTACCCCTACTTAGAAGAAGAAGATATCCGTGAAGCACTAGCCTATGCTGCTTGGCGAGCCGAAGAAATGGAATTGCCTTTGAACATTCCATGAAACTGCTGATTGATATGAACCTTTCCCATAAGTGGATTGAAGTGTTTGAGCAACAAGGATGGCAAGCGCTTCACTGGTCAACAGTGGGGGATTCACGTGCCACAGATAGAGTCATCATGGACTGGGCACATGCAAATGGTTGTATGTACCCACGCCCTGGACTTTGGCACTTTGCTAGCGCTCACTCATGCACAAGGACCAAGTGTCATCCAGGTTCGCACACAGGACATCATGCCTCAAAGTTTAGGGGGTAAGCTGGTGCAGATATTACGGCAATACGAGCCGATGCTTGAAAGTGGCGCATTGATTGTTGTGGATGAAACCAAGTCTAGGGTACGTATTTTACCTTTTCGGTAGGTTGTTCAGATGCGCCTAACCAGTCACTAGAGCGGACTCGCTACGCTTTCCGCTCCGCTGTTCCGTCAGCCCGCTTTTCTCACCGAACTTCAAGGATGTTCTTGATGTTCACCAAGCGTAAGTGCACCCTGAGCCGTCGAGAGTTTTTGAAATTTCTCGGAGTCTCATCTGCGAGCGCGTTTCTTGCGGCTTGCGGTGTTGCACCCACACCTACTCCTGAACCAGAACAACTGGTTCCGATTGATTCTGCGCAGCTCCCATCAAGAGGATTCTTTATGGGCATGCTACCAACACCGGCTCGGGGTCAGTCGTTCGAAGATGCATATGCCCAAGCCGCCCGCTACTCAGAATTCGTTCCTGTCTGGGGCAAGCCTACTCCATTCTACAACCTTGCATCTGATTTAGGGGGAAGTTGGGGGCAAATCTTTGTCAAACAACTCATCCGGGGCAACGGAATGTTTCCAATCATTCATCTGTCATTTATAGGTAGCGGAGTAACTCTGATCACACCGCCGGGGATGGGAACGGCAACTTTAAGCGACCCCGCATGGAGAGCTGCCTATAAACAAGCAGCACTTGACGTTGTGAAAGCTTCACGTCCCCGATATCTCTCCCTCGGGAACGAAGTAAACAGGTGGTATGAGAAATATGGCCATGACGGGCCCAATGGTTTCACAAACTATGTCAGCCTCTATGAAGAGATTTACGAGACGGTTCATGAACTTTCTCCAGACACAAGGATATTCTGTGTCTTCGCCAGAGAAATCGTTTCCGAAAACCATGAAGCGAATTTGGAAGTGCTTCGTTTGTTCGATGCAAACAAAATGGATTTACTGGTTTTTACCAGCTATCCTTTTGCGCTTGGAAGAACCCATCCTGCAATGATTCCAGATGATTACTATTCAATAGCATCGAATTATATGCCAGGAAAAGCCTTTGGCTTCAGCGAAATTGCCTGGGCATCGCTTGAGGCGCTTGGAGGGGAGCAAGCACAAGCTGATTTTATAGTCCAAGCGACAACTCGACTCACCCGAGATAGAGGCATTAACTTACACTTGTTTGGATGGTCATGGCTTCACGACTTAAACGAAAACGATGCGGTTGGCTTGATCAAAATTGACGGAACTGAAAAACTCGCTTATGCAGCCTGGAAAAACATGTTTGAAAAAGGATAGAGATGCGATAAAATCACCACGGAGACTCAACTGCGATGTGCGGCAGATTTACACTTACCGCTGACCCCGATCAACTGCGCGAGGCATTCCCCTGGTTGGAGATCCCAGAAGGCGCGCTCACCCCGCGCTACAACATTGCCCCCAGCCAACCGGTGGCGGTGGTGCCTAATGATGGTAAAAACCGCCTGGACTTCTTCGTGTGGGGATTGATTCCCTCCTGGGCGAAAGACCCCGCCATGGGCAACCGCCTGATCAACGCCCGCGCCGAAAGTGCAGATGAAAAACCCGCGTTTCGAGCCGCATTGCGCCGACGGCGTTGCTTGATCCCCGCAGATGGCTTCTACGAGTGGAAAATCCTACCCGGCAAGAAAGCCAAACAACCGGTGTACATCCGCCACATCGACGACCGACCCTTCGCCTTTGCCGGCCTGTGGGAAATTTGGGATGCTCCCGATGGTTCTCAAATCCTCTCCTGCACCATCCTGACCACACAGCCCAATGACCTCATCCGTCCGATACACAACCGCATGCCGGTAATCCTGGCGCCGGAGGCATATGCCGACTGGTTGACGCCAGACCAAGTGAACCCCCAGGCGATCAAAGGGCTGCTCAAGCCCTACCCCTCGCTGCAATTGAAAATGTACGAAGTCTCCACGCTGGTAAACAACCCGGCTAACGAATTGCCTGCCTGCATCCAACCCCTCTAATGGCGCAAATCCGCCAACCTACCCCTCAGCTGACCGCCGAAGCCTTTCTGACCGAGAGCCTGCGCCAGAAGGAGCGCGGGCGGGACGTCGGATACATCCTTTCGGCAGCTCTTCGAGCCGTTGACCCTTATGAGGCCGTGTTGCGTCATATGCACCGCCGGGGAGAGAGGCTAACGATCGGTGAGGTCGTGACGAACCTGGAGTCCATCGAACGCGTGTTTGTCGTTGGCTTCGGCAAAGCCGGCGAACCCATGGCCCGCGCCGTGGTAGAGGTGCTGGGGGACCGACTGGCAGGCGGGTGCGTGATCATCAAAGAAGGCACGCGTTCCAAAAGCGCCTCGCCCCTGGAAGGAACCATCGAATTCATCGAAGCCGGCCATCCCATCCCAAACGAACGCGGCGTGCACGGCGCCACTCGAATTCAGGCGCTGCTCGAGGGAACCCAGCCCAACGACCTGATGATATGCCTCATCTCCGGCGGTGGTTCTGCCCTGTCTGTTGCCCCTGCACCAGGCATACACCTCGAAGAACTGCAAACGCTCACCCGCCTGCTCTTGGCGAGTGGGGCGGATATCTATGCCATTAACACGTTGCGTAAACACCTGGAGCTATTGAAAGGCGGTGGGCTGGCAAGGATGGCATTCCCTGCCAAAGTTGCTTCGCTCATCCTTTCTGATGTCGTCGGCGACCCCCTCGAAGCCATCGCCTCTGGTCCCACGGCGCCAGACCCAACCACTTTTCAGCAGGCTTATGGTATCCTGGAGCGCTACGGGTTGATCGCGCACACACCACGCGCCATCCTACAACATCTGCAAGAAGGCATGCGCGGCACCATTCTCGAAACACCCAAGCCGGGCGACCCGCTCTTCGATCGTGTTCACAATGTGATCATCGCCAATAACTCAGTGGCGGTACACGCAGCGCGCTCCGCGGCGCGCCAAAAGGGGTTTAAATCAGCCGTGCTGACCACCTTTCTACAAGGTGAAGCACGCCAGGTCGGGCGTGTGTTGGCTGCCACGTTGCGTCAGATCGTGGCCAGCGGTGAGCCGTTGTCCCGCCCGGCATGCCTCATTGCCGGAGGTGAGACTACCGTGACCCTGCAGGGCAAAGGGTTGGGTGGGCGCAACCAGGAGATGGCGCTTAGCGCCGCTCTCGACCTGGCCGGCCTGCGCGACGTTGCTCTGATAACCCTGGCCACAGATGGGGGAGATGGTCCCACCGACACGGCAGGCGCGGTGGTCACTGGAGAGACGTTGTCTCGCGCCCAGGCGCTAGGGATGGAAGCCCAGGTTTACTTGGAAGACAATAATGCCTATTCCTTTTTCGCGCGCCTGGGGGACCTGATTCACACCGGGGCCACCCAAACGAACGTAAACGATCTGGTGTTTCTGTTCGCTTTCTAACGCGCCATCCCCTATGGCAAGCGCACACACCGAAACCCGACGTAGTTATACCCTTGATCGGGCAGGTTGCGGCCGCGCGTTGTGGTGCGAATCTGGTAGACACCTCCATGCCAGGCTCCGCCGCGCACCACACGATGGATGCCCTCCTCTGGCCCCGTAGGGTTTTCGGCTGGAGAACGCGCATAATATGTGGGGTCAAACCAATCCATGACCCATTCCCAGACGTTGCCAGCCATATCAAATAGACCGAAGGGGCTGACTCCCGATGGATAACTCCCCACGCGCGTTACCTCACCCAAACATCCTGCCCCAGACATCCAAAAGTTGGCCAGCTGGCAGGTTGCCTCCATGCCCCATGGAAAGAGGCGACCATCTGTGCCTCTGGCGGCTTTTTCCCATTCGGCTTCCGTGGGCAGGCGCCCTCCCCGCCAGGTGCAATAATCCTGAGCCATAGACCAGGTGACATGCAAGACGGGAAAATCAGCAAATTCCGCATTGCCATAGTAGTCGGTATGCGTCGCCGAGCTGACTTGTAAGGGTTGCCTGCATGCCCTTGCCTGCACGCATACCGCGTACAGGGCGTTGGTGACTTCGTAGAGGTCGATGTAGAAATCATCCAGAGTCACCGTATGTTCGGGACGCTCCTCTTCGGCGCCATAGTTGCTGCCCATCAAAAAGGGACCCGCCGGCACCAGAGCCATCAGCACTCCCTGTTCATCCTCAATGCGCGTGGGCAAGGCAGTGGGGGTCGCTTCCGAAGTGGGGGTGGGCACTTCGGTCTGCGTTGGTGTGGCGCTCCCCTCGGGGGTAGCAGTAAAGGCAGTTTCTGTGGCTTGAGGTGTGGGTGTGCGTTCGCGGATGAACTCGTTGTACAGGAAAAGCCCGCCTCCGATCAAAATCCCTAATAGCACCACCACGGCAAAAAGCCCTCCCAGAATCCAGACCCAAGAAGGGCGCGTGGCAGATGGCTGGGTGACCTTTTCGGCGGCGTACACGGCTTCCTGCAATGCCTGCTTGAATTGAAGGACGCTTGGATACCGCTGTGTTGCATCGATGGCAATAGCCCGCATGACGACATCATTAAGCGCCTCGCTCACCATCGGGTTAAGCTCGCGCAGCGGTCTAGGCGGGGTAACGTCTTTACCCTTGATCAACACCGACTCGGGCAAGCGCTTCCCTCCCAGTAGAACATAAAGTGTGGCGCCCAAGGCATACACATCGCTACGCTCATCCATCTGGCCTTTGCCATATTGTTCTGGAGGAGAAAAACCCGGTGAAACCCCACGCACAGCAAGCGCACTGCGCACTTGAGGGTTGGAGACGCCGATATCTCCAAAGCCAACCAAGATGACCTCTCCTGCCGGGTTGATCCGAAAACTGGAGGGCTTCACATTCCCGTGAAGGATGTTTGGGCTTTGCCGATGCAGGTAACTCAATGCGTCGCAGCCCTTCGACACCCACTCCACTGCCTGCTGTATCTCAAGGGGCGCATCACGACGTTCGAAAACCATTTGCAGGTCTTCTCCTTCGATAAACTCCGCCACCAGATAAAACCCTTGACCTGGCAGGGTGAAGGCGTCTAAAATTTTGGGCAAATTACTGTGCTGGAGGGCGATCAGACGTTGAGCGAGCGCCTCAAGTTGAGCGATTTCTTGCTCATCGTTCGTGATGACTTCTTGCAACGCGACTGGGACATTATGCTCCAAATCCCAAGCGCGATAGACGGCGCCGAATTCGCTGCCACCCATTCGCTTGGCAATGCGGTACTTTTCGTGAATCACCTGCCCCTGTGATAGACTCATGTCAACCTCCCCAGATACACTTCACTACATGACCGGTATGACACTCTGATTATATCTCATTCGAGCAGAAATCTCTCAGCCCAGGGCAAAAACAGACCTTACAGGCTCACAAGGAGATACCTTCTCTGCGCTTGTAATGACAAAATAGGGAGATGTGCAAATTCGTGAAAACATATTGACTTTTTTTTTGCTATACTGGGAAGGAATTTAGCGAAAGGAACATTCTTTGCGCCTGTCCAGGGAGATACGGGGGAATTGCGGATGGCAAACAAGAAACCAGCAACGCAGTCTGCATCATGCATCAGGGAGTGTTTCCATGGACAGCGCAGCGGCTGAACTGTGCGCATGCGGCTCATTCTCCTTTGCATCACCGCATGCCCTCTACAAACCGTAAGCTGGGTTTAAAGCAAGCGTTTTGCATTCAGGTGAGAAAATGTCAGGCAAAAAAGAAATGCCAGCAGAACAGGCAAACAAACTTACCAAAAGGGGTTTTCTGCGCCATGGCGCTGAAATCCTGCTGTTCTTAATCCTGGCTGGGGTGCTGATTTTTGCCCTGCAACTTATTCCGCAAGGGAATCCCCCCTCGGGCAAGGGCAGCGCAGCCTCCTCAGCTTACCCCCCTTACCCACCACCCGGGGAAGCGAGAGCTACGCCTACACCAACTGCAGTCAAACCCCCTCCGTGTAAATTCAGCGGTGGCGCCGCGCCCGAAGCCAGTGGGCCAACGTTGGACGATTATGTGTTTTCCGAACCGCAGGTGGTCTTGACCAGCACCACTGCGCTCGGTATCGCCAGTTGGCTGCCAGACAGCGAGCGTCTATTGATTACACGACAGACAATGAATGGCCAGCAAACGATAGAGACCTTCAACTACCTTACAGGAGAAACGATAATCTATGCTGAACGAGACGGGGAACATGGGAAACCAATCTGGATAAATGAACTAAACGCAATTGCTTATGCAACCTCCGTACAAGACCACTATGAGCTTTGGATAGGCTACAGGAACATCCAGGAGAATGCAAGGATCGCGAGCGATGCTTCTGGCTGGTCACTAGCTACTGATGGAAAACGGTTGGTTTATTTTTCACCTGCAATTGGAGATATACCACAGATATGGGATTCGAACACAAAAGTAACCCGAGGAACAGGGATTGACTTAACCAAATGGGAATATCCTAAATTCCCCAACAGCATGCGCCCGCCCGTCAAAGGGAAAACCTTTGAAACTGCCTTACAACCGAATGGAGCATTGATAGCCTTCTACGGTTATGGCTGGTTCTTTTTGCTTGATGAGACAACAAAACAAATTTGTGAGATAGATTTAGAACAGTATGGTGCTGCTTCATTGGTTCTCCGTATTGCCTGGAGCCCGGATGGACGTTTCATCGCAATGATAGTGACACCTAATTATCCGGGTGAGTTAGTATCTTCTAGTAATATTCTTGTCCTAGACTTGGTTAGTGGGAAGACGCGTAGTCCTGTGCTTGAATCCCCCGTAGTACGCGATATAGCATGGTCGGATAACAGTCAATTTCTTGCTGCATTAAGTGCAGACCTGGCTGAGTTTCAGAATGGTTCTCCTCTCTCAAAGATTTATGTCATTGACATCTTTGATGACAGGCCACCAAAAGCAATTTCAGCACAGTTATTTGGAGGTGGCGCAACAAATGGGTGGCTATTAGCCTGGTCTCCTAACGGTAAAGTAATCTCTGTAAAATGCCCTACTTTGCTTGAAACAGAGCCTACCATTGCTCAGGACAATATTTGCATCATCGAAGTTTTTCAAAAGCCTTAAGGAGAAAGCCATGGCAAAAAACACGCTGAATATCATTATTCTCACAGCCTTATTCTTTCCCTTCGGCTTCTTTTCGGAATCAAAAGCCGCTCCCGCTGTTGTCCCACCGTATCCGACAAACGTCGCAGTAGTTATGTACAGGCTTGATGAAAATGGGACTTCAACAAACGAATTATGCACTTACGGCAGGGAGGTTTTTGGTTGTACGGCTTTTTGTGAAGATCTGCCAAATGTCTGTGAACAAAGCAGACCGGCAATTGGATACCCGTATTCGACCAGCACGATCTACGCTCCGATTGAAACGTATTACCTTCTGGATGTGGTATCGCAAGAGATGAACCCCTGGATATACAACGAGCCTGTGGCTCTACACGCCCAAGCTATCGCCTCCCGCTCGTATTTGGGATGGTACATCAATAATGCTCCAAGCGGCTATGACAATTCAAATGGACGGCAGGTATTCATTCCCTTTAGATTCGATAGCTTGAATCCAACAGCACCACCATTGGAGCCCAGCACTGCCAATCCCTGTGCAGCAAGCTCTTTGAACCTTCAGCAGCGTCAAATCTGCACAGCTGCTGCGTCACGCTACTACATAGCTCGCGCGGATAATAATCCAAATAACTATCCCGCGTTCGCTGAATATTTTGCTGATGCCAAAACGATGACAAGAGATCACCCTGAATTATGGCGTTTCCCTTATCTGAAAGGAGTAGACGATCCTATCAGCACAGCCTGCGACTCTACTGATTTCGCAGGCAATAAAGCTGGCTTGAGCCAAAGAGGGGCCAATCGTTGGTTGAGAGGCCATGAATGCTCCTGCGAAGGCGCTCCGGTCGAACCAGGCAACCAGCCAGGCGGCGCCTGGAGCGTACGCTGGAAGCGCGTCGAACAAATCCTGTTCCACTACTACACCGGCGTCCATCTGCGAGAGGCAGGCGGGGAGGCCCTCTCCCCCAACTACCGCTGGAACCCTCTAAGTATCTCTACCTCCGGCGATTTTTGCCCGCCAATCATGCGACACGGTTACAGTTGCACCTTCACTATCCAAGTGTAGAACACCAGCATCTGGGACTGGAACTGCGATACCTACACCCATTTTTCGCTGGGTGTCTGGTGGGAGGAAGCCGGCACGCAAACCATGGCGCCCTCCACCACCGAAAGTCCTATGGTGAGCGTGTGCGGCCTGGGCAAAGGCGAATCGAACACCTATTCGCTGATCGTCAGCCCTCTTCCCGGTTGGGGTTCGGGTGCGTACACCCTGCATTTAGACATCCTCTGGGAGGATGGTCCAGATACCTACTGGTTCAGCCATTTTGGCTGGCCTTCCTATGAAGTGTCGGTATGCGTGGATGGCCCTTGCCAGATCTCCTTACCATTGGTTTTGATATAGTACAACGGTGATGGTAATCGCAGCCTAATCTCAAATGCCACTATATCCACTGTAACAAATTTTCCAACTCAAACGCCGCTTTTGCATTTACCCTGCCTATTTACTTATACAGTTCCCCTGGTAATAGATGCACAAAACATTATTGCCAAACCTGCCAATCTTAGGTAGGATAAATATATGGCAAGCAAGTTTGTACCTGCTTACATTAAACTTTCCGCCAGCGGTGAGCTAAACAAGCGCGCTGAACAGGCGTTTGAGCACTTACGCGCCTGCGATGGGTGCGCCTGGAGGTGCGGTGTCAACCGCTTGGAGGGAGAGCTAGGGATCTGCAAGACCGGCGCGCAAGCACGTGTTAGCAGCTATGGTCCCCACCTGGGGGAGGAAGACCCTTTGCGCGGCTGGAACGGCTCGGGGACGATCTTCTTCTCGCGCTGCAACCTGCGCTGCCAGTATTGCCAGAACTACGACATCAGCCAGCGAGATGCCGGCAGGCTGGTCACCCCCCAGCAGCTTGCCGAGATGATGCTCGAACTGCAGAGCCAGGGCTGCCATAACATCAACCTGGTCTCTCCCAGCCATGTGGTGCCGCAGATTATCGCTGCCGTGGCCATCGCCGCGCGGGCGGGTTTGCGTATTCCCCTAGTGTACAACACTGGCGGATATGACTCACTGGAGATGCTCACCTTGTTGGATGGCATCGTGGATATCTACATGCCCGATATGAAATATGCAGATGCCCGTTTGGCGCGTAAGTACTCGAAAATCCCGCACTACCCCGAGCGCAATCAGGCTGCGGTGAAGGAAATGCACCGCCAGGTGGGGGATCTAAATCTGGACGAGCACGGCATCGCTCAACGCGGGCTGCTGGTGCGCCACCTCGTGCTCCCAAACGGCATCGCCGGCACAGAAGCGGTGCTCAAATTCCTGGCGGAGGAGATTTCCACCAATACGTACCTCAACTTAATGGATCAATACCGCCCGGCATATCAGGCTTCTCAATACCCCGAACTCAACCGGCGCATCACCCCCGAGGAATATCGCCAGGCGATGGAAATGGCACACAAAATCGGGCTGAACCGCCTGGATGAACACAAGCCGCTGTATTTCTTGCGTTGGTAACTGTTCTTTAGCGGCAGGTATGGACTAGCGTTGTATGAGGATGAGAATGCCTGCTGCTAGTGCCAACAAAGCCAACAGGCTGGAGCTGTTGGCGAAGCGGATGCCGAATACCTGGATGATTCCTAGCAAGGTGAGATAAATGCCCAACAGGAACAGCCCCCAATTTTGTACGGGGAGCAATTTGCGCTCTCCCACCAGCAAAAGCACACCGGCCGCCACTGCCAGGAGCCCCATGACCACTTGGTATGCGGGAAAGCTGAGATTCACCAAAGCACTCAATCCCATCAACAAGAGCCAGACGGCCAGAAAAACCATGCCTAAACGTTTCATTTTTCCCTCCATCAGTATCTATAATTCCAATTTCTTTTGCGCACAAAAGGCGGTTCGATGTCCGAGGAGACCAAATCCTGATAAACTTGCGGATGACGATAGGCATTCCCCCATACCTCCCTATGGCGATAGTCGCGCAAGCGTTGGAGATTAAAATCTGCCAGGAAAACGCCTTCCGTCCCGTCCGCCTCGACCAGTAAATTATCCAGGCAGTTTTCATCTTCGTCGTATGCCCGGGCATCAAAAGCGATGGAGTGTCCATTGGCTTGAGGAGAGGCGTAGTTTGCCAGGGCTACACCCACCATGTTCTCGAAGGCGCGCGCCCGAAACTGGCTGATGCGGTGGACATCCATGGTGCACGCATTTGGTGTCAGGATGATTTCTGCGCCATTGAGCATCAACAAGCGTGCGCTTTCCGGGAATTCACGGTCAAAACAAATCATCACTCCCATTTTGACAGGTCCCTTAGCGGTATCCAGTGGAGAGACATAAAACCCATCCCCTGGCGTGAGCGCCGCCTCACGGTCAAACTCGCAGGTGTGTACCTTGGCATATCGCAGAACAATTTTTCCATGGCGATCTATCAGGGCGGCGGTGTTGCGCGGCAAACCCTCCCAGCGCTCAAGAAAAGTCAATAAGATCGCCATCTTTAATTCTGCTGCCAAAGCCTGAAAGCGTTTCACAAAGGGGCTGTGCACATCAATGGCGTGGCGGCGCCATTCCTTTAACGCCTGGTCGTCACTCGGATCGCACAGGGTGTACCCTATGTTCCACATTTCGGGGAAAACAGCGATATCGGCGTGCTTCGATCGCGCCAGGCGGCAATAATCTTCCCCTTTGCGCATGTTTGCTATCTGGTCATCCCCATAGGCACACATTTGCAACAAGGCGATTCTTAGGTCAGAATGTGGGGGTGAGCCACTCATTTCCAGTTCTGTTAGGTGAGGGCGGATTCCCTGATTAATGAATTACAATTGAGCCAATGCAGTGTGCTTGGCTAAACTATACCACAGCCAAGCTCAACAAACCGAGATACCCGATGCGCCATTTCTATCGTCCACTCTATATAATCGCGATCGCTTCATTGGCTCTATTAAAATGGGACACGCACCCAATCGATACTGCAGCCCAATACCGAATGAGGTGGGAGGCTCCCATTACACCCCACATCGTGGGCGGAGAAGAGGCAGAGGAAGGCGACTGGCCCTGGATGGCCGCTATTACCCTACCGATATTTGGAGATCCCTATTTCGATACCATCTGTGGCGGGGTTCTGATTCACGCCCATTGGGTGATGACTGCCGCGCACTGCGTTGAGTACTTTTTCCCCACAAACTTGGTTGTTATCGTGGGCATCCACACGCTAAGCGCAAACGATGGACAAAATATCCAGGTCAGCCAAATCATCCTACATCCAAATTTCAATAGCCAGAGCCACGCGAACGACATCGCCCTGATTCGGCTGGCTCAACCTGCGGTGCTTGATGATATGGTGAAACCGATCCCCCTGGTTACACCCGACCTGGCAAGTCTGACCGAACCGGGTGTGTTCGCTACAGTCACAGGTTGGGGAGTCACCTCTTCCAGCGGCTTTGGATTTCCCGCGGACACCTTACGCCAGGTCACCGTGCCCATCGTCTCCAACCAGACCTGCCAGCAAGCTTATCAATCGGAAGGGATTACCATCACTGAAGAGATGCTCTGCGCCGGCGAAGAGGGCAAGGACGCCTGTAACGGGGATAGCGGCGGACCATTGGTGGTGCCAAACGAGACACAAGATGGTTACCGCCTGGGCGGTATCGTCAGCTTCGGACCTCAGGCTGGATGCGGCCTTCCCGGTACATACGGAGGGTATACGCGTGTTTCGGCGTTTGTCAACTGGATTGAAACATATACCGGTCCTTTGAACTTCGATTTTAGCTTTTTCCTCCCCTTCATCCGCCGTTAGGCTCAACTCTGCTCTTCATTACTTATCCCTATCGAGGAGGGAAGATGACCACCCACATTCATGACCTCAGTCAAAAAACCGCCATCGTGACAGGGGCGTCGCGCGGCATCGGGCTGGCGATCGCCAAAGGGTTGCATGCCGCAGGCGCTCAGGTAGTGATCTCCAGCCGCAAACAGGAAGCGCTGGAGGCAGCCGCGCGTGAAATCTCCCCCACCATGGAGCGCGTGCTGGCTTGCGCTGCCCACAGCGGCAGCACCGAGGAGGTGCAGACCCTTGTCATGCAAACCATAAAGCATTTCGGAGGCGTGGATATCCTGGTGAACAACGCGGCGACCAATCCACACTTTGGACCCGTGCTCACTGCAGATGAGTCGCATTGGGACAAGATTCTAGACGTAAACGTAAAAGGCTATTTCCGCATGATCAAAGCCTGTGTGGATCGCATGCGCGCGCGTGGAGGAGGGAAAGTGATCAATATCGCCTCGATCAACGGCTTGCAGGCGCAGGCAGGGTTAGGCATTTACAGCGTGAGCAAGGCAGCTGTGATCATGCTCACCCAGGTGCTCGCCCTGGAACTGGCCGCGGATAACATTCAGGTCAACGCCATCGCTCCAGGGTTGATCCAAACGCGTTTTTCGCAGGTACTTTGGGATACCCCAGCCATACACGACATCGTCCTCCCGCGCATACCTGCCGGGCGCATTGGTCAACCGCAAGACATTGTCGGCATCGCGCTGTACCTGGCCTCTGCGGCATCGGACTTTACCACCGGCGCAGTTTTTGTCGTCGATGGAGGACAGTTGGCGGGGAACCGGTTGTAGATACATCCTATATGATCGCCTCGCCAATTCTACAACGATCGATAATTTCTAGAGGATGATATGACGCCCAATGATCTCAGTTTTCACATGAGCCCCGACGAATTTCGGCGGTATGGTTATGCGGTAATCGACTGGATCGCACAGTACTATCAGAACATTGAGCAGTACCCGGTATTGTCCCAGGTAGCCCCTGGGGAGATACGCGCGCAACTCCCCCCTCATCCCCCACAAGAGGGCGAAGCGTTCGAAGCGATGCTCGAGGACCTCAATCGCATCATCTTGCCCGGCATCACCCATTGGCAATCGCCTCATTTCTACGCTTTCTTTCCGGCAAACGCCTCTGCGCCGGCGATTTTGGGCGACCTGCTCTCTTCTGGTTTAGGTGTCCAGGGGATGCTCTGGCTAACCAGCCCGGCGTGCACCGAACTAGAGACGCACGTCCTCGATTGGATCGTGGAGATGATGGGCTTACCCGAGAAATTTAAATCTTCGAGCAGCGGCGGAGGTGTGATCCAGGATTCGGCCTCCAGCGCTTCGCTTTGTGCCATCCTGGCCGCGCGAGAACGCGCCACGCGACTTCAAAGCAACGAAAGGGGCTGCAATGGTCAATTGGTAGCGTACACCTCTACCCAAGCGCATTCCTCTATCGAAAAAGGCATCAAAATCGCAGGCATTGGACGGCAAAACCTGCGCCTGATCGAGGTTGACGAAACGTACGCCATGCAACCTGAGGCGCTACGGCGCCAGATCGAAGCCGACCGCCGCGCAGGTCTCGTCCCGTTCTTCGTCTGCGCCACGGTGGGCACTACCTCATCCAATGCCATCGACCCCCTGCCCCAAATTGGCGAAATCTGCCAAAGGGAAGGGCTATGGCTGCACGTGGATGCCGCCATGGCGGGGAGCGCCGCCATCTGCCCGGAGTTTCGTCACATCCTCAACGGTATAGAGTATGCCGATAGCTACTGCTTCAACCCCCATAAATGGATGTTCACCAACTTCGACTGCGATTGCTTTTATGTGGCAGACAGGGCGGCGTTAATTCACGCATTGAGCGTACTCCCCGAATATCTGCGTAACCTGGCCACAGAATCCGGGGCGGTATTCGACTACCGCGATTGGCATGTCCCTTTGGGAAGAAGGTTCCGCGCCCTCAAGCTATGGTTCGTGATTCGCCACTACGGCGTAAAAGGGTTGCAATACCACCTCCGTCAGCATGTCGCGCTGGCGCAGGAATTTGCCCGTTGGGTGCAAGACTCTAAAGAATTCGAGTTGGCTGCCCCGGTGCCGCTCAACCTGGTATGTTTCCGGCACAAAGCGGGGGACGAATTCAACCAGCGTCTGCTCGAGGCGCTGAATAAAAGCGGTAAACTGTATCTCACCCACACCAAGCTCAGTGATCGATTCGTCTTGCGTATGTGTATTGGGCAGACGAATACCCAAGCTCACCATGTGCGCGCCGCTTGGGAACTGATCCAGGAGACTGCCAGGGAACTCCAGGTCCCTTCTAAATAATGGCACGCATCAGAGGCGGTAGAGCATATCCAGATAGCGTTTGAGCAACTCGGCGACCATTCCCCGAAACGGAAGGGTAGCTGCCAACCCATACACGGGCGCCATCTCGCCTTTCGCTTGCGGATGCATCTGCACTTCTTCGACCGCAGCAGAGAGGTCGGCGAGGAAGCGTTGTGCAACCCCTGGAAGCGTATGCGGCAGGGTGACGCAAATATGCACCGCCGCGGGGTGGTGCAATCCGTTCAGACTCCAACCCTTTTTAGCCATCTCTTCCATGATGCGAAAGATATCGAGCTCATCTGAGGTAAAGGCAATGACCCATAGCGGGTCTCCCAAGACGCGCAGTTGCGGGATCGACTCAATACCCTGACGAATGAGGCGCGCGGTTTCCAAAATTCGGCGCGTCGCCTGGAGATAACCCTCCTCACCGATAGAAAGCATGGCTGCCCAACAAGCGGCGCTCAACCCTCCAGGTCGGCTGCCGGCGAGTGTGGGAGAAAAATACAGCCCTCCGGGCCAGGTAGATGTAGCAAAGTACTGATAGCGACGCAATCGTTCCCCCCGGTACAGCACCACGGATGTGCCCTTGGCGGCATAACCGTACTTATGCGTATCCACAGAGATCGAAGTGACACCTGGTAAGCGAAAATCGAAGGGTGGCACATCGTATCCCAGGCGTTCTGCCCAGGGCAAGATAAACCCCCCCAGGCAGGCGTCGGTGTGAAAACCCAACCCGTGTCGCCGGGCAATTTCAGCCAGCGAGGCAATGGGGTCGATCACGCCATGAGGAAAGCTGGGCGCGGAACCCACCAAAGCCACGGTGCGCGCGGTAATAGCTGCTTCCATCGCTGCAGGGTCCGCTCGATAATCTCGGCCTACCGGGACTTTGACCAGCTTCATGCCAAAATACCAGGCTGCTTTTTCAAATGCCGCATGAGCGCTTTCGGGGACAACCAGTTCTGCCTTGCGGATACCCTTCTCCTCCCTGCCCCAATCGCGGTAGGCTTTCATCGCTAAAATGATGCTTTCCGTGCCTCCCGAAGTCACCGTTCCGCAAATGCGGTCATCGGCGCCGGATGAATGCGGGACAGAGTCGGCGCCGAGCATATGGGCAGTCATGGAAATGATTTCTGCTTCGAGCTTGATCGTACTTGGCCACAGGTCGGCATGCAATGGATTGCTTTGGGAATGCAGCGCGTAAGCCTGGTTCAAAAAGGCAATGTGCTCTGCATCGCCATGATACACCGCACCAGAGGCGTAGCCCTGCGACCAGCGCTCCGATTCGCGCACGGCATAGCGCTGCAATTCGTCCAATACCCGTTCTCGAGGGAAGCCCTGGGAGGGGATTCTAGAATACACCGGGAATTCCTGGCGGTATGGTTTGAGCGCCGGCTCCAATTGTTCGATGAGCTCGCCGAATTGCTGTTCCATCTCATGGCGCAAGCGTGGCGAGGCAAAGAGCAATCCTTCCAATGGCTTCCACAACGGCCGAGGTAACCATTTTAGACGTCTTTGCAATTTCTCTATGTCATCCATGCTGCCTCCCTTTCCGATCCGCTCTGCGAGGTACGAGACGGTTCAAGCGGGCATAACCGGCACGATTGCGCTCATAGAAACGGATGAATTCCCTATAAAGCTGCTCATAACGCTCGACGTGCTCCGTCTGAGGGATAAATGTCCTTTCGACTGGCACGCAGGCAGGGACATCGGCGAAGGTAAGCCATCCCATCCCGACACTGGCGATAAAAGCGGCCCCGCGTGCGTTCACCAGGATGGGTTGGTGCATCTTATGGATCGTGCGTTGCAACACATCCGCGTGTATCTGGCACCACAAATCTGACTGCGCACCGCCGCCGACGAAGTTGATCTGCTCTAAGCGCCGTTGCACGAACTTCTCCACAAAGGTCAACAGCCAGCGCGTGTTGTACGCCACACCCTCGAATACGGCGCGGGTCAAATGCGCCTGAGAAGTGCGCAATGAAAGGTTGAAAAACGCCCCACGCGCCAGATGGTCATCCACGGGGGTGCGTTCGCCATACAACCAGGGGGCAAAGATCACCCGTCCACTGCCTGCCGGCGCAGCGCCCGCCTGCTGATTGGCGCGCTGATAGTACACTTCGGGAATCTTCTCCAATCCTCCTAGTTCCTCTGGATAGAGCACCTGGCGCAAGTAGTAATCCAGGCATGCGCCGGCGCACTCCTGCTCATTCAATACCAGATAGCGATTAGGGATTGCCGAAGGGATGGTGCCGATGTTATGCAATATGTCGGTCTTCAGTTTGGGGGTGTGGCAACACAGCCAGGACGAAGTACCAATGTAAAGATGCGCCTGACCATCTTCCACCGCACCAGAGCCAATGGCAGCAGACTGCATATCGGGAGAACCTACAATGACCTTCACCCCGCGAGGCAATCCGAATTCATCTGCAACTACGGGGCGTATTTCGCCTAAAATGTCAATAGAACGCTTCAAAGGCGGTAAGCGCGTTTCATCCAACCCTGCATACCCCAAAAGGCGAGGGCTGTACTTCACCTGATCGAGGTTGCGGTTGTCTGTGATCCAATGCAAGCCGATGGAATCGAAGCTCGCGGCATATTCTCCCGTGAAGCGCAGGTTGAGGAAATCCTTTGGTTCAAGAAACTTGTGCGCCTGGTGAAATAGCTCTGGGGCGCGGTGGCGCAGATATAAAATATGGGCGATCGAATCCTTGCCGGATTGGCTCGGCGCACCCCCAGTAAGGCGCACCCAATAGAGCAGCTTCAAAATTGAATAGCCTTGTAAAGCGATACCCCCTGCAGTGATGCGACGCACATACGGCGCGCCGCGCGCATCCATCCAGATGATAGCGCGGGCAAGGGGCTGAGCAGATGCGTCAATGGCAACGGTACCGGACCACTGGGAGGTACAGCACAGCGCGGCAATGCCTGACTTGCTTTGCGCGTTGCGTTGCAACAGGCGATACATCGCTTTCCCAATCGCGGTCCACCATTCGTTGGCGTCCTGCTCTGCTCCTCCCCCTGGCAAGAGGTAGAGTGGCACATGTTCGAATTCCCAATCCAACACCTCACCACGACTGGTTACCAAAGCAACCTTGGGACCGGATGTGCCCAAGTCCACCGCCAAAATAAGCTCATCACTCAAAGGCCGCATGGCTCCCTCCTGCAATCAAACCCGATGCCTGCTCTCCTCGAACCGGGGAAATTGCACCCGAAGGCACGGCAAGCCGACACATGATTATTATACTGGCAAGCATCCAATCCTTTGATAGATCCCCATGAGCAGCGCGCCGTGCTATAATTTTTCAAAACTGCTCATCCAAGGAGAATAAGATGTACGACGCGAAGAAATTGGAGCAAATCCGCCAGTCCATAGAAAAATGGGAAGAAACTACCTTGCAAAACAGCCTGGCGAACATGCCAGAACGTAAATCGGATTTCATTACCACTTCCTCTGAGCCGATCAAACGCCTGTACACTCCCTTAGATGTGGAGGCATTGGACTATCTAAAAGACCTGGGTTTACCAGGAGAATATCCATTTACGCGCGGCATCCACCCCACGATGCACCGAGGTCGTTTGTGGACCATGCGCATGTTTGCCGGCTTTGGCACCGCGGAGGAAACCAATCAGCGCTTCAAATACCTGCTCCAACAAGGTCAAACGGGGCTTTCGATTGCCTTCGATTTGCCAACATTGATGGGCTATGATACCGATGCTGCAGAAGCGTTGGGCGAATTTGGTAAGTGTGGCGTGGCGGTTTCGTCTCTTAAAGATATGGAAATCCTGCTACAAGACATCCCCCTAGACAAGGTCTCAACCAGCATGACGATTAACTCCCCAGCCGCGGTAATTTGGGCGATGTACATCGCCACAGCCGAAAAGCAAGGAGTACGCCCTGAGCAATTGCGCGGCACGATTCAAAACGACATATTGAAAGAATACATCGCCCAAAAGGAATACATCTTTCCGCCACAGCCTTCCATGCGTCTGGTAGTGGATACCATCGAATTTGGCACGCAATGTGTGCCTCAATGGAATACCATCAGCATCTCCGGATACCATATCCGCGAGGCTGGCTCGACCGCGGCGCAAGAATTGGCGTTCACGCTTTCAGACGGCATGGAATATGTGCGCTGGGCGCTTGCCCGCGGACTGGACATCGATGCATTTGCTCCTCGCCTCTCCTTCTTCTTCAACGCGCACAACGATTTCTTTGAAGAAATCGCCAAATATCGCGCCGCACGACGTATCTGGGCACGCGAGATGCGCGAGACTTTCGGGGCAAAAGACCCACGCTCCTGGTTGATGCGCTTTCACACACAAACAGCGGGGGTATCCCTGACTGCGCAACAACCCGAAAACAACATCGTACGCGTTGCCATTCAGGCTTTAGCTGCCGTGCTGGGGGGGACACAGTCGTTACACACCAATAGTATGGATGAAGCCCTTGCATTGCCTTCGGAACTTGCAGTCACCATTGCCCTACGCACCCAACAGATCCTAGCCGAAGAATCTGGCGTGGCACACACCATTGACCCATTGGGAGGTTCATTCTTTGTAGAAGCGCAAACCAACCGCATCGAAGCACAGGCTTACGCCTATTTCCGCCGTATCGAAGAACTGGGAGGGGTGCTGCCTGCAATCGAAAAAGGCTTCTTCCAAGGCGAGATCGCCGATGCCGCCTATCGATATCAGCGCGAAATTGACGAAGGAGTGCGTAAAATCGTTGGGGTGAACGCGTATGAGGATGAAAACCCGATTACCATCCCTCTGCTAGAGATGGATCCCCAGGGTTATGAAAGACAAGTCAATCGCTTGAAAAAAGTGCGCCAAGAGCGAGACGCGGCGCGCGTCGGGCAGGCATTGGACCGCCTGCGCATTGCCTGTCAGGGCACAGAAAACACCATGCCTTTCATCCTGGACGCGGTGCGTGCCTATGCTACTCTGGGTGAGATCATCGGGGTGATGAAAGAGGTCTTTGGTACATATCAGGAACCCACTTGGGTATAGCTTGGAGGTAGGCTTATGTCGAACATTCAACGTAGAAAAGGGATTATTGGCATCCTCACCGGCGGTGGGGATGTTCCAGGATTGAACCCGGCAATCCGAGCGGTGACTGTTCGTGCGCTACGTGAAGGATACCAAGTAGTCGGCATTCGCCGTGGTTGGTCGGGTTTGATCAATATGACGCGTGACCGAAGTGCAGACGAGAACGTATGGTACCAGGTTTTGACTGAAGAGATCGTCAATAAAGCCGGGCGCACGGGGGGCACCTTCATCCACACCTCACGCACCAACCCCATGTCGGTAAAGAAGGACGACGTGCCCGAGCACCTCAAAGAAAAATACTCTCAAGAGGTCAACGACCTGATTCCAGAGGTGCTTAAAAACCTGGATTATCTGGGTGTTGATTATCTCATCCCCATCGGCGGAGACGACACTTTGAGCGTTGCGGTACGGCTTTATCAAGAAGGGTTTAAAATCGTCGCCATCCCCAAAACCATGGACAACGACGTTCCTGGCACAGACTATTGCATCGGATTTAGCACCTGTGTCACACGCACCATTCAGATGACCAATGCCTTGCGCACTACCGCAGGCTCCCATGAGCGCTTCCTGGTGATCGAGGTCTTCGGCAGATACGCGGGGTTCACCGCCATGCTTCCGACCATCGCCGGCGTAGCCAACCGCTGTGTCATCCCGGAGTACAAATTCGACATTGAAAGATTGACGGAACTTCTGGTTCACGACCGCAATCGCAATCCCAGCAAATACGCCGTGGTATTGGTTTCAGAAGGCGCCATGTTCAGCGGTGGTGAAATGGTCTTCGAGGACACCAACAAGGACGCCTTCGGACACGCCAAACTTGGCGGCATTGGTGACCTGGTCTCCAATCGCCTAAGAGAGCTTTCTGGCAAATACAACCAGGGTAAGAAGATCAATGTCATCAACCAAAAGCTTGGCTATCTTGTGCGTAGCGGCGATCCAGATGCGCTCGATTCGATCGTCCCCATGGCTTACGGCAACCTGGCATTGGACCTGATCATCAAAGGAGTGCACGGACGGCTGGTGGTGTTACGTAACGGGCGATACGACAATGTACCCATCGATGTGGTCACCAGCACGAAAAAAGTGGTGAATGTCGAAAAATATTACAACACCGAACGATTACGACCCCACTTCCACAGCTTTGCCATGAACCCGTTGTTCATCATGACCAGCGATGGCTGATGAACGGAGCGCTCCACGCCCTACGCCGCGGAAAGCAAAGCTCTCGCCGCAACCGATCATCGCATGGTCACAAACCGGGGGACGCCTCTCCAAAATAGGCACTTTTGTGCCATTCCAGAGAGGCAATTTTTATTGTAAAATAATCCACGGGCGAGCGTAACACCAGGAATTGGATGCATCCATCGATCGGCAGCTAGCTATGTAAACATGTGTTGGCAGTTGCAACGTGTGCCCCCATAATGAGGAGGTGATGGAATATGATATATGCAAAATGGATGCGGGGCCAGGGGACTTTAGAATACGCGTTGATCATCGCCTTAGTGGCGATCATCGTCATTGTGATCCTGGCCTTGCTGGGACCGGCAATTGGAAACCTCTATAGCAATGTAACCGCAAACATCTAAAGATCATTCTTTTATTGGGATGCTTCATCCATTATGCGAAAAGCCGCTCACCAGAGCGGTTTTTCTTTGCGCCAACAGGCTTGTATCCCTCCATCCTTCGGCGTATAATCTCCCATGAGGTGAACAATGACACGCTCCATTCGAAATATCTCCTGCTTATTCATCAGCCTGATGATGTTCCTGCTGCCCTCCTGTGCCCAAATCCAAGAGCCGCCACCCACAGCAACCCCGCTGCCACCCACCAATACCCCTCTACCGGCGGTGGCAGCCATCGTACAACAAGAAGCCGCCGAGCTATTGGGCATTCCGCTCGAGGAAATACGCTTCACCTCCATCGAACCCGGGAATTGGGAAGATACCTGTATGGGCTTGCCATTAAAGCAAGATACCTGTCTGCAGGAAAGTGTATCTGGCTATCAGGGAGTTTTGCAAGCTGAAGAGGAGAGCCTGACCTTCCGCGTGGACGCCCAAGGCCGTTATGTGCAGTTGGTGCCCTCTGCGGTGGAAACGGCAAGAAACCGATTGGCGGAAGAGTTTGGCCTGGACTTACTGGCGATCCGCATCGTGGAATTTGAACGCCAAATATGGCCTGACGCCTGTCTAGGGTTAGGCTCATCGGAACAGACCTGCGCGCAAGTGAACACTCCGGGATACCGTATCACTCTCGCAGAAAACGGGCATACCTACGTTTATCACAGCGACGTGCGTGGTGAACAAATCGTGCTCGCCGAAGCCCCAATTCAAGAGGCATATATCGAATGGGAAGGACAGCAGGCAGAACAGTGCCAGCGCGTGCATTTCACGGCAACTAATGTCGAATGGGGCACATGCACCCAGGAGGAACGTCAACAAACTGGCTTGAGCGAGGCGCAAGCGGCCGATTTTAGAGAATTCACACAGCTTTTCAAACCGTTCCAGACGAACACACCGGTCGGCGAAATCGACTTTTTTGGAAGCGGGGCAGTTACAGCGACGCCCTTCCAACAACGGATGATTGTGGAATGGGTGCAATGGGTTTTTCACAGCGCGTCCACAGAGCAGCCTGATTTAGAGGCGCGCCTGATCTTCGCGTGGCAATTCTCAAACAGTCGCGGGGAATGCTACCGCATCGAGGTTTATACCTTTGGTGAAGCTCGCCTCAGTGCATGCAGCGGCACAGAGGCAGAATTTATAGGGCGTCTGCGTCTGATCTCCAGCCAGTTACAAACCTTGTACACCTTTCAGAACCAACTCCACAGCTTTGAACATGAGGTCACCAGTTTAGGCGCGCAGGAAACTTCGACCAAGCGGCTGGTCTTCAATGGTCAAGGTGAGGAGGCGGCTACTGATATTCACAAAAGCTGGATGGCCGACCTTGCCGAAAATATCCGTCAGCAGATTACCATACAGGCGGACCCTTTGGAAATCGAAGCCGCGCGACAGGCTTTGATGGCTTATTTCAATGCTCTGGCACAGGCACGCTACGACATCGCTGCGGAACTCTTCGGGGGGGATATGACCATCTTGCGCCAGAACAACCCCGATATCCCCAAAGACGACCGCCCGGCCCTCTTTCAGGCAGGATGTACGTTTAACGGGTTTGTATGCAACCTGCTTCCACTCAACGAGGTATATGCGCGCCAGATCTCCCCTGAAAGATTTCTCTTCGTCTATGAACTCCAAACGCCGGCGGGGGAGCTGTTCAGCTTAGGTCCTTGCTGTGGTGCAGACATCGAGCTGGAACCTCCACAGACGCAATTCGAATTCATCGTGGTCAAGATCAACGAGGTTTATTTCGTCGAATCGCTGCCGGTATATGTCCCCTGATAAGCATGGAGCGAGACAGCCAAGCAGCATGCAACTGCCCATCGACCAGATTGACCTGCTTACCTATCGACTGGAGCGAATCTCCGCGGACTCCCATGTAGCACACCTTGCCAGTGGCTATCGCGGCGCGCTCCTGAAATGGCGGGAGAAGTTGGAGCAGATGGCAAACGAAAACCTCAGTCTAGCGGACGAAGAAGAGCAACAGCTCGAGGAAGTGCTGCAAAGGTGCTATCGCCTGTTAGAAGCTGCAGCCCTTACGCGCTTTAGCCTGTCTGGTACGGCAGTGAAGCGCCCGCACGGTAAAAAGATCACCGTGCGGGCTTCAAAGGTGTGAGCCGTGCAGCAGGGATAGAATTCCTGCGACGTTGGTTACATTACGACGTCAGGACTAATAGGTAGTGTTGTTGTAAAACCAGTTATAACTATAGTATCCAGTTGCCAGATTTTGTGTACGAATGGCGATGCGGTATGAGCCGTATAACGCCGGAGGGATGTTGAAGGTCAACTCCATCGTCCCGCCAGCGCCGGAGTTGAATGTACCAGCGTAATAGCCGCCTACACCGCGCGTGCCCATTGGACCCATCAAAACATCGAAATTCAAACCTGGCGGAAAATTATGTGTGCGAATGGTGACCGTAGTGTCACGCACCACACTAACGATCCAGATGGTGGGGATACCGTAATATACCGGTGGGTAGAGACCGCCTGTACCCCCGCCATAGGGGATATTATTGAACCAGCGATCTACCGAGATGCCCTTTTTCTCCTGGGTTAGTCGAATGACCAGTTTGGTTGTGCCGCTGAACTCGGGTGGCAGGTTGAACGTTGCTTTGAAACTGCCGCCGCGGTCCGAATCTAGGTCAGCCACTTTCTTCCACTCATAGGCTCCGCCACTCAAACGCCCAATGTGTACCGCAAAAAAGACGTTATCCGGGAAGTTATACGTACGGATGGTCACACTGGTGTTTTGCACTACATTAATGACCGAATAAGACCAGCCATAAGGTGTGTACGGCGCCGTCCCTGAAAGAGAAATGCACAGGTGTTGCCCAGGGTAAATCGTATACGGAGCAGAGATATGGTTGATTTGAGCCAGATACACCCAAGAAACGCCATAATAGCGACCAATCCAGGACAGTGTCTCACCAGAGCGAACGACATGATATCGAGTGCATGCGGCTGCATACGCAGGTTGAAAACCAACCCCCAACAAGCCTGCTAAAATGAGCATGGATAAAACGATAATGAAGATGCGTCTAATTGTCTTCATGTGCTCTTCTCCTTTTGTAAAACAATGGGAACGTGCAACCATGCAATGCTCTTTGCAATGATTATAAATGAAGGAAGAAAAACTTTCAACTTAAAAAAATGATAAGTTTGAGCATTGTGAACGAAATTTTACATCAAATTTACGTAAAAAAGGGAAGGCAAGAGGCACAGAAATGTGGATATAATCATCACAACATGGCGATGCCCGTAATTGAATCCTACCAATTCGGAACGATCGTCATTGATGGGCGGTCTTATACGCGGGATGTGATCATCACCCCTCAAGGTGTTCTATGCCCATGGTGGCGAGTCCAGGGTCACAGCCTGCACCCCGAAGACCTCACCGCGATTAGCGAGCTCGACGTAGAGATGCTCATCATCGGCCAAGGGAGCAATAAGCGTATGGAGGTACCTAGAGAGACCTTACAACATCTCCAACAAAAGTACGGGGAGGTGGTCTGCTTATCCACGCCAGAAGCCTGCCAGCGTTATAACCAGGAGCGAAAAAGCAGAGCCGTAATTGCAGCTTTGCATTTGACCTGCTAAAAACAAACGACCAATAGCGAACTTGGGTTCCCCCTCAACCCCTATCGATTGTAAATCTCGAGTTGTACCATGCCACGGGGCACTGCGGGAGGGGTGCCCACAAGCAACCCCTCCCGGAGCGCATGCGTGTTTTAGCCCATCTTGAAGAAACTGGTGAGTTTCATCGCCAGGTTCAAATCCCCAGAGAGTTTGAGTTTTCCCTGCATAAAGTATTGCATGCCGTTCGCCCGACCCAACAGCACATCGCGAAAGTCATGGGCATCGGCGGTCAAAGTCATTGTCGGGCTTTCTGCCTCTCCTTCGGCTACTTTGCACTGGCGATCTTTGATGGTGATGATGTAATTCCCGCCCTCCTCGCCGGTCAGTTTGTACTGGATGACCACATCAATGTCTCCAGCCACATCCGGCAGAAAGGCTTTCTCATGGTTGTAGATCAATTGTTTTACGCTGATTTCAGACATCGTCCGCTCCTTTTCGTTAGATTTCAAAATGGTGCTTCTACCCCAAATTCTCAAAAATGCCTGCCGCGCCCATACCGCCACCGATGCACATCGACACCATGCCAAATTGCACATTGCGACGCTTCATCTCATAAATCAATTGCGTGGTCAATTTGGCTCCCGTGCAGCCCAATGGGTGGCCCAGGGCAATAGCACCACCATTGACATTGGTGATCTCAGGGTCGAGGTTCAACTGGCGCATGACCGCCACGCTCTGAGCAGCAAAAGCCTCGTTCAACTCTATGAGACCAATGTCCTTGAGCGATAAGCCGGCATATTTGAGCGCCTTGGGGATGGCTTCAACCGGGCCAATGCCCATAATTTCAGGATCAACACCCGCCACAGCAAATGAGACAAAACGCGCCAAAGGCTTCAAACCTAGGGATTCTGCCTTTGCGCGTGACATCACGATCACCCCTGCCGCGCCATCGGACATCTGCGAAGAATTTCCTGCGGTAACCGTACCCCCTTCCTTGAATGCTGGGCGCAATTTTGCCAGAGCCTCCAGGCTGGTGTCCGCGCGGGGTCCTTCATCGCGCCTGAAGATAAAAGTTTTGGTGACAACCTTGCCGTTCGCCGGTTGGGTTACAGACACTTCCAAGGGCACAATTTCAGGGTCGAAGCGCCCGGACTCCACCGCGGCTACGGCGCGTTGATTGCTGCGGAGCGCAAATTCATCCTGATCCTGACGTGAGATACCGAAACGTTCGGCAACGTTTTCCGCAGTCAACCCCATGCTGGTAAAAGCTTCGGGGTAATGATCGGCAAGATAGGGGGTAGGAGAAAACTTAAAACCGGTCATGGGCACCATGCTCATCGATTCTGTGCCGCCAGCGATGACCGTCTGCGCCTGGCCGGCAATGATGGCAAAGGCACCATGAGCGATGCTTTGTAAGCCGGAAGAACAAAAGCGGTTAATCGTCTCCGCTGGCACGGATACAGGAAGACCTGCTCTGAGGGCTACCAGGCGCGCCATATTCATCCCTTGTTCCCCTTCTGGAAAGGCACAACCCAGGATGAAATCATCTACCTCTTCGGGCTTCAATGCCTCCGCTCGGCGAAGAAGCTCCTGAATTACTGCCGCGGCCATTTCATCGGGTCGGTAGGATGCCAGACTGCCACGTTTCGCCTTGCCCACAGCGGTGCGCACGGCGGCCACGATTACGGGTTCACGAGTTGGATGGTACTTTTCCATGCTTTACTCTCCTTTTTATCTCTAAACTACCTCGAACCTCTTCTCAAGCCAGAAGTGCTCACCCAATTAGTTCCTGAGCACTTTCCCGGTGTTAAGCAAGTTCCACATGCGCTCCTGCGTTTTTTGTTCACCACACAGGGATAGGAAGGCTTCGCGCTCTAAGTCCAGGAAGTATTGCTCTTCCATCCAGGCAGGTTGGCTTAGCTCTCCACCGGTAAGCACACCAGCCAGCTTCCTCGCAATGTGCGCTTCATATTCGGTAATGTACTTGCCTTCCTTCATCATGTGAATACCTACTTTCATGGCTGCCAGAGCATCCCTACCCGCCGCGTAAATCTTTTCGGGAAGGGGTGGGTGGTAGCCTGTAGTCGCCATGTGAAGCACTTCTTTCTTGGCTTCGCTGAGCAGGTAATCGCGATGCATAACGATACGATCGCAGGGGCTCAAAATACCAAACTGCCTGGCTTCTTCGGCGCTGGTGGCTACCTTTCCCAAGCCTATCTGCTCAAACAGGCGTTGGAGCACGGGGAGGGCTTCGACGTTTGGGGTGCGCATACAGGGATTGAGCACACGGCGCAACATCTCTTTCGTGCCACCGCCTGCCGGGATAACGCCTGCGCCTACTTCCACCAAGCCCGCATAAAGTTCACCCGAAGCCACGACGCGGTTGCCGCTCATGATCACTTCCGCGCCACCTCCCAAAGCCATCCCCGCCGGAGCAACCACGACGGGTTTGGGGAAATAGCGCACGCGCATGAGCATGTCTTGCATGTTCTTGACCATTGCTTCGAGTTGTTCCCATTGCCCACTTTGCGCGTTCATCACCACCAAGAAGAGGTTAGCCCCAGCGCTAAAATGCTCCCCCTCGTTACCGATCACTAACCCAGCCCATTGGTTATCCGTTTCAACCAGATCCATGCCTTCCTGCAAGATGCTGAAAATGTCCACATCCAAGGCGTTCATCTTGGTGTGAAATTCCACACAGGCAACACCATCTCCCATATCAATCAAGTCTGCGCCTGCGTTCTTTTTGAGCACCTTGCCTGCGCTCTTCAACTCGTGCAGAAAGATCAGCGAAGGTGGGCGTTCAATAGGTTGATAATCGCCTTTCGTGGGGTTATACACCGCGACCCTGACGCCGTTCTTCACCAGATAGAAAGATTCCTTACCACGGGCAAGCATCTCCTCCACCCATGCTGCGGGTGGGAACCCCGCGGCTTTCATCGCCTCCGCGGTTTCTTTCACGCCAAGCATGTCCCAGGTCTCGAACGGTCCTGCTTCGCGGCCAAAGCCCCAGCGCATGGCATCATCAATTGGCTTGGGGGTATCGGCAACTTCGGGAATGCACTCCGAAGCATACGCCAGGCTTTGATAGGTCAGTGCACGCACCAACTGACCTGCTCGATCCTCTGCAGCCAGAAGCACCTTCAACCGCTCGCCAAGGTGTTCTTTGTCTTTTACTTTGCCGATAGACTCGAAACGCACCTTTTGGGGAGGGGTGTACTCCAAAGTTTGGAAGTTCAAAGCCCAAAATTCCTTGCTTCCGTCTTCGGTGCGCACCTCTTTATAAAAGCCCTCTTTGGTTTTATTACCTAACGAACCACGTTCGACCAACTTCCCAATCAGGGCATTCACCCTTTCCGAGCGCAAATAGCGCAAGGCATGCTCATCATGAGGGATCGCCGGTTCCAGGTTCTTGCCCACATGATGCCAGACATCGATGCCCACCAGATCGATGAGGCGAAAAGTAGCTGTCTTCGGGTTGCCAATGGGGGGACCGGTGATGGCATCCACCTCTTCGACCGTATAACCCTGTTCGAGGATGTAATCCAACGCAAAAGCAGCGCTGCCGAACGCCAAA
Organism: Anaerolineae bacterium; assembly: GCA_037439525.1. GTDB lineage: Bacteria > Chloroflexota > Anaerolineae > Anaerolineales > UBA4823 > JBBIVW01. Next base: position 30,722 of record JBBIVW010000008.1, read on the forward strand.
CGATTGGCAATGAAATTGGGTGTGTCCTTTGCCGGCACAATCCCCTTTCCCAGGCGGTATTCACCGAACCAGCTAATGAAATCCACCACTTCGGGAAGCGTATCTGGTGTGGAGATGATTTCGAGCAGTTTAAGATAACGTGGGGGGTTGAAGAAATGCGTGCCTAAAAAGTGTTGGCGGAACCCCTCGGACATGCCCTGCGCGATCGACGCCACCGGAATACCCGAAGTATTGGTGGATACGATGGTATGAGGCTTGCGCACCTGATCGATGCGGCTCATTAACTTGCGCTTGATTTCCAGGTTTTCGACAATCGCTTCGATCACCCAATCCGCTTCACCTACGGCGGAAAAGTCATCTTCCAGGTTTCCCGTCGAAACTAGAGAGGCGTGATCGGGGGTGAAAAAGCTCGCCGGGCGCGATTTCAAGGCGCGTTCCAAGCCCTGTTGGACAATGCGATTGCGCACCGCAGCATCTGCCAAACTCATCCCCTTGGCTTCTTCCTCTGAGGTAAGTTGGTTGGGGACAATATCAAGTAACGTCACGCGCACCCCAGCATTTGCCAGGTGAGCGGCGATAGCTGCACCCATCGTCCCTGCTCCGATGACCACTGCTTTATGTATTCGGTAATTCATCTGGCCTCCTTATTGATCATGCTAATTTCTCACATCACTTGCCTATAAAGTCGAAGTTTCACCAGCTGTAACCAACCAGCAGGTACTCCATGCCATGGCGTAACAGCAAAAGCCAGCTTCTGGATAGAGACCTCTGGCCTCTATCCACTTCTGCCACACCAAAGTTGCTTCCTAACGGATTCCGCGCTCAGGCAAAAGCATTTGCCTCCGAGAAGCTCTCAAAAGGCAACCTACGAGTTCGTTATACAACCCCACAATACTGCTCTATTCGGGAGAACAACGCCCTCCAGCGTAAACCTTGCTTACATGAGATGAGTTCCGCCGAGGTATTAATGTGCCTTACTGTGGCACATACACCATGAAATCGTCGAAGAGCGCTTCATAGATATAGTTCCCTCGCGTGCCCACAGCCAGTCCCACGGAACCCGCAGAAAACTCCGTGTCCTGAACCGAAACCAGAAAATGTCCGTTGGCATACAAGGAAAGGGTAGCTCCAAGGCACTCTGCGACAATCGTATTCGGCATAGCTCCAGTATACACTCTCCCTGTAGTATCCTGTGCTTCATAGAGGAAAGCCAGGTTTCCAGCTTTTTGCTTGGCAATGCCATAGCGGCCATCTGAGCCTACATACAACAGGTAGTAGTTGCTCCCATTCATAAAGCGACACACTACACCGTAATACCCTTCAAATGGTCCGCTTACCCAACTGCCGGTGACCTGAATGCGCACGTTGACAAAAGGCTGCCCATGCACGCTCCAAACAGCATCGTTCTCCACCTTATTGGTGATCTGATAGCCTCCCCGGGTAAAGCGGAACTCCACCTGGTCATACTTACCGGTTACCCAGCCTGAGCGGTACGAAAAATCGTCCGCTAAAGCCAGGACAAAGCCCGGCGTTGGGGAAGGAGTGCTGGTAGCCGTTTCGGTTGGCGTAGGGGTGTCAGTGGGAAGAGGGGTGTCCGTTGGCGTCGGCGTATCAGTAGGCGGGAGGGTGCTCGTGGGCGGAAATGTCTCGGTAGGAGAGGGGTATGCTTCAGGTGCCAGTGATTCCAGTGTATCGGTAGGGCTTGGCGCATTTAAGGTCAATTCCGCGACGATGGTTTGTGCCGCCTGGGTAAAGAGAGCATTCAGGTCCTGCGTCGGTGCAGCCGCGGGGAACATCTGGCAACTCGTCAGCAGGAGCACCATAGTGCCGGCCAGAATACTAAGGGATGTACATTTTCGCGCCTTCATTTTTCCTCTCCTTCTCATCAGCTCTGATTTTCGCCTGACTCGCCTTCGTTCAGAATGGGGGTGCTTCGATTGCTCGAGGTAATCGTTGCTGCCCGACACGGCGGTCAGGACAAGTCCACGCATATAGTTTAACGAGCTTACCCATAAAGGTCAAGGTGCATCTGCTACGATGTAGAGCTGAGTGTTTTGCCTGCACTACAACCTACGCTCGATAGAGCAGTCCGCACAGAATGAATCCCTTCTATATGGAGAGAGAAACCAGCAGATAAGCCCAGCGCGTTGCATTGAGGCGAACTCGGATGTGGCGATGTTAAGGTGCAATAGAACTTCGAGCTGCCCGGAGATATGGCTCCTGAAACAGAGCCGGGGCATCAGCTCATGCGAACGTGGACGACTAGCGTAATTCGCGCCCGGAATAACCTAGGACATTGCGTGCCACGATCAGGCGGTTGATTTGCCCTGTACCTTCGTAGATATCGGTGATCTTCGCATCGCGGAACCATTTCTCCAACAGATGATCACGCGAATATCCAATTGGTCCCATCAGCTCCACGGCGCGTTGGGTGATCTTGGTGACGACATCTCCCGCGCGCACTTTTGCCATGGAGGCTTCCAGAGGGTTGGGCTTGCGATTATCTGCCATCCACACGGCTTTGATCACCAGTAACCAGGCAGAGCGAAGCATGACCTCCATGTCTATGATTTCTCGCTCGATGTTGGTCAACTTCTGACGAGGCAAACCATAGCGGATCGTCACACCCTGTTGCGCTAATAGCTCTTTGAGCAGCTCCAACGAGGCGCGGGCTACGCCAACACCGGTGGCAGCGACAAGCGGACGAGTAGCATCGAAGGTTGCCATGGCGCTCTTGAAGCCCTTTTTATCCTCCTGAGGCACTACCTCGGGGCTGCCCAGCAAGTTTTCGAAAGGCACGCGCGCGTCTTGCAAAACAATTGACGCCGTGTCGCTGGCACGAATGCCCATTTTATGTTCCAGCTTAGTCACCTTGACGCCCGGAGTACCCGCTTCAACTACGAAAGAACGCATGCCAGCCCGGCCCGCCTTTGGGTCGATGGTTGCCCAGACGACGACAAAACCATCGCTCAGCTCTAAAGATTTGTGCCCCGCGGTAACAAAGATCTTCTCCCCATTGAGGATCCACTCCTTTGTTTTGGGGTCCAATACCGCGGTGGTGCGGATGGCAGAAGTATCCGATCCCGCCTGAGGTTCGGTCATCGCCATAGCGCCAAATGTGGGCTTTTCTGCGGCGAAGCGCGCCAGGAACTTTTGCTTTTGTTCCGGCGTGCCCGAGGCTTCCACCGCGGCAGCCCCCAGCCCGCCCCCTGGGGTGCACAGGTACATGCCCACATCTCCCCAGCACAGCGTTTCCAACATAAACGCCAGTGACTGATAACCAATTGGCGGGCGTTTCTGTTCCTCTTCCCCTTCTTTGGGTTTTCTTTCCTTCGGGGCGAGCGAGCCCGCGCCCGTGGCGCGCATCGCCATGTGCATGAAGTTAATGTAATCCCAGGGGACTTCATGTTCGTGTTCATCGAAATACCGCGAAACCGGGCGCATCATGTTCTCCGCCACGGTCTTCAAGGCAACGCTTTGTTGTGCGATGGGTTTTGGGGGTTCAAACTCGATCATTTTCCATTCTCCACAAATGAATCACTCGCTTTTTATTCGACGCATTAGACTATGGTCAATCCTGTAAACGTAGCAATGCCACGCCCATTGCGCATCCATAGTTCAACCGGATGCTCCCGAATGTAGCCGTGCCCGCCTAAAATCTGCACAGCGCGATCGGTGACCATCATCGCCATGTCGGTAGCGCCAGTAAGCGCCAGGTACGCCTGTTTGCTGGCTTCTTCCTTTCCTTGATCCAACATCCAGGCAGCTTCCCAGGTGAGCAGGCGGATGGCCTCGATTTCCGTAGCCATCTCGGCGAGCATAAACGCGATTGCCTGCTTCTGCGCCACTTTCACGCCAAAGACCTCGCGCTCTTTGGCATAATCGCGCGCGTATTCGAACGCGGCACGCGAAACGCCAACTGCCATGGCAGCTAAGGCAACGCGCGAGGCATCCAGGATGGCAGCAAAGTCGTGTCCCTCTGCGCCTCCCAGGCGTGCCTCCTTAGGGACACGCACCTCGTTCAGGGTGAGCTTATAGAGTGGTAAGGCGTTCACTCCCATGAGCTTCGCGCGCGCCTCAACTTCCAAACCGGGCATGCCTTTTTCGACGATGAAGCCCTGCGTCTTCCCCGCCAGGCTGGCATACACCAACATGGCTTCTGCTTCAGGGGCAAAAGGTACGAAGGTCTTCTCCCCTGAGAGCATATACGCATCTCCATCTTCCACCGCTGTGGTGCGCAGCTCATGCGGGTCAAAGTCAAAATATGGTTCGATGAATGCCGCGGTAAAAGGTTTCCACTGCGCTTCCACAATGCCTGGAAGGTATTTTTGCTTCTGCGCCTCGCTGCCCACCAGAGCAATGGGCATGGCAAATAAACCTGGGGTCAGGACAGCCATCGCCCCCGCCAGATCGCCATAGGCCATTTCCTCGGCCGCCAACACCCCGGTAACCGCAGATCGCTCGCCGAAGCCGCCATAATCCTCTGGGATAGAGGCTTGCAATAACCCCAATTCCCAGCCTTTTTCGATCAGCGGGCGAGGCCATTCCGCTTCTTCATCTGCGTCATGCGCTTTGAGGCGCAAATCGTTCAATGCATAGCGGTTCACGGCTTCGATCAACATTTTTTGCTCTTCCGACGGTTCGAAAGAATACATATGACACTCTCCTTCCTCTAATTTCTTTTGAAAAGTGGTTTTTCTGCGGCACGGTAATAGATGGGCACACGCCCACGGCCGTTTTCGATATCGCCCAGGTTGTCGATGGCGAGCCAGCCACGCTGGTGCAGATATTCCACGTGTGCACCGGCCTCTTCGAGGGCGAGCAAAACTTCATACCCATGTACTTCGCCAAACAAAGTGTGGGAAACCTCAGCTATGGTGTGCGCCTGCTGCAAGTAGTCGCTCACCGCGATCAATCGTTGGCGGTGCAGGTTTTGAATTTCTTCCAGCCTTGCAGCCAGGTCGGTGATAGGCTGGTTGTGGCCTCCTAAAGTCAGACGCACACCTTGCACCCAGCTCTTCAACTTCTCCAGGGACTCCAGGTAATGGCTCAGGCCAGTGTGATGCGTCAGGCTTTCCGGCGCCTGATGCGGGCTAATCGCGGATAGAACATGGTCGCCGCTGAAAAGCAAGTCGTGCAGGCGGATGACCACATGGCCCGCACAATGCCCAGGCACATGCAACATTTCAAAAGGTCCCAGACGCATACCTATAGTTTCATACGTGAAGTCCACACCTACCGAGCGATACATGCTTTTGAGTAGTTGATACATCTCAACCAGTTTGCGCGTACCCTCCGGAGACACTCCAGCTTCCAGTAAAAAAGCCTCTAATCGTTTTGCCACGACTACCACACGCTCTTCAAAGTTGGTTAGAACGCGCTGGTCGAGCTCATGCACGCCTACTTGTGCGGCGGAATGTTGGCGCAAAAAGGTGAGGCCGCCAAAGTGATCGATATGTCCATGGGTGATCAGGATGTGGGTCAAATCGGAAAAGCTTAGCTTTCGCCCGAGAATCTCCGAGACATGTTGAAATCCCTCTTCAAGGTGTTGGTTGGAATCCCCTATCCCCGAGCCGGCATCGATCAAGACGCACATCTCGCCCAGGTGTGCATCTTGAACCAGCACAAGGTACACCCAGCCCCACAACCCGGGGAACTCTAACACGGGGATTTGGAACACCTGTGCGTTTGCAGCACTGTAAAACACGTTGACTTGTGGAGACAGGGGTTGACTAAACATGCGCTGCTCCTGGGCGCGCCAACAAACCAAAGAGGTACAGTTCGGCAATCTGATGCGCAATTTGAGTGGGCGAAAGTTGGCCCTCTGGACGGTACCATGTGATCGTCCAATTCAATGTGCCCAACAAAGCGCGCGAGATCAAGGACACATCCGCGCAGTTGAATATTCCCTGGCTCTTTCCCTCTAAAATCAAATCCCGCCACAAGCTCTCAAAGCGGTCCCTTCTTGGGATGTGGCGGGATCGAAACTCAGGCTCCAAAGAGCGGTGCTCCAGCAAAAGCACCGAGGCCAGGTCGCGGTGTTCCAGCATGGTCAGCAGATACACCTCGATCGCCAGGCGCAGTTTATCATCCGGGGCGAGAGGCTGTTGCATCACATGGTGCATCTTTTCGATGAGCAAGTCCAGCGCCTGATCGAGTACCCCAACCAGGAGCTCTTGCTTGCTGGAGACGTGATGATACAGGCTGGCTTTTTGCAGGTTCACCGCCTGGGCAATATCCTGCATGGAAGTGCCATGGAAGCCCTTCTGGCTGAAGATTTGAGCAGCAGCTTCGAGGATTTCGTCGCGGGTCATGGATTTTCCCTACCGACCGTTCGGTAGGCTCGGCATATAGAATACCAAAAGGAGGTGAGGATGTCAAGGCTTTTTTTGGTTTTCAAGCCGCCAAATAAAGATTATCTACCCCCACCCATAAGCAACGGGGACACCAAATTCCAAATCAGATAAGCAACAAGAACCAGCATGATCGTCCAGATGAAACAGGAAACCGAAGCCCAAATCTGCGATTAACAATTCCCGCGGCGGTTAGATTGGGCTGGCTGGCATCCGGAAACGTGTCCAGCGGACGATGGGCTAAGTTTCTCTCTCTGAGAGACGTGCGGATATTGTTCAGGATGAACCCTAATATGCCAGCAGCAATGATGCCATACACAAATCCGCATCTAAATGTGTCCGCCATCTATTGTTCTCCCTTGAAGCGTGCACTTTACGCTTGACACGAGTCTGATTCTATGTGTTATAATTAGAACGTATGTCCTATAAAAAGGCGACCTTCGAAGAAGCGCTTAGGATCGGAAGCTATTTTGATTGGATCACACCTGGCTTCGCCTTTCTCAAAGACCTGATTTCGGGGCCCTCCGCTCACTTTGGTGTTCCAGCAAATATCCCATATCGCCGCAGTGACCTCAAAGCTCTACTGAACCATTTTGGCATCCATGTTTGGGGCATGATGTATGATCTCAGAGAAGACATCCTCATGTTCACTGATAAGAAAAGAGAGGTCGAAAAAGCCTATCGAATTCTCCTCATGGCGGGTATTCCTGTGTATTATGCTCCGATTGATCCTCCAGATTTTTACATTTAATCAGAACATTTCAATTCTCGAAAAGCTCGCAATATCTTTAGCCAACCTACCCTACATACATTACTTACCCTCGTTTCTCGATACAGCGTGTGTAAAATTATAGCCATTTCCAAAGAAAAGTCAATCTGATTCGAGACAGCGTATTAGCTTGGATTCCAATGATGCCTGTTTTCATCGTCGCTTGAACGCTTTTCAATGCTATACTTAGCTGCGTTCATATCCCGACAGCTTCACTGTACATCTATGTCCGATTCCCATTCCATAGCATCCCAACCTCTCACGCTCAATCAGGTCTTTTCCACCTGGTGGCCATTAGCCGCAAGCTGGCTGCTCATGGGCATGGAGGCGCCCCTGCTCAGTGCCTTTGTCGCCCGCCTGGCAGAGGCAAAAATCCACCTGGCGGCGTACAGCGGTGTGGTTTTTCCCCTGGCGTTGATCATCGAATCACCGATCATCATGCTTCTAGCGGCTTCCACAGCCTTGAGCAAAGATTGGGACTCCTACGCCAAAGTGCGCACCTATATGATGTGGGCTGGGGGCTTGCTCACCCTGCTGCACCTTTTGCTGGCATTTACCCCGCTATACGACGCCATTGTTGTACGTTTAATGCGTCCACCTGTAGAAATCATCGAGCCCGCGCGCCTGGGTTTGAAAGTCATGCTTCCCTGGACCTGGTCGATTGCCTATCGCCGCTTTAACCAAGGGGTGTTGATCCGCTTTGGCCACTCCAGAAGCGTGGGAGTTGGAACGATCATTCGCCTGCTTGCGGATGTGCTCGTGCTCACCATCGGATTCGTCATGGGTAACCTGCCCGGCATTCTTGTCGCCACCAGCGCGGTAGCCATGGGGGTGATGAGCGAGGCGCTGTATGTCGGGATCATCGTACGTCCAGTGATCCGCAATGAGCTGCGCTTCGCCCCCAAGGTCGAACCCGCATTGACCTGGAAAGCGTTTACGGCTTTCTATCTGCCTTTGGTGATGACCTCATTGCTCACGCTTCTGGCAAACCCCATTGGCAGCGCGGCGATCAGCCGAATGCCCGATGCGCTCAACTCTTTGGCCGTCTGGTTGGTGCTCACCGGCTTGGTATTCATGACGCGTAGCCTGGGCATCGCCTACAACGAAGTAGTCGTCGCTTTATTGGATCAACCCCTGTCCTCCCAAAGCCTGCGCAGGTTTTCTGCCTTGTTGTCATCTGCTACCACGTTACTGCTCCTGCTCATCGCCGCTACTCCTCTTTCCGAATTATGGTTTGCGCGCTTTTCTGGGCTGCCTGCGGAGCTTGTGCTCATGGCAAAACAAGGCATCTGGTACGCCCTGCCGCTGCCGGCATTGAGTGTGCTTCAAAGCTGGTACCAGGGAAGCATCCTGTATGGCAAACAAACCAAAGGGATCACCGAGTCTGTGGTCATTTATCTCCTCACCAGCATTGTGGTGTTGGGGATGGGCATCCTTTGGGGAAAAACCGCCGGGCTATATATCGGCATGGCCGCACTGAGCATCAGCGTATTCATTCAAACGCTCTGGCTGGCTTATCGCAGCCAAGCGATTCGACGCGCGGTAAGTTTGCGCGATGCCCGCTGGTCCACGCCACCCCTATAAAAAGATCAGGTGAGAATCAGCTCCGGAGGTCGAGGTAGAAGGTTTATCCATTGCACTTCAAGGCTTGAGCTTAGGGCTGGCAGCCGCGATCACTCCCGGGGCGTTCCAGAGCTATCTGATCACTCAATCATTGATGGGAGGCTGGAGACGCGGTTTGCCAGTAGTGCTTTCCCCTTTGATCAGCGACCCACCGATCGTCATCGCGATTCTTCTACTGCTCAATAAGCTGCCAGCACACTTTCTGAATGCCATCAGCCTGTTGGGCGGAGGTTTCGCTCTGTACCTCGCCTGGGGCTTTTGGAAGCACTGGAGGCAAGCCTCAAAAGTGCCTGCCGAACAACACCCCACGCTCGGCCGAACGGCAGACCCAGCTTCCGGAAGTTGGTCCATCTTGCGACGCGGGGTACTGATGAACCTGCTCAGCCCTGGAGTGTACACCTTTTGGGTATTCGTGTTAGGTCCGCTTTTTCTACAAGCCCTGCAACACTCGCTGATATCCGGATGCGTCTTTCTGCTTTGCTTTTATGGCGCTTTCGTGGGTGGAATGGCGTTGCTCGTCGGCATGTTCCATCAGGCGCGGCGGCTTGGCTGGCAAACGGTGCGCGCCTTAACACTGATAAGCTTGATGATTTTGACCATCTTTGGTATGCTTTTGCTCTGGCGTGGTGCGCACCTGGTCATCTAGGCGCAGTAAATCCTGCACAACGCCGAACCTGCTCATAGCTACCACAACCTTGTCAAGCAGTAAAAGACATCGAGCAGGCTACAAGGGCATCCCCAGTAATGATCCCTTGCCCTCCACGCCATATGCCATTTGGCTGGTACTGCCCAGGGAAAGGACGCGATGACAACCATAGGACTTGCGGATATCGATTGGATCGAAGTTGCAAAACTGGTCTTGCTGTCCAGGGAGTTGGACTTACTCGAGGTCAATCGCCTCACCCCAGAAGGAAAGGTGAAATATCAATTCTCTGCTGGGGGTCACGAACTCATCCAGGTGCTCTTGAGCAAGGCGCTCACCCACCCTCACGATGGGGCTACCGTGTATTATCGATCGCGCCCCTTTATGTTGGCAAGTGGCTTGACTCCCGAAGAAGCTCTGGCAGCCAATATGGCGAAGACGAATAGCCCTTCGGAAGGGTTGGACGCCGGGGTGATGTTCAATCTGCCGCGTCGCCATGGACCTACCGTGCTACCCACCTCTGGCGACGTAGGCGCGCAATACACGCCGGCAGTCGGCTGGGCACAGGCAATCCGCTATCGAGAGCATGTGCTGGGCGAGAGCGAGTGGACGGGAGCCATGGCTGCGGCATGCGGCGGAGACGGTAGCGTTGCCGCGAATGGCTTTTGGTCCGCGTTGAACATCGCCACCACCCTGAAGTTGCCCTTGCTCTTTTTCATCGAAGACAATCGCTATGGATTATCCGTACCAGCCAGCTTACAAACCCCTGGTGGGGAAATTAGCGCCAATTTGAAAGCCTTTTGCAATCTCAAAGTGCTTACAGGGGATGGCACAAACCCGGCGCAAGCCTGGTCGCTGATTCAGGAAGCTGTCAGCCATGTACGTAGTGGAGCAGGTCCATGCCTGCTGCATTTCAAAATCGTGCGCCTGACAGGCCATACCTTTATCGACGATCAAGCATACAAAAGCGCGGAAATGATCGCCGAGGAACAGGCACGCGATCCCGTTCGCCGCTTACAAAACTTCCTCCAAGAGCAGGGATTTGATGAATCAGCCTGGGAGCAATGGCGCGAAGAAGCTCAAGCCCGCCTGGCTGCTGCTCTGGAAACCGTGGAGCACACCCCCGAACCCGAAATTTCCCGCGTGCGCCGATTTATATATTATGAAGGGGTTGCGCCTCTTCAGGGGGGCTTGTGCGCAGAGGGTATTCAGCCTATCCCTGGCAGCTCCCAGGCACAAAGCAGCGGCCCACGCGTGAACATGGTGGATGCCATCCGTCGCACGCTGGAGAGCGAATTACACCGCAACAACCGTCTGCTCGTCTTCGGAGAGGATGTAGGGAAAAAAGGCGGCGTGCATGGCGCCACCCTGGACTTGCAGAGGCGTTTCGGCGAAGAGCGCGTGTTCGACACCTCCCTTTCCGAAGAAGGCATCGTTGGCCGCTCGGTGGGTCTGGCATTGGCTGGCTTATTTCCCGTAGCAGAGATCCAGTTTCGAAAATATGCCGACCCGGCGCATGAACAAATCGACGATTTGGGGACGATCCGCTGGCGCACGGTGAACAAGTTTGCGGCTCCGGTGGTGGTGCGCATTCCTGTGGGTTTCGGCAAAGTCACCGGCGACCCATGGCACAGCGTGAATGGTGAAGCCATCTTCGCCCACCTCATCGGCTGGCGCATTGCCTTTCCAAGCAACGCGGCGGATGCCGCCGGGCTGCTACGCAGCGCCTTGCGCGGCGACGACCCCACCCTCTTTCTGGAACATCGCGCCTTGTTGGATACGGTGGAGGGGCGTCGCCCCTATCCGGGGGATGACTACTGCCTGCCGTTCGGGAAGGCTGCTCAACTTTTGGAAGGAGATGAGTTGTTGGTGATCACCTGGGGAGCGATGGTGCCACGCTGCCTTGAAGCTGCGCAAAGTTTCGCCGGAAGGATCAGCCTATTGGACCTGCGCACGATTCTCCCATGGGACAAAGAGCTGGTCATCGAAAATGTGCATCGCACCGGCAAGGTACTCATCGTCCACGAAGACACGCGCACCGTGGGCTTTGGCAGCGAGATTGCCGCGACCATCGCCGAAGAAGCGTTTGAACATTTGGATGCCCCCATCCAGCGCCTGGCTCCTCCAGATGTGCCCACTCCATATAACCCCAACCTCATGGCGCATGTCATCCCATCCGTTGAGCGCATCCGTACAGCCATGCAAGCATTACTCGAATACTGACCCGTGCAACGATAACGATTCTCTTACTTCTCTTATATCCATTTCTTATACCTCCTCCTTAAAATCATCGCCAAAGTGATGAGAGAAGCAAAAGAAGGTATCTATTGGTACGGTTAAGGAGGTGGTACGATGTCTCGCATTGTGCGCTATGACCCATTTTATCTCTGGAATATCTCTGACCTTTTCGATCGCTTCTTTGAGGAACGAATGACCCCAACATGGAGCAGATGGGCTCTTACTCCATGGCGCCCTTTGCTCGGTGAGCGCTTCTTCGACGACAATCTGGACATCGACGTTTACGAAGCAGACGATCAACTGGTGGTCGAAACCGCTTTACCAGGGGTAAAAGCTGAAGATGTGTACATCCTGGAGGAAAATGGCTATTTAACGATACGCGCCCACAGCCAGAAAGATGAGACGCGCCGTGAAAATGGCTGGCAATACTATCAAAGCCGCTATGGCGCCTGGCAGCGCACATTTCCCCTCCCGGTAGATGTGCGCGTGGATAAAGCAAAGGCTGAACTGCGCCATGGCTTGTTGAGGATTACCCTTCCAAAAGCGGAAACAGGGAAAAAAGGCAAGCGCATTAAAGTCAACGCCCCCAGATTGCACCTTCCGAAGATCGGGAACAAAAATAAACGCATCAAAGTCCGATAAGTCTCGTCCCTCAAGAAGCGTTTTCCCCATCAGGCACTGAAAAAGTTGTATTCAGTGCCTTTTTTCATGATGTCAAACGCACAGCCAGAAGCCATCTATAAAATTATGCTGGAAAATAAACCGCCTCAGTTTCAAACTTCGATGGTTTATGGTCTAGCTTCGCGCGCCGGCCAATATCTCCTGGTACAGGTCTTCTGGGATTTGCACTGCAACCACCCGGCCACGTGCGGTGATCACACCATTTGCATATAGCTCCGCCTGGACGACCGCCTTCCTTCCCTTGACTTCCTCCGCGTGGGCGCGTATTTCCAACGGCACCCCCAATGGAGTGGGGCGCAAATAATCCACATGTAGCGAGGCGGTCACAAAGCGCAAAGGTGGATCGGAGTCCAATGGGCGACCTTCCGCCTGATAAACCGCGGCCGCGGCGGTGCCCACAGAATGACAATCGATCAAAGAAGCGATAAGTCCGCCATAGACATACCCCGGCACAGCGATGTGATAAGGCTGTGGGGTAAAGCGGCACACCGCCTCTGTGCCGTCCCAAAAACTCTGAATGTGTAAGCCATGATCGTTCAGACGACCACAGCCATAACAATAGCTCAACGCATCAGGATAGTATGCTTGGATGAAAGAGGTTGTGTCTGACATGTTTTACTCCATGAGGATGAACGAGATGTGTACGAATCGATGCTTCTCCCGATCAGGTATTACGATTATGTCCGGTATTAGGGCGAGATCAGCGCTTCCAATTCATCATAGCTCATGGCTTTATCCCCATGGCCCACATAGATGTACCTCGGATGCAAAAGAGACAGGCGATGCACGCTGGAATACAACGCAGTCCAATCGCCAGCAAAATACCTTTGGACATGCGCCGTTCCATTGGTGGACAATAAATCACCCACAAATGCCAGATGTTCATCGATGATTAGACAACTTGACCCAGGCGTATGTCCTGGGGTGTGGAGGCAATATGCGGGGAGCCCGTATGCGCTCAAGTCCATCCCATCTTCCATGAACACATCCGCCTCTAAAGCATATGCGCGCGAGAAGCGCTCCAACCATGAGGCAAACCTGTGCAAAATCTTGCCGCGCTTTTGTGGCGCCCCTAAAAAGATCGCACCACTCCTCAAGAGTTCTGCATCCGCAGCATGGATGGCCACCGGGGCTGCGGTGGCTTCACGCAAGGCAAGGGCATTCCCATAGTGATCGATATGCGCATGGGTGAGGAGGATCAAGCGCAACCTTTTTGGCGCGCATCGCTTTATGGCGCGTAAAACCATGGGGTGGGCTAGGGGGAAGCCACAATCTATTAGGTAAAGGTCGTGCGCGCCTTCGAGCAGGTAAGCATTCGCTAAAGGCAAACGCAATATGTGCACTTGTACCATAGCGGCACACTACTGCAAGCGCAGAAGCACTTTCCCTTCTCCCCACAATTCCTCCAGGCGATAATAGTTGCGCCGTTGTGGAGAGAATAGATGCACAATGATATCGCCATAATCGATGAGAATCCAACCATCGCTCGGCAATCCTTCGACACGGGCGTGGAGCAAGAATTGGTCCTTCACGCGCTCCATGAGGTCATCTGCCAGCGCTTCTAACATGCGCTCGCTCGTGCCAGAGCAGATAACGAAAAAATCGGTAAAATCAGAGATTTCATGGATATCTAAAAGGAGGATGTCCTCACCCTTTTTCTCCTCCAGCATCAATGATATTTTCCTGGCAAGTTCTATTTTTTCCAGATCGCACCTCGCAATTTCAAATCAATGATTCATCAAATGGGCAGAAACGAGGCGCGTATAGCGCGCCCCAGAGGGTTGCAAGTCGCTACGGTATAAGTCCACATGTGCAACGTGCAAAGCCCCTATTGCGTCCACTTTCTCATGTGCCAGCACCTGACTAAGGCGATTATAATCCTGCGCACCAGCCTTATCCGTAACACGCCCTATAGTCAGGTGGGGGGAAAATTTCTTGTTTTCACGCGCAAATCCCAGTCGGGCAACTTCGTCTTCGATATCCTGTTGCAATGCAAACAACATCGAGGGGGCTTCAATGCCCACCCAAATCACGCGTGGTCGGTTGAGGTGGGGGAAAGCTCCCAAACCGCCCAACCGAATATCAAAACTTGCATGCCGCCCGGCTACGGTCTGCAAGAGGTCTTTTAACGCCTCTATGTCCGAAGGGCGTACATTCCCCAGGAACTTCAACGTCAGGTGAACATTGCCAGGCGCTACCCAGCGCACGGGCGCATCTTTAAGTTCTGCCTTGAGCTGGGTGATCACTTCTTCCAGGCGCGTGGCAATCTCTGAAGACATGCTGAGCGCAATGAATGTACGTATGCCGTTCACACTACACTCCGCTTTCGACGTTCCAAACCAGGTGCTGCAGCTCACTCACGAGTCGCAAAATGGGGCTGATGTCAACCAGAGGAATGCTTAACGGTCTCACTCGAAACTACACCAGATCAGTTTGCGTTTAGGAATTCTTGCATGCCCGAACGATAGCACAACTTTCAGCCCAATGCAAGGGGAGGAGTACAGACATCATATAACCCGACCCATCTCAGGAACAAATCCTTTCACACATAGGATTGCACTCCATGCCTCACAACGAGCACACGCGCTACGGCTTCTGACGCGCATAGTCCTGAGGGGTGTCTAGATCGGAAAGCACAGCCTCATCCTCAACATGCAGATAGTCGATATCCTGTGCGTGGCTATTGAGGAAGTCGCGCAAGTTTTGTGGAGGTTGCAGATGCAACAAATCATGCCAGAGCGAACGGTGTACCAGCCACGGATGACCGCGCCGCATGCGAAAGCTCGGCACCAGGATGGGTTTGCCAGATTGCCGAAAGGCTTCCATCAAATGCCGCACCAAAGCGGTATGGATTTGCGGTTGATCGCCCAAAGCGATGGCCAGCCCATCCGCTTCCTGGGGCAAAGCGCGCATCCCCACCTGCAGGGACAAAACCATCTCGTCTTGAAAATGCCATGGGTTATACACCAACATAACAGAGAAGCCCTCCAAAGCTTTCTCTACCTGATGCCGATGAGCACCGGTGACCACTATAATGGGCGCGATGCCTGCTTGATGCAGTACGCTGACCACCCGACCGATGACCGTGGTCTGCCCCCACGGCAGAACAAGCTTTGGCTGGCCCATCCGCCGTGAAGCTCCTGCAGCCAGGACGATGCCCGCGATGTGAGGCTCAATTTGGCTCATCATACGCTACTTCCAGCAAGCGCTGATATTCTTCAGGCGTATCCACATCGATGTTCAGGCGCGAGTCGTTCCAGGGCACAAAGCTCAATGGATAATGGGAGAACAAAGCCCTGCCTCCCTGGTCTCCCTGAAGCTGGCGTAAATCCGAAAAAGTGCTTCGATCAAAGAGCACAGGATTGCCACGCGCACCCTGAACGAGAGGGGCAATAATGGGCGCCAAAGTGCAGGCATGCGCATCGAGCAGTGCATCGATGAGCTGTGCGGTGACCATGGGCTGATCGGCAAGCAAGAAAACCGCCGCTCCGATATTATCCTGCAGTGCCTCCAAGCCGAGGCGAATTGATGTGCTCTGACCAGCTTGCCAGTCTGGATTGTATACATGCTGCACATCCAGCCCTAGCAGAGCTTGTGCCACCTCTTCTGAAGCGCAGCCGGTGACGACCACGAGACTCGCAAGGCGCGAGGCCCGCGCGGCTTCAGCGACGTGGCGCACCAGCGGTTTGCCCTGCCACAACAGCGTTTGCTTGGGCCTGCCCATGCGCGCCGAACCCCCCGCTGCCAGGAGAATGCCCGCCACCTTTTCGTGCACCTGTAGAACTTCGTCGGCGTTCTCACGTTCGGTCTTCAAGTCTGCAATGAGCGCCGCATCGAAGTGTTTCAATAGGGCAAAGCACATCTCTCGCGCTTGGGCTTGCAATGTGAGGTCACCTGCCTGATTGAAGAGCACGATGCGGCGCGCTTGTGGTGGGATCGCTTTCAACCCCCCTTCCGCATGGCTGAGGACACCCACCAAAGCCTCAGGGTTGATCGTATCTCCCATCCTCAAGCCGCTCAAGCGAGAAAACATTTCGGGGCGATGAACGAACTCTTCGTGCAGAGGCTTACCCAAGCCCCTCAAGCCAGCCAGAAGGATAACGACATCGATCCATGTGGGTATGGCCGGCTCATGTTCTGCCGGCGCTTTGAGCGGTTTGCGTCGTGCGCCATCCGCTTCAACAAGAAAAGGGAGGCTAAATTTCAAAGCCCAATCCCTGAGCTCCTGCAACACAGAGGGGGGCAAACCAGCCGCGCGTTGATCTTCTCCAACTTCACCAGTAAACAGCATCACCCCCATAGGAGGGTGACTGATCCAATCAGACAGATCCTCAAAGCGGCGCAAAATCTTGTAATGGTCGCTCAAGGCTAATTGTTCTTGGCATAAATGCGTGCTGGCACTTAGTACCACCCCTGGAAAGGATCGAACGCCGGTTTCTGATTTACGGGTCAATTCCCGCGCCAGCCGGAACATTGCCGTTGTCTTTCCTCCCGCGCCGACAAATGCCATGCTTAACGGTTTCTCTACACGCAAAGCCTGGGCAAGGTTCATGCTACTTCCATAAGAGCGGGCGCAACTGTTCCACCGAGAGGATGGCTTCCAGGACCCCTCCACCGATGGCCAGCGACTTATCCGAGATCAAGAAACAATACCGGGGGTCATTACGTGGGTCAACATCCGCGATTTTCAAGCCCTTTTGCACGCATACACCTGAGTGCATCACCCCTCGCAAAACTCCAGAGATGGCTGCGCACGCCACCTCCCCATTCACCTCGGCGATGACCTGACCTTTCTCTAGATGATCTCCGATTTCTGCGCACGCGTGCAATACGCCATCTGCCGGAGCGCGCACCACGCGTTGGGCGTCAATGCCCAATACCCTGTCGGGAATCGAGGTATCCGCTTCTGGTTCACCCTGCCAAAGCACGCGCCCCAGGTGGTGTCCGCGGTTCGTCTCTATGGCTACATGGCAATTCACACCGGCTATAAACCCAGGCCCCAAACCAATGACCAGTTCAACGGTGTTCCGTGCATCGGAGACAAACTTCTTCTGCATGCGTGCATCCACAAGCACCAAGCGCGTTTCGGGAGACCTCGCTTTAAATTCGGAAACCAGCCTGGCTTCCGGATCGATAAGCACGGGAATGACCCCGCGCGGCAAAGCCTCAAGTACCGCCGAGAATTCTTGGGTCAACTCCGCAGTGACATTTTCCACGGTCACGCGCCCGGCATAGATTGCCTCTGCAAAAGACACTTTACGACGCACTACCAATGGTTGGGGTAACTCGGTGATGACCGTTGGAATGCCTGCGCGAACCAGGCGGAAGGCCACCCCGCTTGCCAGGTCTCCCCCTCCTCGCAGGATCACGCATAACTTTGGTCGACGGAGCCGAGGCATACAGTGTGGTTAGGTCAGCTTCCCCAACCCGCGCAGCACACGCTCTGGAATAAGAGGGAATTCGTCAAACCATATACCCACCGCGTCATGCATGGCTGCCATGATTGCCGGCACGAGGGGTAAGAAGGGCATCTCACCCATGCCTCGCGCTCCCCATGGGCCACGCGGGTCTGCATATTCCAAAATAATAGGCTGCACGCGTTCTGGCACATCTAAAACGGTGGGGATGAGGTAGGTCGAGAGGTGCTGCGTTTCGACAATGCCGTTCCGCTGGATGAAATGCTCCATAATTCCATATCCAGCAGCCTGAACTACAGCTCCTTCGATTTGGCCCTCTACCTGCTGTGGGTTGACCGCACGCCCAACATCGTTTGCCGATGTGACATCCAGCAGGCGCACGACCCCTGTTTCGGTGTCCACCTCTACCAATACGGCTTGAGCGACATAACCATAAGCAAAATTGGGTTCACACTTTCCAGTTTGAGGGTCGTATGGTGTCGTGCTCGGGGGGCGGTACTGGTATGTGGCCACTGCAGGCCGCTCTTCGGCCCTCCATTTTTCTAGCGCCGCCTGCACCGCGCCTTTGACTGCGTTGCCGGCCATAAAAGTCATGCGTGAGGCGGACACACTTCCCGAATTATCGGTTTTTGCCGTATCGGCAACGATCAATTCCACCTTATCCATGCTCACACCGGCGGCTTCGGCAGCCATTTGGGCAATCACGGTATGCGCTCCCTGACCGACTTCTGCAGCCGCGTGGCGAATGACCAGGCGGTCAATCTCTGCGCCGCCATATAACTCAGCCGTTGCCCAACATTGCTCGGGAAAGCCAAAAGAGAAGCCCACGTTTTTATAACCTGCGGCAAACCCAATGCCACGCCGAATGTGCGCGGGAGTCTCTTCTTGGAGACGCTTGAACAATCCCTGATTTGACGAAGGTCTCCAGCCTTGCTGCGTTGTTTCCCAACCGGCCGCACGTGCACAATTCTCGACCACTTGCGCCAGGCTCACTCCTGGTGGGAGTGGCGTGCCCACAGAAAGCAAAGCCCCTTCGCGCAAAACGTTCCTCTTACGTAATTCAACTGGATCCATCCCCAGGGCATGCGCCAGCTTGTTCATTTGCATTTCAGCCGCAAACAGCCCCTGTGGTCCCCCAAACCCCCGGAAAGCCCCGGCAGGGATGTTGTTTGTATATACAGCATACGAGTCCACCTTGACGTTGGGAATCTCATACGGGCCAGTGCACACCAACGTGGCATTGCCCAAAACCTTTGTCGAAGTATAGGCATAGGCGCCACCATCGGCGATGACTTCCATCTCTGCCGCGAGCAGCTTTCCCTGGCGCGTTGCCCCCCACTTAGCGCGTATGATGTACGCATGTCGCTTATGGTGGCCAATGATCGATTCTTCGCGACTCCAGATGATCTTTACCGGGCGCGAAATACCCCTTTGATGCAATCGCCAAGCGGCCAGAGCCAGAACGATCTGGATGGACATATCTTCTCGTCCTCCAAATGCGCCGCCCACTGCGGGGTAAATCACGCGCACCTGGTCTAAGGGCAGATTCAAAGCATGGGCGATTTGTTTCTGGTCCTCATGCGCCCACTGGCCGCCCACAATGACCGCAACGCGCCCTTCTTCATCGATATACCCCAAGCCCGCCTCGGGTTGTAAATAAGCATGCTCCTGCCACGGGGTGCGATATTCCCCTTCAACAATGACCTCTGCCTGCGCAAAGGCATTATGCACATCCCCTTTGCGGATGCGGTAGTGCACCAGTACATTCGAATCTCGATCGGGGTGAAGCAAAGGTGCATCCGGGCGCATGCTCTCCAACGGATCGGTGACTACCGGAAGGTCTTCATAGGTTACCTCGATCAAATCGCGCGCCTGCGCGGCGATTTCTTCACTCTCGGCGACCACCAGCGCCACCTGGTCACCCACAAAGCGCACCCGGTCGGCGAAAGGCTTGCTCGACCCAGGCCCACACAAGACGGGCTGATCGGGCATAATCAACCCATATTCGTTCTGGGGTACATCCCTGGCAGTGAAGATGGCCAATACTCCTTCCAACGCTTCAGCTTTCGAGGTATCGAGGCGCACAACGCGCGCGTGCGGTCGATGCGCAAAGAGGATTTTCATATAAGCCTGGTTGGGGAGATTGATATCCCCGGGGAATAGTGCCTCTCCTTTTACTTTCGCCAGCGCGTCCACGCGCCTTACCGATTCTCCGACGACAGCCATGTCCTACTCCTATTGCGAAGTTCCATTCCTGTTTCTATTATACTCCGAGGAGCGTTCTATCTCCACGTGATGACTTTTAATACCTTATTTAGGTGTCACTGCTTCAGGATATTCCCCTCGATGGACTAACCAGCGAAAAGACACCATTCCAAACAGCAACGGCAACCAAAAGGTGATCCCACGGTATGCCAGGGTAAGCACAGTCGCTGCCCCCAGGGTAACGTTCAAAGAGCGCAAGCCAAGTGTCAAAGCGCCTTCAACAAAACCCAATCCTGCAGGCGTTGGCGAAACAATGAAGAAGAGGTAACCGATACTGAAACCGGCGATCAATGTGCCAATCGAATAAGGAACGCTAAAAGCCAGGAACACAAGCCACAAAATGCATACCAGCAAAGATTTGTTGCTCAACGCCAGAAGAAACGGGAGGACGAGGTTTTTGGGCTTTTTACGCAATTCTTTCAACCCAGCCCCGGCGTCTTCGGCAAACGCATGAGCTTTACTCTCCTGAATATAAGGTCGATGGACGAACGGCCAGAGCAGGCGATTGACCTGCCGAGCCATCCAAGCCAAAACATTGCCCAGCGCCCTGCTCGAGCGCATGCCTAAATAAAGCACGGTTGCCAATACACAAGCGACGCTGATAAGGATAGCTGAAGGGATCAATTCACCTAAACTGAGGTTATTCCGCCGAAAGAGCACGATCAACCCCAGGGTAAGGATGCACAAAAAACCCAGGTAATCGAATAATACGACCAGAACACCGGCAATGGTCACACGTGCAGAAGAAAAACCCCTCCTCCTGGCTTCAGAGATAAATATGGTGATACCGCCCATGCCTCCGCTAGGCGCAACGACATTGACAAAGTTCGCCGCGGAAACTTGAAAAAACAGGTTGTCCAATCGCTCATTCAAACCGATGGCGCGATAAATAATAAAAAATGAAGCTGCCAAGTTCAGAATCCAGATGAATTCGATGGTTGCTGCCAGAGCGATAAAACGCCAGTCTCCCTGGCGTAAAGTGGTTGCGATTTGCTCTACCTCAGCGATGTTAAAAAGGATAAAGACCACTCCAAGGAGGAGCGCCACGGCAAACAACAACTTGCGCATGTAGGGGATTATACCGAAAAAAGGTGCCGGTTGACCCCAACCAGCACCTCTTCTACACATTGGGGAAAGGAAGATCAGTTTCTGCGGCGCCCACTCATCCCTAGCACCACTGTTACCCAATAGAGCAATTGCAATACAGCCGTTATCAGGGCAGCTACATAAGTTAAAGCCGCAGCATTGAGCACATGGTTGACGCCGCGCATTTCCTCTTGTGTAACGATCAGGCCGGATTCGGTCAACAAGCGACGTGCACGCGCAGAGGCGTTCAACTCGACCGGCAATGTCGCCAGGGCGAACAACGCACCCCCAGAGAAAATCGCCACTCCCAGCCAGGAAACCTGAACAAAGTTCAACACTAACCCGAGGATGATTAAAATCCAACCCAAATAGGAACCGATATTCACCGCGGGTACCAATGCGGCGCGTAACCTTAGGGGAAGGTAATCTTCTCTATCCTGCATGGCATGGCCCAATTCGTGTGCAGCAATGGCCAGCGCGGCCACAGAATTGCTGGCATACACACCCTCTGAGAGGCGCAAAACCTTCTTCTGAGGATCATAATGGTCTGTCATATGCCCGCGCACACCTTGCATTTGGATATCGTATAAGCCAGCTGTGCGCATCAGCCTTTGTGCAGCCTCTGCGCCGGTGAGGCGGCTGCGCGCGGCCACACGGCTCCAACGATTGTATGCAGACTGCACGTACCATTGCACCAGCATCATCAAAATGAACGCCGGCGCCATAAAGAGCAAGTACCTTGGGTCGTAGAATAAGCCAAACATGCTTTTCACCTCGCTTCTAATCCATCTTCAATAGTTCAATGGCTTTCATGAGTTGGGGGTCATCACCCGAAGCCCAATCCTCTTCGGTCAATTCAACCACGATATCGGGTTGTAACCCCACGCCATCGATTTGTCGCTCATGCGGTGTAAGCCAGTGGGCGATGGTCACTCTAACCGCACCTTGCTCGTTCACCAGGCGGACATAATTTTGAACCGAGCCCTTGCCGTAGGTAGGCATTCCAACCAAAATCCCCCGCCCCAGGTCCTGAATCGCCCCGGCGACGATTTCGGAGGCAGAAGCGCTACCTTCATTGATCAACACCACGATCGGGATCTCTGTGGCAAGGCCGCCCTTGCGTGCCTCATAGGTGATTTTGGTGCCATCCCCATAAATCTCGTACATGATCACCCCCTCAGCAATGAATTGCGAAGCGACATCGATCGCCGTCTCTAAATAACCTCCACCGTTGTAGCGCAAATCAAGAATCAAGCCCCGAGGGTGCTCTTGCATCAACTTCTTCAATTCTGCTTTCAAGTCACGCGCCGTGTGGATGCCGAAGGTGTACAGGCGAACATAGGCTATATCTTCCTCGAGCATCCTGGCTTCAACGGTGGGCACGACAATGCTGGCGCGCTCAATCTCTACATCAAAAGGTTCCATCCCCTCGCGCAAAATGGTCAAACGCACAATCGTGCCTTTTGGGCCTAACACCTTTTGGCGCACAAACTCGCCATCCAGGCCAGTCATATCCTCGCCGTCGATGGCAATGATCTTATCGTTGGGTTTGAGACCGGCTTTTTCAGCAGGAGAACCCGGCATGGGGCTGATGATGGTCAGGTAGTCCCCTTTGGTATCAACCCAGGCGCCGATGCCTTCATACTCCTGGCCTTCCAGTTGCGCGCTGGCACGGGCAAACATCTCCGGATCCAGATAGGTGGTATGCTCATCGCCTAACGACTCCAGCATACCGCGCAACGCGCCGCGCATCATCTCCACTTGATCAACCGGCTGGGAGACGTACTCTTCGACGACGATATTCCAGGTTTGCCAGAACGGGGCAAACAACTCCTGCAGCTCTTCTGGAGTACCCCCTTGAGGGAGTACCTCAACGCTCTGAGTTTCGGTAATGCTCGGTTCTAAAATATGTAAAAAGTCAAGAGGGCTTTTGGCGTGCCCCTCGCTGGTACGTCCGGCAATAAACCCCAGCGAAAAGGAGCCAAAAACCAAAATCAACCCCAACAAAACGGCGCCCAGCGCCATCCATACCCTGGCGCGGGGTTTTGTTTGCATTCTGACCTGATCCTCAATCATTCAAAACTCAACCTCTAGCCGAATTCGCTTTGTGCACAAAGAATATCACATCTTGCTTAGAAAAAAATAAACACATTGCAAGAATGGCATATACATGATCTCTTGGAACTTGCGCGGAGCGGGTGTTTTTCGGATTTAATAGAAAGAGCGCTCCAAACGCTTGGCGTAAGGTGTTCCTCCGTCAGTATCCACGAAGAAGACTTTAAAGCCACGGTTGACCCACATAACGAGTGCTTCTATAATTGGATGAACAACAACCAAAGGAGAACCCAGATGAGCCAGATCCGCATCAGTTTCTGGAACCTGCAAAACCTTTTTGATACCACCACTTCACCTATCGCGGCAGACCTGGGATTCACGCCAGAGAACGGCTGGGATGAGGCTGTCTTCGAGAAAAAATTGGCCAACCTCGCCGAAGTGATCAACCTGATGCACGCAGGCGAACTCCCAGACCTCATGGGAATGTGCGAAATCGAAAATCGCCCGTTGGTGAGCCAATTACTACAACGGTTGAATCGCGATGACTATGCCATCGCCCATGTCGAATCTCCCGATATTCGAGGCATTGACACCTCTCTGATCTATTCTCGCGAAATATTCGAGCTGGCCGGAGAGCCCACAGGACATTTGGTGCACCTGCGCTACCCTACGCGTGATATCTTCGAAGTACCTCTACGCGTGAAGGAAAATCAGGCCGAGTTATTCGTCTTGGTCAATCACTGGCCATCGCGTCGCCAGGGCACTTATGAGACGGAGCCCTTTCGGCTAACCGTGGCAAACTATTGCGGCGCGTTGGTGGACAACCTTCTCAAGATCGAGCGCGAAGAATGGCTCGCCCTCCCGGATACCGCCGAAAGCCTGGAGCTGCTCAACAGGCGATGGAACCGCAATGTGCTTCTAATGGGAGACTTCAACGACGAACCGTTCAATCGCAGTATGATCGAATATTTGCGCAGCTGCAGGGGCAGCGATCACCTGGAAGAAGGCATTAAAAAGAGCCCCAGGAGGGAAACCCCCAGTCCCGATAGTTACCTGGCAAAACAGGCTTATTTATACAATTGTATGTGGCCTCTACTGAGTATCCCCGATGAAGGCACCTTCTACCATTCCCTTTCCATCAATCCGATGCTCATGCTCGACCAATTCATCATCTCACGCGGGTTGTTCTTTGGCTTACAGGGGCTTAAGTTGGACCCACACTCAGTCGAGGTATTCAAGCCAGAAGTGATGTTGAGCGGGGCGAAGAAGCGGCCCAAAAAATTCGATTTCAACACCACCGGCGTGGTGACGAACGGGTATAGCGACCACTTTCCGATCCAGGCAATTATCGAGACGCTCCCAACTTAAAGGGGTTGAAATCCGTTTCGAAATCGTAATAATCTTCTTGCTCTAAACGCTTGAGCGTATTGACGACGCGATATGTAATGGGAGTCATCAGCGCTTCTACGGCACATTTGAACAAATAGTTGGTGATGACCAACGAGGCCCAGATTTCAGGGACAAAACCGGGCACGCGCAGAACAGTCGCCAGGGTGACAAACAAAGCTGTATCTACCGCCTGGCCAACCAACGTGCTTCCAATGGTGCGTGTCCATAAAAAACGACCGCGCGTGAGGATTTTCATCTTTGCCAAGACATAAGAGTTGGAAAATTCCCCACCCCAATATGCCAACAACGAGGCCAGCATGATCGCCCCTGAGCTGACGCCACCCAAGACAGCATCAAAAGCTGCCTGACCAACGTTCTCCAGCCAGTATTTTTCCCCAGGCAGGCGCGCCACGATCCACAAAGTGAGGCTCAGGAGTACCGCACTACCAAAGCCCGCCCAAATCACCCTACGGCTATATCTGTAACCATAGACTTCGGTAAGCACATCGCCAAAGATGTAGCTGATCGGGAACAGCAGCGTACCTGCGTCGAAAGCCAACGGCACACCCAGAAGAGTTACCCCCCAATCGACGATCTTCGCCGCAGAAGCGATGTTGCTTGCCAGCAAAACCGTAACGAAAGCCACCATGACCAGGTCAAGAAAACGGTAGCGCATCGTTCACCTTTAAAGCCCTAACCATGCTTGCACGAATTTTTGAAAAGAGGCAGGATCGCTGACCTGTTCCACATAGCGCAGGATGGTTTCACCATCCAGGGGATAAAGCGGATGACAGGAGGAAGGCGCCGCACCTTCAGGCGCATGCACCACGCTCTGCACCAGGCTTCCCAGCAGGTGCAAACGAGGCAATGCCGGGACGATTTCCTCCGCCGTTAGAATGACGTGTTTTGTCGTCAAAGTCAATTCCTCATCTACTCCTTTGTTGGCATTGATCCGTGCGTTACCCTCTTCATCGGCCTGTAAACAATGGATCACTGCCACATCGGGCCGGATGGCAGGGAAAGCCATCAGTTCCTCGCCACTGTAAGGGTCGTGCACAGTGCGCACATCCGGTCGCAACCTGGGCAGATCTGTGCCTAGCCAGGCGCGCCCGGGCATAAACCCCACTCCAGCCATTGCCGCACGCAAACCGAATGCCAGGCTTGCCTCTGTCTCCTCAATGACTTCAATCTCTCCACGATTAGCCAGGTAGGTGAACATCGGCGCCAATCCAAAGATTTCGAGGCCAAAATAGCAGGTGCGCACTCGTCTGACCATGCCACAGCCTACCAATAAATCGCTCTCCAAGCCGGCTGTGAAGGCAAGTAGGGTAATGTCTTTGGGTTCTCCAGTGACATAAAATCGCCGCAACAAGGCGCGCACAAAAGCCATTGGGCGTCTATAAAGCGTCATCCCTCCTAAAGCCAGGGTGCACCCTGAGGGGACTTGTTCAACGGCAGACTCCAGTGAAATCAGCTTCGATGAAGTCATCAACGACAACCGTCTCTAATCAACTTCATTCCCGGTCTTTTCGGTGGGGTGGGGCTCCATTTGTTTAAGGCTGGCAACCGCCTGAGAGAGATCTTTCAAGGCTTGATCTTCACTATTCCAGGGTTGACGCGCCCGGTGAGTGGCGCGCCTTAACAGCTCGATCTGACCCACGGTGTGCTTCCCCGAAACCCACACGAAGATGGCCGCGTTGATACCCACGACCAGGAACAAAGTCAGGCATACTACCCAAAAGACCTTTGAAGACTCCATGGCTTCATTCTCCATAGCCTGAGGGCAGATGGTTCCACAGCTCAGGCAATACCTGGGGTAAGTCCACCAATGACTGCACCGCGTAGTGCGTAGAACTATAAGGGGGCAATTTGTTTGCGCCTGTGCGCTGTGCGTTATGGTTGACCCACACCGTAACAAAACCTAATTCCCTGGCGACAGACAGATTATGTAAGGCATCGTCGCACAGTACGCAGCTCCCAGGGGAAGGACTGCCCGCCAGAAACAAGGCACGTTCGAACGCCTGGGGTTCAGGTTTGCACACAAATTCCAAGGCACGGATGTCGATAATGCCCTCAAAACAATTTTCGAGACGCAAAATATCCAGCACCCGTAAGGCATGATTTGCATCCGCGTTGGTGAAGATCCACTTTTTCTGAGGCAGGCTGTGGATCATCTCCCTCAGAGCCGGGTCGGGTTGAAGATATGCCTGTAGGTCAACGTCATGCACAAAAGCCAGGTATTCGTTCGCATCCACCTGATAGTGGAGTTGCAAGCCGCGTAAGGTAGTGCCATACTCTCGATAATAGCGCTCGCGCAATACCTCTACCTGAGAGGGGCTCATATTCAAGCGCTGAACCATGAAGAGGCTCATCCGCTCTCGGATCACCTCCCATAAGCCATTATCGCTTCGATAAAGGGTATCATCCAAATCAAAAAACAGATGCGTATAGCGCATGGGGTAATTATATCCTCTACCCCTCTTAAGTGATAGGTATCCCTTATAATAGTTGCATGCCGATTCGCATTTTGCCGCCGGAACTGGCCTCACAGATCGCTGCTGGTGAAGTAGTCGAACGTCCGGCTTCTGTGGTTAAAGAGCTTGTAGAAAATGCCCTGGATGCCGGAGCATCGTACATTCGCATTCTGGTCCAGAAAGGCGGCCAGCGCCTGGTGGAGGTCAGCGATAATGGACAGGGCATCCCTGCGGCGGAGATACACCTGGCAGTAGAGCGGCATGCCACCAGCAAAATCGAACACGCCCAAGACCTGGAGAAAATCACCTCGCTGGGGTTCCGTGGCGAGGCACTCGCCGCGATCGCCTCTGTTTCACACCTGACCATCATTTCGCGCTCCGCGGAGGAGGTCGTTGGCACACGCCTGCGCGTCGATGGGGGTAAGATCATCGAAAAAACCACCATCGGCGCTGCCCCAGGATGCATGGTACGCGTCGAAGATTTATTCTATAACTTGCCCGCACGGCTGAAATTCCTGAAAAGTGAAAACACCGAAAGAAGGCAAATACGAACATTAGTGACGCGCTATGCGCTGGCTTACCCCTTTGTGCGTTTTCACTTGACACAAGAAGGGGATGAGGCACTTCTAACCAGCGGTAATGGAGATCGGCGAGAAGTGCTGAGTCTGCTCTATGGCCGCGAGGTTGCCCGGCAAATGATTGAGGTTTTTTCTGAATTGGGAGAGATTTCCATTCAGGGATATGTCAGTCCGCCAGGGTTGACGCGCGCCAACCGGCGGGAGATGCATTTCTTTGTCAATCATCGCCCTGTGCAGGACGTATCCCTGGCAAGCGCGTTGCTCAAAGCTTATCACAGCCTGCTGATGAGTCAACGCTATCCGCTGGCGGCGCTCTTCGTGAACCTGCCGGCAGAAGCAGTGGACGTCAACGTACATCCCACCAAGGCAGAGGTGCGCTTCCGCCAACCAGACCAGGTGTTCACCAGCCTGCAAAGCGCCGTGCGCCGCGCCTTGTTGGCGCATCGCGCACCTGAATCAATGAGTAATATCCCGCGCTGGATGCCTCAGGGAAGCTGGCAGGCACCTCTTCCTACCACACCAACTCATTCTGATCAGAGACCGGCCTGGGAAAGCCAGGTGAACACGGAACGTGAGCCTCACACACCCGAGAATGTCTCCCAGGTGGAGATGGCAGCACCTCGACTTCCCCTTCTACGAGCCGTCGGGCAGGTGGCTAACGCGTATCTGGTAGCGGAAGGTCCAGACGGGCTGTACCTTATCGACCAACATGCTGCCCATGAACGCGTGCTGTACGAACGCTGGCTATCTCAACAAAGCCAAGTGATCTCACAGAGTCTGTTACAACCCGCAAGTGTGGAATTACCTCCTGCAGACGCCGAGATTATCGAGGAGCAGTTGCCTCTCTTGAATAAACTAGGCTTCAGCATCGAAGCCTTTGGGCGGAACACATTTCTGGTGCGCGCCATCCCGGCGCTTTTGGGAGACATCGACCCGCAAAGCGCTTTGCGCGCCCTGGTAGAAGATTTCGAGGAAGACGAGACTCCCTTGAAAGGCGCCCAAGAGGGGCGCCTGGTCGCTCGAATTTGTAAGCGCGCGGCGATCAAAGCCGGGCAGAGCCTGACCCCTGAAGAACAAGAAGCGCTGCTTATGGATCTAGAACGCTGCGCTTCGCCGCGCACCTGCCCGCACGGTCGCCCAACGATGATCCACCTTTCGGTTGACCTGCTGGAACGCCAGTTCGGCAGGCGCGGGGCGCGCTGACATCCAAACGACTCATTTGTGCAATTCTTCGGCGATAAAAATCACAAAATCAAATGTTTTGAATTTTTGGGGCACACGTATCGAGTGGTTTTAAGGAAAAGCATCTAAACCCAAGAAATCGTAAAAGATATGGTATGATCACTTTGTTGAGAGTTGGCGCACATGGGAGGGCAGCAGTGCTTAAAACTAACAGGTTATGCCTTTTCATTCTGACAGCATTGATAGTGGCAGCTATATGTACCGGCTCTAACGGGGGGGAGATTTAAACACTTTAGCCTCCTCTCTGGACAGTCTAGTTGCTAGCGAGGTGGTCTTCACCATTCCGCTTGGAGACCAGGGTATCCATTATGAAGGGCAAGACAACCCTGAGATGTTGACGTGGGGACCACCCGCTTTCACCATCGCGCCGGATAGGACTTTCTGGATTGCAGATACAGCGGATGACCATATCCTTCAATTCGACAATAAGGGAGCCTTGCTTGGCAAGATCGACACCAGCGAGTTTATGGTTGGCGCGGGTGATATTGCCCTCACCTCCAGGGAAATATGGCTCCTGGATATGGCTTCAATTCCACCGAAACTGGCTCGCCTATCCCTGGATAGAAAAATCCTAAACACCTACGATTTGCCCACGGGTTTGCACCTGGAAGACGGGTTGAGCGACATTGCCCTGGGAGGAGATGGCAGCCTGCTCATCGAACGCATGGGAGGTCATGCCCTCACGCAATTCATTTCTCCAAACGGAGAAGTGGAACAAAAACCCCTTGAAGGTTACGAATTCTATGGCAGGGTGTATGCCGCCCATCCCGCCAGCCTGAGCCAGAAAGAAGCCTCACGCGGAACCATTCAGGCGGGAGAGATACGCATTGACGTAGAAGTGACCAACGCTTTGGGAGGTCTGCGCATCCTGCATGTCTTCCCGGATGGCAGTTTCCTGGTGGAAGTCGTAGAATTGGTTTTGGACACGGCTTTTCGGGTGGATCAGAAAGTCTTTCACTATGACTCCGCTGGCAACCTGCTGGGTATGGCGCGTATCCCACTGGCGTCACAATACGTGCCTGTCGCGCATAGCATTGCGGTTAGTCCGGAGGGCGAAGTATACACGCTGATCACCCGTCCAGACGGCGGCGAAATCCAGAGGTTGGTCTTTTACCCTGATCTTCCACCCATCTTATCTCCACCTGATGGTGTAGAACAGCCGGAACAATCCCCGACGTTGCCCCTCTCACCGCAAACATGCCGCTCGCGCGAAGCCATCATCGCTGTGGCGTCGGAATACCTGAACAATTCAACTTACCTGGATGCCTATCATATCAGTGACAATGCGGCGTGTTCAGGGCGCGTGAAACCGCGCTATTTGGGCAGCCCAGGCGTCTATAACTGCGTACCATACGCCTGGAATCTTTGGGAGACGGTGGAGCAATTCAATGGCTTCATGAGCGGGGGCTACAACGGCTATTTCGCTGGCAATATCAGTGAGACCTACCTGAGCTGCGCGCGCGGCATCGATTGCTCAGGTCTGGTCAGCAGAGCCTGGGGTTTGAGCAGCCACTATGGAACCTGCTCACTGGAAACCATCTCTTCCGAGCTTCCTAATAGATACATGTTGCAGCCTGGGGATATTATGAATCGGTACGATTGGCCCGACCGACATGCAATAATCTTTCACAACTTCTCAGGTGATGGAATGTTCGGCTATGAAGCTACAACTTACTTAATTACGACAGAGTTGTGCGGATTTATCGCTCATTTGCAAGTATTGAATCAATCTATATTCGTCGAAGATACAATGAAGTGTGTAGAAAAATCCATCTGCCTCTCATAATAAAATCTGATATAGAGATATGGTCTGCCTATCCATAATCGAACCCTTACCCGCCCCCGGATGATAATACATTGACGAGTTCTCAATCACTACCATACCCTTATCCATATCCATAGGCAGCAGAGCCATATTTTTCTTGTACAGTCAGTGCCTTTCGGACAACAAGATATTTTTGACAGGTAAAATGATGATAAAAACTATTCGTTACTTGACACTCATAATTCTACTTCTCTCCTCTTGTCGAATAAAGGATGATGCTTTCTTCCAATCGTCAAAGTCGTCTCAAGGATTATCATCTACTCCGACACATGCGATTATCCCTGCAACTCTTACAACTTTATCTTCGAGTCAAACAATGTCCTCTACAGCTATTCCATCTCCTACATTCACTCTAACAGAGACGCCATCTATCACGAGCCAACTATTCATTCACGAACAACCTGGAGGCATTTACGAAACAATATTTAGCTTTCCGGTAGGAGAGAATAGCATCATAGAATATGCTAGATATCCTGGCACAATCGATGGACCTAATGCAATTGCTGTGCTGCCCGATGGCAGTTTTTTTAATAGCAGATCTTGCCGCCTGGCGACTCCTACAATTCAACCGTGCAGGTCGCTTATTGATCCTCGTCGAACTGGGAGCAATGGGGATAAAAACAGTTTCAGATATACGTGTAAAAAGAAATTATGTGTTTTTACTTCAAATTTTCTACGAAAATTATGCGGTCCATCAAATGACCCTGGATTACAAGCTCATTGCCAGCCATAAAATTCCACACCGCTTTCCAATTGGTGAAGAGGGTCTTACTATCGAAAACGGCATTAGTGGAATCGCCATCGACTGCGAATGACGGATTATCCTGGAAGTAGAGGGCGGCTCGAAGTTGTTCCCGCTGTCGGAGGTTCAACGACTAACCGATCCTGACCTGATTACCCAGGGCTGGCTGTGTCTTGACAAACGCTACTTCGTAAGCACGCCAGGTCTGTGGAAGCATCCCCAGGTCACTGTGGGTGAAGCAATCTACCAAACCCGATTATCTGAGGGTCTTGGCGGTCTCAGGTTTCTGGAGGTGCTTCCGGATGGGAGTTTTTATTTGTTGAGAAGCGATGTAATGCCAATTACACCTATAAAAGTTGATCAGACTATCCATTACGTCGATCGAAATGGTGTTGTCCAGGGTATGGCACGCATTCCATCATCCGAATTCTTTTACCCACCCAATCGTAATGCAGCCATCGGGCCAGATGGAGAGGTCTATGTCCTGCTGCCCAGGCGCGATTCAATCGACATCGTGCGTTTGATTTTTTATAAAGAATTAGAAGCGCTCATCCCTGGCGCGGTAATCCCACACATTGAGCGCCAGAATCCACAATACCGCGAGATGAACCCGAGGATTTCAATCTCTTTGGTTGAGCACCGCCTCTACAATTCGAGGGATGATCTCCTCCACAGCAGCATGAAAGACGAGGTCAGCGCGCACGTCGATGTAGGTCGGCGTGTGGTTGATGAGGATGAGGTGCGCCCCGTTCTCGATGGCGCGCATCGGCAGGCCTGCCACCGGCAAGACCTCCAACGATGATCCTGCTACCAGCATTAAATCGCATTCCTTGCTGGCTTTTTGTGCCATAAGCCAGGTGCGCACCGGCAATTGCTCGCCGAACAAAACCAAATCGGGTTTTAGGATGCCACTACACTCAGGGCAATGAGGCATCTCTCCCTGTTCCAGAAATGAGGGCATAAAAGGTTTCGATTCATATTGGGCATAACAGCGAATGCAGGTCATCGTCTCCCAGGTGCCATGCACCTCCAGGACGTTATTAGAGCCGGCTTTTTGGTGTAAGGTATCGATGTTCTGTGTGATCAGCGTTTGAAAGTATCCAGCCTGCTGCAGGCGCGCCAGCCCAATATGCGCCGCGTTAGGCTGAGCAGCGAATATGGTATGCGCCATGGGTTGAATCCAGCGAAAGAATCTC
This sequence comes from Anaerolineae bacterium, assembly GCA_037439525.1. Lineage (GTDB taxonomy): Bacteria > Chloroflexota > Anaerolineae > Anaerolineales > UBA4823 > JBBIVW01. Next base: position 63,298 of record JBBIVW010000008.1, read on the forward strand.
TCCGGCGCATAGCGAAAAGCAGAAAGCGAAGCAACCTCAAAAGGATCCACTTTCGTCCACAACCCACCTTCCGAGGAACGAAAGTCCGGGATGCCGGAAGCCGTGGAAATGCCTGCGCCGGTCAATACCACGCCCTTGTGGCTGCTGCGTATCAAGTCTGCGGCGCATTGGATGTCGGTGATCAACGCTTGAGATCGTTCAACCATATTTCCTCACAAATAAGAACGCTTAGACTAACAGCAGATATCCTCCGCCAGATGATGCCTCTAATCTCGACGAGCTGGGATGCATCCACATGGCGATCAGAGCATCCTAAACATCCAAAACGAGATATTCCCTCTGCAGACGAGACCTGGCTTTTCCGACAGATGGGAAGCGGTTGTGTTCAATTATAATCTCTTTAATGCTACCCATGTTATCTGCGGTCTTTAGAGATGTGTGCCTGTTGGACTGTACCCGACCTGTTTTGGTTGGCGTTTCCGGTGGAGCAGACAGCGTTTTCCTGCTGGAGGCGTTTATTCACGCCGGGTACCCTGTCATCGTCGCCCACTTAGATCACGGGCTGCGCCCAGAAGCCCCGCTAGAAGCCAGGTTTGTCCAACAGTTGGCAGAAACGCATCATCTAACCTTTGTCACGCGGCGCGTTGACACCGGTACGTACGCCGAAGAACATGCGCTTACCACCGAGGAGGCAGCGCGTCTATTGCGTTACCGCTTTCTGTTCCAACAGGCGACACTACACAAAGCTCAAGCCGTAGCGGTGGGCCATACTGCCGACGATCAGGTGGAGACGATCTTATTGCATCTCGTACGCGGCAGCGGGTTGTCCGGTTTGCGCGGCATGGCCTATCGCAGCTTACCCAATGCCTGGAGTGAAGATATCCCTCTAGTGCGCCCCTTATTAGGGTTGTGGAGAGAGCAGATCCTCGCCGAACTGCAAAGGGAGCAGATCGCTTTCGTGCAAGATGCGAGCAACCTGGATGTGCAGTACTTCCGCAACCGTATTCGCCAGGAGTTGATTCCCCTGCTGCGCACCTATAATCCGGCGATCAAAAAGCTGCTCTGGCAAATGGCGGAGGTGCTGCAGGAGGACTATGCCCTTCTGGAAGCCATGACTGAAGCTGCATGGAAAGACTGCTTGGAAATCGAAGGAGAGGGATACCTTTGCTTGTCAAAGGCGAGTTTTCGATCTCAGCCGTTGAGCCTACAACGCAGACTCATCCGTCGGGCAGTACACCGATTACAAAACCGTGTGCAGGATATGGATTACGCCATGACCGCGCGCGCTTTGCGCCTGATTGCAGAGGGAAAAAGTGGCAAAAGAGTAGACCTTACTGCTTGCACTACCCTGGAACTCGAAGGAAAATACATCTGGGTCAAAACCTGGAAAGCCAACCTGCCTGATCAAGAGTATCCCCAACTCGAAAGCCATACGCTCCGTCAACTGTCAGTGCCGGGAGAGCTGACATTGGGTAGAGGCTGGCATCTCTCTGCGCAGGTTTTGGCAAGCGCCGAGGTATTCCAACAGGCCTTTACCAACTCAAACCCCTTTCAGGCTTTCCTCAATTTGGACGCGGTGCAAACGCCCTTACTGCTGCGTCCACGCCGTCCCGGCGATCACCTGGCACCATTAGGGATGGGCGGTCGACATATCAAATTATCCGACTTGATGATCAACCATAAAATCCCTCGCCGCGCTCGGGATCGATGGCCGGTGATCCTCTCCGGGGAGGAAATCGTCTGGGTGCCGGGTTGCCAGATCAGCCACACGGCGCGGGTTAAGAAGGGGACAAAGCAAATCGTGCTTTTGACGTTGCAACGAGGCACACCGGCTAACAGCAGATAAGTCCTGTCCAAAAAGATGGGATAGCCCAGACCTGTTGATACCCGGCCGAAGCCCACCGCACAGTACGTTTGCTATGGAATGAATAAAAAGACCTGGCTGCATGAGCCAGGTCTTAGGTCGATTTAGGGCACGGAGGCTTTAGAACAACCCTACCACGCGCCCGGTTTTCAAATCCAGATCGACATCATAAAACACCGGTCGGGTTGGCAGGCCGGGCATAGTGCTCATCTCGCCCAGTAACGGGTAGAGGAAGCCTGCCCCAACAGAGGCGCGAATGTCGCGGATGGGCACGGTATAGCCTTTGGGAACACCCTTCAGATTAGGATCATGGCTCAGGCTGAGGTGTGTCTTCGCCATACAAATCGGCAGTTCATCGAAACCCAGGCGGGTGTATAGCTCGATCTTTTTCTCCGCCTCGGGCAGGTATTCGACGCCATCCGCACCGTAAATCTCGGTGGCGATGGTTTCGATCTTCTGCTTGATGGTTGTACCTTTTAGAGGGTACAGGAACTGGAAGTTGCTCGGCTTTTCACAGGCGGCTACCACAGCTTTGGCCAGCTCAACCGCACCTGCACCGCCTTCCATCCAGTGGCGTGAAACAACCGCGTCTTCTGCGCCGGCTTCAATGGCTGCCTGGCGTACCAGTTCGACTTCCGCCATTGTATCCGTGGCAAAGGAGTTCACTGCGACCACCACAGGAATGCCAAAACGTAAGGCGTTTTTGATGTGCACCTGCATATTCGGCAAACCCGCACGCAACAGTTCGAGGTTCTCTTCAGTATATGCAGGATCCAAGGGTTTGCCAGCCACAACCTTTGGGCCTCCGCCATGCATCTTAAGCGCGCGCACCGTGGCTACCAACACCACACAGCTTGGGATCAAACCTGAATAGCGGCACTTGATGTTGAAGAACTTCTCCATACCGATATCCGCACCGAAGCCAGATTCGGTGACCACATAGTCGGCGAGTTTCAGGGCGATTTTGTCTGCCAGGATAGAGCTGTTCCCATGAGCGATATTGGCAAATGGACCGGCATGCACAAAGGCAGGTGTTCCCTCAAGAGTCTGCATCAGAGTGGGCATGATGGCATCTTTCATCAGCACGGTCATGGCACCCGCGCAACCGATGTCTTCGGCAGTGATCGCCTCGCCACGCTTATTGGTGCCGATCACAATGCGCCCTAAGCGATCGCGCATATCTTCCAGCCCAGAGGTCAACGCCAGAATAGCCATGATCTCACTGGCGACGGAGATATCGAAACCTGTGCGCCGGTTGTAACCTTTCTCCTGAGGTCCAAGCCCTATGGTGATTTCGCGCAACATGCGATCGTTAACATCCAGGACGCGCCGCCAGGTGATCGAATCGCGATCGATGTCTAGACGGGCAAAGCGCGCTTTCTCTTCCGGAGTGAGCTCGTTTGGATCGGTCTTATGGATGCCCAATTTCTTCAACCGGCGCAACATGGAGGGTGAGAAGCTGCGGCTGCCATCTTTCGCAGGAGGGCAAAGGCGATCGAAGAGCGCTTCATCCGAGGGCTGGCTATTTTCATGGAAGATACGTGCGTCAATGGCAGCAGCGAGTAGATTATTCGCGGCAGTGATGGCGTGGATGTCGCCTGTGAGATGCAAGTTGAAGTCCTCCATGGGCACAATTTGGCTATATCCGCCGCCGGCGGCGCCGCCCTTGATGCCAAATGTCGGTCCCTGGCTGGGCTGACGGATACAAGTGAAGACACGCTTTCCCAGATGTGCTCCAAGTGCCTGGCAAAGTCCAACCGTAGTGGTGGTTTTACCTTCGCCCAAGGGGGTGGGTGTTATGGCGGTCACATCGATATACTTACCATCGGGCACGTCTTTCAAGCGTTCCAAAACCTCCAAGCGAACTTTTGCCTTGTAGTTCCCGTACAATTCGAGCTCTTCGGGAAGTAAACCCACTTCTTCGGCAATCTGCAAGATGGGTTTTAACTTCGCTTCCTGAGCGATCTCGATGTCGGAGGGCACGGGATTACGAATATTGAGCTTTATCGGAGTGAATTTCCTTAAACCGGGGAAGTTGTTTTTGTTGCTCATGGTGGGGACCCTTTCCTTTCCTAGAATTGATCATCAACGCGTCTGTTCAATTTTTTTTAAAGCCAAAAACGATGCATAGAAAACACCACATACAGCCACCCCAAAAGGCATTATAGAAACCGCCATAGTGCCCTATATTGTGACAGAAATCACCCGATTCGACAATGGAGAATTATCCTGAAAGCGTTAAGCGAAGTGTCACTTTTGGAAAAGCGGGGGGTTTTCATCATCGCCTCCCTGTTCAGCATATGCATGAGTCTGTTGGGCTAATGCAATGGCACCTAAAACGCCGCTTTCATCCCCTAATCCTGGCGGCAAGAGAAACGAGTCCATGGAAGAAGGGAGATGATACCCGCCCAGCAAGCGCATTATGCGATCACGAAGCAAATCAAATAAATGTACCTGCTTCATCACCCCCCCTCCCAAGAGGATGCGCTGTGGGGAGAGCGTGTAGATCAAATTGACCAAGGCAAGCGCCAGATAATCCGCTTCCAATTCCCAAGCGGGGTGTTTTGGGGGTAGGTCGGCAGGTTTGGTTCCCCAACGATGCTCCAGAGCCGGCCCGCTGGCCAAGCCTTCCAGGCAATCGCCATGATACGGGCAGACCCCAGGGAAGGGGTCTTGTTGGCGGTCATGCGGCACGCGCATGTGCCCCATTTCCAGATGAGATTGACCATGGTACACCGTACCACCCACCATAGCCCCGCCTCCGATACCTGTGCCTACCGTTAGATAGATAAAATTATCCAACCCTTGAGCGTTCCCCCATTTCCTCTCGCCCAGTGCGGCACAATTTACATCGGTATCGACCTTGAGGGGCAAGCCCAATGCTTTTTGAAATTGTTCAAACCAGTTGAAGTTACTCCAGGCAACCTTAGGTGTCGTAGTGATGCAGCCATAGTGCGGCGAGCGGGGATTAAGGTCAACCGGTCCAAAACTGGCTACACCTATGGCGCACAGCGAACCCAAATGCTCTTGCGCCTGCGTAAAAAATCTGATCATCTCAGGGATCGTAACCGCTGGCTCTCGAGCGGGGATGCTCGACCTGGCGAAGATATGCTCAGGGTCCGTGGCAACCATCAAAACGAACTTCGTCCCCCCAGCTTCGATGCCGCCAAACAAATTCACCGGCTGATGAGCATTCACATTCCTGACAGAACGCATAAGCTTGAAATGCTCCGACGAATCAATCTCGCACCACTTTCAACCAGCGATATTGATAACCATCCATTTCGATAGAGCAAATGCCGGACTCGGTAGTGAATACCTGGTGCGTAAAAAGGTCCTCGAAGGCCATTGTGCGAAGCTCAGAGGACTCGAAACGAGCCGCGTGAGGCTTGTCCGAAAGGTTGTTGAGGATGAGCAGGCGCTGATCATCACATCTCCTCCAATAGGCAGCAAGAGAGGCATCAACTCCTGCCACCCAATCCAGCCTTCCAATGCCCAAAACTGGATAATCCTTACGGATGCGGATCATGCGGCGAACCACTTGGAAGAGAGAATGGGGCTGCTGGCGTTGCAGCTCCACATTGACATACGCTGGAGAGTAAGGTGGCGCATCAATTAGAGGAGCATACCAAAGGTTCGGTGGAGCTTGGGAAAAGCCGGCGTTCAAGGTGCTATTCCATTGCATTGGAGTGCGCACACCATTGCGGTCGGGCAACCAGATGTTGTCTCCCATGCCGATCTCATCTCCATAGTAAATCACCGGCGAACCCGGCAAGGTAAACAACAGGGAATACGCTAATTCGATTTTGCGTGCATCGTTATCCAACAGCGGCGCGAGACGGCGGCGAATGCCCAGGTTGAGGCGCATGCGCGGGTCAGGGGCATACTCCTGCCACATCCATGCACGTTCTTCCTCGGTAACCATCTCTAAGGTCAATTCATCATGGTTGCGCAAGAAGGTACACCACTGACAATTCTCTGGAATTGGAGGGGTTTGCTCGAAAACCCATTCCAGAGGAGACTTATCGGCTTTGCGCAAAGCCATAAAAAGGCGCGGCATGAGCGGGAAATGGAAGCCCATATGAAATTCATCCCCCTCTCCAAAGTAATGGCGTACATCTTTAGGCCATTGATTCGCTTCACATAACAATAAACGACCGGGATACTTTTCATCTACAAATTTGCGCAGGCGTTTCAGATAAGCGTGCGTTTCTGGCAGGTTTTCACAATGTGTGCCCTCGCGTTCGAACAAATAAGGTACGGCGTCCACGCGAAAGCCATCTACACCCAACCCCAACCAAAAATCAACCACGCGGAGCATCTCTTCCTGAACCTTCGGGTTATCGAAGTTCAGATCGGGCTGGAAACGATAAAACCGATGCCAGTAATATTTTTGGGCGACTTCATCCCAAGCCCAATTGGAGGTTTCGCTATCCAGAAAAATCACCCGCGCCTGAGCATATTTCGTCCGGTCATCCGACCAGACATAATAACCTCGATAAGGAGAATGGAGATTGGCACGCGCCTCCTGAAACCAGGGATGTTGGTCCGAGGTGTGATTGAGCACCAAATCATTGATCACGCGCATGCCGCGCTGATGCGCCGCTTCCAAGAGCTTTTTAAAATCCTCGAGCGTGCCATATTGGGGCAGGATGTTGTAGTAATCGGCTACATCGTAGCCATCGTCTTTGAGCGGTGAGGGGTAAATCGGCATCAGCCAGAGGCAATCCACCCCTAATTCGGCTAAATAATCCAGCTTTTGGATTACCCCCTCAAGGTCACCGTGGCCATCTGCGTTGCTATCGCAAAACGCACGCACATAGAGTTCATAGAAGATCGCGTTTTTGTACCACGGCTCAAAGGTATTGTTCGTATTCAAGTCACGCATAAGCCAACCAGAAGCCTGCCATCAGGTGAAGGGATATTCTACAATAGTCAAGCAAATCAAGCAAACAAATGTGCGGAGCAGGAGGTAAAACTATCCTTTTACCGACCCGGCAGTGAGGCCACGCACAAAAAAGCGTTGCAAAGCAAAGAAGACGACCATCGGAACGATAAACGATAAGAACGCTGCTCCGGTGAGGATATGCCAATTACCGCCACGCGGATCGATCAAGTTGGTGATTTGCACTGTCAATACTGGTCTGGTGCTCAGGAAGATCTTTGCTACCAAAAAATCATTCCACACCCAAATGAATTGGAAGATGCCCAGAGAAGCTATGGCCGGTACAGAGAGCGGCACAGCCAACTTCCAAAAAGCAGTCCAATGATTGGCGCCATCGATATAAATCGATTCAAACACCTCTTTAGGCAAACCTCCCAAAAAATTGCGCATCAGGTATATGGCATATGGCAGACCAAACCCCGTATGAAACAGCCAGATTCCCAGAAATGAGCCGGAAAGCCCTAAATCCACGTACAGACGTGCAATCGGCACCAATGCCATTTGAAGAGGGATCACCTGCATCCCCACCAGGATGGCAAACAACCACATACGACCCGGGAAGTCCATCCATGCAAAGGCGTAAGCGGCAAACGCGGCAAAAAGGATCGGCAGTATCGCCGAAGGGATGGTCACTGCCAGCGTGTTTACAAAAGCCCGCCCCATACCTTCTGGCTTAAGCAAGTCGGCAGCAGTGCAGTTGAACTTCGCCAGCGTGCTGGCAACGCCCTGAGCGCAATCCGAAAGGTAGTCCTGGGTGCCTTTATAGCCGACTAAAGCGTCAGCGTAATTTCTCAATGTCAGGCGCGAGGTCTCGACACTGCCTCCAGTGCCTGAAAGAGTATTGAGATAATCCAGAATCGGAGCAAGGGTTGCAAGGGCATCATTGGCGTTCTGAGGCAATGCAGGGTCAATGAGATGTGGCGCTCCATTGATTTCCTTTTTCAACATCGCCAGCAAACGATTGGAGCGTGGATATTTCGAAACCAATGCGGGTTGGGATAAATCCGCTTGCGGTAACGCGGTGCCATCCTCACCATGGCACGAAGCGCAGTAATATCCGTATTCTTCCTCCCCCATAACTTTTGTGGGAGAAAATATCGTCCACCAACCAGAGGTGCGTACGGCCTCGCGCGAACGAAACGAAGTGACAAATACTCCAAAGGTTGGGATAACCCAAATGATGCCCAAAAACACCACCACCAGATGGAGCGGCAGGCGTCGTAAGAAACGGTTCAACCCTGCAAACGGCTTCATCGCATCTCCTCCTGTTGGCGGAACCGATGGACATTGTACACCATGATCGGAATGGTTAGAATCAATAAAAGCACCGCAATCGCCATGGACTTGCCTGTATCGGTTACGATTAGTTTGAACATGCGGTTGGCAATCACTTCAGTGCCGAAATTCCCACCTGTCATAACAAACACGATATCGAAGATTTTTAGGATGATAATCACCATGGTTGTGGTGACCACGGTGATCGTGGGAAGGATCATGGGCATCATGATCTTCCAGAACACCTGCCACTCACTCGCACCATCTACGCGCGCGGCCTCCAGCACCTCGATCGGCAAGCCTTTTAATGCTGCTGAGAGGATCGTCATGCAAAAGCCCGCCCATAGCCAGATGCCTACCACCATCAGGGCTAAATTGTTGATCCCTGAGGCGCTCAACCACGAGACAGGTTGACCGCCTAATGAAACCACAATGGCATTGAGCAACCCAATCTGCGCGCCACCGCCAGTAACAATCGCATAGATGAAGCGCCAGATGACCCCCGCACCGATGAAGGAAATCGCCATAGGCATGAAGATAATGGCTTTGATCAAGCTTTCATAACGGACACGATCGGCAAGTGCAGCAATGATCAACCCAGAGGTGACGGTGAAGGGCACCATAATCAATAGCCATAAGGCATTATTACGCAAAGCCGTGACCATTTCTGGATTTGTGAGCGCATAGCGATAATTCTCGAAAATTCCCCAACAAGGCGCCTGAGGGGCGCAGGATGCACTGGCAGGCAACTCGCCACTTTTATCTCGAAAGCTGAGCACCGTAGTGTTTATGATGGGATAGACGATAAAAATCAGTATCATGATCAACGCGGGCAGAATGTAAGCCCAGGGAACTAACGGTGCCTGGCGCATGATTTTTGTGGTTGCCATCTTCAGGAATCCTCCATAGAGATAAAAGGGGCTGGTGTGAAACCCCTTCACCAGCCCCTGATACTAAAAGCTCATTGGGGTAACGCTTCCACCTGCGCCGCGGCAGCTTCAGCCAGAGCAGTAGCCAGGTCCTCACCTTGAACCGCAGCAATGATCGCCTTCCACTCCGCCTCACCAAACGGCGCAGGTATGGTGTCACCTAAGTCCGGCGTGAACCCAGAAGCACTCGCCAACGCTTCCGCCTTCTTCGCCAACTGCACGTCCGTGTAGTTCCCTACAGCTAGCTTGTTCGGCGATAGGTCAAACCCTACTTGCGCCCAGGTCTTCGCCCCTAGCTCGCCAGTCAGGTACGCCAACATCGCCTTCACCGCCCCCTTGTCGCTGAACGCCATCAGAAAGTCCGCTCCCCCTTGCATCCCTTGCGCCCCAGGAAAGGCAAAGAAGTCGTAGTCCACACCGTACTCTAAGTCCGGATATTGCTTCGCGATCTCCCCACCAGCAAACCCAGACTGCTTCACCATCATCGCCTCCGGCGGGTCCGAGAACACCTTGTAGATCGCATCCAGGAAGCTCGTGCTCACCGTCCCTTCCGCTCCCCCTACCGTGTACTTCGGGTCTGAAGCCCACTTGACGTATATCTCGTATGCCTCCATCACCCCAGCATCGTCATACGGAATCGTCCCATCGATCAACCCCATTACATACTCAGGCCCCTGCAACACCAAAAGCAAGTCCTGGATGAAGTCCGACCCCGTCCAGCCCGTCGCAGGCCCACTCTCAAATCCCATGCTCCACGGTACGTTCCCGTCCGCTACCATCTGCTCCACCAGCGCATCCAACTCCTCAAACGTCGTCGGTACACTGTACCCAAACGCCTCAAACTGCACCGGACTGTACCAGATGATCGACTTGATGTCCGCCTTCACAGGCACCGCCAACCAGCGCCCATCTGCCCCACTACCAAGCTCCAGCCAGAAGTCCGCATAGTTCCCCTTCACCGCCCCTAACTCCTCCAAACTCTGTAGCTTGTCAGGATACAGCGTCAACGGCGCCGTCGTCGGCCAGAACAACAAGTCCGGCGGCTCGCTCTGTACGCGCGCATCCACTACCGCCAGATCGCGCGTCGACTCCGCAATAATCTCCACCCCACAGGCATCCACAAACGGCTTGAAGATCGCATTGATCTTCTCCTCCTCCGCCCCAGACCACTGGTACATCACCGTCAGCGTGTCCCCAGGCGTCACCCCTGTACAATCAATCGCCGCCGCGGGCTTCGCTCCTAACGCTTCCGCCTGCGCCGCGGCAGCTTCAGCCAGAGCAGTAGCCAGGTCCTCACCCTGAACCGCAGCAATGATCGCCTTCCACTCCGCCTCACCAAACGGCGCAGGTATGGTGTCACCTAAGTCCGGCGTGAACCCAGAAGCACTCGCCAACGCTTCCGCCTTCTTCGCCAACTGCACGTCCGTGTAGTTCCCTACAGCTAGCTTGTTCGGCGATAGGTCAAACCCTACTTGCGCCCAGGTCTTCGCCCCTAGCTCGCCAGTCAGGTACGCCAACATCGCCTTCACCGCCCCCTTGTCGCTGAACGCCATCAGAAAGTCCGCTCCCCCTTGCATCCCTTGCGCCCCAGGAAAGGCAAAGAAGTCGTAGTCCACACCGTACTCTAAGTCCGGATATTGCTTCGCGATCTCCCCACCAGCAAACCCAGACTGCTTCACCATCATCGCCTCCGGCGGGTCCGAGAACACCTTGTAGATCGCATCCAGGAAGCTCGTGCTCACCGTCCCTTCCGCTCCCCCTACCGTGTACTTCGGGTCTGAAGCCCACTTGACGTATATCTCGTATGCCTCCATCACCCCAGCATCGTCATACGGAATCGTCCCATCGATCAACCCCATTACATACTCAGGCCCCTGCAACACCAAAAGCAAGTCCTGGATGAAGTCCGACCCCGTCCAGCCCGTCGCAGGCCCACTCTCAAATCCCATGCTCCACGGTACGTTCCCGTCCGCTACCATCTGCTCCACCAGCGCATCCAACTCCTCAAACGTCGTCGGTACACTGTACCCAAACGCCTCAAACTGCACCGGACTGTACCAGATGATCGACTTGATGTCCGCCTTCACAGGCACCGCCAACCAGCGCCCATCTGCCCCACTACCAAGCTCCAGCCAGAAGTCCGCATAGTTCCCCTTCACCGCCCCTAACTCCTCCAAACTCTGTAGCTTGTCAGGATACAGCGTCAACGGCGCCGTCGTCGGCCAGAACAACAAGTCCGGCGGCTCGCTCTGTACGCGCGCATCCACTACCGCCAGATCGCGCGTCGACTCCGCAATAATCTCCACCCCACAGGCATCCACAAACGGCTTGAAGATCGCATTGATCTTCTCCTCCTCCGCCCCAGACCACTGGTACATCACCGTCAGCGTGTCCCCAGGCGTCACCCCTGTGCAATCAATCGCCGTAGGCGCTTCTGTGACAGGAGGGAGGGTCTCCGGTGGGGGTTGTGTGGGTGCCACGGTGGGCGTTGGCGTGGGCTTACAAGCGCTCAGCACCAACCCAAAAATCGTTATTGACACGATTAGATACCAAAAGGCGCCTTTCTTAGTCATCTTTCACTCCTTATGAATTTTCAAGGTTTTGCTCGTTTCGGGCATATGCCTCAAAGTTGAAATAAGTATTTCCGATTCACAACTTCACTCCCCGAGGGTCTCACCTCCTTTCAAAGGAACAAGATGGGCACCGCAAGACTGGCGCACCACCAAATGCGTTTCCAAAAGGACTTGTTTGCACGCGGGTAGGTCGTTTTCAAGCACATCGATGAGCATTTGGGTCGCTTTCCGCGCCAATTCTGTGACCGGCAAGTGTACGGTGGTCAATGGAGGGTTGAGATAGCGCGCGAAAGCGACATCATCAAAGCCAACCAGAGCGATATCCTGCGGGATGCGCTTGCCATGCTCTTGGATCGCTGCAGTGGCACCCAAGGCTAAAGTGTCGCTGGCGACGAACGCCGCGGTAAATGCATCCCCTTTTTCCAACAGGTCTTTCATCTGCCGATAACCGCTCTGCATGTCAAAATCTCCATAGCGCACGAGAACCGGGTCATAAGGCAGGCCAGCTTCTTCCAGCGCAAGGCAATACCCTTTCAGCCGGTCCGCGGCTGCAGTGTAAAAAGGTGCGGCATTGGTGATGCAGGCGATACGCTCGTGACCCAAATTGATGAGGTGCTTCACAGCCATCTTTGCTGAGGCGCAATTGTCCACATCCACACTGCAAAAGCTCGTTTGGGGTAATTGACCGATTAATACCGTCGGAAAGCCATCTTCCTCCAGGGCAACAAGCGCCTGATCATCAAAACGCGGACCGGACATAAGAATGCCATCAATGCGTTTGGCGCGCACCAGTTGGAGGTAGGCTTCCTTTTGATGCTCTGGCTCCAGGATGTCAATCAGCAGGCGCATATCTCTCTGGTGCACAACTTCCAATAAACCATCTAATAATTGGGTGATGAAGGCATCCGAAGCGATGTGATGTGGGCTGCGTGTGAGTAACAGGCCAATGATTTGCGCGCGTCGACTGGCCAGAGCCTGGGCATTGGCATTGGGCACATAGCCCAAAGTTTCCGCGGCTTGGATCACGCGTTGTCGCGTTTCTGAGCTGATGTTGATACCTTCTACGTCATTAAGAACGAGGGAAACTGTGGTGCGCGAAACACCAGCTAAATTGGCAACATCTTGACTGGTGACATGTTTGGTTTTCACAGAGACGCCTTTTAGATATACCAGGCGTGAAAGCGCTACTAACGCGCTTTACTAACGCGCGTTAATAATATAGCAAATGGAATGACGCTTGTCAAGAGGGTTAAGCCATCACTGTACCATGATAAGGCACAACCAAAACCGGTAAAGACACCGTTTCGGCTACCTCCGCCGTGACATCCGGCAGGAAATGGTGGCGCAGGCTGTGGCTGCTAAAATGCGAACCAAAGCCAATCAAGTCATAATCCCCTTGGTGAATTTCGGAGAGAATTTCGTGGATGACATTACCCTGACGCAAACGTAACTCTGCACCCAAACCAGCCTTACGCACACATTCTAACGCAAGGTTCAATTCTTGTGCCTGCGGCGTGTGGGTATGCAGTAGGTCTCCAGGTTTGTTCAGAATGTCATGGCTAATAGGATAATCCAGGTGGATGGGTTCAACAATGTGAAGCAGGTTTATGGTGGCAGAAACTTTTTTCGCCAGGAATATAGCAAAATCTACTAAATCGCGCGTGTATTCCAGTCCACCCATATTGAGAAGGATTTTTCGAACAGGATAACGGCTTTGTGGCACATAGATTAGGGGACGGGCGAGGCGTGCGGTGATACGCCGGAAAGAGCGCCCTTGCAACAGGCGTCGCCAAAAAGGCCTGCCAAGTTGACCGACGACGGTCACAAAGTGGTCAGAAGCCGCATATTGGGCAATCGCCAGGGAGGCACGACCGGATCGATAATCTTTTTGATAGGCAATGCCCTTATGTTCCATGATACGGGCATATTCATCCATCAGTGCTTCAACGTGCGGCCTCAACGCCTCTTGCTCTACTACCCCTAACAGAACGACCGGCACTTCGAGAGTTTCTGCCAGCCACACGCCGTAAGATAAAGATTGGTGATTCTGGGCAAATCCATTGGTGGCTAAAAGTAAGCGAAAGTTTTCCATAATTTCCTCTCACCGGAAAAGGATGATGCCCATCAATCCTGCTCCCAATAAGACAAGCGGCGGTGGGGCTTTTAACAACAAGGCAACCAGGCTCAAGGCACCGATGAGCACAGAAAGGGTTGGATTGGATAGGCTCTCCCCTCTAAAAACCTGCCAGGCAACCACAACCATGAGCATGGCTACAGCCGGAGCCAGACCACGCACGAAGTTCCCTACCCAAGCCTCTCCACGCAAGAATTGCAGAAGTGAAACTATGGTGAGCATCAAAACTGTTGGGGGCAAAATCGAACCCAACAAAGCGGCAAGCGCACCAGGAACACCACCGGCCGCATATCCCACGAACATCGCCAACTGCAGCGCATCGCTTCCGGGCAATACGCTTGAAAAACCCACCGCCTCGACGAACTCGCGCTCTGTCATGAGCGAGCCTACGGCTTCTTTATAGAGCAATCCCACCGAGGCTGGTCCTGAAGTGGTCAACAAGTTCACTTTGATAAAAATCCAAAACAGTTTTAGCCATTGTGTCATGCGAGCCTCACAATAAGTTTTCACCTTATCCGAGAAAATTATTCATTTCAACGGCTGGTAGCCATCAAAACAGTTCTTTGAGAAGGTAGAGTTCTCCACGCCGAAAACCGTTTTTTAGATAGTAACGCCGGGTGCCAATGGCCGAAATCACTGCCAGCCGCGTATACCCCCGATTTCTGGCGATTGTTTCTGCTTCGCGCAACAACTTTCCACCCAAGCCACCGTGCTGAACAGCGCTCTGGGCAAGATCTCCAATAGGCAAGGATTGCCCTAAAATATGTACTTCCCGCACCAGTGCCGCCCCGCGCAACTCATCTATTGGCGCGGTTGTGCCATCAGGTAACGAAAGGCGCAAAAAGCCGGCAAGACGGTCATCGGGTGTATCCATGGAGAGAAAATGCTCCTCGCCGGCCTCGCTGGGATAAACCAGGTCATTCAATACCAGGCGGTCGAAATCTACAGTGGCATTGCGAATCTCGCGGCAGCGTACACACTGACAATGTGTGCCGCGGCGGTGCATTTCAGCTTTCACATCCTGGCGTAAGCTGGTGCGTTTATTGCCAGCAATCACGTACGTGGATGGGATGTCGCGCACCACGCGGTTGACACGGCAATAGCGCGGAATCGTGGTTTTCAACTCAGCAATCAGGTCAATAAGCTCTTCGGTGGTGTAGGGCTGGTAATCCCCTTGCAACCAGTGTTGATAGAGTGCTGCGTTCTCCAATAGCTGCGTGGGATAAATCTTGATCTCATCTGGGCATAAACCCTTCCATAAACGCATAAAATCCTGGCGATCCGTATCCAGGGTGGCGCCTAACAGATTGGGCATCCAATGGAGCACGATTTTAAACCCGGCAGAGCGTAAAAGGGCTACCGCACGATGGGTTTGGGCTACGGAATGACCACGCTGATTTAACTCCAGGATGCGATCATCCAGGCTTTGCGCCCCTAATTGGACTTTGGTGACGCCCAGCCTTCTCAACCAAAGCAGTTCTTCGACACTAATTTCGTCCGGACGGGTTTCCACCACCAAGCCAACATTTCGATGGAGGCTGGTTTCGTTGTTGAGTTGCGCTTCTAGGAGTGTCTCTGCCTCCTGAAGGTTCATGGCATCCAGGCAACGCTTTACGAACCACTCCTGATAGCGGCGTGGGTATGCGCTCCACGTGCCTCCCAGGATGAGCAACTCAATTTTCTGCGTAGGGTGCCCAACGGACTCCAACGCATGTATACGAGCTCGAACCTGCTGGTATGGGTCGAATTGATTTTCCAGCGCGCGCCTGGCGCCAGGTTCGTCGGGTAGATAGCTTTTAGGCATACGTACGTCTGTGGGGCAAAAAACGCACTTTCCCGGGCAGGCATAGGGCTTGGTGAGCACCGTTACCGTGGTCACGCCCGATAGAGTGCGAATGGGCTTCAAGCGGATGCGCTCCAGCAAGCGCGCGTCTTCGGGCCAATCTCCGCTTTGGGTGAGCTGTCGATACACCGCCACCAGCATGTTCTTTCCCACATATCCGCCATTGGATAAGGGGTGCCGGCGGATGGCTTCTGTCACCTCTCGCCCCTGGCGCACTTCTTCCAAAATGGCACGCGCCTGGCGAAGTTTTTCTGGCGTGGGTGCGCGCCTCTCAAACCAGGTACTATTGCTTCGCGAACTCATAAGCCCATATATAATAACATCATGCAGCCAGAGGTGATTAAAGAACTACTGAGACTCAACCGCGAGTTCTACCGCCAATTTGCCCTGCCATTCTCAGAAACACGACATATGTTACAACCCGGTGTTCAGCGCGTGCTGGCGCGCATTCCCTTATTGGCTCGCGTGCTGGACCTGGGCTGCGGAAATGGGAGGCTTTGGCTTGGTCTGGTGCAGGCTGGTTTTAGAGGGGATTATGTTGGATTGGAATGGAGTGATGAGCTGCTTGCCCTGGCTCAACAAAGCGCTGAAGGAGTAACAACGCCCGGCAAGCCGAAACCGCTCTTTCTGCGTGCAGACCTGGCAGATGCCGCATGGTCGGCAACCATTCCTTCACCGCCGTATGACGTCATCGCGGCTTTTGCCGTGCTGCATCACCTGCCAGGGCAGGCCTTGAGAATGACTCTCTGTCAAACAATGCGTCAACTCATCGCAAGTGAGGGCTTTATTGCCCTTTCTGCATGGCAATTCATGCGTAGCCCGCGCTGGCAGGCACGCATCCTCCCCTGGGAAACCATTGGTCTATCCGAGGAGCAATTAGAGGCAGGAGACTTTCTGTTAGACTGGCGACGAGGAGGTTTCGGGTTGCGCTACGTGCACCTTTTTGAGGAAGATGAATTGTGCGCGATAGCAACGCAAAGTCGATTTCGCGTCTTAGAAACCTTTTACGCGGATGGAAGAGAGGGGAACCTGTCCATTTACCAAATTTGGCAACCCGTGTAATCAGTTGGCAGCATCGCTTCCATTGGGTATAATTGCCTCCAAGTAGAAGTTATTCGCATAAACTTAAACCCGAAAGCGCGATTATATGCGTATATTGATTATTTCCGACATCCATGCAAACCTTACAGCACTGACTAAAGTGCTTGATGAAGCTGGAGAGTTCGACGCGGTATGGTGTCTTGGCGACCTGGTTGGATATGGACCCGATCCAAACGAATGCGTCCAATTGGTGCGCAAGTTACCCAACCTGGCATGCGTCATAGGCAATCATGACGCTGCCGCTCTGAACCTGATCGATGTAAATTCATTCAACCCGGAAGCGCGCGATGCGTTGGCGTGGACGCGAAAGGAGCTAACCCCAGAGAGCCTGCAGTTCCTTACCAGCCTGCCAGAGACCATCGTTGTCCAAGGAGTAACCCTGAGCCACGGCAGCCCGCGCCATCCCGTATGGGAATATTTGTTAGATACACAAACTGCCGCACTCAATTTCGCCTACTTTGACACACCGCTTTGCTTTGTTGGACACACTCATTTACCTGTAATCTACACCCAGAACTCAAACCATCATTTCGCATCTATGGAAATCCCCCGCACCAACCAGGTGATACAATTGCAAGCTAAATCTATTGTCAACCCCGGCTCGGTAGGGCAACCGCGCGACCGAGATCCCCGCGCGGCATTCGCCATCTTCGACGATGAGCACTTAACCTGGGATTACCGGCGCGTAGCTTATAACATCGAAGAAGTGCAGAGCCGTATGCTGGATTTAAACCTACCCGAACGCCATATCCTCCGCCTTACCGTTGGGTGGTGATGCGCCAGGCGATGAGGAACAAAACCCACAGATATTTCGTCAAAGGATTGCATTCAATTCTTATTAGGAGAGAGACGATGAATCACAGATTGAGACGATGGTTATTGATAACCCTATTAGCCCTGGCACTCACCTCGAGCGCATGCGCATCAGCGGCGATACCAGAATCGCGCGCCGAAAGGATCGCTCTACAAGGCGTTGCCCCTGGAGCTCCAGCATACGAAGTGCCTCCGATGGAAAAATCGAGCGGGGTCGAAGATGCTTTCCAAAGCTCATCGTTTAGTGATACAGGTGGCGAACGAATGGTGATTAAAAACGCCGACCTGTCTCTCGTGGTCGCTGACCCTTCCCAATCGATGAGCAACATCGCCAAAATGGCAGAAGATATGAAAGGTTATGTCGTATCTGCAAACATGTACCAGGAGGAATTGGAAAGTGGCATCCGGGTGCCGCGTGCGCAAATCATCATCCGCGTACCTGCCGAAAAACTGAATGAAGCCCTGGAAAAGATCAAACAGGAAAGCACACAAAAGCCCCTTTCCGAAACGATCAATAGCCAGGATGTGACCAGCGAATACACCGACCTACAATCCCGATTGCGCAACCTTGAACTGGCGGAAGAGCAACTTGCCGAAATCATGGATAAAGCTGTGAGAACAGAAGATGTGCTGTCGGTATATAATCAACTGGTTCAGGTGCGAGAGCAAATCGAGGTGCTTAAGGGTCAGATCAAATATTACGAACAATCCGCGGCGCTCTCATCGGTGAGCATTGACCTCATCGCCGACGAAGCCATACAGCCCCTGACCATCGGTAGGTGGCAACCGCAAGGCGTTGCAAAAGACGCAGTGCAGGCGTTAATCAACGGGTTCAAATTTATCGTGAATGCGCTCATCTGGGTGGTGATCTTCGTTTTGCCGATGGCGTTGGTCGTCTATGGGGTCTTTATCTGGCCACTTTCGCTCTTGTGGCGAACCTGGCGCCGGCGCCGCGCCCAAAGAAAAATTCAGAGCAAGGAGGTAGAACCTAAAGCTTCTACCGAAAACCAATAATCAGTTTTTCACCCATCTCAGCATTACCCGTATCGAGCAATCAGCCATAGAGCTGATTGCTTTTTTATAAAACAAGCCTCTGCTATAATCAACGTAATGAAGGAATTATCACAGCTTGCTCATGCGCTTTTAGGCATCCACCTCACAAAAGAACAGCTTGGAGCTTTGAGCATTTATGAGCAGGAATTGATCACCTGGAATACACGGTACAACCTTACCGCGTTGCGTGAGCCTGAACAGATTCGTATTAAGCACTTTCTCGACTCACTCACCCCTCTCCCAGTGATGCATGAACAGGCAATGCACAAGGTAGTGGATGTCGGCACTGGAGCCGGCTTTCCCGGCATTCCCCTGAAGATCGCCTGCCCTTCTATGGAGCTTACTTTAATCGAATCGGTAGGCAAAAAAGCGGAATTTTGCGCTCACATTGTCCAAGTGCTCAGGTTAGATAAAGTCAATATCGTTCACGGCCGGGTGGAGAACCTGGCACATGAAATTGCTCACCGTCAACAATACGACTGGGCACTGGCACGCGCGGTTGCCAACATGCCGGTGCTTGCAGAATACTTGCTCCCTTTGGTGCGCGTGGGGGGCGCCATGCTGGCAATGAAGGGGGAAAGCGCTGCGGCAGAAATGCAAGAGGCAGAATTTGCCACCCGCTTGTTAGGTGGGAAATTGCGCATCTTACGCCCCATCCACCTACCTGGAGTTCAAGAGGAACGTTTTTTAATCGTCATCGACAAAATCGCGGCCACGCCCGAAAAGTACCCGCGTCGTGTAGGTATCCCGACTAAAAGGCCGTTGAAAGACAAAGGCTAAGATTTATCGTAGGGTGCGATCTTCTTTGCATATCCTCCCTTCTTCGATACGCCAGATTTCAGTGTGACTCAGAAAATCGGCAGTAAACAAATCCAAATCCGTTGTGGTCATCAGCACCTGATCTTGCTCCTTTAGGCGTCTGAGCAAATCCTCCCGCCGCTGTGGATCCAATTCCGCCAGCACTTCGTCGAGGAGCAAAACAGGAGGCTGACCGGTTCTTTGTTTCATCCACTCCACCTCGGCAAGTTTCATCGAGAGCATCGTGGTGCGTGTCTGTCCACGCGAGCCATATGTGCCTATATCGATTCCATCTCCCAGGAACCTTAATTCATCTCGGTGCGGACCAATCAAGGTCATTCCGCGGGCAATTTCCTCTACTTGATGAGCTTGTAAGGACAGCAAAAACTGCTGAAAGATTTGTTCTCGTGTCAGGTGGCTACGGTCTAGCGGAGTATCCATAGGCAAAGCGATCTGATTTTTTTGCTGAGGGAGCGGGTCGAAGGAAGGTTGGTACACCAAGCGCAGCACCTCTTTCCCCTTTGTCAGCTCGAGGTGAAGGCGTGTAGCGATCTTTTCCAGTTCTTGAAGCGTCTGGATGCGCGCGAAAACGATCTGGCTACCCCACTGGGCAACTTGCTCGTCCCAGAATTTCAGTTGACTGATATCTCCACCCCGCTCGTTGATTTGCTTGAGTAAAGCATTGCGCTGTGTAAGGGCGCGATGATAACGCACCAGGAATTCTGCATAATGTGGCCAGACCTGACTGATTGCCAAATTCAAATACCTACGCCTTTCCTCAGGAGGTCCTTCGATAATCATAAGCATATGAGGCAAGAACAAGACGGCATTGAAAAACCCCACCGCCTCTCCGATTTTGCGTGCTACGCCGTCGATCAAAACCTCTTTGCGGAAGGAAAAGGCGCCGTTCTGTCGCTCCGATAATTGTTGGATCAAACGCACTTCAAGGCGATGGTTTGTAGTTGAAGGCTGTGGTTTCAATGGTGAACTCAGGCGTTGCACCTCCGCCTGGATGCGTGCCGCAGCTAAAGGCTCTCTACTAGCCATGAAATTGATCAACTCCCGATCGCGCGCCGCCTGAAAGGAAGTGAAGGTTGCTAGATAATAGATCGATTCGAGCAAGCTGGTTTTCCCTTGAGCGTTGCCTCCCACCAATAACACTGACCCGCCTGGTACGGCTACATCCAGGCGGGCAAAGTTACGGAAATTGGTCAGGGATAAATGCAATAAACGCATAACCCTCAATCAGCTGATACCGCCTGATACGCTCCAGCTTCTGCTTCCCATACGCGCTCTGTTCGGTCGGTAAATAATACACCTTTCAGGTGATCGATTTCGTGTTGAAAAATACGCGCCAGCCAGCCCTCGGCTTTGATGCGTATGGGTGTTCCATTGCGATTTAGTCCCTGGACTGTGACCTTGGAGAAGCGCTCGACTTCGCCCAAATACCCAGGGACAGACAGGCAACCCTCCACGCCCGGCTCTGTCTCCCGCGAAAAACGGACAATTTCCGGGTTTACCACGACATAAAGTTTTGGAGGAAGATGTGTCTCTTCCTTCTCTTCCGCAAACTCCACGACAATGACCTGCAAAGGGACATCGACTTGCGGGGCGGCCAACCCCACTCCAGGCGCATGGCGCATGGTTTCGACCATGTCATCGATCAACTTTTGCAAATCACTTCCAAAATCGGTAACTCTGCGGGCTTTTTTTCGCAGGGTTTCGTGAGGCACTGTAATGATCTCGCGTATCGTCATTTTCCAACCAATCCAATAAATTCCACAATTTACGTCTGATTATTTTACTCTAAAAAGCCTCGATCTTCATATCCTTCTTCTTCTTCGCTCCCCTCATGAATGGAAGCCCGATAGTAAGCACTGAACCAATCGCGCATCTTCTCCGCTTCTCTTTCTCTTTCCTGGCGTTGTTTACGTTCGAGTAACGCGGCGCGATATTCTGCAATGTCATGGTGGACCATATCCGGCTTGCGCACACCGTAAAAGATAAAAGGAGTTTGTCCAACATTGACGATGACATTGCCAAAGTCGAAAAGTATGGCAATCAGGTTTTTGCGTTCATGCTCGATACGAATATCTGGAGCGTCTAACGGAGCGGTTTTTTTCTGTTCTCGACCCAGAGGTTTCTTTTCGATATCCAAAATCTGCGTGGGAGTCAATTGATAAATATCATTGCTCCAGTCGAGGTATTCATAAGCCAGCCATAGAAAAAAACCAACCATAAAAAAGAACGCGATGCCGATTACCAAAGGGTTGATCGCCCGCTGCCACATGACCCAGACCAATAAAACAAACGACCCCAGGAAAAGCACTAAGGGTCTCCACACCTTCTTCAATAATATCAGCCAGTGTTTACGATAAGTGATGATGCCGTCTTTTTCATATCGCAAGCGTAAAAAGGTTTTCCACCACCCGCGCGAGCGTGCCCCTCCAACAACGCTCGCCACTCGTTTTTCCGCGGCAGGTTTTTCGTTCGCCGGGAGTTCCTCCTCGGATAACTCTGATGAAAGATCCTCTTGTCGTATGATGTGCCTAATATCCCTGCGTATGGATTCCAGTTCTTGCTCTCTGGAGATATAGCGCACACGTGTTCGATACCCCTCTATAAAATTCGCAAACATTTTGGCTGAATTTGCTCGTTTCATCATGATCCCCCCGGTAAGCGTGCGCACTTCCACATTCCCATAACCAATCAGTCTTCCCCACAAAGAGGTGGTAATGTTCACCGCCATTATGGTGTTCAGCGGCGCGTCAAGCTGGCTATCATAAATCCCAAATATTTTCTCATGCCACAACACTCTGGTGCTGGTGAGCACATAATAGTCATTGCTCCAATCCACCCAACGCCACCATGCAAGGCCAAAAGATAGGCACAGGAAAACCCCGCCCATCACCGCGCTGGTGATCATATCTCCAAACAATTGAAAGACCATGATGGTGCTACCAAGGATAAAGAACAATAATGGCAAGAACATGCCCATCCATAGGAAAATAGGATGCTTACGGGTTAAAGAATAAACGGTTTCTTCCGCTTCAAGCCAATTTAAACCCAGGCGTGGAATCAAGGCGCGACTCATCGCAACCATAAATAACTTTTGCTTGAGCAATGGTACGTTTTCAAGCCAGCGTAAACACACCTCTCGAGGCAAGCGCAGTAACACCGCTGGGGTTTGAGCGATGGTTATAATGGGAAATGAGTGCCTAAGAAGCAATCCGGTCTCACCGAAGAAATCTCCTGTATTGAGTGCACCCAGGTTGATTTGCCTGTCTCGCCGATAGGTGACCAGGTTCAATGTTCCGTCCATGACGAGATAAAAAGCATCCACCGGGTTACCTCGCAAAGCAATCGTTTCCCCCTTAGAGAGTTCGAGGCGCTCAAACTCCTCGCTGAGAATTTTAAGCTGGGTGAAATCCAAATCGGCGAAGATGAACTCGCGCCGCAAAATGCGCAATACTGAGCTTTCCATAAACCCATTTTAACACGTTCTTATCATGCCGTGTCTCCGTTTGCATGGCCTTTAGTGATAGAATTCTGCGCACATCCTTATCATCAGGAGGCATTTATGCCGATACACTTCGGTACGGATGGTTGGCGCGCGGTCATTTCCGATACGTTCACATTCCACAATCTTCGCCTTGTCGCCCAGGCAATTGCGGATGCAGCGAGCTCCGATTGGTGGAACAATGGCGAAGGGAAGCGTTCCCAAACGGACCCATTAAGAATCATCGTAGGGTTCGATACGCGGTTTCTCTCCGATCGATACGCCATGGAAGTGGCGCGCGTACTGGCAGCCAATGGATTCAAAGTGTTGCTCTCACAATCCGATGCACCTACACCATCCATCTCCTACCAGGTAAAGTTTCAGAATGGGGTAGCCGGGGTTATGATCACCGCTTCACACAACGCCCCGCGCTACAACGGGGTCAAACTCAAAGCGCCGTATGGAGGCTCGGCGACTAAAGAACAATGTCGGCGTGTCGAGGTGTATCTCAACGACAACGAAAGCCGCGGGCGGGGGCCAAATCTGATGGATTACGAAACGGCGCGGCAGATGAAATTGATCCAACGGTTCAACCCTTTGCCGGACTACTTTGCCCATTTAAGGAAGATCATCGACTTCGACATTATCGCCGATCACCCTCAACGTGTAGTGGTTGATTCGATGTACGGAGCGGGCCGGGGAGTAATCAAGGGCATTCTTAAGGGCACAGGGTGTGAAGTGAGCGAAATCCGTAGCGAGATGAATCCGGGTTTTGGTGGGGTTCACCCCGAACCCATCGAACGCCATTTAGGCGCCCTCGCCGGTGCAATCAGCACCCATATGGGCGATTTTGGCCTGGCTACCGATGGAGATGCCGATCGCATTGGGGCAATGGACGAGCGCGGAAACTTCGTTGACCCACACAAGATCATGGCGCTGGCGCTGCTCTATCTGGTCGAACATCGCGGGTGGAAAGGCCCAGTTGTACGGACGGTTTCAACGACCCGCATGATTGACCGCCTGGCGCAGTCCTTTGAACTGCCAGTGTATGAAACCCCTGTGGGTTTCAACTACATTGCAGAACACATGCTGCGCGAAGACATCCTTATCGGGGGGGAGGAATCCGGCGGCATTTCGATCCATGGTCATATTCCCGAAGGTGACGGCATTCTCATGGGGTTGTTGCTGATCGAAATGATCGCTAAAACACAAACCCCTCTGCATGAATTGGTGAGCGAACTGCTGAAAAAAGCAGGACCGGCGTATTATGAAAGGCGGGATATGCGCTTGAATCACCCCGTGGCAAAAGAACAAATGACCCGACAACTCAGCGAGAACGCGCCCGGGGTGATCGCAGGAGAAGAGGTCATTCAAGTGCTCACCATTGATGGGGTGAAATATATCTTGGCGGATGACTCCTGGTTGCTGATTCGACCTTCGGGTACTGAGCCTGTCTTGAGAGTTTATGCAGAAGGACGTCATCCCGACGAGGTGCGCCAATTGCTTGAATATGGGGAACAGATCGCCTACCGCAAGTAAGCTGTGTGGCAGAGAAAGCTATCCTCAGCTCATCCTCTAGGTACAATTCATGCGGTGCGCAGGCGCCGAGCCAGGAAGATGACCACAATCAGCAGGAATGCCATGCCCAAAAGCATCGGCAAACCCACGTCGTCCATCAAACCCGTATCCGGTATGCCTGTAGGTTGAGCAGTTAGTGTCGCTCGCGCGGTAAGGGTAGCAGCAAAAAGTTCTGCGTTTGCGGTAAGCGTGGCGTGCAACGCAGTAGCGGTGGCCATTTCAGGCGCCAGGGTGGGCGTTTCAGTCTGTGCTGGCCCAGCCAAAACCGAAGTTGGGGTGGCGGTTGTTGTGGGAGTCGCCACGATGCTGGTGTTTGTCGGGGTGTACGTATAGACAGCTTGCAGCGCGGCTTGTGTAGAGGTTTGATTGATGATCAACGCCACTTCCGTGTTTTGTTGATCTACCGTCGCCTGATATGCTTGTTGCGCCTCACGGCGTTGTGGGAGCAGAACCAAAGCATACACAGCAATACAAACCAATGCCAGGACACCTATCGCGCCTAACACTCCCAGGGCGATGAGAAAGGTATTCCTTCTGGACTCCTCTGGCATGGGTTCGCCTTCACCCAAATCCTCTCCTAGATCAAAATCGTCAAAAGATGACATAAGCCTCTCCTCCTGTATTGCAAAGTTCCTTAGTATCTGTGATTAACCTGTTGTGTAGCTGTCTCATCGAAAAACAACTTCCGCTATTGGATCAATTCGAGGTTTGCCAGCGGCAGAAGGAGGTTCTCTCCGCTTTCAAGATGGACATAAGCGCCCGCTGACCTCAAACCGCTTGGAAAACTCGCCTCTTCGACCAACCGGATGATGCTGCCGAGGTGACTTGCGTATGGCGTGCGCATGATGCGCACCGTTTGGCCAGGGCGGAAGCGATCCACCTCACGCGTGGGTTCTATCCCCCCCTCATCCGGTAAGGGGATGACCACCTCGGGGCGGCTTCCTGAAAAGCGATGCCATGCTTCTGCATTGAGCGCAGCCTCTCTCCCTTCATTCGTCTTGAGCAATTTGTGGGCAAGCGGATTCATCGGTAGTTTGCCAAACCCTTCAATAAGTATAATGGGGTACGGCGCTTGCTCCGCGTCTTTACGCAGGGAACCATCCATGGAAGAAAGGATCAATCCACGCACTGGCAGTTCGGCAGCACTATGCAGCATTTCAGCATTCTGACACATTGCAGCTGCGAGAATCGAACCACGCAGGCTGACATCTAACTGAGCAGGGGATAAAATCTGATCGGGTTGATCAGCAACGTTGACCAACATCCCGAAGTCGATGCGGCCATTTCCCCACACTCCTTGAATGAGCGCGCCGGTGGTTTGCACTACTGCGCCGCGCTCCTCGACCAACTCCGTAACTTCTCCTGGCAGTCCGGCTTGGATGGAGGCGGTTTTTCCTTTAATCGCCAGGAGCAACTGACCTTCCCAAATCATCACGACCTTTCCATCGCCTGGAGAGCGCAGAATACGGCGCGTGAACCCTGCCGGTCCGGCGAGGATATCCCCCTTGGCAACCAAATCCCCTTCCTGACACTGGAGATATTGTTCAACTTTTGCCTTTGCCACCCCCAACCCCTTCGCCACGTCAAGCAAAAGGTGGCGCGAATAGATCATTGCCTCCGCGACGGGGTCCGTGGCGCTCACCTTTTGCCCTTTGCGCACAAGCACTTTCGCGGGTATGGGCATCACCCGCCGCCGAGTGATCGATGTCAGAGGGAGGATATGGGTGACCATTGCCAGCACGACTCATTCACCTCCCAAATTCCAAAGCCATTGCTTGACCACCTCTCTGCGGCTTTTTACATCTTTTGGAAAGCTTAGCGGGCGACCACGTGCGTCCACGATAACACCAAACGCGCCTCCTACCACGCGCACGCTTCCTCCCCTCCCTGGGGCACCCATACCGATATCCAATCGGTTCAAAGGCTGCAATTGCAGTTTGGCGGATGCACCACGCGGCAAGGGCAACACTTCCAGACTTCCCATCTTTATCTCTCGTTTGATCTCTCTACCAGATTCATAGGTCATCTTCACGCGCAATGCAGGCGAGCCCCATCGCGCCTTTCCAGAAGGAGCAATAATCGTGCCAAGGTGCTGAAACGCATTGGAATTGAGCACCTGTACGGTTAATAGCGGGTTGATCGCCGCCGCCGCTCCCAAAGACGGCATGATGACATTGTTATCCAGGATTAGAGTGGTCAAGCCTTCGGGCTGCAGTCCATCGAGCAGGGTCATCGTCAGGCGTGGTAAATTTGAATTGGATGTGGCGAAGCGCCCCGAAACAATCACCGGTTCGACATAGGGCAATTGACCGTCACGCGTAGCTACACCCGAGGCAGGGGTTTCCCGCAAGAATTTCAGCATCGCATGGCGTAAAATCACCCTGAGAATAGCGTATTCAATCGCCAATTCTTCAGGAGAAAAAGGCAGGGCAAACGGATGCAAGTTGCGGTTATGAAGGTATTCGTTCAACTGCTGTAAGGAGTATTCAGCATGCAACCAGAAAGCAATTTCTGAGAGCAATTTTTCATCCGTCAAGGCTGTATGG
Source organism: Anaerolineae bacterium (assembly GCA_037439525.1). Lineage (GTDB taxonomy): Bacteria > Chloroflexota > Anaerolineae > Anaerolineales > UBA4823 > JBBIVW01. The sequence continues at coordinate 90,249 of JBBIVW010000008.1, forward strand.
GTACTGCAAATGCCGAGTTCGGGAGCCACACTTAATAACAAGTCGCCATTGTTAGCCAGAGCAACCGTAGTCGCCCCCCCACCCACGTCCACCCCCAACACGCCTTTATCGCCACTTTGCGTTTTGCTTAGAAAGCGAATCACCCGCCCAAAAGCGGTTGACGAGGGTAAGATCTGCCCCCTCGCCCAATGACTCAATTCGGCAACGCCGGGGATCTTTTCGCGGCGAAGCTGTACGTATAACTCGGCGAGAGTGGGTTGCGCCTCTTCCACACGCTCACTTTCCAGACTGGGGCGGATGTTTGGTGCCAGTTTCAGGTTAACGATTCCATTGAGTAGAGACTGAAGCTCCTTTTGAAGCGCCTGGTTGCCCGCAAAAAGAACCACTGGGCGCTGGTCTTCTGGCATCAAAAGGCAAGCCAGACCAACAGCTTCGACCATCTTCAAAACGGAGCGTGTGGCGCCCTTCTCTGTTCCTCCAGCGACAATGATCAGCTCCGGGCGCGCGCTCAATATCGCATCCAAGCGACCATCCTGGCCCCGATGATCCGTCAGGTGAATTTTTTGGAGGATGGAACAAGGGACTGTTTCAGCCAGGCGCTGTGCGCTTTCCAAGGAAGCACTCTCCAAGAGGCCTACTAGTACAACGCGCAAAGGTTCCCCCGCCGACAGCGTGGCAGCAAAAGCATCTGCCCCGGCGCCATCGGCTGTGCTGGGCAAAATCAATTCCTCGTTTGCTCCAACCAGGCGACGCCCGGTGATGCTTTGCAGGCGGTCAATCGCCATGCGCACGCCTTCGCCCAAATGATGAAATGGGGCGCCGGCTGTTGTCCGCGCTTCACCGCAGCCGATGAAGCGATATTGAGTTTCAACCACATCAAACATGGCTGCCCGCGTGGTCACACTGCCGACATCCATAACGAGTAACGATTCGGTTTCTACTATAGACGTTGCCATATCAACCGAGTAAAACCGCGATGAAATTCATTAAGAATTCAACTCGTTCAACAAAGGCAGCTAAAGTCGTCTGTAGAATGCCCGCATATAGCGCCCCAAAAGTAATGGCGATGAAGACCTGACCTACGGTTGCCAATACTTCAATCCAGGCTTGCCGGCGGGGAAGATTTTGTGTTCCAGAGCGTGCCCCAAAGTGGAAAAACGCCAAAGTCGAAATTGTTCCGGCGAGCATTAGGATACCATTGAAGAGAGTCGTCCAGATCGATGATGGCTGCTGCGCAACAGAGGAGAGATCCAGCACGGAAGCAGCCTGGTTAATTTGGGGGAACACTGTTCCGACTACCGCACCTCCTACGGCTGTCGCCGCGCCCACACCGACCAAGAAAGAAACAACAATCCCTCCCAGAGCCGCAAACCTGGGAGAGGCGCGCAATATCAATAACAAAGCCAAAATACCAGGAAGCAACCATGCCAGACGCGTTGATAGATCTCCTGCAATGAGCGGCACAACGAGCTGAGGCCAAATGATACTGTACCATGCCAACACAATGACAAACCCGGCGGAAACGCCCACAAATACATGAATAGCGATACGGAAGAAGAGATTATCCCCGATCAAATAGCTGAAGGTCATCAACGTGACCGCTAAACCCACCAATATGCCGATCAAATCTGCTAGGCCGAGTCCATTCATAGACTCCCACCCTCAGCTTTCTTGCCAGGGGTATTGGCCCGGAATAGAGCAGCAATCAGATTCGCCACTGAGCCAATCAGTATCAGGCTGATTATAAGAATACCCCCAAGACTGAAAGACGCCCATCGGTTGTCGTAGATTTTCGTCCTGCCTGTTGCCTGTTCATAAGAGACACCACCACTCAGGCCGGAAAGCAAAACGGTAATCTGTGGAAGAGGCTGTTGGGCATAAGGCAGCAAAGAGGGTTGTGTTTGAGCGCCAACAACGAAAAGCAATGGCGTGGCTCCTAAATGCGCCTGGGTTTGTTCGATCCAGGCCCTGGCAATCTCAGAGGCTTCAGTCGCCACAATTATCGCACGAAAATCGGATAACTGGTTGACACTTGCCAAAGCTTGGATCGACCATGCCATAGTGCCTTCGATGGTAAGAGGAAGGGTGAGGCGCGGTTGTTCAGCAAAGCTTCTCAACCCGGCGGTGCCCCCTGGAATATAGCCCAGGTTTAGGTAATGGGCTTCACGACGGTAATCATGTTGATAGTTGCGATTTGTAGTGGCAATCAATCGCTCAGCTTGCAAAGCCCCCAAGGGTGAGGTGGATACGAGGGTGATGAATGCACCGCGGATCATGAGATGATCGAAAACGGATGAAACCACAGCATCCAGTTCTCCAGCATAGCCAGCCTGATAGTCAACCACCACTAGAACCGGGTCGCCTTCGGAAAGGCGATTAACTATCTGGCTGGCTGCTAAGGCACTTTCGGAAAGCGGGGGGCGTTCCACCATTGGAAAGCTCATCACCATGGGGAAAAGGATTGCCAGAAAAAGGGAGAAGGCGATGAAGAGGCGTAAGATATGTTGAGGTGAAACGAACGCTTCTTGAGGAAGGGGTTTGACAAGACCCTCTTCTTCGATCAGCTTTTTCAATGTCTGGGCATGGGCTTGTTGCCGCTCGGTCACCTGCAGCTTGAGATTGTAAGCGGAAGGTTCGCGCGGCAGAGCAATTTCAGGTTCAGCTGGCAATACCCCTTTGAGTCCCGCTAACGGGCCGGCAGGCTCGACGCGAGCGTCATCCTCTTCTATAACAATACCTTTGGTCACCGACTCAATGGGCTGCATGGGTTTTAACCACGCGGGGATTTCAGCTTGCTCCAGTCTTTCTTCGGGACCTGGCAACCCCTCTTTTTCGAGCAATTGTTCAGCCTGTACACCTTCCCCCGTCCCTTCTAACCAGTCCGGGGAGGGTTGCGCCTCAATTTCTGATAACCCTGCCTCTAAAAATTCTTCGCGCTCCTCCGCCTCGATCTTCGCTACCGCTTCTGGTTCCTCCACAGAGAGCTCTAGCGGTGCGGCGACATCCAGGGGCTGTGGGGCGGAAAGCAGCCAATCCGGCACCTCCAGACCATTTTCACTCACCCCCGAATCCAACAACCAATCGGGTAGCTCGATCGAGGGTAAGCCCGTTTGCTCAACCTCCGGCGCAGCAGAAGGTTCAGAGGGAAGCTCTTCGCCTGTCGCCTGCTTAGCTTCTCCTTCTCCGGGGGCAAAGACATCCTCAGCAAGGGTAGATGCATCAAAAACCTCTTCAAGTGGCGGAGGGGACGCCTCTTCTAACTTCGATTCCTCCACTGCCCCTGAAGCCTGAGGTTGAGATGCCTGAAATTCTTCACTTAGAGAGGGTTCAGCTGTTCCTTCTTCTTCATAAGGAATCCACTCCTCTAAAACCCATTCCGCCTCTTCCTCTCTTCCCTCAAATCCCTCCTCAGGTAGAGGCTGTTCGGTTATCGGCAGGATGTGCTTCGCCTCTTCATCTTCGGGAGCAATCGAAGGCTGTTCCTCCTCAGCCTCCTTTGCTTCCTTCGAGTCTAGATACCAATCTGGATACGCAGCTTCAGCAGACTGCAGAGCTGCCGCGTCTTCTGTAGCAAAAGCTTGTGGGAGAGGAGGTTCACCAGGGCTTTCTTCGCATTCCTCTTCAATAGGAGCTTCTAAGGGAGACTCAGCATAAGAGGCGCGCATTTCGAGCAACCATTCCGGTTGGGTTTCATCCTCTTCACGCGGTGGCAAAGCACGCTCATCAAACAGGTTTTCGATCTTTCGTTCCTCATCTAGAGGCTCTTCGCGCCCCCCAATTCGATCCGACCAATCTTGGGTATCTGGCTCACCGATCGTAGAGTCCAGACGCTCGAAGAAGTCCTCAGCTTCGATTTCTTGTTCGCCTTTCAATTCCTTCAGCCAATCCAAGCTGTCATCTTCTGAGGTGCTGCGAGACGCGGCCTCCTCCCCTTCCTGCGCCAGTGAACGCAACCAATCGGTTACGCCTCCTGTGTCTGGACGAATCTCTTCTGGCGCTTCGTTTTCCTCTTGCTCCTCCGGGGAAAGTCGCAGAGGTTTCAGACGCGCCTCACAGTATTGACACACCTCAAGATGAGCCGGGTTGAGTCTGCCGCACATTGGGCAGCGTACATCATCCATTTCAGCCACCATAGGGTCGATCTACTCCGAATAAAACGCGCAATCCTGTGGCAAGGGTACCTAACCCAACGCCAATGAGCAGACCTCTTGCCCCGGAAGTCACCAATATCTGTTCTATCCACAGGCGTAAATCAGCCACATAGGGAATGCTCATTCCTTGAGGCATTGAAACTGCACCGAGCAACACCAGCAACGCAGTGAGAACGAAAACGAAAGAAAAAAGATTCGGTCTGTGGCGAAGCAATCGGACAGCCGCATAGGTCAGCACCACCGCCAATAAACTCAACAGGCTCGCTTCAATCGGTACTTGGATGTGATTGTAAATCCATTGCGAGGATGCTGCCGTCGGTCCAAAGAACCCGGCAATGATCAAGGTAACGATCATCGAGAGGATCAATATGAAGCTGTACATCCCTCCTGGCTGGCGTGTTCGGACCCTGCGCCAATGAACCTGAAAGAGATTGGCTACGCCAACCATAATCGCAACAGATGATAAGAGTACTCCCCAGCGCAAAAAATCTCGCCTTAAATCGGTTAGAAGCGGAATATCTATAAAATAACCCACCAATACGACCAGCCCGGCAAATCCGGCGATCAAAGCCAGCAGGATGGTGCGAAGATTATGTTTCATAAGAAACCCAAAAACTTCAAAATGGCACCAACCAGAATGCTCACAATAATGATCCAACGAAAAACATCCTGGGTGAGCAGGCTGGCGACATGTGCTGGAGGAGCGCCTAAATAGGCACCTGCGGCAAACAACTCCTCGCCGATCAAAGGTTGTGTGGCAGAAGCATATATTGCCGCCTGTGCAGCGATATCATCACTCCCGGCAAGTGTCGTGCTTTTCATTCGCCCTGCCGCGTCAGTCAATAGCACTACATCGCCACCAAAGTGGCCTAATAGGACATTTAGCGAAACCTGTTCATCCAATACTTGAGGCAATGCACCGGCAACGAATGCCAGAGGCGTCAAACCACTCACCCGGCCGGCTAATGGATCATATTGCTCAAGTTCCCCGATTTCACGGAGTGTTGAGCGTAACGTATCTTGAGAAAGGATCGCCAAAGTGCTCTCGCCACTGGTGATCACCGGAGGTGTATCGCTTACGGATGAAACGCGGCTGAAGCGGTGCAAGACGCTCAATCCGATAAGCGCTGAGGCGCCTTTCTGGCCATCAATTCCACCATAACCCAGGGAGATGTGGATACCCTTCCCAGATTCTACCGATGAACCAACGCCTTTTCTTAATTGGTTAAACGCAGCCAATGAGCGCAATAGAGGTCTATGACCTCTCAGCACACGTACGGATTGGTAGGCAATCAGTAAACCGAACAACAGGATAAAAGCGAAAGCCAAAAGATCAGTATTCATTGCCCGTTTTCTATCCAAGGGTTCTCGTCGCGCAAGAAGTGAATGAGCTTTTTCACCTCTTCGGGTTGTTCAAGCACCTGAGCAAAGTCTTTTAGCACCTCCTGGCGAATAAAAACAGAGAGAAAAGGCTGGCTAAGATAGATCAATTGTGCACCCAGAATGTTCAACGGCCCAGCCAGTTCCAACCAGAAGGCAACAAGCTGGTGCAACCCCCAGCGGTGCAAGAAACTTGCCCAACCCCTCCAGATATGCGGTTTGACCACCATAATAAAAAGTATAGCACAAATCTCTGAGCATACATCCTACACCATTCAAGAAAACTTTTCTAAAGTCAACCGAACTTGTCTAATATGTGACAGGTCACAGGTAAATATTGTGCCTAATATAACTACCTGGCGGACATCAAAAAGGGGTAAACTATGTTGATAAAAAAATCACGTATTTCGGCTAATTGGAGAAATTAACATGAAAAGGACGATGGTTACCATCGATGGAAACGAAGCCACGGCTTATATTGCCCATAAAGTGAGCGAAGTGATTGCCATCTACCCAATTACACCCTCCTCTCCCATGGGTGAGTTCGCTGACGAATGGTCTGCCGCAAATCGCCCCAACATTTGGGGCACAGTGCCTCTGGTTATAGAAATGCAATCTGAAGGAGGCGCCTCCGGTGCTGTTCATGGGGCATTGCAGACAGGGTCCCTCACCACCACGTTCACTGCTTCCCAGGGATTATTGCTGATGATCCCGAATATGTACAAGATTGCGGGCGAACTGACACCGACGGTTTTCCATGTCTCGGCACGTTCTCTGGCTGCTCAAGCCTTGTCCATCTTTGGCGATCATTCAGATGTCATGGCGACCCGCGCCACCGGCTTTGCCTTGCTCGCCTCCAGGAACGTGCAAGAAGCGCACGATATGGCTCTCATCGCCCATGCAGCCACACTAGAAGCGCGCGTCCCCTTTTTGCACTTTTTCGATGGCTTTAGAACCTCCCATGAGGTGAACAAGATCGAGCAATTAACGGACGACGACATTCGGCACATGATCGAGGAGCGTTTCGTCCATGCTCACCGTCAGCGGAGGCTTTCTCCGGATCAACCCTTCATTCGTGGCACCGCTCAAAATCCGGATGTCTACTTCCAAGCTCGAGAGACGGTCAATCCTTTTTATCGCGCCTGCCCCGAGGTGGTTCAAAAATATATGGACAAGTTTGCCAAGCTCACTGGCAGGGAATACCACCTTTTTGATTATGCCGGCGCGGCGGATGCCGAACGAGTCATAGTCATCATGGGCTCAGGTGCAGAGACGGCAAGCGAAACCGCACAGTACCTTGCCAAGCAGGGGGAAAAAGTAGGCGTGGTTACAGTGCGCCTCTATCGCCCGTTTTCCATTCAACATTTCATCAACACCCTGCCTCCCACGGTGAAGGTTATCGCAGCCCTTGATCGCACTAAAGAACCAGGGGCGATTGGAGAACCTCTGTACCAGGATGTGGTCACGGCTATCGCGGAAAGTGAGTTCGCCAATGGAAAACCTCAGGTGATTGGAGGCAGATATGGCCTTTCCTCGAAAGAATTCACCCCCGGGATGGTGAAGGGTGTTTTCGACGAAATGCGCAAAGCGCAGCCCAAGAACCACTTCACCATTGGCATTTTCGACGATGTCAGCCACACCAGCCTGGAATACGATGCCCATTTTGACATCGAAGACGAGAAAACCGTGCGATGTGTCTTTTGGGGGCTAGGAGCAGATGGCACCGTCGGAGCAAACAAAAATTCGATCAAGATCATCGGCGAAGAAACCAAAAATTTTGCTCAGGGGTACTTTGTGTACGATTCAAAGAAATCAGGATCTGTCACCATTTCACACCTTCGCTTTGGTCCAAACCCCATCAGGTCGCCGTATCTGATCCATCAGGCAAATTTTGTTGCCTGCCACCAATTTGTCTTCCTCGAAAAATACAATGTACTCAAATATGCCGCGCCTGGCGCAGTATTTTTACTCAATAGCATCTACTCCCCTGAGGAAATATGGGATCACTTGCCAAAAGAAGTGCAGCAGACGATACTGGATAAAAAACTGCGGTTTTATGTGATCGATGCTTACGAAGTGGCAAAAAAGACGGGCATGGGGCAGCGCATTAACACCATAATGCAAACATGTTTCTTTGCCATAAGTGGTGTTTTGCCGCGCGAGCAGGCCATTGCAGAGATCAAACGTGCCATTAAAAAGACCTATGGAAAACGCGGTAAAGAGGTGGTGGAACGCAACTATCGCGCTGTAGATTTAACTCTCGAAAACCTGTACGAAGTGGAAGTTCCAGGGGAGATCACCAGCCAACGGACACGCCGTCCCCCTGTGCCACCCGAAGCGCCACCTTTCGTGCGCGAAGTGTTGGGGACGATGATCGCCGGCGACGGAGACCAGCTTCCGGTCAGTGCCTTGCCAAATGACGGTACGTATCCATCGGCGACCACCCAATGGGAAAAGCGTAACATCGCCTTAGAAATCCCCGTTTGGGAGCCCGAGCTATGTATCCAATGTGGGAAGTGTGTTTTCGTCTGCCCGCATGCGGTGATCCGCCAAAAAGTATATGCTCCTGCACACCTAGAGAACGCTCCCAAGGAGTGGCAGTATGCCCCAGCTCGGTGGCGCGAGTTCCCCGACATGCTCTATTCTCTGGTGGTCGCGCCAGAAGATTGTACCGGTTGCGGATTGTGTGTCGAAGCCTGCCCGGCAAAGGATAAAAGCCAGGTGGGGCGGAAAGCAATCAACATGGCAGAGCAACCCCCGATTCGCGAACGAGAACGAGTCAAGTGGGATTATTTCCTGACCCTCCCCGAAGTGGACAAAACGGCGATCAGCCTGAAGACCGTGAAAAACTCACAGCTATTGCGTCCGTTATTCGAATTTTCAGGCGCGTGTGCAGGCTGTGGAGAGACCCCTTATCTAAAGTTGCTCTCTCAACTCTTTGGTGACCGGACAATCATCGCCAACGCCACAGGCTGCTCTTCGATCTACGGCGGCAACTTGCCCACAACGCCGTGGGCAAAGAACGAAGAAGGCCGCGGACCCGCCTGGTCAAATTCGCTGTTCGAAGATAATGCTGAGTTCGGATTGGGCATGCGCCTCACATTAGACAAACAAGGCGAATTTGCTCGCGAGTTGCTCAAAAGCCTGGCGGCAGAGATCGGAGAGCCCCTAGTGGACGAAATCCTCAACGCGGACCAAACCACCGAAGCAGGAATCCGCCAGCAACGACAGCGTGTTGCCATCCTGAAAGAACGACTGAGCGAGGTAAAGGATGCCCGTGCTCAACACCTTCTAGACGTTGCCGATATGTTGGTCAGGAAGAGCGTGTGGATCGTCGGAGGGGACGGCTGGGCTTATGACATCGGTTATGGAGGTTTAGACCATGTGCTGGCCTCTGGCCGAGACGTCAATATACTTATCCTGGACACCGAAGTATATTCCAATACTGGCGGGCAGTCCTCCAAATCCACACCTCGTGCGGCAGTGGCAAAATTTGCTGCTAAAGGGAAGGAGCTTCCCAAAAAAGATCTGGGGTTGATTGCCATGTCCTATGGTTATATCTATGTCGCTAGAGTGGCGATGGGTGCCAGCGATCAGCAAACGCTCAACGCGTTTCTTGAAGCGGACGCCTACCCGGGTCCATCCCTGATCATCGCCTACAGCCATTGCATCGCTCATGGTTACGATCTTAGAAAAGGTTTAGACCAACAAAAGTTGGCGGTGGATTCAGGAGCCTGGCCTTTGTTCCGTTACAATCCGGAACTGCTCGATCAGGGCATCAACCCGCTAAAGCTCGATTCCAAACCACCCAGCATTCCTCTCAGCCAGTATGCATACAATGAGACGCGCTTCCGCATGCTGCTTCAATCCGACGAACAACGCGCCGAAACACTAATGAAACTGGCAGAAGAAGACATCAAAAGCCGATGGCAACTTTACCAACTAATGGCAAGCATGCACCTGAACTCAAAAGCGAATGGCAAAGAGCTGGATCAAGCCGCTTAATGAAGGCCAAACAGTGTGGCTTGTGGAACACCTAACAAGGATTGCTTGTGATCCATCCCTGTACTGAAGGATAAAGCCATGGTGGACTTAACGACGACATATTTAGGCATAAAACTCAAAAACCCGGTGATCGCCGCGGCATCCCCCCTTTCACAAAGGATTCAAACCGCAAAACAATTGGAAGCAGCCGGCGTATCGGCGATCACCATGTATTCCCTTTTTGAAGAACAAATCCAACAGGAAAGCCTGAAGTTAGACCGGGATTTAACGCGTGGGGAGGAAACGTTTGCCGAAGCACTGGATTACTTCCCAAAGACGGGGCAATATAGCATCGGCCCAGAGAAGTATCTGCAGCGCCTTAGCGAACTCAAGCAGGCGCTCCAAATCCCGGTGATCGGAAGCCTCAATGGAAACACGCCAGGGGGATGGTTGGAGTATGCAAGAAAAATTGAGGAGGCGGGTGCAGATGCCCTGGAGCTGAATATCTACGCTGTGCCTACCGATCCCTACCGCAGCGCTTCAGAATTAGAGAACGAGTACCTCGAAGTGGTCAAGCAAGTACGAGAGACCATCCGCATTCCGATCGCTGTAAAGCTCAGCCCGTTCTTCACCTCATTGCCCAATTTTGCTAAACAATTAACCGAAGCGGGAGTGAATGGATTGGTGCTGTTCAACCGCTTCTATCAACCGGATTTCGACTTAGAAAATCTGGAGGTTGTGCCACACCTTGTTTTGAGCAGTTCACACGAACTTCGATTACCCCTGCGATATATCGCCATTCTATACGGTCGCATCCCGGTGGATTTCGCCCTGACTTCAGGGGTTCATTGTGGAGAGGATGTGATCAAAGCGATCCTGGCGGGGGCAAGTGTAACTGCGATCGCCTCGGAATTTCTGGCAAATGGAACGCAAAGAGCCGTTGAAATACTCCATGAAATCACGGAGTGGATGGAAACCCATGAATACACTTCCATCCAACAAATGAAAGGAAGCATGAGCCAGCGAGCGGTGGCTGACCCAGGGTTAATCGAACGCGCAAATTACATGCAGGTGCTCAGTTCTTATTGACTTAAATCTAACCGCCTCGTGATTAAGAAAACGGCTCGTTTGATCATGGAATCAAACGAGCCAAATAATTCTATAACAGCTCAATTAGAGGCTGACAAATATGTTGCGTGCTACTCCGTGAAAACTAAAGGTGCGTGGTCTTTCAATACTCTTCTGAAGATTCAAGCACCTCTTCTTGCTGGCGCCGAAAACGGTAGACAATCCGCCCTCTGGTAAGATCATAAGGGGACATCTCTACACGCACGCGATCCCCCAGCAAAATACGAATGTAATACTTACGCATTTTTCCGCTGAGGTAAGCCAAAACTTCATGGCCGTTATCCATGCGCACGCGAAATTGGGTGCCAGGGAGGGCTTCAACGACCACGCCTTCCACGGTGATTTTCTCTGACTCTTTTGCCATGCCTCTCTCCACAAACTGATAAGTTATAAGGAGCTAATTTGACGACGTTTGAGTCGCCGAACGGCTTTTTTCTTGTTGATACGCCGCAACTCACTCTTGGAGACGAACCAGCGTTTGCGGCGCACAGTGCTTAGGATGCCACTTTTAGCCACACGCTTGCGAAAGCGTTTAAAAAGCTGATCCTGCGACTCATTCGGACGCAAAGTGACCGTTGTCAAACTTTTTCACCTCCTTTCGTGCCAAACAAGATAAACCATTTCATCTTTCTGAAACTAAGCCAAGCAGTTAAAAAACGCTCGGCTGGCAATCGCGGCACAGCCGAGTTTAAGGTTCAATGGTTAATGACGAACTTCTCAGCTTTTGTACACTCACTCCTTCTGCACGGTAAACAAGTAGAGCGAGAAGACCAACCGCGACTGAAGGGCATTATAATCCATTAACTTGATTCTGTCAAATATTTAAGATGAGGTTAACAAAAAAGGTCTCTTGGCGATGACCTACTCTCCCAGGGGGTTACCCCCCAAGTACC
>JBBIVW010000009.1:0-40838 GCA_037439525.1 Anaerolineae bacterium
ACTAGGTGTCTTTTGTTAATCATGTAGCTCGATCAGGCATCCTTAACCGCGCTCCCCCTATAGACGGATCCGCAGTTGACCGTGCCGCAATTGACCTAACCCCAGTTGACCGAGCCCCAATTCACCGAGCCCCAGTTGACCGAACCCCAATTAACCGAGCCCCAATTTGGAGGATCTTCGCCGGTCCAAAGCAGTTGGCTGACCATGGTGCCTGTATTTGCTGTGGCGGTCGTGGTTCCATTGACGAGGGCAAAAACATCCAGATATTTTCCCTTGCCGATTCGGGAAGCGGTTGCCATCAACCGATATTTGACCTGATCGGGGTTGAGATATGGCTCATCCTGTAGCAATAATGCGATTGCACCGCTAACCATGGGCGTGGACATAGAGGTGCCGCTCAGGCGGAAGTATTCTCCTAATATGACCCGATCCGGGTGGGTCATAATCCATTCGGAGGTGCGTGCCAGCACACTGACAATGTTCACGCCAGGGGCGAAAATTTCTGGTTTGAGAAAACCATCCTGGGTCATGCCAAAGGGCGAGAAATGCGCGATGGAGTCGTTCTTGCGAAAGGCATCCTCTTTTTCGTCACTCGCACCCACTGTAATAATGAATGGATCATTCCCCGGCGGGGCGAGAATGGGGTTGAAGTCATAGCCTTTATTTCCTGAAGAAGCCACGACCACAATGCCATTGAACCACAGGATCTCTGCGGCGGCATCCAAGGGACTGAAATGATATGAGACGGGTGCCGAGGATTGCACCGAAAGGTTGACGATGCGAATGTTGTACTGATCTTTGTGTTCCAAGATCCATTGCATGGCTTCAACGGTGTCGGATTCGTACGCCATGCCATTCTCATCGCTGATTTTGATGTTGATTATTTGTGCATCAGGAGCGATGCCGCGGTACACTCCGGCCGAATCATGCCCATTTCCAGAAAGGATGCCCGCAATATGCGTCCCATGCCCGTACATGTCTTCGGTGATCGAGGTGTTATCATTGAACGCTACGGAAGCGACGAGATTATTGAAATCCGCGTCTGCGGTGATACCGCTGTCAATGATGGCGATGCCTACGCCTGCACCCGTAATGCCCATCTCCCACACTTGAGGCACATTGAGCGTTGACAAATAGAAGTTACGCGTAAATTTCCCCTTGAGGGTGATCACCAGGTTATCGATAGCAAAGCACATGGGCATCGTGCCAGAAGTGGGGGTATATTCAAAGCGAATGCGAAAATCTTCAGAGGCGAACGAGGTAATGTCTGTAACAAATTGAGTTGTGCCTCGCAAGAGAATGGATGCCAGGTCGTCTATCGTAGTATATGTAGCTCCACCGTCAGACGAAACTTTGATGTTGTACGTGCCTGCCTGAATGTATTCGCATACGATGCTATTCAAATCGAAACTCAAGGTGGCTTTTTCAACCCCTCCGGATAAATTCGCCTCGCGCTCGATGACTGGGTTTTCTTGTCCATTTACGTCTGGCAGAAGGTGTAACGCTCCATCCTCAATGAAGATAGCTCCTTGCTCCGCACCTAAACCGGCTGGATCATACTCGATCCAGCTACTTTCCCAAGGAACACTTCCAGATTGATGCTCGAAGCTGACCAGGTCGAAGTTGTCTCCTATGGTAAATTCCAGTGGAGGTAATGGTTTTGCGGATTGATAAACTGCTCCGTCGGGTGAAATCCACCTTACCCAATCTTCTGCAGCCAATTCAGTAAGCAGGTAAGAGGGCATTTCCGCCGCGATCGCCGGAATGATGTTCAGTTGCTTGGTGATTCTTATCTCCGCAAACCTGGAAAGTGCGTGCGCGATCCCTTTGGCGCCATTATGCAGGATCATAACCTTTACAGATTCCATCGGAAATTGGATGGATTTTTCAGCAAGTGCGGGGTGTATTTTTGAATAGTAGACGAATTTAGGTGGAGTGAAGAAAGAGAATGTGATCGCGACGAGCAGGGTAAAAGCAGTGGTTTTAACCCATGTTTTCATTGTCCTTTCCCTTCTTTTTGTTTGCATCACTCTGCCAAACGAATTACAGCCTCGAATGGCGATTGTTAGGTAAACCTCTTAGTAAAACCAAAGAAGACCGATGCAGCCTCTGGCGTGATGAAAAGCTCTCGATTTGGTGAATTGATTCTTCAAATGCTTCCTCCTTTTTCAAAAGTACTCACCAAAGCCTCAGTCCGCTATGGTGGAGGTCCAGACATACTCTCTGAGGGTTCCTGTCGCCAGTGTGCGAGGCGGCTGAGTACAGAGAACGGTTCAAGTGTATTCTAGCAAAATAAAAAGTTACATTCAATCAATTTGTCACACTATTGGTTGCTCATTGGCTTACAGTTTTGTAAGCTGATAACAAGATTTTCGCTTTTAAATGTATATCTCCTGGGTCTCCTTCAGCGATACATTGATGTCAAAGTCTTTAAGCAAGGGTTCGAGCCACTGAATGACCGTCATTACGTCTGGGGCATCCACCAACCCCAGGGTAGTGATTTTTTCTGTGGATAGGCTGAGGGCCAAGATAATTCCCGAGTTGTGGTGCTGCGTTCCATTTCCCTCTTTCAGCAAAGATAAGCGTCGCTCTGGCTGCAGGAGAGTGTGTTTGGAAAGCGCCGAGGCGAGTTTTTGCCCTTCTCTCCATATCGTCATGCGGTTTAAGGACACCCCTAAAGTCTCAAAAACTTCAACGACATCCCTGCAACTCATATCCATCAGCCAGATGAGGGCTGCCAGACGACGAATGCGGTCCGAAACCGGAGAGCGGTCAACGCCCTTAGGATAATGGCGGAAGGTATGCAGACACTTTGTGCAGCGATAACGAATGATGGTCGCTTCTACCGGCTGGGTATCCAATATCCCGCGTCGTTCGGCTCCCCAACGAATAATCTCTGTCGCACCACAAGATGGGCAAAAAGAGGGAGACTTCAGTTCATCCGGTACACGATCGCGGCATTCAATCAATACCACAGGCATGTTTTTATTATATAAATTATTCCTTTTTGCGCAAGTCTTTCTGAATAATTTGTAAGGAAAAAAATTTCTATTGCAAACCAACTTCAAACAACGGGATATCACCTTGTGAATAATATTGCAAATCTGGATGTTTTGAAGTAGAGTTATATTGCATACGTGATCACATCAGGAGGTGAGCATCATGGAAGTCGTAGAGAGTGGAAGTGGTGAATTGATTCAGCCTATCGATATCGAATCCTTTCGAGAATGGAATCGAAACAAGCCCAAGGGGTTGGTGGATAAGCGCATGTCAGCTAAAGAAGCCATCGAGCGTTTTGTATTTGATGGCGCATATATTGGTACAGAACTGTATGGTTCCGTGCGTTGTCCCATGTCGTTAGTCGCTGAAATCGTCAGGCAAGGCAAGAAAGACTTGCGTGTGGCAGGGCAGGGGGTTTTGGAGCTGGATTTGCTCTTGGGTGCAGGCCTGGTCAAGGCATTGGATATCACCTATATCGGCTTAGAAGTATATGGTGTATCGAATTGCCTGCGCCGTGAGGTGGAACGCGGTCGAATCGAGACATGTGTCGATTGGAGCAATGGTTCGATTGCCTGGCGGTTTAAAGCCGCGGCGATGGGCGTCCCTTTTATCCCTGTTCGATCGATGTTGGGGAGCGATACGCTCAAACACAGCGCTGCAAAAGTGGTGCGTTGCCCCTTTACGGGTGAATTGGTATGCCTGCTGCCGGCATTGATTTTAGATGTGGGGTTGATCCATGTCCATCGGGCAGACAAGTATGGCAACGCTCAAATTGACGGCATTTCGGGCTTTGCAGCCGAACTCGCCCGTGCCTCAAAGCGGCTCATTATCAGCACCGAAGAAATCGTACCCAGTGAGGTGATTCGCAAACAGCCCGACCGGACGATCATCCCTTATTATTTGGTCGATGCAGTTGTTGAAGCGCCATTTGGCTCACACCCAGGGGAAATGTGCTACCTTTATGCGCGCGATGAGGCGCAAATCCGCGAATGGGTTGAAGCTTCACGTGAAGAGGAAACCACTAAACAATACCTGGATAAATATATCTACAGTGTGCGTGACCATCAGGAATATCTCGCTTTGATTGGCGAAGCCAGGCTACAATCCTTGAAGCGGAACCACAACTAGAAGTGCGATGGAGCGACATGATGAACCCGGATGTTCCATATAATCCTAACGAATTGTTGATTTGCACCGCGGCGCGGTTGATGCCAGATCACACCACTGCCTTCATTGGCACGGGTATCCCGATGTTAGCCGCCTCTCTCGCCCAAAAGATGCACGCGCCCAACTTGATCACCATTTTTGAATTCGGGGGTACCGGCGCGATTTTAGAGCATTTACCTCTGGCGGTTGGAGGCGAGGAGACCTTTCACAAGGCTTTAGCTGCCTCTGGGATTTGTGACATCGTAGAGACGGCGCAAAGGGGTTTTGTCGAATATGGTTTTTTGGGCGGCGCACAAATCGACCAATATGGCAACCTGAACAGCACCGTTATCGGAGATTACCATCACCCCAAGGTGCGCCTACCAGGAAGTGGAGGCGGGAACGATGTGGGCTCCCATTGTTGGCGCACGATTATCATTATGCGCCATGATCGGCAGCGCTTCGTCGAAAAGGTCGATTTCATCACCACGCCTGGCTACTTAACGGGCGGAAATTCCAGACAAGAGGCGGGTTTGCCGGCTGGGACAGGACCGTACCGTGTGGTCACCAATCTAGCCGTGTTGGGCTTCCATCCTGAATCCAAGCGCATGATGCTCCTGCAAACCCAGCCAGGGATCACGATCGATACGGTGGTGCAGAACACTTCTTTCGAGCTGATCATCCCGCCGGAGGTCGGCGAAAACTACCCTCCCACAGAGGAGGAGCTACGCATCCTGCGTAATGAAGTGGATCGGGATCGCTTGTATATATAGCTGAACGGGCGGGATAGACAGCAGGGGGTTGGGAAACCTAGGCTCGTTACTAGGTTTCGGTGGTCGAGTCTTGTTTTTCTTCCTGTTCCAAAAGCTGCCTGGTTGCAGGCACGTTTTGTGTGTCGCGGGTGAGTCCACTTTGTTCCATTGTCCAGGCAATTTGTTTTTCAAGCGGGACTTTGCGCATAGAAAGGGCAATGCGTTTCTTTTGCGGTTCTATGGAGAGAATGCGCAATAAGACGACATCCCCTGGCTTGATCGCCTCTCTGGCTTCGGGGGTTGTGGTGTAGCCAATTTGACTGGTATGGATTAAGCCTTCCACACCGATGGGGAGTTTAACGAATGCCCCAAATTCAACCAGCCGTGTAATCCTACCTTCCACATAATCACCCACCTGATATACATCTTGAATTGTTTCCCAAGGACTGGGGAGCAACGCCTTTCTGCTGAGCGCAATCCTCTCTCGATCTGTTTCAACGCGGATGACTTTGACCCTGACTTCTTCTCCGATGTGCACCACTTCCGAGGGATGCTTGATTTGTTTCCAATCTAGCTGCGAGATATGGATTAGGCCCTCGATACCGTCAAGATCCACAAAGGCGCCAAATGAAGTCAGGTTGCGTATCGTTCCGGTAAGCACCTGTCCTTTCTTTATATGCGCCAGGCGTTGACGGCGCTTGTCGATTTCGGCTGCCAAAGCAGAGAAAATCAGGCGTCTTTGTTCTGGATCAGCTTCGATTATTTTTACCTCTAGTGTCTTCCCGACGAATTTTTTCTTCAAAGCTTCTAACTTCTTCGGGCTTTTTACTCCTTGAAATTCAGGCATTTGAGAAAAAGGCAGGAAACCAATTAAGGTTTCAAAGTTCATCAAGAATCCGCCTCGGTTGTAAGAGGCAATGCTCAATTGAAGCGTGGTATTGTTCGCCTGATACAGTTTTGCCTTCTCCCAGCTTTGTGCTTCCAGACCTTTCCTCAGGGAGACCAACATCTCTTTTTCCCCGGAGGCAGAGCGTATGACTTTGACGTAAACTTCGTCACCAATGGTAAGGTTTTGGAAGAATTCGGGAGGCAAGTCCTCAATGTCTTTGGGTTCGACGAGGGCATCGCTCTTGTAGCCCACATCGACGAGCACGACATCCGCGTCCTTGCGCACAATTCTGCCCAACAAAACCTGACCAGGCCGGGGATTCTTCAATTCATATTCATTGAGTTCTTCGAACCACGGTTCGCTCGGCGAGCGAAAGACTTCTTCTTCTGGCATAATGACTGCCTCAATATGATTACCGGATTGTAGGATCAAATTTTCTCCAATTTGATTATAACTTCACTATGCCCGATCCGTCTTGTGGATGGATCAAGCTATGGTCTTTTTTAATCTTATTCGAATATCCACTCCACGATTGTGGCTTCACCTTGACCTACGCCAACGCACAACGTTGCCAGGCCATAGTACGGCTTTTTCTCTTCGGGGGCGCGGCGTTTCATTTCATATAGCAATGTGGTCATGATTCTCGCTCCGGAACAGCCTAACGGGTGGCCTAAAGCAATGGCGCCACCATTTACATTGGTGATTTCGTGAGGCAGCTCAAGCTCCTCCATGACAGCCAGAGCCTGTACGGCAAAGGCTTCGTTGAGTTCGATCAGGCGAAGGTCTTTGACCTCTAGTGCGGCACGTTGGAGCGCCTTTCGAGTTGCCGGGACCGGTCCTAATCCCATTGTGCGCGGAGACACCCCCGCAGCAGCAGAAGCCAGAATACGCGCCATGGGCTTCAAGCCCAATTCTTTGGCTTTCTCTTCACTCATCAGCAATAGCGCGGCAGCTCCGTCATTCAGCCCGGAAGAGTTGCCTGCAGTCACCGTGCCTCCCTGGCGAAAGGCTGGAGTCAATCTGGAGAGAGCCTCGAGCGTGGTATCTCGACGGGGGCGCTCGTCTGTATCCACGATGATCGGATCGCCCTTCTTCTGTGGAATTTGCACCGGGATGATTTCCTCAGCGAATTTTCCCTGGTCGATGGCTGCAATTGCCCGGCGATGGCTTTCACAGGCAAAACGGTCTTGCAGCTCTCGGCTGATATGGGGATAGCGTTCGGCGATATTTTCTGCTGTCTCCCCCATGGATTCGATGCCATAAAGCCGTTCGATCTTCGGATTTGGGTAACGCCATCCTAATGTGGTGTCCCATGCGGTAAGGTTTCCCCAGGGAAAAGCCCGTTCGGCTTTGGGTATCGAATATGGCGCGCGGCTCATACTTTCTACGCCGCCGGCGATGAAAACATCCCCTTCTCCAGCTCGAATGGCGCGTGCCGCTTGATTGATCGCATTTAAACCAGAGGCGCATAGGCGGTTGAAAGTAACTGCAGCTACTTCGATGGGAAAGTCGGCCAGGAGCACCGCCATGCGCGCTACATTGCGGTTATCCTCCCCTGCCTGGTTGGCACACCCCAGGTACACTTCTTCGATGAGTTGGCTGTCGATTTGCGTGCGTTCAACGATTGCCCGCAGGACCAAAGCTGCAAGGTCGTCCGGTCGCACGGATGCCAATGCACCGCCAAGGTTTCCGATGGGGGTGCGTACTGCGTCAATAATCACTGGTGTGTTCATGCATGCCCTCCACAGTTGATGCGCCATGATTTTCTCTTCCCCATTTTATCATTACCAAGCTTTGAGGATAATTTAGAATTTGTGTGCCATCCCCTTGTGAAGTGATAATATTGTGCTTGCATGCAGATTGAGCGTTTGGCAAATATGAAACTCAGATGGATTGTTGACGGAAGGAGCACGAAATGGGCGAGAGTGTGTATAAAGTCATTGAACTCATCGGGACAAGCACCGAATCCTGGGAGAAGGCTGCGGCGAATGCAATAGAAACTGCGTCGAAAACACTGTATGATTTGCGAGTTGCTGAAGTCACGGAACTCGACGTAGTCATTGAAGATGGCAAAGTGCGCGCCTATCGTGTGAAAGTGAAGTTGTCGTTTAAATATCGCAGTGAGGAAGGATAATCGACCAATATTGCCAGATAATTTTTATTGAAATAGGCGAGACTTCTGCCAGATGCTCAATCTGCCCTTGCGAGCCGTTTTAGCGTTGGTTATACTTTTAGGCACCTATGGATATTCAGAGCCTGCTTAAACGGTTACCCGCTGATCTATCGCAAGCTGACCGCGATTTGATTATGCGCGCCTACCGTCTTGCAAGCCAGGCACACGAAGGTCAATTCAGAGCCTCGGGTGAACCATATGTAAATCATTGTTTGGCAGTAGCTTCGATTTTGGCTGACCTGTGCGTGCCTACTCCGGTGATCGTCGCCGGGTTGTTGCACGACACGGTTGAGGATACTCAGATTACCTTGGAAGACATTCGCCGCGAGTTTGGGGACGAGGTTGCGCGCCTGGTGGACGGCGTGACGAAACTCACTCAACTTCCCAGGGTCTCGCGAGGCGATCAGCGCGCTGATGTCGCAGTGGGTGAAGGTGGTCAGAGGCTGGAGCCAGAGCATAAGGCACCTGCCTCACAAGATGAAGAGGCCGCCCTCGACATGCGAAGCCGCAGGTATGATCTGGTTTCCGAAACCTTACGCAAAACCTTCCTGGCGATGGGAGAGGATGTGCGCGTGGTTTTGATCAAACTGGCGGACCGTCTGCACAATATGCGCACTTTGGGGCATATGCCCGCCAACAAACAAAAGCGCATTGCTCAAGAAACCCTGGATATTTTTGCCCCCCTGGCGAACCGCCTGGGTATCTGGCAAATCAAGTGGGAATTGGAAGATCTGGCTTTTCGCTATGTCAACCCGGAAAAGTATCGCGAGATCGCGGCCAATATCGCCGAAAGGAGGGAAGCGCGCGAACGCGAACTACAGAAAATCAAAACCCAACTCGAAGAGGTTTTAGCCCAAAATGGCATTCAGGCGGAAGTTACCGTGCGGCCCAAGCACATATACTCCATCTATCGAAAGATGGTGCGCAAAGGTGTGCCATTCGAATTGGTGCATGATATCCGCGGCGTGCGCGTCATCGTTGCGGATATTCCCACCTGTTACGCAACATTAGGCGTCATCCATACCCATTGGCGCCCAATTCCCAATGAATTTGATGATTACATCGCTGCACCAAAGGATAATTTTTATCGCTCGCTGCACACTGCTGTGATTTATGAAGATGGGAAGACCTTAGAGATCCAAATCCGCACTCCGGAGATGGATCAGAATGCAGAATATGGCATCGCGGCGCATTGGCGTTACAAGGAAGGCGCCCCGCGCGACGATGATTTCGAACGGCGCATCCTTTGGCTACGCTCCTTGATGGAATGGCGCCAGGACGTCCAAGATGCAGTCGAGTTTGTGGACAGCATGAGGAGCGAGGTTTTCGAAGACCGTGTGTATGTCTTCACACCCCGAGGGGATATTATCGATCTGCCAGCCGGCTCGACGCCCATAGACTTTGCCTATCAGGTGCACACAGATATCGGTCATCAGTGCCGTGGCGCAAAAGTTAATGGCAAGCTGGTCAACTTGGATTACAAGCTAAAGACCGGAGATAAAGTTGAAATCCTCACCTCCAAGCGAGGTGGTCCAAGCCTGGATTGGCTGAACCCTCATTTGGGGATGGTAAAAACGCAGCGCGCCAAGAATAAAATTCGCCAATGGTATCGCCGCCAGGCGAGAGAGAAGAACATGATGCAGGGAAAAACCCTGCTGGAAAAAGAGCTGAGACGCCTTGGGTTGATGGATGTCAATTTGGATCGCCTGGCGAAGGAATTTGATTATAAGAACACCGACGAAATGTATGTTGCCATTGGCACTGGGGATTTATCTCTGGTTAAGATCGTGCGTTACCTAACCTTCGATGAAAAGACGGCTCTCGAAGAGGCGTTCTTAGACAAGGCTGAGGTTGAAGTCTCCCGGCCTGAAGAGGGAGCGGTGACCGTTGTCGGGTTGAAGGGTTTGCTGACCAACATCGCCAAATGCTGTAATCCTGTTCCAGGAGATGATATTATCGGGTATATCACTCGCGGTCGAGGCGCAACCATCCATCGCAAAGACTGCCCCAATGTGCTCCGCATGCGCGATCGTGAAAGGTTAGTACGGGTGTCTTGGGGAGAGCCCAAAGATACCTACCCGATTCCTGTGCGCATCAAAGCTTTTGACCGTGATGGGTTGATGCGCGATGTTTCGACCATCATCGCCGATGAAAAGGTCAATATGCCAAAGGTGAAAGTCGAAACCAACCGCAACATGGCCATCTTTGATCTGGTGTTGGAAGTGAGGGATGTATTGCAACTCAGTAAAATCCTCGACCGTTTGGAAAACTTGCCGAATGTTTTGGAAGCGCAACGCGTTCGCCCTGGATAACCCAAGACGCTTCCAAAGATCGGGGACATGCACTAAGCAAAAGCTTCACCATGCGCACGTCCAAGAAGATATTTCGGATGTTATAATTTAGCGCTATTCGACGAACAACCATGACATTGCCAAGCGTATCTCAAGCGGTAGAAATTTTGGTCAGCAAGTTTCAACCTGTCGGGGTTGAGCGGATTTTTGGCTCCGATGCCCTGCATCGCGTGCTGGCTGAAGAAATACGCACATCGATGGATTTGCCTCCGTTCGACCAATCTGCCATGGATGGTTTTGCTGTGATGGTTGCCGATGTCCTCCAGGCGCGCAGAGATAACCCGGTCACGTTGCGCGTGAGCATGGACATTCCAGCGGGAAAAATGCCTGTGGAACCTCTCAAGCCTGGTTGCGCGGCGCGCATCATGACCGGAGCTTTTATGCCCACTGGGGCGGAAGCCGTGGTGCCTGTCGAAGAGACCGATTTCAATTATCGACAGAGCGGGGTATCTCTACCTCAGGAGGTGCGCATTTATCAAGCTGTCAGAAAAGGTAAGCATGTGCGTAAACGCGGTGAGGATATCAAAAAGGGAAAAGCGGTGCTCTCCAAAGGCATCCGTTTGCGACCACAAGATATTGGTTTCCTGAGCATGTTGGGCGTGGAGCAGGTGGTTGTCTATCGAAAGCCGCGCGTAGCCGTATTTTCTACCGGTGATGAATTGGTGCAAGTTGGCGAGACGCTTACCGAGGGGAAGATTTATGACGCAAACCTTTCCACCCTGACCGCTTTGGTGCAAAAATATGGGGGTGAGCCAATCAACCTGGGTATCGCAGCGGACGATATAGCTGCCATTCGCCTCAAACTACGAAAGGCGCTGGAGCTCGGTGTGGATTTGATCGTCTCCTCTGCCGGGGTCAGCGTTGGCGCCTTTGACTTTGTTCGCCAGGCCGTCGAAGAGGAAGGACAAATCTCCTTTTGGCGGGTAAATATGCGCCCTGGCAAACCGATGGCGTTTGGAACGTTTCATGGTGTACCCATCCTCGGTTTGCCTGGCAATCCGGTTTCTGCGTTTGTCGGTGGAGAAATCTTTCTGCGCCCGGCTTTATATCAATTGAGCGGCCAGACCGACTTTTCTCGCTTTACCTTTCCGGTTGTCCTGAAAGAAGCCATTTCATTGGATGGAAGGGAAACGTACCTGCGTGCATTTGTGCGCGAGGTCAATGAAGTTTATGAAGCCCGTTTGACCGGACATCAAGGTTCGGGCAATCTATACGCCCTCACAAAAGCAAATGCCTTGCTCATCATCCCTTCTGGGGTAAAATCACTGCGTGAAAATTCGCTTGTCGAAGCGATGTGGTTGGATTGATGACTAGAAATCAGTTTTTTCGATTGATGCTTGTTTTTCGGAGGTAATCATGCCGCGGATACGATGTCATTATCTCGATTGTGTGTTTCTGGACGAAGGTTATTGTAGTGCCGCTGCTGTAGAGATTGATCCAGATGATGGCTGCATGACATATTCCCAGTTGGATGAAGCCAATCTCGAAGAAGATTGGGAGGAGGAAGAGGCAATCGATGAGTGGGACGAAGAAGAAATAGATGAAATTGAAGATATCGAAGATCTCGAAGAAGAAGAAGACCTGTGGGAAGACGAGGATGAAGAGTTCTGATTGATCGCTAATTCTCATTGCGATGAACACGCCTCTGATACTGCTCTCGGTTTTTACCCTCTTCTTTTCTTCGCCCCTGCAGGACGATTATAGCTATAAAATCCAAGTGGGAACGCCAGTGTATCTTTCTAATTTTGTCCATCCCGAGTTCGGCTGCAACTGGTTAGGAGTTGCCGGTCAGGTCTTTAACGAGGCTGGCCTCCCTGAGAATGGGATGATCGTTGAAATCAGCGGTAATTTGGAAGGGGTTTCGATCCTGCGTTATGCGGTTAGCGGGAACTCGCCGACATTTGGGGTGGCAGGGTACGAGGCAGAAATTTTCGATCATGTGGTGGCTTCGCAAAACGCGGTGTTTATTCGTTTGTTGGATATGGTGGGCCGACAGCTTTCGGAGCGTATCCCCTTTCCCACCTACGCGAATTGTAGTCAAAACCTGATTCTGATCAATTTGAACGAACTGATCTACCGTTATCGCTTCTACCTCCCCCTGGTAAAGAAAAATTAAAGATGCCCCTCATCGATCATTTCGATCTCATTGCTCCCATCTACGAAAGAATCATCCGTCCCAAACCCAATGAGCGTTTGCTATCTAACTTGCAGGCGGATCCGGATGGCATCCTTTTAGATGCTGGAGGGGGCACTGGGCGCATTTCCCAATTCCTTGCATCGAAAGCTCAAAGAATTTTGCTCTTAGATGCCTCTTTTGGCATGTTGCGGCACAGCACAGCTTCAGCGCAGTTTGAAGCCGTGTGTGCCATGACAGAACATCTACCGCTGCCTGATGCATTGGTCTCGCAAATCATCATGGTGGATGCTCTACATCATGTGCTCGATCCTGGGAAAACCGCCTCGGAACTTTGGAGGGTTTTGCGACCTGGAGGGCGCATCGTCATCGAGGAGCCAGATATTCGTTCTTATGCGGTTAAATTGGTCGCTTTGTTTGAGAAACTTGCCTTGATGCGCAGCCGCTTCCATACTCCCGATCAAATTGCTCGTTTATTTTCCTTTCCTGGCGCGCACACGCGCATAGAGATAGAAAATCACAACGCTTGGGTAGTGGTCGATAAACCGATCGAGGCCTAACAAATTCTGGGAAGGATTTCTCCCGAGGGGGTATCCACAACGCGTGTGCTTCCGTAAGCAGTTTTCATCAGCACTCGTTCGACGGGCGTTTCCAACACCTCGCCAATGATCGCGGCTTGCGTGCCGTATTTCGAGGCGCGCATCACCTCCAGGGCAGCTGGTGCATCGTCTTTGGCGACGATGGTGATCATCACACCTTCGTTGGCGATGTACAGAGGATCGAAGCCAAGCATCTCGCATACACTGGCAACCTCAGGTTGGATGGGGATTTGCTCCTCGTGGATGAGCATACCAACCTTCGATTGGGCTGCGATCTCGTTCAATGTGGTTGCTAAACCACCGCGCGTCGGATCACGCATAGCGTGTATCCTGATGCCGCCATGGATGAGCGCTTCGACCAGGGTATTCAACGGGGCAATATCGCTTTGGATGTGACTGGAAAAGCCCAACTCTTGTCGAGCTTCCAACACGGCAATGCCATGGTTGCCGATCGTGCCGGAGAGGAGAATAACATCCCCGGGTTGCGCGTTGTTTCCGCTGATGTATAGATTGTGCTCGATAACGCCAATGCCGGCGGTGTTGATATACATGCCGTCTGCTTTGCCTTTTTCGACTACCTTCGTATCTCCGGCGACGATGAGCACGCGCGCTTCTTCTGCCGCCTGACGCATCGAGTGCAGCACTCTGGTGAGCACCTCTACTTCCAATCCTTCTTCGAGGATGAACCCTGCAGTAAGGTAGCGAGGCGTGGCGCCCATCATCGCCAGGTCATTCACCGTGCCGCACACAGCCAATTTGCCAATATCTCCACCGGGGAAGAACAGAGGTGTGACGACATGCGAATCTGTGCTGAACGCCAGGCGTACCGAAGGGGTGGCCGATAACTCATCTAGGATGGGGATGACGCTGGCATCGTCGCATTGGGCGAGAAATGGATTGTGCAGAGGTGGCATGAACACTTGGGATATCAAATCGTGCATCAGCTTGCCACCAGAGCCATGCCCAAGCAAAATTTGTTCGCTGTGCGGTAGGGGTAAAGGGCACATGGGGCCTTCAAACTCTGGGAGGTTTTCAGCGTTCATCTTTGTTTTTAAGGCTATTTAGGCAGGTTAAAACGTGAAAAGCGGTAATATGCGGCACAGGCACCCTCCGAAGAAACCATGGTCGCACCCAGAGGGTGTTCGGGGGTGCATTCGGTTCCAAAAGCCGGGCATTGAGGCGGCTTGTATCTCCCTTGCAGGATTTGGCCGGCAATGCACACTGAGGCTTCTTGCGGCTGGATGGCATCCACGGCAAAGCGCTTTTCGGCGTCAAAACGAGCATATTCCTCTCGAATACACCAGCCGCTCGAAGGGATGAGGCCAATCCCGCGCCACTTACGGTCGCATTCCTGAAATACGCGCTGGATGACTTGTTGGGCAAGTTGGTTTCCTTCGTAAGTAACCACTCGCCGATACGCGTTTTGTACTTCTGCTGCACCCTGCTCCAACAGGGTGATCACTTGATAGATGCCTTGGAGGATGTCCAAAGGTTCAAAGCCGGTGACCACAATGGGCGTATGATATGCTTCGGCTATGGATACATACTCCCAGTAGCCCATGACCGTGCAAACATGGCCGGCTGCCAGAAACCCCTTCACCCGATTGCCAGGGGATTGGAGGATGGCTTTCATCGCCGGCGGTACACGTACATGGGAAACCAGCATGCTGAAATTGGTTAGACCCATCGCCTCAGCTTGCAGGAGCGCCATGCAGTTTGCCGGGGCGGTGGTTTCGAAGCCGATGGCAAAGAAGACTACCTCTTTATCTGGATTTTGGCGAGCGATGGTGAGCGCATCCAGAGGGGAATACACCACGCGCACATCCCCGCCCGCTGCGCGTATCGAAAACAAATCGCGCCCTGATCCGGGTACGCGCAGCATGTCGCCGTAGGAAGTAAAGATCACCCCTTCTTGAGAGGCAATCGCCAGCGCTTTATCGATCGTTTCCAAAGCCGTGACACACACCGGGCACCCCGGTCCATGCACCAGCTCGATCTCCGAGGGTAGGAGTTGGTCTATGCCGTTTCTCAGGATGGAATGCGTTTGCCCGCCGCAAATTTCCATGATCACCCAAGGGCGTGTCGTGATCTCCCGGATCTTGTTCGCCAGGTTTTGGGCAAGTCGGGCATCGCGAAACTCTTGGACAAACTTCATCTTCGTCTGCTACCCATATGATGATCCTAAAGTTGATCCCCTTGATCTTCGAATTCCATAATTTGTTGGAGCAATTCCAGGGTTTCTTGGGCTTCTTCTTCGCTGATGAGGTTCAGAGCGAATCCCACGTGAATTAAGGCGTAATCGCCAAGGCGCGCCTCTGGAACATAGGCCAGGCATGCTTCGCGGATCACACCTCCGAAGTCGATTTTCCCCATTTTGATCCCATCGCGTTCGTAGATTTCAACGATCTTTCCGGGTGTACCAAGGCACATGATGTCTCCTTATCGCATTGCGCTTTTTCAAGCGATTCGAGGCATTACCGATAAAACCAGTATCATCCGTTCATCTTACCACATGTGCAGCGATGGCAACCTGCCCAAGGGATAAGCCCCCATCGTTTGGGGGAACGTTCTTGTGCAACAAAATGTGAAACCCTGCGAGGCGCATGCGCTGTACGGTCTCGCGCAGCAAGAACATATTCTGCCACACACCGCCGCTCAAGGCTACAGTCTGGAGCCCTGTGCTGCGGCGAATTGAAGTGCACACCTCTTCGACCAGAAGGGCAATTGTGTGGTGAAATTTCGCTGCAATCACACTCTTGGGCGTTTCTAGAACGATATCCTCGAGCACCTGATGGAAGATTGGCGCCAGGTCGATGGCTTGTGTCGCGCCTGACCATGAATTGTCGGGCAGCTCGATGCGGTAGGCTTCGATTGTACCCTCGGAGGCGATAGCCTCCAGCTCCATGGCTGCCTGCGCTTCGTAATTGACCACCTGCCGCACGCCAATCAGAGAGGCGATGGCGTCAAAAACCCTTCCCATGCTGGAGGCAAGCGGGGTATTGGAGCCTGTATCGATTTGCCTCCGCAGCAGGCTAAGCGCTTCTTGTTGGTTGCTTTCTATGAGGTATTTCAGCGGGGGGAGGTGTTCCTCCCACGGGAGGTGACAGGCATGCAGCAAACCCAAGGCAAGCCTCCATGGTTGCCGAATGGCCAAATCTCCGCCTGGCAATGGGAAATAAGCCAGGTGAAATGCGCGTTGAAAGGCGGTGTAGCTGGAGATGAGGAATTCGCCCCCCCAAACCTTTCCATCTTCACCATATCCTGTGCCATCAAATGCCACGCCGATCACTGGCTCTGCGCTGTTCCATCGGTTTTCCGCCATGCAGGAAGCGATATGCGCGTGGTGATGTTGAATGCCGATCGCCGCTAGCGATTCCGTTTGGGCGCGTTTCAGGGCATAGCGCGTTGCCAGATAGTCGGGGTGCTTATCATAGGCGATCACTTCTGGAGAGATGCGGAACAACCGCTCATAATGGCGCACGCCGTCTTCGAAGTTTTGCAAGGTTTCGTAGTTTTCCAGGTCCCCAATGTGGTGGCTGATGAAGGCGTATTGTTCCCGTGTGAGGCAAAACGTGTTTTTTAGCTCCGCGCCGGTTCCCAGGATGGGTTTACTCTCCCAGGCGAGGCGTATGGGAAACGGGGCATAGCTCCTCGCACGACGAATGGGGAAGACGAAGCCATCAGTTGGTTTGATCGATGTGCTCGTCTGTGACGGCACTGCAAAGAAGCGGGATACCGAATCGTCTAAGCGAATGTGGATGGGACGATTGTGCATCAAGAACCCATCGGCTAAGTTTCGCAAACGCTTGCGGGCTTCATCTTCGTCTTTAGCGATGGGTTCTTCGCTCAAATTGCCGCTGGTCATCACTAACGCTGGAAATAGAGGAGAAAAGCCTGCTTTTTTCAGGTCGCTGAACAGCAGATAGTGCAAGGGGGTGTACGGCAGCATGACCCCCAGCGTGTTTTGCCCAGGAGCAACCCCCGGAGAGATATCACTTTGAGGCTTCCGTTGTAACAATAGTATGGGGCGTTGTATGGATAATAGCGCCTTCTCTTCCTGGGGTGAGAGAATGCAATGTTCATGTACTGTGGCGACATCCGGCATCATCAAAGCAAAGGGCTTGTCCACGCGCATCTTGCGCTGTCGGAGCTTTTCAACCGCTTCAGGGTTGCGCGCGTCACAAGCAAGGTGAAAGCCCCCCAACCCTTTGATGGCTAAAATATAACCTTCTTCGAGCATTTTTTGCGCTTTTTGGATCAGGTGTTGGGTATAAACAAACCCTTGATGTGAAGGGGTGGTATCAGTTCGGAGATTCCCATCTTGCATGACGATTTCCAGCCAGATATGCGGTCCACACACTGCACAGGCGACCGGTTGAGCGTGAAAACGTCTGTCTTTTGGGTCGTGGTATTCTGCCGCGCAAGCCTCACACATGGTGAACTGCGCCATAGTGGTTTTTGGGCGGTCGTATGGGATGTCTTGAATAATGGTGAATCGGGGACCGCAGTTCGTGCAATTAATAAAAGGATATAAATATCTACGATCTGCCGGGTTGTACAGTTCGGATAAACAATCTTCGCAGATGCAGACATCTGGAGAAATCGGTTGAAAGGCTGTGACCATGCTTTTCGATGGGATGATGTCGAATCCATGGTTGCCTTCCGCAGGAACGGTTTCGGTTTGGATAGCGTCAATCAACGCTAAAGGTGGAGGGTTGAGCTCCAGCTCTTGTAGAAAAGCATCGATTTGAGCGTTGCCTCCTTCGAGTTGGATTTCCACCCCTGCAGAAGTATTACGCACCCATCCTCTCAGATCGAGTTTTTCAGCCAGGTGGTGCACAAATGGTCGAAAGCCAACGCCTTGGACGATACCGGTAACAAAAACACGCCGTGCCGTATTTTCGCTCATGGATCATTGACAACCATTAACGCTTCATGGATTCGATTTTTTCCACCAAATAAGCAATCCATGCCTCCACGCCTTCACCTGTTTTACACGAAAGGGGAAATGTGATTACCTGCGGATTGAGCATTTGTACCCCGCTTTGGAAATAGGCCATATCGAAATCAATATAGGGCAGGAGGTCGATCTTGTTGATCAGCAAGACATCTACCCCCTGGTACATGCCGGGATATTTATAGGGTTTGTCATCCCCTTCTGGAATGGAGGCGATCAAGACATTCAAATGGGTACCCAGCGGAAAGCTTGCCGGGCAGATGAGATTGCCAACGTTCTCCACAATCAGCAGTTGGATGTTACTGAGGTCGAGTTCTTTCAGTGCGCTTTGAAGCATGACCGCGTCCAGGTGGCATTCACCGCCGGTGTTGATCTGCACCGCAATCGCCCCGGCATCAGCGGCTTTATCCGCATCAATACTGGAGGCGACATCGCCATCGACGACGGCAATGGCATAGCGATCAACCAGCGCGGCTAAGGTCCTTAGAATGACGGAGGTCTTGCCTGCACCTGGAGAAGCCATGAGATTGACTGCGTAAACGCCAGCCGAGTCAAGCAAAGCTCGATTCTGCTCTGCCAATTTCTCGTTGGCGCCTAAAATTTTTTCCGCAATAATGATGCGTTTTTCCATAGAAATTACACCTTTGAAAACTATTCGATATCGATCGATTCGAGGAAAAACTCCTGCCCGTGTACAATTTTAAACTTCAGGCTTTGGCAATTGGGGCAGGCATATTCCCGATCCACCGGTTGGTACTGTGTGTGGCATAATTGGCATTCGAGCAGGGTGGGAATGCGATTGAAATTCAGCACTGCGCCTTCGGCGATGGTGTCTTTAGCAATGATTTCCCAATAGAATTGCACCGAATCATCGATAATCGAGGATAGCTCACCGATAGTGAGGTTGATACGCAGGACACGCTTGGCTTGGGCTTTGTGCGCGTGATCGAGGGCGATATCTAAGATGTTCTGTGTAACCGGTAATTCATGCATCTATGTTTTCTGATTGGCGCCCTCTTCTTCGACCTCATCCTCGGGCTCTTCCGCATTGATGCCCATGGCTTCGAGCGCCGAGTTTGTGCTGGCATACAGCAAGACAGTCATCACGATTGCCGATGTCACGCACCACATGCAGGTAGCGCCAATGACAAAAGGTTCTAGAAAAGTAAGATAGATTGAAAACAGCACACCAAACCAACTCATCCCCCAGATGGATATTTGCGCGTACCCCCTCCATGGGGCGGGCGCCTTTCGACTTACCAACCACGCCGCAAAAATCGATGCGTACCCGATCAATCCCAATAAACCAACAGGCAGGAAGCCAAAGAGCATGGCAAATGGGCTGTTCTGCACGGCGTTACAGTCGCCAACCGGACCGCAAATGGCTTCTTGTTGGGTTGTTTCTACATAAGTAAGGTAAAAGGCAATCGCTGCGCCAAACAGGCTCAATAGTGGGATCAACCAGCCTGGCCAATTCAAACGGGCACTCGTTTTGCCTGCCAGGTATAGCCGCAAGATGAGTCCAACGCTGATGAGCATCGCCATCAGCACGATCAAGGCGATGGTGTTCGCTGTTGG
This sequence comes from Anaerolineae bacterium, assembly GCA_037439525.1. Lineage (GTDB taxonomy): Bacteria > Chloroflexota > Anaerolineae > Anaerolineales > UBA4823 > JBBIVW01. The sequence goes on from JBBIVW010000009.1 coordinate 19,580, forward strand.
ATCTTGCAGGAATTTCTGCATGAAGATGGGTAGCGTGTTCGTTTGTTCACTACTTTGCGGGGGGGTGAGTTCCTTGTTTTGCGCGATCAGAACCGCCTCTAGCCCCGGAATTTCTGGCCAGGCGATGCCCCCTGATTGCAAGCCTCTTTCGATGATCGAGGGAAAAAGTTGAGGGATTTCCATTGATCCAACCAGTACCGTATCTCCCACAATGAGGGTGGGTACACCGAAACGCTCACGGGAAATACGCAGTGCCTCCACCGCGGCAATGTACAGGTTATACCCCGACTCATTGGTGACATCGACCATCAAAATGTCCAATTGCGCCCCATATTTTTCTTGCAATGGAGGTAAATCGTAATCCATCACCTGGTGGCAATGCGGACATGTGGGGGAGAAGAATAACACGGCACGCACCACTGCATTTTGCGCTGACGCAGGCGGTGTTAATGATAATAAGCCAATCAAGAGAATCAGGATGATGGTGGATTTCTTCGTCATTAGGCGATGCCTTTTTCGTAGTTTATGCTGCAGTGTTAGAGGAGAAAGTCGAGCATGTGGCGATTGAATGCCTCCGCTTTTTCAACGGTGATCGCATGACCCGCCTCCGGGATGACCACATGCGTGGCGTTGGGAATACCTTCGGCGAGTTGGGTTTGTTTTTCGAGAGGCACGGTGGTGTCCTCCGCGCCGCTAACCACCAGGGTAGGGGTATTGATTTCGCTCAATCGGTGGGTGGCGTCAAAACGTGCCAGGGCACGCATAGCGGCACGATAGGTGCGGGGGTTTGATTGCAAGATTTGGCGAATCAACTCTTGGCGCAGTATTTCCTGGTCGGGGTGGGGGAAGAGCTTTTTCGCCACAATGTTTGCTTGTGCAGGTATCCCCAGGGTATAGACCAGGATAAAGCGCAGCAAGAAATAAGGCAACAAAAGAGGGGAATTCAACCCTAAACTGGCAAAGGTGTTCACTAAGATGAGCTTATCCACCACTTGGGGGTAATCCAGAACGAGTTGAAGCGCAATTGTGCCACCCATCGAGATGCCGATGACGTGGGTTCGATGGATTTCGAGCTTTTTCAGGAATTGGGCGATGATATGCGCAAACTCGGCCACAGAAACCTGCATGTTCTTTGCAGGAGGGGATTGGCCAAATCCGGGCACATCTGGAGCGATGACATGAAACCCTTTTTCTGCCAAAACAGGCATCTGAAAGCGCCACGATTCGCTGTTTGCCCCCAATCCGTGCAACAGGAGCACCTTCCTGGCTCCAGACGGGTTATCTTCCAAGTAATGGACGCTGAGCGATGGGCTTATGATGGCGATGGGCATGGCTGGAGATGGGGTGAGTGATGGAGGGACACCTTTATGGAATTTGAACGCAATCAGGTACTGGAGGCTTTATTCTTGTGTTGGCGGCGCCTCGTGATGCTCTTCGTCTTTGCTCTCTTTTGTTCCTTTTTCCTGTTCTTCTCCACGCAACCCTTCACGAAAGGCGCGTATCCCGCTACCCATTTCTCCAGCGATTTTGCTGATGCGTCCAACGCCGAATAGCACCACGATGATGACCAGAATGATGATCAGTTCCGTTGAACCCAAGTTCATTCTTAACTTCCTCTACTTTCTGTTCCCCGAATCAGTTGGTACAACAGACCAGGGATAGATGGTTTTTACCGATGTTCTCTTTCTGATATTATACTACTAAGCCTGCGCATAGTGGAGAAAGACGTTTTACGGGAGAGAGACGCGTTGGAAGAAGTGACTATTGTTGGAGGAGGGCTGGCAGGAAGCGAAGCCGCGTGGCAGATCGCCGAGCGAGGCGTACGCGCCGTCCTTTATGAGATGCGCCCAACGAAAAATACCGGTGCCCACCGTACAGCTTATCTGGCAGAGCTGGTGTGTTCGAACTCTTTGGGCTCGCTTCTGGAAGACCGAGCGGCAGGGGTGCTCAAGCGGGAATTAGAATTATTGGGCTCTTTTGTTTTGCGTTGTGCTTATGCCTGCGCCTTGCCCGCTGGAGGCGCCTTGGCGGTGGACCGGGAAGCATTTGCCGAAAAAGTCACCCAGGCTCTCGCTACGCATCCGAACATTCACATCATCCGTGAAGAGGTCACCTCCATCCCCGAAGGTACGACCATCATCGCTTCGGGGCCATTGACTTCGGAGCGCTTATCTGAGGCAATCGCCAAAATGCACCGGCGTACGCCGCTTTTCTTCTTTGATGCCCTGGCGCCCATTGTGGAATATGACTCCATTGACCTGGAGAAAACCTTTCGTGCTTCTCGCTATCGGCGAGGTGTGTACGAAGAGGGGGATTATCTCAACTGTCCGCTTTCGAGAGAGGAATACTACACCTTTGTAGAGCAACTGGCTGTGGCTGAACGCATCCCTCTGAAGGAATTTGAGCGCCAGATCGCCGAAGGGGTTCGGGCAGGGTTACACCAGTATTTCGAAGGTTGTTTGCCCATAGAGGTGCTTGCGCAACGCAGCCCAGATGCCTTGCGCTTCGGACCAATGCGTCCCGTAGGCTTGAGGCACCCCCAAAGTGGAACACAACCATTTGCCGTTGTGCAATTGCGGCAGGACAATCTGGCTGGTTCGCTGTACAATATGGTGGGCTTCCAAACCAACTTGACTTTCAAAGAGCAGGCGCGGCTGTTTCGCACCATTCCGGGTTTGGAGCAGGCGCGTTTTGTGCGCTTTGGTCAGATGCATCGAAACACATTCATCTTCTCACCTCAAATCCTGCAGGCGACATTGCAATGTCGTGAGCGAGAAAATCTCTTCTTTGCGGGCCAAATCATCGGTGTGGAGGGGTATGTGGGCAACATCGCCACAGGCTTATTGGCAGGGGTGAATGCTGTTCGATACCTGAAGGGAGAAGCGCTCTTAGAGTTGCCGCGCACGAGTGTGCTGGGAGGCTTGAGTTATTATGTCACCCATGCAGCAGAAAGGGACTTCCAGCCCATGAAAGCCAACTTTGGCTTGTTGCCTCCTCTCGAGGAACATGTGCGCGGGAAGCGTGAACGCGCGCGCGCCTTCGCCAGGCGTGCCCTGGAGGATTTGCAAAAATATCTGCATCGTCAAGGATTCATTGCGCATAGCTATTCATGAAAGAAAAAAGATTTCAATCTCACCGAAGAACAGTGGCGAAACCTGCCAAGTTCTGGCTGATCTTGGCTCTAGCCGCAGGTGCGCTTCTATTAGCTTTTGCCACCTGGTGGATATACCAAACCATCGTTGATACCACCACTTTTGACGGACAACGCGCTTATGAGCATGTCGTCGTCCAAACCTCTTATGGCGCACGTGTGCCAGGCAGTCAGGCACATGCCCGCACGGTGGCCTATATTTGCGATACCTTACTGGGCTACGGCTGGAAGGTCGAATTGCAAAACCTGGTAGTCTCGGGGCAGGCGCTGACCAATGTTCAGGCGAAATATGGGGCAGGGGAGCGTATCGTTCTGCTGGGCGCGCATTATGATTCCCGCCTGCAAGCAGACCGCGATGCAAACCCTCAGAACCGCTTGTTGCCGGTGCCGGGGGCGAACGATGGCGCTTCGGGAGTCGCCGTTCTATTGGAATTGGGTCGCCTGCTGCCCAGATACTTTGAGAATGAGCGCATGGTGAAAGATGCCCGTGCGGATGAGGTGTGGTTGGTATTTTTCGATGGCGAGGACAATGGACACATCCCAGGTTGGGATTGGATTATGGGCTCCCGAGGCTATGTCGCTCAGATGCAGGTGAAGCCCACTTGGGTGATTATTGTGGATATGGTCGGGGACGATGACCTGCAAATCTACATAGAGCGCCATTCCGATCCTGCACTCTCACAAGAAATATGGGCGATTGCCGCCAGCCTCGGCTATGCAAAATTTTTCATCCCTTTGGCAAAATATCCGATCCTGGATGACCATATTCCCTTTATCGAAGCAGGCATACCCGCGGTCGATATCATTGATTTTGATTACGCTTACTTTCACACCACAGCCGACACCGCAGACAAAGTCTCTGCCCAAAGCTTGCGCGCCGTCGGAGATGTATTGCTCAAGTGGCTATTTCCAGGTTACAATCGTTAAACATGAAATCCAGCGACCTGTTGAATTTACATCGTTCAGCGTGGATTGAACAGCTTGCCCTGCGCATTGTCAGGGGTGAAGAGCTGCGCGAGAGTTTTAAAAGCTCTTTAGGAGAGCTCTTCGAAGCAATCGCTCAATCCCTGGAGAGCGGTGACGTCGCGTGGGTCGAGATCGTCCTGGAAAAATGGGTTGCCGCCCGCCCTCACCTTGAGGCGGAGGAAATGACCATCAACCTACCGCCTTTGTTGGGGCAGATCCTGATCAACCTGATTGAGATCGTCCAAGGGGCGCTTACACCTTCTGAAGCCCTGGAATTCTTGCGCCAGCTTTTACCCACTTTTCTCCACGGGATTGTGTTTGTCTCCCAAAAAGAGATGGAATTGCAAATCGAGAACATTGCCGAAGGGTTGGAGAAGACGCGTCAAGACCTGGAGAAGCTGGATAAAAACAAATCGGATTTCATTTCCATTGCCGCTCATGAGTTGAAAACACCGCTCACTCTCATCGAAGGGTACTCGGCGATGTTGAAAGATGAGCTCGACAAACTCCCAGACCAAACCCAGGCATTGACTCTGCTGAACGGCATCGAAAATGGGTCGCGACGCCTCAAAGAAATCGTCGATGACATGATCGATGTTTCTCTGATCGATAACGAAATGTTGTCGTTGAACTATCAGCCGCTTTGGATCGCTCAAATCGTCGAAGCTATCCATCTTGAAGTCAAAGACATTCTCGCGGAGAGAAACCAGCGCTTTCAAGTCACACCTTTCGAAGGGGGGGAGGTGCTTACCTTTGGAGATGTTGAGCGCTTGAAACAGGCATTGAGCAATGTGGTCTATAATGCCATCAAGTTCACCCCAGATGGTGGAGAGATTACCATTGACGGCCGGCTATTGCCCGGTTTCATCGAAGTGTTGATTCAGGATAGCGGCGTGGGCATCGACCCGGCTGACCAATTGCGCATTTTTGACAAATTCGCCCAGACGGGAGATGTCTCCCTGCATTCCACGAGCCGAACCAGGTATATGGGTAAAGGCGCAGGCTTAGGCTTGCCCATCTCAAAGGGCATCATTGAAGCGCATGGTGGGACAATTTGGGTAGAATCTGATGGCTTCGATCCAGAAAGCTGCCCTGGATCGACCTTTCACATCTTACTTCCCATTCGCAAAGCGCCCCCGGATGATAAATCTGCCAAGTTATTCCACCCATTTGCCGAAGGTGATCCACCCTAAGCCGTGATGGGATAAAATATTCACATGATGAAAAAGATTGCGGAACCCACCCAACGACCGAAAGAACGGGCGTTCCTCATTGGCGTTGAGCTCACCAACCAGGAGAGCTACCTACCTCTGAACGATTCGCTGGCAGAACTGGGTTTGCTCGCCCAAACGGCGGGGTTAGAGGTGGTTGGCACGGCGACACAGAAGCTCGAACGCCTCAACCCAAAGTTCTTCATCGGACCTGGAAAGGCGGAGGAAATCAAGCTTCTGGCTCAGGAGGTCCAGGCGGATGTCCTGGTGTTCGATGACGAACTCAGCCCGCGCCATTTGCGCGAGTGGGAACGCTTCCTAGATGAGCACATGCGTGTGATCGACCGCACGGCTTTGATCCTGGATATATTTGCCCAGCATGCCCATACTCGAGAAGGTGCTTTGCAGGTGGAGTTGGCGCAATATGAATATCGCTTACCCCGCCTGACGCGCGCCTGGACACACCTGGCAAGGCAGGCGGGCGGCGGTGGTGGACGCACGGGAAGCGTGGGTGGGGTGGGGTTGCGCGGTCCCGGCGAAACGCAGCTCGAAGTCGATCGGCGCGATATCCGCCGCCGCATCGCTCAACTCAAAGATGAACTCGAAAAGGTGCGTGTCCACCGACAGCAGTACCGCCAGAGGAGAAGAAAGTCAAAAATGCCTCTGATCACTCTGGTGGGCTATACCAATGCAGGCAAATCCACCTTGCTGAACCGACTGAGCCAGGCGGATATTTATGTGGCCGATCAGCTTTTCGCTACTTTGGATCCCACCACGCGTCGCGTGCTGCTGCCCGGAGGACAGGTGTGCTTAGTTACGGATACCGTGGGGTTTATACAAAAGCTACCCACGCAACTCGTAGCTGCCTTTCGCGCGACACTGGAGGAAATTACCGAGGCAGATTTACTCTTGCATGTGGTGGACATCGTGCATCCGAATGCCTGGGCGCAAGCGAAGGCAGTGCATGACATCCTGGAACAAATCGGCGCGGATCGTATCCCGATGATCACTGTGTTGAACAAGATCGATCGCCTGGAAAACCCCGAGTTAGCCCAAAAGGCACTGGAACACTTTCCGAACTCCATCGCCATTTCTGCTTTGAATGGCATTGGCTTGGAGCGTTTATTGGCTTTGATTTCCCATCAACTCTTCGAGACATTCACCCCGTTTCTTGTGAGCGTCCCCTACGGAGCAGGCGCAGTGCTCGCATTGATCTATGAACATGGGCGTATCGACCAGGTTGAACATGACCTGAACGTGGTCAACATCCGTGGCAGCCTTCCTTTGCGCTACATTGCCCAGATTCAACCCTTTATCTTGACCAATCAAACTTCTGAGGATTAGAAATGAAGGCATTGAATCAATTGCTCGATTTTTTATCTGAATTCCTTTCAAAGAGGAAGGGACTATTGCCGCTTATCGGCCTTCTCCTCGTGGTTATCAATTTCATCCTGCATTTCGTTCAGCCTGGATCTCCACTCGTAGAAGCCGAGCTCTGCCTTACCTTAGGCGTGATCCTGGCCGTGCTTGGTGTCCTGTTTGCTTGGGCTTTGTAAATGCGCTAGGCATGAAGATATTGCTTCTTGATTTCACTCAAGACGATCAAAGCTGGCAGCCAATTCTTGAGCTGGAAGACATGCACATTGAGCGGGCTTCTATCGAAGAGGTGGCTGAGAAAGTTGAACACAACGAATACGATCTTTTGGTAATTAATTTTTCCACCATCGAGGAAGAAGCTCCTTGGATCGAAAGGTTTCTCAAGGCTCGAATTCGGCTGGGTCAGGTTCCGCCGGTCTTTGCCCTGGTCAGAGATAAGGAGCAGGGGGATGTCGAACGTGCCATTGTCGCCGGTTGCGATTTGGTCATCTCGAAGCCTTTTTCCAGCCTAGATTTCAAGAAAAAAGCCCTATTGTTTGAAAGGTGAATGCCATTATGCAAACGATGCGTTCATTTCTCCAAGAGCTGGAATGCCCGCGTTGTCATCATCGAGTGGCTGCGGATCGCTTGCAAACCGTTTGCCCGCAATGCCAGGGACCTCTATTCTCGCGCTATGCTCTGGGTGAGCTAAAGCAGCACATGGACAAAGCTGAACTCCGCCTGCGCCGAAAAGGATTGTGGCGGTGGTTCGAATTGCTGCCTCTCCAGGATGCACGCTTTATGGTTACTCTGGGGGAGGGCGACTGCCCTCTCGTTCAGTTGACTCGCCTGGGTGAGCGCCTGGGGTTAACGCACCTCTGGCTGAAGGATGAAAGCCTGAACCCAACTGGGACGTTCAAAGCGCGTGGGTTAGCGGTAGCCATCTCCCGCGCCAAAGAATTAGGCGCCCAGAGGGTGATCATCCCTTCGGCTGGTAACGCGGGGGGAGCCGCAGCGTTCTACGCAGCCCGGGCGGGCATGGAGGCTTGCGTCGTGGTGCCGGTGAATACGCCGCGCGAGAACCTGCGTGAGTGTCAGGCAGCGGGAGCGAAGATCATCCAGGTGAAAGGCACGCTGCGCGACGCGGGCAAGCTGGTGCAAGAGATCAGCCAAAGGGAAGGTTGGTTCGATCTGGCAACCTTTCGTGAGCCATATCGCTTAGAGGGGAAAAAGGTGATGGGCTTGGAAATTGCCGAAGCGTTCCACTGGCGCTTGCCCGATGTGATCATCTATCCCACAGGGGGTGGCACAGGTCTGGTCGGGATGTGGAAGGCGTTCGAGGAACTACGTGACTTAGGCTGGTTGGAGGGGGAGAGATTCCCGCGCATGGTTTCCGTCCAGGCTAAGGGCTGCGCCCCACTGGTGCGCGCGTTTGAAAACGGCCAAGATCAATGTCAGGTCTGGCAGGGGGCGAGGACAATTGCCTCTGGCTTATGCGTGCCCAAAAGCTTTGCGGATCGAGAAATCCTGCAGGTCTTATATCAAAGCCGGGGAACAGCCATTTCAGTAGAGGACGAAGAGATCCTTCAGGCGGGGCGTGAATTGGCGCACACCGAGGGAATATTCGCAGCGCCGGAAGGCGCGGCCACCCTGGCGGGTCTGAAAAAGTTGATCGCGCGCGGCTTTATCTCGCCTGCGGATCGCCTGGTGCTTTTCAACACCGGGACAGGGCTGAAATATCTCTCGGTTACAGCTTAGGACCGGCTTCCCGGACCTCGGGCGCGCATTGATCGGCGAACTTCTTGAAGTTATCCACAAAGCGGGAAGCCAGATCGCGGTAGCGTTTGAAGTACGCCTCTGTGCTTGGCCAGGCGGAGGCGGGGTCGAGCACTTTGTCTGGAATGCCTTCACATGATGTCGGCACGGCAAAGCCGAAGATCGGGTCTTCTTTGTATTCCACGTTATCGAGCTTGCCGTCCAGTAGGGCGTTCAACATCGTGCGTGTATAGTGAATGTCGATGCGCTTCCCTACGCCATAAGGACCTCCCACCCAGCCAGTGTTGATCAGCCAACATTTGACCTGATAGCGCTCGATCTTGTTTTTGAGCAAGTCGGCGTAAAAGGCAGGGTGGTGCACCATAAAAGGACCACCGAAGCAGGTGCTGAACGTGATTTCGGGTTCTTCACCCAATCCCAGTTCAGTGCCGCCCACTTTAGAGGTGTAACCTGAAATGAAGTGGTACAACGCCTGTGGCGTGTTCAGTCGGGCGATGGGCGGCATCACTCCTGAGGCATCGCAGGTCAGGAAGATGATGTTCTGAGGGTGCCCGCCGCGCTTCTCTTCGATGGCGTTTTCGATGAAATTCAGCGGGTACGAGGCGCGCGTGTTTTCGGTGTATGTGTCATCATCCAGGTCAATCAGGCGCGTCACCGGGTCATAAACCACGTTTTCGAGGATCGTGCCGAACCTGCGTGTGCAGGCGTATATTTGTGGTTCTGCCGTTGGCGATAGGGCAATCACTTTGGCGTAACAGCCATTTTCGAAGTTAAACACGCCTTCATCGCTCCAGCCATGTTCGTCATCCCCGATCAGCTTGCGCTTCGGGTCGGCGGACAGGGTTGTTTTACCGGTGCCAGATAGGCCAAAAAATAAGGCGACATCCCCCCGCGCGCCCATATTGGCGGAGCAGTGCATGGTCATCACGTTTTTCAGCGGCAGCAAATAGTTCATAATGGTGAACACCGATTTCTTGATTTCGCCTGCGTAGCCGGTGTTGCCGATGATGCCCAATCTCTTCGAAAAATCCAGGGCGATGTACGTTTCCGAATTGGTGCTATCGATCTGTGGCAGTGCTTTGAAAGACGGCGCTGCCAGGATCGTAAAATCAGGTACATGTTGGCGATATTCTTCGTTCGTCTGTGGGGTGATGAACATATTGCGCGCAAACAGGCTATGCCAGGCTTTTTCAGTGATGATGCGTAACGCCAGGCGGTATTGCGCATCTGCTCCGACGAAACAGTCCTGGATAAACGCATCACGTCCCTGGAAGAAGCCTTGCATGCGATTGAAAAGCTCTTCGAATTTTTCGGAACTGTACGGGCGGTTATATTGCCCCCACCAAACATGATCTTCGGAGGAGGATTCGCGCACGATGAATTTATCGTTCGCTGCCCGGGCAGTGTGTTTTCCCGTGTATACCACCAAGGGACCTTGAAGTGTGATGCGTCCTTCTTGGCGAAAAACGATCTCTTCATAGAGCGCTTCATTGGGCAGGTTCCAGTACACCTTCCTCAGGTTTCTCAAACCGAGGATCTCCAGGCCATAATCGCTCTTGCGCGCCGCTGCTTGATCTTCAGTAGGGGTTTTAATGTTCAGGATGTTGTTCATAGCCAGTCTCGGATGACCTTTCTATCGCCAATGTATATTTCGTTCGGAGCTTGAGGGTCAAGCGCCCATTTGATGCGCTCGATGCCTTCGATGATCTCTTTGACCGAGCCGGCAAAGCTCAGACGCAGATACCCTTCCATGCCGAACTCCTTGCCAGGTACGCTCACCACCAGCGCTTTCTTGAGTAAAAACTGCGCCAGTTCCACGGAATTCTGGCGGTATGCCCGAAAATCCGGCAGACAATAGAAAGTGCCTTGTGGTTTTTGTACCTTGATATCGTTGAAAGTGTGTAATTCTTGGATGATCACGTTTCGATTGTTTTCGAAGGTCAGGCGCAAGTTTTCCACCACGCTCTGCATGCCGGTCAGCGCACTTTCTGCCGCAGCTTGAAGCACGACCGAAACGCAGGATACCGTTTGCGCCTGCACGTTATACATGACCTCGACCAGCTTGCGGCTGGCGACAACCCAGCCGATGCGGAAGCCGGTCATTCCGTATAGCTTGGATACGCCATTGACCACAATGATCATGGAGTCATCGACATTCTTCTGGGTAAACTGGTATCCCGGCGCAGCCACAGTGCGATCGAACACCAGTTTGTGATAGATGTCATCTAGAATCAAATATATGCGCTTGCGCTCGCATAGCTCAACCACTTGGGCGATAAACTCGGGTGGATATACAATGCCCGAAGGGTTGTTCGGGCTGTTCACGATTATGGCTTTGGTATATGGGCTAAGCGCTTGTTCGATTTCTTTGAAGCTGGGCTGAAATGAACCATCCTCCGGCGTAACCACCACAGGCACGCCATATACCATTTTGATCATCTCCGGATAACTCACCCAATAAGGAGCCAGGATAATGACTTCGTCTTGGGGGTTAAGGATGGTAAAGAAGATGTTGAATAAGGATTGTTTGGCGCCCGAAGTGACAATAATGTTTTCTGGGGCAATGTAGCGGTTGTAGTTTTCCTCGGTGTAGCGGATAATGGCTTTTTTCAGGGAGGGTATTCCGTCGGGGGGCGTGTATTTGATATCCCCCTCAACCAGTTTGGAAGCCGAGCCTAAAATGGCTGTAATAGGGGCTTTGTTCTTTGGTTCGCCAATGCCCATATTGATCACCGCCTCACCGCGCTCCTTGAGCAGGCGCGCTTCCTCATTTAAGGCGAAGGTGGGCGAAGGGGCGATCGCACGCGCGAGTTTGCTGATGGTCATAGTTTTGTCTCCATTCGTTGGATTGCTTGTGAAGTTTATCTTTTTTTGCTCCAGGCGTCAATATGTTCATGGTGGCGTATAATACACCTCAGCGACGCGACCCGCCACAAGACCTGAGCACATCAATCCCTGATGGAGGCGCGGCACCCAATATGAACAACGAACTCATTGCAGAGATCAAAGCAGAACTTGAAAAAAGGACCGAGGGGGAGTTGAAAACCGATGCCATCCATCGGATTCTGTACAGCACAGATGCCTCGATCTACCAAATCCCACCGCTGGCGGTCTTTTTCCCGAAGAGGGCGGAGGATGTGTTGGCTCTGGTTTCGCTGGCAGCCGAATTTCGCCTGCCGCTGATCGCACGTGGCGCCGGTACGAGCCTGGCAGGTCAAGCGATTGGCCCAGGCATCGTGGTGGATTTTTCGCGGTATTTGCAGCGCACATTGCACATCGATCCCGAACGGCGGGAAGCCGAAGTCGATCCTGGGGTAGTGATCAACCGTCTCAACCGAGAGGCGGCGAAATATCGCCTGCATTTCGCTCCTGATCCAGCTTCATCCGACCGGGCAACCTTAGGAGGCAGCCTGGCGAATAACGCCGCAGGCGCGCATTCGATCCTCTATGGCATGGCGGTTGACCATGTGCTATCCCTGGATGTGGTTTTAGCCGATGGCAGCCTGGCAAGGTTTCAAGAGGTCAGCCTGGAGGAAGCGCGGCACAAAGCCTCCGCCGGGCATGCTTCCATCGAAGCGAGGCTTTATGCATTTGCCCTCGACCTACGCGCGCGAGGCTCGCAAATGATCCAATCGGGATGGCCGCGCACCTGGCGCACTGCTTCGGGATATAACCTCAACTACCTCCTGCCATGGTCACCTTCACGCCCGCCCATGTGGCCTGCGGTCATGGACATGCCTTATCCGCCGATCGCGCCCGATAGGATCAACCTGAGCCATGTGTTTGTCGGCGCCGAGGGAACGCTGGGCATGATTCTCAAAGCGCGTGTCCGCCTGCTGGAGCGCCTAACCGATACCTATTTGGTGCTTGTTTCGTTTGAGCATGTGGTCGCCGCATGCGAAGCAGTGGTCGAGCTTTTTGCCCTCGCACCGTATTCGATCGAGCTGGTGCCGCGTGCCATCCTGCAACTGGCAGCCTCGATCCCGGCGTATGCCCGCCAGTTGCGCGTCTTAGATGCGCTGAAGGCTGAAGGGCAGTTTCCAGAAGCCCTGCTGGTCATTGAAATCCCCAAAGGCAACACAAATGTACCGCGAGAGTTGGAGCGATTGCGTGCTGGCCGCCGTTTTGTTTTAGAAATCCATGCGTCTCAAGAAAAGGAACAGGTGTGGAACATCCGTAAAGTCGGTTTGGGCTTGCTGCTCGCAGTGAAAGGTGATGTCAAACCCTGGGCGTTCATCGAAGATATGGCCGTACCCGTCGAACAACTGGGTCATTTTGTGCGCCAGCTGGATGAAATCTTCAGTGCTTTCGGCGTGCGCGCCGAGTTCTATGCCCATGCATCAGCCGGCTGCTTGCATATCCGTCCGATGATCAATTTGAAAACTACCTCGGGAGTGCAGATGCTGCGCGCCATCAGTCAAGAGGCGATGCAATTGGTGGCTGCGCTTGGCGGCGCGCCGAGCGGAGAACATGGCGATGGCCTGGCGCGCACGGAATGGCTGCCGCAAACCTTTGGAGCCGAGATTTACGCTGCCTTTCGCACCTTGAAACAATGCGCCGATGCGCACAATCTGTTCAACCCCGGGAAAATTGTCTCGCCACATGAAGCTGACGAACTCCCACGCATGGATACGCATTTGCGCTACGCTTCGACCTATCAGCCTCAAGCCTGGGCGAGCTTGCTGCAAATGGATGAGGATGGAGGGCTGATCGGAGCCATCGAACAATGCAATGGAGCGGGCGTTTGTCGCAAAGAGGAAGGCGTGATGTGTCCCTCGTTTATGGCCAGCGGCGATGAGCTGCTCAGCACGCGAGGCAGAGCGAACCTGCTACGCGCCTGGCTGTTGCGAGATTCAATGGATGCAGAAAGCCGTGAAATATTACACCAGGCGTTGTTTAACACCCTGAGCCAATGCCTGGCATGCAAGGGCTGCAAAGCCGAGTGTCCCTCTGGGGTGGACATGGCCAGGTTAAAAGTCGCCTTCTTGGAGGCATACTATCGCCAAAGGAGGCACCCGCTGCGCGATTATTTCTTTGCCTATGTCGCCACCTGGGCACGTTGGGGGTGTCGCATAGTTCCGCTGTTGAATCTGGTGCTCCACGAAAAAGTGTTGGGCAGATGGATCAAACGCTGGCTGAAAATCACGCCCTGGCGTCGCCTGCCACGCCTGGCACGGCGTCCATTGAGTGCCAGAATTGCGCATAGCTATACAATCGATAGGCGCAATAGCGTATTAACGTCCTCGGAAAAGGGCGCGCAACGCGTCTGGCTGCTGGTGGATGCCTTTACAGAGTACTTCTATCCAGAAATTGGACTGGAGGCGCTTTTCGTGCTTCAGGCGCTTGGTTTTGAGGTTGCCAGGCTGCCCATGATCGGCGCTGGGCGGACATTGTTTTCCAAAGGGTTCGTCGCTCAGGCGCGGCGACAGGCGCACAAGTTGTTGGCTTATCTGCAGCAGGCGGATGGGGAAGGGGAGGGGTGCATCGTCGGCTTCGAACCATCGGAGCTCTCTATGCTGCGTGACGAATACGCCTTGTTTTTTGATGCAGAGCGAGTGGATGAAATTGCTCGTTTGGGGCAACGCGTCTATGGTATCGAGGATTTTCTCGTGCGCGTATTGCCGCAACAAGGACATCTATTGGAGAAATTGCGTATAGCCGTAAGCGAACACCCGAAAAACACCGTTTTGGTGCACGCGCACTGCCATCAGAAATCAGAGGCGCCGCATCCCGACGGGCAGAGCTTTGGCGCTGCCTCGGTCGTCGAGCTGTTACGCATGCTGGGCTTTCGGGTAGAGGCGCTGCAGGGGAGCTGTTGCGGTATGGCCGGTTCGTTTGGTTATGAGCTGGAACACGATGCGCTCTCTCGCCGGATTGGGGAGATGAGCCTGAGGCCACTCCTGCGCGACAGGTTGGATGAGCGCACCATCCTGGTGAGTTCCGGGGTATCTTGTCGCACGCAAATTGCCGATCTCAGCGGTCAACTTGCAGTGCATCCTATCGAGTTGATTGCAGAATTGTTCCGCGCCGCTAGGCAGCCTTACCCTTCCTCGAAGATTTCCATGTAACTTTTATCCAGCTCGTCCTCTGCAAGGTGCGCATAGCGTTGCGTCACGCTGATGCTGCGATGGCGCGCCAGCTCTTGCGCCAGCTTGAGGTTGCCCCCTGAGCCGAGCAAGACGCGGGTGACGAAATAATGGCGAAAGGAGTGGGGCGTGATCGAGCCCACATGTTCGTCTCCCAGGCAGGCAGCCACGCGTTGGGCGATGATGTTGCGCCCTGTGGTCGGGGTGATGGGCAAGATACGCTTCCCGGCGCCTTTGTCGTGGCGGGCAAAGATGGGTAAGGAAGCCAGTGGCTTGCGCGCTGCTCCATCGAGCGTCTGGCGCAGGGCGAGGTAGCTGGAGATGCCGCCCAAGGCTCGCTTGGAAAAGCGCACCACAGCCTGGCGATTGCCTTTGCCGATGATCACGGCTTTAGCTTCCTGCCAGTGGATGTCTCCACGGCGCAGGGCGCAGGCTTCGTGCACGCGCAATCCGGTATCCGCCAAGGTCAGGATAAAAGCGCTGTCTCTCAGGTCGATCAGACGGTCGCGCAATTCATCGGAATTGGGATTGTTTGCAAAATATATTGCATAATTTATTACTTCTTCAATAATATCTCTGGAAAATTGAGGCAATCGCGTGCCGCTGGCGCGCGTGCGCTGGCGTATAAGCAAGCGCATGCGTGGCAGGTTGGCGGCATACAGGTTTTCAGCCACCAGGAACTCATAAAATCCAGCCGCCACTGTGATGTACAGTTGTTCGGTAGCCGGGGATAAGTGCTTCAAATCTGAAGAGAACCAGATGATCGCATCTTCGGGGAAGGCAGAGATGGATTGAGTGCGAATGTCAACGCCTTTATCTTGTAATACCTGAGCAAACAATTTCATCGCGTTGCGGTATGTGGTATAGGTGTTGGCACTACGCGCCTGTTGAATCATCTTCAGGTATGCGCTCAAGGCTTCTGCAATGGTCATAGAGGCTTTCTCTCTAAAAGCTGATGTTTATGATAATGATACTTATCGAAAGCATAATCATTGTACACTGCAAATGCGGGTTTGTCAATCCCCTGCTGGCTCGATTTTAGACGGTGCGCGCATCTTGGCGCCTCGTGTTGATTGGGTCTGAGCTGTTTTCGTTGTGTGATCTATCGCTACAGGTCTATTTCATTTTATGGTTCGGATAAAAGTCCCCCACCCCACACGTGCCATACTCCCTGCCGGGTTGACTTTGATGGTTGATTTCGCCCCTATGCCCGTTCTGTCATATGGTTGGCGCGCATCCTTCTGGAAAAAAGCCGAGCGCGCACACTACGATTTTAATTTATCTTTAATCAATTGATAGGCGCCCCTCCAAGGTGCCTGGTCTCTCAAGCGCCGCGTGGTAATGCCTTGTTCCTGGAGATGGTGCTTCATGTCTTGCACTCGCTCCATCAGATCCTGGTATTGGATTTCGTTCCTCAGGTATTGCTTCAAAGTGGCTGCGTGCCCTTCCAGCCAGCTCCATTCGAGACGCAGTTTATCGGCTTTGTTCCAATAGCCGCGTTTCTCCCATGCGCCGGCGCTCTGCTCGATGCTCTCATGCACCTTTTCCAGGGTCTTTAGGGCAAATGCGGCCATATCCCTCTGCTCCCCAGGCGTCACATCGGGGGAATTTATATGCTCGAGGGTATAGAGCAACAATTTCAGCATCCCGCGGCGTTCCTGAATTCTGGGTTGCGTTTGTACAATGCGACTCATATGCCGGGGCTCCTCATAATTAATGAGGATTATAATCGCTTTCCTGAAGCCAAAGGCGAACATTTGACGCTTCTCCCGGGATTGTTTATAATGGGAGTACGGGGAAGTGCTGGAACTGGCAGACAGGCGTGACTTAGGATCACGTGCCGCAAGGCGTGAGGGTTCAAGTCCCTCCTTCCCCACTCTACTTTCTAAATGGGGTTTTTGAAAATGCAAAAGAACTTCATATTTTCATCTTACAAAATTCTTACCCCCTGCATGTTATAATCCACGGAACGCTCGAAAACATGACACTATATGAGGCATCCAAGTTGAAAATCGAAACGCAAATCCAGGAAGATCATCAAGCCAGATTAAAAGTCACCTTCGAGAAGGAGCAATTCGAACAGGCGAAGCAAAAGGCTGCCCGGAAAATAGCCAACCGGGCAAAGATCCCCGGGTTTCGCCCCGGAAAAGCGCCATATGCGGTCATTGTACGCCAGTTTGGGGAGGCTGCCGTGATCGAAGAAGCCGTGGAGATCATCGTGGATGAGAGCTACGCGCACATTCTTCGCCAAGCTGAGATCCAACCTTACGCGCCTGGTTCTTTGGAGCAAGTCGAAAGCCTGGACCCGCTCACACTGGAGTTCCTGGTGCCGCTCATGCCCGAAGTGGAGCTGGGCGACTACCGCTCCATCCGCTTCCCCTACCAGACGCCGACTGTCGATGACCAGATGACCGAAGAAAACCTGGAATCTCTGCGCAAACGCGCCGCGGTCATCGAACCCGTACAGCGCCCCATACAGGCGCAGGATCTGGTTGTTTTGCGCCTTTCCGCACGTCTGGCGCCGACTCAGGAAGGAACGGAAGAAGTACTCATCGAGGAAAAGGTCGTGCCGCTTCTGGTGGCAGCCGAAAACGATGAGACTGAATGGCCCTTTGAGGGCTTCTCCAACCACCTGTTGGGCATGTCGGAAGGCGATGAGAAGACGGTGACCTACACTTATCCTGAGGAACATGCCAATACCAGCTTCAAAGGCAAACAAGTCGAATTCCGCTTCAAAGTCGAGTCGATCAAGGAGCGCAAGCTTCCGGAGTTGAACGACGAATTTGCCGCCACCTTCGAGGGCATCAGCACGGTGGAGGAGCTGCGCCAGGCGGTACGCAAGGATTTATCCACCGCATTAGAGAACGAATACGAAGAGGCTTACCTGGACCAGGTCATCGACGCCTTGCTCGCCATGGCGACGATCAAATACCCTCCTCAGATCATTGAAGAGGAAACCCAATCCGTCCTGGAGGCGCTTGCCGATAATCTAAAGCAAAACAATATGAGCCTGGAGATTTATTTGAAAGCGCGCCAGATGACCCAAGAAGACCTCGAAAAAGAAGCCCGTCAGGTGGCGGAGAAACGTGTGCGCCAGGCCTTGGCGATCAATAAAGTCGCCGAACTGGAAGGCATTGATGTAGAAGCTGAAGTCCAGCAAGCGTTCCAGGAGCTCAATCAATCGGTAGATGCCAACATGCGTGCCTACATTCGAGCCGGCCTGAAGCGCAGAAAGGCGGTGCAGCGCCTGCTGGAAATTGCCCGCGGCGCTTCGCCAGATGCGGAACAATTAACTCAAAATGAAGCTGAGGCGCAACCCCTGCCGACTGTCGAGCAGGCCGTGGGCGCGGCGTCGGACGAAGACATACCCCACGCCACAGCATATCCTGATAACGACCCATTACCGGAGGAATAACCATGCACATCCCCCAATCCCTGATCCCTATGGTGATTGAGACTACCGGGCGCGGTGAACGCGCCTATGATATCTACTCGTTGTTGTTGAAGAACCGGATTGTGTTTTTGGGCACACCCATTACCGATCAGGTTGCTAACGTCATCGTTGCCCAGTTGCTCTTCCTGAGCAGCGAAGACCCGGAAGCCCCCATCCAAATGTACATCAACTCCCCTGGAGGACAGGTGTACGCCGGGCTGGCAATTTACGACACCATGCAAATGATCCCCAACCCGATCAGCACCCTGGCGGTGGGCATGACCGCCTCGTTTGGCACCGTGCTGCTCACCGCAGGGACGAAGGGCCAGCGCTATGCCCTACCCAACGCGACCATTCACCTGCATCAACCGCTCGGCGGCGCCCAAGGACAAGCCAGCGATATCGAAATCCAGGCGAAGGAAATCTTACGCCTGAAGGACCACATCAACTCCATCCTGGCATATCACACCGGACAGGACATCGAAACCATCGAAAGGGACACCAACCGAGATTTCTACCTGAACGCCCAGAGCGCGGTCAGCTATGGCTTGGTGGACAGCGTCATGGAAATCCCGGAAAGCAAACAGCTCGTCAAACAGAAAGACGACCACAAATAGACCCGACTGAGCCTGATTGCCAGCCACAACCGCCACGCAGCGTGGCGGTTGTTTTATAATTCGGCATTATGGTGCAAGACACGCACTCGGAACACGCCCCTCGACTGCGCGGGTTGATCCTGGACATGGATGGCGTCCTGTGGCGCGACAAGCAGGTGTTGATCGACTTGCCGCACGTCTTTGCCGAAATCCAGCGCAAAGGATTCGAGTTCATCCTGGCGACGAACAACTCCACACGCAGTGGCGCGCAGATTCAACACAAACTCGAAACCCTGGGGGTGCACGTCCAGAAGCGACACATTCTCAATTCTTCCGAAGTGGCCGGGCGCTACCTGCAGGGGCGTTTTCCTCAGGGGGGCAAGGTATTTGTCATCGGCGAGCAAGGGCTCATCGAAACATTGCAGGCTTACGGCTTCGAACCCGGCGAGGATGACGTGTTGGCAGTGGTCGTTGGTTTGGATCGAGGCTTTACCTACCAAAAGCTCGCTGCCGCAGCGCGATGCATCCAAGAAGGGGCTTTGTTTTTAGGCACCAACGCCGATGCCACCCTGCCCGTCCCCGATGGATGCCTGCCCGGCGCCGGAGCGATCCTGCAAGCCGTCCAGGTAGCCGCCGCTCAGCCGGCCATCGTCCTGGGCAAACCCAACCTGCCCTTTTTCTCTATGGCGCTGCAAGCCCTCGGTGTGCCGGCTGAAGAGACGCTGGTCGTCGGCGACCGCCTGGAAACGGACATCCAGGGCGGGAAACAAGCCGGTTGCCGCACAGCTCTGGTCTTGAGCGGTGTGACCTCGGCGGACATGCTCGCCGCCTCCCCCATCCAACCCGATTGGGTCGCCCAGAATCTGGAAGCCTTGATCGACAGCCTGCCCGAACCATGAGCCTCACCGCATTAACAAGCCTGTACGACCTCAGTTTTTCCGAGCTTTCCGATTCGCTCGCCGCCCTCGGTCAGCCGCCCTACCGCGCCCTTCAGGTTTGGCAAGGCTTGTATCATAGTTATTGGGAGACGTTCGCTCAGGCAAGCACCCTTCCGAAGGCGTTGCGCCAGGCATTGAGCGCCCAATTCGCCTTGCGCACGTTCACCCCCGTGAAACAGATCGCCTCCAAAGATGGACAAACGCTTAAAACCTTGCTGCGCCTCAGCGATGGCGCCGCAGTAGAAACTGTGCTCATGCGCTACCATCGCCGCCAAACGCTGTGCATCTCTACCCAGGTGGGCTGCGCCATGGGATGCAGCTTTTGCGCCACCGGGCAGATGGGCTTTCGCCGCAACCTGAGCTCGGGCGAGATCGTGCAACAGGTGGTGTACTACGCGCGGCGGTTGCACGCAGATGGCAAGGCAGTGACCAACGTCGTGTTCATGGGCATGGGAGAGCCGTTCCATAACTATAATGCCACCATACATGCCCTCGATCGCCTCGAAGACCCGGCGGGCATGGCGCTCAGCCCGCGGCGCTGCACCGTTTCCACGGTAGGCCTCATCCCGGGCATCCGCCGCTTCACCCAAGAACGCCGTAAGGAGAACCTGGCCATTTCACTCCACTCCATCGACCCGGTTCAGCGGGAGGCGATCATCCCCATTGCCCGCAAACACCCTTTGGAAGCGTTGAAGCGCGCCTGCCTGGATTATGTGCACGCCTCGAGGCGCCGCATCTCCTTCGAGTGGGCGTTGATTGCTGGCACGAACGATACCGTTGCCCACGCCAGAGCCCTGGCAGCGTGGTTGAAGGACTTCTTTGTGGCGGGCGCCTGTCTGTGCCATGTGAATTTGATCCCGCTCAATCCCACCCCGGGCTTTGAATCAGCCGCCCCAAGGCGCGAAACAGTGCAGCGCTTCGCCGAGGTGCTCCAGGCGGCGCACATCCCCTGCACGGTGCGTCTGCGCCGCGGCATCGAAATCAACGCCGGGTGTGGGCAACTGGCCACCCAGGAAGCCTAAGCCATGGCCCAAGCCCCTGCCTGGCTGCTGTGCTTGCTGGAATTTTTCTTCTGCCTGCTCTACGGGCGATTGGCTTGGGCTTACGACTTGGTAGCCTATCTGGTCTCTCTGGGGCGCTGGCAGAAATGGGTCATGCACAGCCTGCCATACATCCAGGGGCAGCGCGTGCTCGAATTGGGGCACGGTCCGGGGCATCTGCTTCGGGCGCTGAGCCGCCGTGGCGTTCGCGCCATTGGCCTCGATCGGAGCTTCAATATGGCGCAACTGGCGCGGCGTAGAACGCGTCGCCTGGATGCGCCGCCGTTGATCCTCAACGCGGATGCCTCCTTCATACCTTTGAAAAGCCACAGCGTGGAATGCATCGTCGCCACCTTTCCGACGGCATACATTTTCGCCGCCGCCACTTTGCGGGAGATCGACCGCCTGCTGACGGATGAGGGTGTGCTCGTCTTGTTGCCGGTAGCCTGGCTCACGGGCAAGTCCCCTTGGGAGCGGTTGCTCGCCTGGGCGTTCCGCTATACCGGGGAAAGCGACTTTTTCACCGAGCGCGTAGAACAGCCGTTGAAGGCTATGGGATTTATTGTGCAGGTGCAGTTTGTTGAAGACGCCACTGGCCGCGTGATGCTCATCACCGCCCATCGCTGAGCCGGGTGCATGCCTGCAGCGCGCTGCCCTTCCCCCAGGATACGGATGTGGTTTTGTGGGCGGGGTTTCTATACCCCGC